>NZ_CP059566.1:0-716104 GCF_014054945.1 Neisseria sicca | reverse complement strand
ATAAAGAAGCTACTGAATATGACTTTCCTTTTGCATTGAATAAATTAGCATATTTATCTTATTGCACACGAAAATATCAACAATTTTTTGAATACGCGAGGAAATCGGCAGAAATTAGCGGATTTAATCCATTACCTATTGTAGAAGGACCGATGATGCTTGATACAGATGAGAATGGTTACTCTTATATTAAAAGGTCAAATAAACAGCAACAATTTCCAAATTATCTTGGAGTGTTATATTTAGGTTTCGCATATCAAGAAGGGCTTGGGATTAATAAAAATTTGTCAAAAGCAATTCAACAATACGAGCATTTTTTAGAATTTCCATTTAACCATTGGACTCAAACTGTTTTAACAAGGTTATTTCTTTTACTCAAAGAATGTGCCCAAAACGAAGAAGATATAACCAAAGCTAAAAATGCTTTTAATAAATTGAAAGAATTAATAATTAAAAGTTTGGATACGGCTTGGGAAACCACGGATTCAAGTATATTGAAATTTGAAGATAATTTATTAGGATTACATCCTGATTTTATTAATGAAATCGAAAATGCAAAATATTTTTCCCATGGTCATGGAGACTCTATTCTCTTAAAATCAATAGCTAAACGATTTACATCATAAAAAATGCGGTTGTATAGCATATAAATCCAAGATTCATCTTTAAGACATTTCCTTTAATACGCTTTTAGAATATTAAAAATGCCGCCTGGGCACATTTAATCTCCTTTGACCAAACTCCCTAATTAGCAAAAAATTTTGTATTATTGCAATTTCGTTCTGCCCACTCTTTCTAGGAGAAAATCATGTCCAAAACCATCATCCACACTGACAAAGCCCCCGCCGCCATCGGCGCATACAGCCAAGCCGTGCGCGCAGGCGACACCGTTTACATGAGCGGTCAAATCCCCCTCGATCCCGCCACCATGACCGTTGTCGGCAACGGCGACTTCCGCGCCGAAGCCCGCCAGGTCTTTAAAAACCTGCAAGCCGTTGCCGAAGCCGCAGGCGGCACGCTGGGCGACATCGTCAAACTCAACGCCTACCTGACCGACCTCGCCAACTTCGCCGTCTTCAACGAAGTCATGGCAGAGTTCATCCAAGAACCCTTCCCCGCCCGCGCCGCCGTCGGTGTCGCCTCCCTGCCCAAAGGCGTGCAGGTCGAAGCCGAAGCCGTGCTGGTACTGAACGCATAAGACACGCAACCCGTTTTCAGACGACCTCCCACAAGCCAAAGGTCGTCTGAAACACCACACACTATCGGACAATAACAACAATGGCACACTACGCAATCGGCGATATTCAAGGCTGCTTCGACGAACTCACCCTTTTGCTCGACAAAATCAACTTCAACCACGGTACAGACACCCTCTGGCTCGTCGGCGACATCGTCAACCGCGGCCCCAAATCCCTCGAAGTCCTCCAATTCTGTATGGAACACGAAAGCAGCGTCCGCATGGTTCTCGGCAACCACGACCTGCACCTGCTCGCCGTCGGTTACGGCGAAGGCACGGTCAAGCGCAGCGACACCATCACCCCCATCCTCCAACATCCCGATAGCAAAAAAATGCTCGAATGGCTGCGTTTCCAGCCCCTGCTGATCAAAGGCGTGCGCCATGTTATGGTTCACGCCGGCATCCTGCCCCAGTGGACCATCGCCCGCGCCGAACTGCTTGCCAGCGAAACCGAAGCCGAACTGCGCGGCAAAAAATACAAAAAGTTTTTCTCCAAAATGTACGGCAACAAACCCGCCGAATGGCGCGACGATCTGACCGGCTACGACCGCCTGCGCATGATTCTCAACGTCTTCACCCGAATGCGCGCGCTGACACTGAAAAACGAACTCGACTACGACTACAAATCCACCCTCAAAAAAATGCCCCCGAACCTGCGCCCTTGGTTCAAAGCCCCCGACAGGCAAAACCTCAGCCACACCATCGTCTTCGGACACTGGTCTTCGCTGGGTTTTATGAACACCGACAACATCCTCTCCCTCGACACCGGCGCGCTTTGGGGCGGCGAACTGACCGCCATCAACCTTGCCGACCACAGTATCACCCAAGTCCCCTCCCTTGGCGGTTTGGACTGGAAAACGGCTTTGAAATGAGCCATGAAAACCAGAAAAGTATAAGTTTTTAGGTCGTCTGAAAATTGATTTCGGTTTGACAATAATGTGGTTTCAGACAACCTTTATATCGTTAATTCACTGAAAAATTAAAAGGAAAATGAAATGATAAACTGGGAAAATCCGCTCATCACCCCCTACCGGCAGCAGCTTTTGTCTACTGAAAAACCCGTTGTCCGCATCAAGCTGTCACCTGCAGACAAAAGCAGCCTGCGCCGCTGGGACAGCAAAGTCGGAGGCGCTCCCTATTTGCCGCTCGGTGCCGAATATCCACACACGGCAAATGGTGATCCGCTCACGCTGTTGGCACAAATCAACTTCGCCCAAACACCACCGCTGGAGAATTTTCCCCGACAAGGTCTGTTGCAGTTTTTCATCCACAGTGACGATTTATACGGCTGCGATCTGGATAATCTGCTCAACAATGACGGCTTCCGCGTAATTTATCATGCCGACGTATTGGAAGACGACAGCCTCCAGCAGTCGGATTATCCGCATTACTACGGCGAAGAATTCGGCCTGCCGCATAATCCCGAACAGTCCTTTGCCATGTCGTTCGAACAGGGAACGCAGCTTGTCAGTTGCAGCGACTACCGTTTCGCACAAATTTTGGAAAGGTATGAAGGCGGTAAGAACGAAAATTTCTGGCAGATTCACAGCAATGAAGATTTGGAATATGAAGTCATGGAAAGCTTCAGTGGTGGCCACCAGATAGGCGGTTACCCTGATTTCACCCAAAATGACCCACGCGAAGAGCACGATGAATTGAAAGACTATATCCTGCTGTTCCAACTGCAAAGTGAATGGGAGGACGGGATAGAAATCATATGGGGAGACCTAGGTGTGGGCGGTTTCTTCATTCACCCCGACGATTTAGCCAAACTAGATTTTTCCAAAGTAGCATATAGCTGGGATTGTGGTTAACCACCCGCTAGCTGCAAGCCGCGTGGGGATGAATTGTACGAACCGGATAAGTTCGATTAATAAATCCCCCACCTGCCATCAAGGTCGTCTGAAAAACAGTTTTCGTAAAGTCGAAACCTTGTTTCAGACGACCTTTCGTTTGCCTTAAAGCATTTCTTATTATGCGGTATTTCATATAAAATACCGGTCTAAAGGCCGTCTGAAACAAAGGTTGCTCATGTCGATACCTTTATTTCAGACGGCTCGTCTTTCAAAATACCACCCCTCTGAGGAATACCCCATGCCAGAATACCGCTCCAAAACCTCCACCCACGGCCGCAACATGGCGGGCGCACGCGCATTGTGGCGCGCCACCGGCGTGATGGAAACCGACTTCGGCAAGCCCATCATCGCCGTTGCCAACTCGTTCACCCAATTCGTTCCCGGCCATGTCCATCTGCACAACATGGGTCAACTGGTTGCCCGCGAAATTGAAAAAGCGGGCGCAATCGCCAAAGAATTCAACACCATCGCCATCGACGACGGCATCGCCATGGGACACAGCGGCATGCTGTACTCCCTGCCCAGCCGCGATTTGATTGCCGACTCCATCGAATACATGGTCAACGCCCACTGCGCCGACGCGCTGGTGTGCATTTCCAACTGCGACAAAATCACCCCCGGAATGCTGATTGCCGCCATGCGCCTGAACATCCCGACCATCTTTGTTTCCGGCGGTCCGATGGAAGCGGGCAAGGTCATCGGTGTGGCCAACATCCAGCCCGAACGCCGCTTGGACTTGATTGACGCCATGATTGAATCGGCGGACGACAATGTCAGCAACCAACAGGTCGAAGAAGTCGAACAAAACGCCTGCCCGACCTGCGGCTCCTGCTCCGGCATGTTCACCGCCAACTCCATGAACTGCCTGACCGAAGCGCTCGGCCTGTCCCTGCCCGGCAACGGTTCCTACCTCGCCACCCATGCCGGCCGCAAAGAATTATTCCTCGAAGCCGGCCGCATGATTGTCGAAATCACCAAACGCTATTACGAGCAAGACGACGAAACCGTGCTGCCGCGCAGCATCGCCACCAAAAAAGCGTTTGAAAACGCCATGACTATGGACATCGCCATGGGCGGCTCCACCAACACCATCCTGCACTTGCTCGCCGTCGCCAACGAAGCGGGCGTGGATTTCAAAATGGCCGACATCGACCGCTTAAGCCGCGTCGTCCCCTGCATCTGCAAAACCGCACCCAACAACCACGACTACTACATGGAAGACGTGCACCGCGCCGGCGGCATCTTCGCCATTCTGAAAGAACTGGACAAAGCGGGCAAACTGCACACCGACGTGTACACCATCCACGCGCCGACGCTGAAAGACGCGATTGAAAAATGGGACGTGACCAATCCCGAAAACACCCACGCCATCGAACGCTTCAAAGCCGCGCCCGGCGGCGTGCGCACCACCCAAGCGTTCTCGCAAAACCGTATGTGGAAAACCCTCGACCTCGACCGCGAAAAAGGCTGTATCCGCAACGTCGAACACGCCTACTCGCAAGACGGCGGTTTGGCGGTCTTGTTCGGTAACATCGCCGAACGCGGCTGCGTGGTGAAAACCGCAGGCGTGGACGAGAGCATCCTCAAATTCACCGGCCGCGCCCGCGTGTTTGAAAGCCAAGAAGCCGCCGTCGAAGGCATTTTGGGCAACCAAATCGTCGCCGGCGACATCGTCATCATCCGCTACGAAGGCCCCAAAGGCGGCCCGGGTATGCAGGAAATGCTGTATCCGACTTCCTACCTGAAATCCAAAGGCCTCGGCAAAGCCTGCGCCTTGCTGACCGACGGACGCTTCTCTGGCGGCACATCAGGCCTCTCCATCGGCCACGCTTCGCCCGAAGCGGCGGAAGGCGGCGCCATCGGTTTGGTACACGAAGGCGATACGATTGAAATCGACATCCCCAACCGCAGCATCAACCTGAAAGTGTCCGACGAAGAACTAGCCGCCCGCCGCGCCGAAATGGAAGCACGCGGCAGCAAAGCATGGAAACCGGAAAACCGCGACCGCTACGTCTCCGCCGCCTTGCGTGCCTACGGTGCCATGGCGACTTCCGCCGACAAAGGCGCGGTGCGCGACGTATCGCAAATCGAACGGTAAAACAGTACGGCAATAAAGGTTTCAGACGACCATACGGTATCGTAGGTCGTCTGAAAACCGAAAAGCAGCCTGCACACCGCCTTCCCGAATCCAATCCACGCAAATAAATATTCAGGCAGCTTTAAAACGCGGATTCTCTTAAACCCCAATACCCGATTTTTTACCTTGAAACGGAAACCGCCCCATGCACAAAACGATTTTACCTATCCTGTTGGCATTCTTCGAATTGGTGGCAAGCCGATTCGTGGTGGCCGACGTAAACATACTGCGCCAACAGCACGCACAGGAAATGAACCGTATAGGGTACTGCATGCAGGTATATGGCAACGCTACGTGTACCAACTATTCGCCAAGCAGCTCGTCATACGGTAGACCGTCATACGACAGCCCGTCAGACAGCAGCTCATACACACCCCTCTCACCCGAAGAACTCGCTAAAATCAACAACTGGCTTCGTTTGAACGAAGCACGCACTCCCAAACACTGCACCCCTGTTGCAGACCGCATGCAACGCTGCTGGGAAGGCAATTACCACCCGATGCCGACCGACTCGAAGCACCCCACGATCAGACCACTAGTCAAACTTTACACCCTTGATGCCAACGGCAACATACAGGGACACGAACTGGAATATTCCAGACAGACCAACAAACTGCTATGGACGACCTTTTATCGGGACGGCAAACCCAACCCCAAAGACTCGGCCGCATACAACTTCTACGACGCGCCCGCAGGCCAAGTCAGCATTACCAAAATAAGTCGCTCCGGCGGATGGTCGGGAAAGCAACGGATAACTGAAACGGCTGCGTCCCAAGTGCAAGGCCTAAGCGAACTCGGCCTGAAAAGCATGAACCTGCGCGATACGATGCACCCCGACGATTACAGACAGCTCCTCAAAGCGGAACAGCATATCCGGCAGTTGGAGGATGAATTTAAACGCAAAGGAATAGACATCCACTGATGAGGCCGTCTGAAAACTCAAAACAGCCTGAATCAATTTCATTGTGCAGGCTGCCTACAAATAACGGCTAAATACCGCCAAAATTTGGAAAGGATATTCCGATGAGCATTTCTTTCTACATCAAAAATCCCAAAAAGCTATTTAGCCGCATGCCCGTATTAACCGTGCAGGAATGTTTCCAGCTTTCATCGCAGCCGCTGGCACAATTTTCATTTGATGAACACGATGAAGATTTTGATTTAAAGCGATTTCAAACACTGCCGTTATCCGACTTCGAATGTCTGCTGCTTGGCGTGAACGAAAAAAGCGGTAGGGGATTTGAATTATCCTTTGATGAAGACACACAGGAATACGCTGTGCGGCAATTCACGCCCAGCACTTTGGAAGACTGGCAAATCGCCCTGCAATATCTCGCCGATTTAGCCCGCGCGCTCAAACAACCGATTACCTGCGAAACCGATGAAACCTTCACTGCCGACACCATCCAAACCTTCGATTTCAAACCAGACATACAGGCCGGTATATCCATGGTGCCTTTTGAAGATGAAGACGAAATACAAAACTATAAATTCTACGGCGTTACCCGCCCTGTGGCACTGAACAAAGAGATTCGCGACAAAATTCTAACCGACAACGACCCACTCGCAGCCTTCAGCCGCCTGATGCGTGAAACCCAATGGCTGGATGCCTATTCCGCTCATCAAATGATTGGGAAAAATAGTGACACGGGAGAGCTCGTCGGCTTTTATGTCTTAAACCCTGAACTGCCGACCATTCTGCCCTATCGACCAGAAATAGAATACGGCGCAGATCCGGATATATCCAACAACGATATCAGCAGCTGGAGATTGATTTTTACCAACGATGACGATTCACCTACCGAGCTGCCCTACGAAACCTTTATCGCACGGCTGCCTGAAGAAAAATACCGCTTTATTGACGCAGCGTATATTCTGCTGGAAGCATTCACGAAAGACGAATTGGCTCAGCTTGCCATCGAATAATGCTCAGACAGCCACCATTTATAAAATGAGGCAATCAAAATGACGGTCAACAAGTTTCAGATTATCCCTTTTAAAGGCGTGGATTTAGGCGACATATTTTTTGAGCTTGGTAACACCAATGAACAAATCATCGCCGAATTTGGAGAGGCCAGCGAAGTGGTGCAAGACAACCTTTTGAATATTACTACCGAATACAGATTTGCTTGTGAATTAAAATATAGAGCAGATAAACTTGTTGCCATCATTTGCAACAAACATACCAACCCCATGCTTGGCGGCGTAAACGTCTTTACAGCCGAAGACCTAGAAGAAATCAAGCAGCAGAATGATTTTATTGAAGAAAAATCGTATATTACCTTTCCTGAACTCGGTATCTGCATTGGTGGCATGAGTCAAAAACGCATACCGGAGGGCAAAGCCGTTATCGTTTTTTCCAAGGAAGAAACCAAGTTGACAGATTTTTGGCAAAATAAAGTCAAAAAGAAACCTTCGGAAGCAGAACCTCATGAAGTAAAAATCTCATCCTTTGAAGGCGTAGAAACAAACGGTAAATTTTTCAAACTCGGCAATACCATGCAACAAATCATTGCCGAATTCGGCAAAGCAGAAAGAGTTTTGCAACACAATATTTTAGGGAGCACTTTTGAAACACGAGGTTCGTACGAATTGCAATATAAGGAAAACAGGCTGGTTGCCGTCACTTGCAATCAATACACATATCCTATTTTCAACGGCTTGAATCTCTTTGAAACTGAGAGCATAGAAAAACTAAAAAACGAACATCATTTTCTCGAAGGAAAACATTACCTCACCTTTCCAAGCCTAGGAATCTGCATCGGCGGCATGTCCCAAAAAAGAATACCTGAAGGTAAATTGGCCCTGGTTTTTACCCGGAGTGAAACCGACATATATGAATTTTATGCCGAAGATTAATCCATTAAGTGATGTCATACCACAGCAATATTCTTAACAAAATACAAAAAGGTCGTCTGAAAACAGAAACCCAATCCTGTTTTCAGACGACCTTTTGCATTGCAAATCAACTTAATTAGTGATGATGACCGTGCGGGCCGTGAACGTGGCCGTGTGCGATTTCTTCTTCAGTCGCATCGCGTACGCCGTCAACTGTCGCTTTGAACAAGATTTTCATGCCTGCAAGCGGATGGTTGCCGTCTACTACGGCTTTGCCGTCCGCTACATCGGTTACGCGGTAAATCAAGACATCGCCGGTTTCAGGATCATCGGCTTCAAACATCATGCCGACTTCCACTTCAACCGGAAACACGCTGACATCTTCGATACGCACCAGGCTGGGATCTTGCTCGCCAAAAGCATCATCGGGAGACAGCGCGACTTCAACGGTATCGCCGACGTTTTTCTCGTGCAAAGCTTCTTCCACCAAAGGGAAAATGCCGTCATATCCGCCATGCAGATAGACGATGGGTTCTTCGGTTTTGTCCAGCAGTTGGTTGTCCACATCGTACATTTCATAGTGAAGCGAAACCACAGAATTTTTTTCAATAGCCATTTTTTATCCTTTATCATGACCGTTTATCAAAACAGGTTTTCTTTATTGACAACCCTCTGCCAACAAATCTAAAGCATTCTAACACACCGCCGTCATGCACGGAGATTTATCGCAAAATTATCAAAACTAACAATTATAAATTTATATGCACAATATTTAACATATTGCGCGTAAAAGCGTAAATTTTGATAATCTTTATATTTGTGTAACTTTTTTACAACTTTTTGCTTTTATGCGCAACAACTGCCCGCATTTCATTTAAACCGATTGAAAACAAAGGCCCATAGCGCATTCTTCAAATGTAAACGCATGAAATAAATAAATTTTACTATACAATTTATTTCAAATGTACATTGAATAACAGCCAATGCGGACTAGTTTTACCCCCGTCTTTCGTCCATTTCAGATTGATTAAAAATTACTAATTCGTCCGTATCGTTGCACCGAAGCACCCTGTGGGGCATAATGCAGGAAATTCAGCAATGAATTTTTACTCTAAATGAAACGACTTATATGTCGTTTTGTTGTTTTGTTCTACTTAAATCGATTTAAAGAAGGTTCTCAAAATGAAAAAATCTCTGATTGCTGCTGCTCTGTTATCTTTGGCTTTGGCTGCTTGTAACAAAGGCGCTGATACTGCTGCTCCTACCGCTTCCGGTGCTTCTGAAACTGCTGCTTCTGCCGCTTCTTCTGCAACTGGTGCCGCTTCTGCCGCTTCCTCTGCAACTGAAGCCGCTTCTGCAGCTAACACCGCTGCTTCTGCTGCCAACACTGCCGCTTCTGCAGCTAATACCGCTGCTTCTGCTGCAACCGGTGCTGCCTCTGCTGCCAGCTCAGCTGCTGCTTCTGCCGCTTCTGCTGCAAAATAATATTTTTACAGTTAAAAAAGCAGGATACGGATTGTATCCTGCTTTTTTGTTTTTCAGACGACCTTTACCGTTTTTCGCTTCCCTTATCCGCTATATAATCTTCCGTACACACACAAACCATCCTGCTGCCCGTTATGCCCAATCTGTACGACCGTTTTCTTGAATTCCTTTCCCCCGCCGAAATCCTCGAAGCCACTCCGGCCTTGTTAAACGACCAGCGCCGCCGCTTTGTTTCCGAACCGGACATCATCTTGCAACCGCATTCCATAGAAAATGTACAAGAAATCATGCGGTTTTGTTTTGAACACCGTATCCCCGTTACCCCACAGGGCGGCAATACCGGTTTGTGCGGCGCAGCAGTAGCTTCCGGCGGCGTACTGCTCAACCTTTCCAAAATCAACCGCATCCGCGAAATCAACCTTGCCGACAACAGCATCACCGTCGAAGCGGGCGTAATCCTGCAAAACGTCCAAAAAGCGGCAGCCGAAGCAGGCAGACTGTTCCCCCTCAGTCTTGCCAGCGAAGGCTCGTGCGAAATCGGCGGCAATATCGCCTGCAACGCCGGCGGATTAAACGTTTTACGCTACGGCAGTATGCGCGACTTGGTATTAGGCTTGGAAGTCGTCTTGCCCAATGGCGAACTTGTTTCCCATCTCCAACCGCTACACAAAAATACCACCGGCTACGACCTGCGCCACCTCTTTATCGGCAGCGAAGGTACGCTCGGCATCATCACCGCCGCCACGCTCAAACTCTTCGCCCGCCCGCAAACCACAGCCACCGCATGGGTAGGTTTGGATGACATCGAATCTGCCGTAGAGCTTTTAACTGCGGTACAAGGGCATTTTGCCGAACGTCTAACCAGTTTCGAGCTGATCAGCCGCTACGCTTTGGCATTGTCTTCCGAGTTTAGCCGTCTTAAACAGCCGACCGATGCAAACTGGCACGTTCTGCTCGAACTGACCGACTCCGTTCCCGATGCCGCGCTCGATGAAAAACTTGCCGAGTTTCTCTATCAAAACGGCCAAGAAAACAGCATCATCGCGCAATCCGAACAAGAGCGCCTCGATCTGTGGACGCTGCGTGAAAACATTTCCGCCTCCCAGCGCAAGCTCGGCACCAGCATCAAACACGACATCGCCGTCCCGATAGCCCAAGTCGCCACCTTTGTCCGTCAATGCGCCCCCGCCTTGGAAACCCGTTTTCCGGGTATACAAATTGTCTGCTTCGGACATTTGGGCGACGGCAGCCTGCATTACAACACCTTCCTGCCCGACGTCTTGAGCAACGAAGCCTACCGTTACGAAGATGCCGTCAACACCATCGTCTATGAACACATCCTCGCTTGCCACGGTACCATCGCGGCGGAACACGGTATCGGCACCATCAAAAAACACTGGCTCCCCAGCGTCCGCACACCATCCGAAATCGCTCTGATGCGCGCCATCAAAGCCCAGCTTGATCCGCACGACATCATGAATCCGGGCAAACTCCTGCCGTAAGCAATTCAGTATAGTGGATTAACTTTAAACCAGGACGGCGTTACCTCGCCTTAGCTCAAAGAGAACGATTCTCTAAGGTGCTGAAGCACCAAGTGAATCGGTTCCGTACTATCTGTACTGTCTGCGGCTTCGTCGCCTTGTCCTGATTTAAATTTAATCCACTATATTTGCCAAAATCGAAAAGGTCGTCTGAAAACCTAATCCCAGTTTCAGACGACCTTTGACATGGTTCGCAGATTGCACTCAAGGCAATATTGCCTCAGCCCAATCAACCCAGCACAAACTATTCTTCTTCCCTGCGCCTGCGCTTCAACAAAATGCGTACAGCGCCGTCATTGCCTTCCCTCGGCTCGATATAAGCCAATACATCAGGGTGCTGCATCAGCCAGCGGCGCGTCATGTTTTTTAAAACGGGTTTGTAGCCTGACGAGCCCAAACCGCTGCCGTGAATGATTTCGGCGCATACACCCCGCTTTTGGGTAAATTCGATAAATTCGTTTAAAACCTGTTGCGCCTCTTCCTGCGTGTAGCCGTGCAAATCGACATCGGCGACTACGGGATAATGCCCGTTACGCAGACGCTGCAAGTCGTTTTTCCCTTGTCCGTTTTTACTAAACGAAGCGGGCGGTTCATCCCAAGAAGCGCCGCTGCCGACATAAAAATAATCTTCGGCTGCCAAACTTTCCTGCTCTTTCGAGCGGGGTTTGATGGGCGTTTTATCACGCGGCGCTTCATAGCGCGGTGCGGTTTTCAGCGGCGTTACTGCACCTACGGCTTTGGCGAAATCGATATTCTCTTCCTCGCGCTTCTTCGCCAAGGCTTGCTCCTGCGCCCGCGCTTCGGCTTCTTTTTTGGCTTGCTTGCCTAATGCTTTCAAGGCGGATTGGAAATCTGTTTTCATCATGGGGATATTTCGAGGTTTAACATGGAAAACACATTTTCAGACAACCTCTGCGCTCCGTATACAGGTCGTCTGAAAACGGCTTATAAATATTTGCGCATCAGTTCGCACTTGACCTTGACGTCTTTGTTCAACTGCAATACGGCGGAACCCAAAGATTCGTAGTGGTTCAAGCGGTAGAAAGGAACGGAATTGAGCGAGGCGTACAGTTTCAAAAAGCTCAAACCCGCCTGATGGGCAAGTTCTTCGGCACGGCGCAGCAAGGCTGTACCCAAGCCGTGATTATGAACGAAGGGATGGACATACAACGCATCCAATTGGGCTTCTTTGAAGTCCACTTGGAAAAAACCCTGTATGGTCCCCCTGTATTCCACCACCCAAAAGGCTTTGCCGGGATCGGAAATGGTTTCGAGGTAGCTGTCGATATCGAGCAGGGCTTCCCACGCATGCAATACTTTATCGTCGTAACTGCGGATGCAGGTATATTGGACGGCGTGCAGATGGGCATTGTGTATGGCTTGGCAGTCTTGCGCGACTGCGGGACGGAGTATGGTCAGAAGGCTCATGGCAAGATGTGTTGTAAGATGTATTGTAATGCGTGTTCAGACGACGTTTTCTTCATAAACAGACAGGGGGTCGTCTGAACGCTGTTTCCGATATTATATTTTATATTCAAAGGCTTTGATGTAATTTCCCCGCTGCTTCAAATGCAGTGTCGGCATCGGCGGACAAAACGGTGAAATGCCCCATTTTGCGGCCTTTCCGCGCGGCTTTTTTGCCGTACAGGTGCAGGTGTGCATTCGGATGGCTTTGCAACGGCAGCCAATTCGGTTCGCCACCGTCTTCCTGCCAGACGTCACCCAAAATATTCGCCATGCAACATGAAGAAAGCAGCTTGGTGTCGGCGGGCGGCAGATTGCACATAATGCGTACCTGCTGCTGGAACTGGTCTGCGGCGCAGGCATCGATGGTGTGGTGGCCGGAATTGTGCGGGCGTGGGGCGATTTCGTTGACGACCAATTCATGCGCGTCGCCGACGACGAACATTTCCACCGCCAATACGCCGACATAATCCAATTCGTCCGCCAAGCGTTGCGCCATCTGCCGCGCCTGTTGTTGCACGTCGGCACTCAGCCGCGCAGGAACGATGGAGTAAGCAAGGATGCCGTTTTCGTGGATGTTTTCGGCGGGGTCGAAGGTTTGCACGTTTTCATTGTTCAGACGACATACGATAACGGAAATTTCGCCGCGCAAATCCACCATTTTTTCCAAAACGCAATCCACACCGCCGTGTTCGGCAAACGCGGCTTTGAGTTCGTCCACCGTTTTGACGCGGATTTGACCCTTGCCGTCGTAGCCCAAAGTGGCCGTTTTCAGGATGCCGGGCAGGAATTGCGCGCTTGCTCCGCTGATGTCGTCTGAACGGCAAACCGCTTGATACGGCGCGGTTTGTAGCCCCGCTTTGCGTATCCAAGCTTTTTCCTGAATACGGTTTTGCGCGATAGCAACGCAGTCGCCACTGGGGGAAACGTTGGTATGTTTTGCCAAAAAGCGCATCGCGTCGGCATTGACATTTTCAAATTCAGTAGTAACCGCCGCGCATTTTGCCAACTCGTCCAAGGCGGCTTGGGCGTCAAACGGCGTGCACAAATGGCGGTCGGCAAATTCCGCCGCCGGCGCGTTCGGATCGGGGTCGAGTACGGTTACTTTGTAACCCATGGTTTTGGCGGCAACGGTAAACATTCTGCCTAATTGTCCACCGCCGAGGATGCCGAGCATGGCGGGCGGGAGGATGGCGGATGAGTTCATCAGCATTTTGCGGTTCCACTAAAATTTTCCCGAAATTGTAACAAACCTGCTTATAGAGATAAATGTTAAAACGCCTTTTATAGTGGATTAACTTTAAACCAGTACGGCGTTGCCTCGCCTTAGCTCAAAGAGAACGATTCTCTAAGGTGCTGAAGCACCAAGTGAATCGGTTCCGTACTATCTGTACTGTCTGCGGCTTCGTCGCCTTGTCCTGATTTAAAGTTAATCCACTATACACGCTATTTCGATGCCTACCGTATGAGCAAAATGACAACAATCAAAACGTCCTCCCCCGATATCCGAATTTTCCAAAGAAACCTATCGGCAGCCGTTTTGTAATAAAAGGTCGTCTGAAACCGTATGATGGTTTTCAGACGACCTTTTCCCCTTCATCTGAGCAGACTTACCCCAGATATTTCAGTTTGCCTTTGAAATCTTCCAGCTTCTCATAGCCTTTTTTCGCCATGATGGCTTTCAAGCCAAGCGAAACACGTTCGAAAACTTCGACACCTTGCTGATGCAGCGCCGTGCCGATTTGCACCATGCTCGCGCCGCACAAGATATGTTCAAACGCATCGCGACCGGTATAAACGCCGCCTGTGCCGATGATTTGGATGGACGGATTCAATCTTTGGTAGAACGCGTGGACGTTGGCGAGCGCGGTCGGTTTGATGTATTCGCCACCTATGCCGCCGAAGCCGTTTTTAGGGCGGATCACGACGGATTCGTCTTCGATATACATGCCGTTGCCGATGGAATTGACGCAGTTGACGAATTTCAGCGGATGGCGGTTGAACACTTCCGCCGCTTGGTCGAAATGGACGATGTCGAAATACGGCGGCAGTTTGATGCCCAAAGGCTTGTCGAAGTAGCCGAAGGCTTCGCCCAAAATCCGCTCGGTCGTTTCAAAGTCGTAGGCGATTTGCGGCTTGCCGGGGACGTTCGGACAGGAAAGGTTGAGTTCGGTAATGCCTTTAAATCCGCTGTTTTGCACTTTTTTCAACAGCGTATGCGTTTCATCGGGCGACATACCGACCAGCGAGAGGAAAAATGTCCGTTCGGGCTGCGATTCTTGAAGGCTCAGCAAATAATCCAGATAGTAATCAATGCCTTGATTCGGCAAACCCATGGAATTGATACTGCCCAGCGGTACATCGCGGTAACGCGGCTCGGGATTGCCCGCCCGCGCTTCCAGCGTCGCCGTTTTGGTGACGAAGCTGCCCGCAGCGGATTGTCTGACTTCTTCCAATTCTTCCACGGTCATACACGCCACACCAGCGGCGTTCATCAGACAGTTGTCAAAAGAAAAACCGGCGATTTGCGTTCTCAATGACGGCATATCCTGCTCCTTTCCCTTGGAAAATCAATTTGTTTGCGAAGCGTAACACGAATAGGCGGCAAAATTTTTAACAAACATCAAATGACAGACAATGTAGGGAAATGTTGTTTTATAGTGGATTAACTTTAAACCAGTACGGCGTTGCCTCACCTTGTCCTGATTTAAATTTAATCTGCTATATATGATGAAGGAAAGGCGAAAAAAGGTCGTCTGAAAGCATGGTTTCAACAAAGTGAAAACCTAAAATGCTTTTCAGACGACCTTTGTTTGCCTGTTCAAAATACGGTTAAAATCCCCAACCCCACCCTTTTGATTTTTCTTGTCTCCGGATTTCAATATGTTTCAAAACGTCATGGCGATTGCGTTTGGCGCGGCTTTGGGCGCATTGTCCCGCTGGTTGCTCGTTCTCGCCTTTGCCGCACTCTCCGTCCCGTTTTCGGCAGGCACGCTTGCCGCCAACTGGATCGGCGCGTTCTTAATCGGCATCTGCGCCGAATGGCTGGATAATCCGCAATGGAAGCTTTTACTGATTACCGGTTTTCTCGGCAGCCTGACGACATTTTCCAGTTTTTCATTGGAAATGGTCACCCTGATGCAGGCGCAACGCTGGGCGACGGCGTTTTCAGCGGTCTGCCTGCATGTTTTCGGCTCGTTCCTGCTGACGGCGTTGGGTATTTACTTGGCGCAAAGCTGGAAATAGCCGCGAACATCGTCATCTCAATAAAATATTCTCACTCTATCCCAATATCCAAACACACGGTCTCTCCGCAATATGCCTTGCCTGCGTCGGTCATATGCGCGGGCTTGTAGGCGGCAAAGGCGTAGGTCAGTTCGGCGCGGAAGGTATCTTTGTCTGCTTCGCCTGTGTCGCAGTTCAGCCCGGTCGGGATGTCCAGCGCGATTTTGAAGCCGTCGGCTTGATTCAGCAGGCGGCAAACGGCGGCGGCTGTTTCGGGTAATGCGCCGCTGAAACCTGTTCCAAAAATGCCTTCGATAATGAGGCCGTAACCTGTTTTCAGCCGGCCTTCAAGCTCATCGGATCGGATAAAGCTGACGCCGTCCGAATGATTCAAACGCTCGCGGTTCAACTGCGCCAGCGGCGAAAGTTTGTCTCCCAATACGAAAACGACATCTACCTGCCAATCCCGCTCCGACAACGCGCGCGCGATGACCAAACCGTCGCCGCCGTTGTTGCCCTTGCCGCAAACGATTAACGCGCGTCCTGCTTTGGGGAAACGGCGCAGCAAATCCGCCGCCGCGGCTTGCCCCGCGTTTTCCATCAGTTGCTCGAAAGTCGTGCCTTTATCGACTGCCATTTGTTCGTGTGCGCGCATTTCTGCGGCGGTGTAGATTTTCATCATTCGCTCCTTTGCTCTTCAGTCCTTCATAAAACATCCAAACGAAAACCTTATCAATAGCCCTGCCCGACTTTCCCGTCAAATCATTCGCTTTTTTTGATTTGCCGCAAGAGGTCGTCTGAAAACCAAGTTTGGGGCGGTTTTGAATTTGATTTTTATGTTAACAAGATTTATTATCATAATAAAACAAAGTGATAAACAATCAAAACTACTTCTTTTGCGGGAACAGGCAATGGGATGCGTCTCTGCCCTACCCTGTGTCAAATTCGTCTTTACTGGCTGTCTCTTTTTCAATCGACAACGAAAGTAAAACACCCTATGTCTGCCATACCATTGTCAAAACTCAGTAAAGGCGCGGTCGCGCACATCGATTCCATCGTCCCCAATCCGACTTTCGGCGAACTCGACCCGCTGGTTACGCGCCGCCTTGCCGACTTGGGCTTTTCAAGTGGAATGCCGTTGCAAGTGATTGCCGTCGGCGGATTCGGACGCGGCCCGTTTGCCGTACGTTTGGGCAACCAGTCGCAATTCTCGTTACGGCAGGAAGAGGCGGGAAAAATTATGTGCCATGTGATTGACGGCTGACCGCCGTACACGCAGGCAGGCTTCTATTTTGAAAATGCGGCATAGGCGGATTTAATCTGACCGCCCCATCCTTTTCAGACGACCTAGGTCGTCTGAAAACACAATTTCAAAACCTTTCCCCCAAATCCCACTCCAAACTTATCAAACAATCAAAAAAGGAGAGTTCAATTCATGGAACTAAGCTATTTTGCCTTGATTGGCGCGCCAAACTGCGGCAAAACCGTTTTATTCAACGGTTTGACCGGCGCACATGCCAAGGTTGCCAATTATCCGGGCGTAACGGTCGATAAGCGCGAGGGTGCCTTCCTCGACGATGCGGCCGTCCGCATTATCGACCTGCCGGGCACATACAGCTTACGCACGACCAGCCCCGACGAAGCGGTGGCGAAAGATGTCGCCGTAGGCAAGCTGGGCATTCCGCCCGACGCCATCATCGCCGTTGCCGACGCGACCAACCTGCGTATGACCCTGCGCATGATTTTGGAACTGAAAACGCTGGGACTGCCTATGGTGGTGTCGCTGAACATGAGCGACGTTGCCCGCAGAAGGGGTTTGAATATTGATGCCGCCAAACTGAGCGAGTTGTTGGATGCACCTGTTTTGGAAACAGTCGCAGTGAGCGCGTCGGGCGTACAGGCGGTACGCGAAGCCGTGGCGAAGCTGCCGCGCAAACGCTCTTTCCCCGCCAACCCCGCTTCTGCCGAACGCACGCTCGAGGCGCTGGAGAGCGACAAACTTTATCAAGAAGTCGAATCGATTTTGGCACAAGTGGTACGCACCCAGATGACGCTGCCCGCATGGCACAAAAAACTCGACGACATCGTGCTGCACCCCGTCTGGGGCATAATTATGCTGCTGGTCATCCTGTTTATGGTGTTCCAAGCGGTTTACACATGGGCGGCGCCGATTATGGACGCCATCGAAGGCGGCTTTACCGCGCTGGGCGAATGGATAGGCGCCAACATGGAGCCGGGCATCCTCAGCGACTTGCTCGTCAACGGCGTCATTGCCGGTATGGGCAGCGTGTTGGTGTTCGTGCCGCAGATTACGATTTTGTTCGCCTTCATCCTGCTTTTGGAAGACTCAGGCTACCTGCCGCGTGCGGCTTTCCTGCTGGATAACGTGATGGCGAAAAGCGGCCTGTCCGGACGCTCATTCATCCCGCTCCTGTCGAGTTTCGCCTGTGCCGTTCCCGCCGTTATGTCAGCGCGTACGATTAATGACCCGCGCGAACGCCTCGTTACCATCGCCGTCGCCCCGCTGCTGACCTGCTCCGCGCGGCTGCCCGTTTACGCGCTGATTATCGCCGCCGTCATTCCTAATCGCACCGTAGGCGGGATTTTCAACCTGCAAGGACTGACGCTGTTCATCCTCTATCTCGCAGGCATCCTGTCTGCCGCCTTGGCAGCGTATATCATGAAACGCTTGGCGCGTATGAAAGGCAACGTGCAGCAATTCCCGCTCTTGATGGAGCTGCCGACTTTCCGCACGCCCAACTTCAAACACATCATGACCAGCCTGTGGGACAGGGTAAAAGCCTTCCTCAAACGCGCCGGTACGATTATCTTCGCCCTTGCCGTAGTTTTGTGGGGCTTGGTAAGCTGGCCGCAACCGCCCGCAGGTGCAACAGGCGCGGCAATCGACTACAGCTTGGCGGGTATGCTCGGCCACGCTATCCAACCATTGTTCGCCCCGCTGGGCTTCACTTGGGAAATGTGTATCGCCATGATTCCAGGCATTGCCGCGCGTGAAGTCGTTGTTGCCGCACTGGGTACGGTCTATGCCGTCAGCGCGTCGTCTGAAGACGCCGTACAAAACGCGCTGATTCCGATCGTACACAACAACTGGGGTTTGCCAACCGCCTTTGCCTTCTTGGCTTGGTATGTGTATGCTCCGATGTGTGCCGCGACTTTAACCGTAATTAAACGCGAAACCAAATCCACGAAAAATATGCTTATGATTACAGGCTATTTGTTCCTGATGGCTTATTTTGCCGCATTTGTGGTTTACCAAATTTCTTCAAGGATACTATCGTCATGACTCAATATATTATCGTCGGCTTGATTATGCTCACTTGCATATTCTTCCTCTTGCGAAAATTCGTATTCAAACCGAAAAAACGCGATTGCAGCAGCGGCTGCGGCAAATGCGGCGGTTGCGGTTAAATATGGATAGCTAGAAAGAAAAAAGGTCGTCTGAAATGGTTTCAGACGACCTTTTGTATATTTTTGGACGATAGTCTAAACAGAAAAATATTGCATATCATATATTGATGTCAGATATAAATAGTTGAGTCTAGAGCTTTTCAGACGAACCCTAAAAGCGAACTTTAACAACCCAAACCTGCATCTCATTGATTCACAGAAACAAAGGTCGTCTGAAAACCAAACTCCGGTTTTCAGACGACCTCAATCATTCCAAAATTTCAACCAACCTTATTTCAACGCTTCCAGCAGCTTCCCGTGTATCCCGCCGAAACCGCCGTTGCTCATGACCAAAATATGGTCGCCTGCTTCGGCGTTTTTCACGATTTCGGCGACGAAGGCATCGAAGTCTTTGCCGACGTGCAGCTTGCTACCCAAAGGCTCAAGGGCTTCAGCGACGTTCCAGTCCACGCCGCCGGCGTAGCAGAACACTTGGTCGGCATCTCTGAGGCTTTCGGGCAGCGCGGCTTTCATCGTGCCGAGTTTCATGGTGTTTGAACGCGGCTCGAGGACGGCGAGGATGCGGGCGTTTCCAATGCGCTGGCGCAGGCCTTCGATGGTGGTTTCGATGGCGGTCGGATGGTGGGCGAAGTCGTCGTAAACGGTGATGCCGTTCACCGTGCCTTTGATTTCCATGCGGCGTTTGACGTTTTTAAACGCGCTCAAGGCTGCGCAGGCGGTCTGAATATCGACGCCGGCATGGCGCGCGGCGGCGATGACGGCGAGCGCGTTCATGCGGTTGTGTCCGCCCATCAAATCCCATGCGACGTGTCCGGCTTTTTTGCCGTCAAGTAACACGTCGAACGAGCCGTCGGCATTGACTTCGCCGACCTGCCAGCCGTGTTCGGTACCGAATTTTTCTACCGGTGTCCAGCAGCCTTTGTCCAAAGTGTCTTGCAGGCTTTGTTGTTGTCCGTTGCAGACGATTAGACCTTCAGACGGCACGGTGCGCACGAGGTGGTGGAACTGGGTCTGTATCGCGCCTAAGTCGGCGAAGATGTCGGCGTGGTCGAATTCCAGATTGTTCAACACGGCGGTACGCGGACGGTAATGTACGAATTTGGAGCGTTTGTCGAAAAAGGCAGTGTCGTATTCGTCGGCTTCGATAACGAAAAACGGCGATTTGCTGTTCGGGTCTTGACGCGGCGTTTGCGGCAGGCGGGCGGAAACGCTGAAGTTTTCCGGTACGCCGCCGATGAGGAAGCCCGGCGCGAGTCCGGCATATTCTAAGACCCATGCGAGCATGGACGCAGTGGTGGTTTTGCCGTGCGTCCCCGCCACGCCGAGTACCCAATGATGATGCAACACGTTTTCCGACAGCCATTGCGGGCCGGAAATATAAGGCAGGCCGCGGTTCAAAATCGCTTCAACCACATCCATTCCGCGCTTGGCGACATTGCCGATAACGTAAACGTCGGCTTTAAATTCGTCCAACTGCGCGGCATCGAAGCCTTCGTGTACGTCTATGCCCAAGGCTTCAAGCTGGGTGCTCATCGGCGGATACATCTTCGCGTCGCAACCGCTGACTTTAAACCCCGCTTCTTTGGCAATGGCGGCCACCCCGCCCATAAACGTGCCGCCGATACCGATAATGTGGATGTGTTTCATGATAAGACCGTCTTTTGAATGAAATAATGGGAAAGCCGCCATTATAACGGAGTTTGGACGGAGGGGTCGTCTGAAAAGCGAAGCTGTGGCAAGATGGACAATATAGAAGATTTGAACTGAAAAGGAGAAAGCCCATGCCCAAGCTGACACCCCAAATGTTCGCTTTTCTGCAAGCGCCTCAAGTCGAAACCGTCTTACTGCGGCTCTACACCCAAGCCTTAAAGCAAAACAGACAGATGTTTTTTCATTTTCTGCCCAAGATTTTCAAGCTGTTGGGCAAAGGGCTGGATTGGACGGGGGAAAACGAAAGTTTTTACGAAGACAAATACATCCCCATCGCACCGCAACAAGGCAAGTTTTTGTATATGCAGGCTTTGGCATCAGGAGCAAAAAACATTGTCGAATTCGGGACTTCCTACGGCATTTCGACGCTGTATCTTGCCGCAGCCGCCAAGCGCAACGGCGGGCGCGTCATCACTTGCGAATATCTGCCGCACAAAGCCGCAGCAGCGAGAAAACATTTCCAAGAAGCCGGTTTGGCAGACTATATTGAGCTTCGCGAAGGTGATGCGCTGGAAACCTTAAAAGACTTAGCCATCTGCCCCGATTTCGTCTTACTCGACGGCTGGCCGGATTTGGTATTCCCCGTATTCAAGCTGCTTGAACCTAATCTTGCCGACCGCGCGGTCATCGCCGTGGATGATGTGGAAGGCTTCTCACCTGCCATGCAGGATTATCTCGATTACGTCCGCCATCCTGAAAACGGTTATATTTCAAGCACATTAAAACCTTATAAAGCGCTGGAATATACGATCAAGACAGATAAACCGAAAAGGTCGTCTGAAAACTCGGTTTAGGCAAAATAGAATTGCCTGACCGGTTTTCAGACGACCTTTTATTGCTATCTTTGCAACCATCACTGCTCGGGCATCATCTCACCTTCACCACCCATACTGTTTGCCGCATTAACCCGTTCCTGCGCGGCTTTCACTTGATTTTCCAAACCCTTAATCCGTTCTTGATAACGGGCGTAGTTGCGCTCGTTGCCATAACGGACCTGTTTGCCCTCTTCCAGATTTTTCTGTGCCTGAGCCAATTCGTCTTGCGCCGAAGATGAACCGGGCATTGCGCCGGCTGGCGGAGGCGGCATTTGTTCGGAAGGAGCGTTTCTTGAAGCAGCGTTTGCTGATGCCGAGTGTGCAGACGGTGCGGCGGAGGTATAAACCGAAGGTCTGCCGATATTGCCCGGTTTGCAGTTTTTGCCGCCGGTCTGCGTATAGGTTTTACGCCCTGATGTGTCGATACATTCAAATACGGGGGATGCCGTTGCTACGAAGGAAAATGCGAGCAGTAATGTGCTTAAAATCAATTTATTCATTCTTATACCTTTCATCAAATCATCAAAACCATATCCACCATACCACCAAAGCAATGATCATCACCAAATTCGCAATAATAATCGGCTTCCATTGCCGAGGTGCGTGGCGTAATTCTGCGCCTGAACGTGTGCGGCGGATGTAGAAAAACGGACTGAGCAGCATGGATGCGGCGCACAACAGAATAATCACGGCGTAATAGATTTTTTCGGTTTCCATTTCCTCCGCCCCGTTTCAGACGACCTATACAAAATATGCTACAATCGCCGGCGATTATAACACCCTGTTTATCTATATTTATAAAGGTTTTACCAATAATGATTTCTACCAACGGCATTACCATGCAGTTCGGCGCGAAGCCGCTGTTTGAAAACGTATCCGTCAAGTTCGGCGAAGGCAACCGCTACGGCCTGATCGGTGCGAACGGTTCGGGCAAATCCACCTTCATGAAAATCCTCGGCGGCGATTTGGAACAGACTGCGGGCGAAGTCGCGATTGAAAACGGCGTGCGCTTGGGTAAGCTGCGCCAAGACCAGTTTGCCTACGAAGACATGCGCGTGCTGGACGTGGTGATGATGGGGCATACCGAAATGTGGGCGGCGATGACCGAACGCGACGCGATTTACGCCAACCCTGAAGCCACCGAAGACGACTACATGAAAGCCGCCGAACTGGAAGCCAAGTTCGCCGAATACGACGGCTACACCGCCGAAGCGCGCGCCGCCGAACTGTTGAGCGGCGTGGGCATTTCCGAAGACTTGCACAATGCGACCATGGCGGAAGTCGCCCCTGGCTTCAAACTGCGCGTATTGCTGGCGCAAGCCCTGTTCTCCAAACCTGATGTTCTCTTGCTTGACGAGCCGACCAACAACTTGGACATCAACACCATCCGCTGGCTGGAAGGCGTGTTGAACCAATACGACTCCACCATGATTATCATCTCGCACGACCGTCACTTCTTGAACGAAGTCTGCACCCACATGGCGGATTTGGACTACAACACCATCACCATCTACCCGGGCAACTACGACGACTACATGCTCGCCTCCGCCCAATCGCGCGAACGCGCCCTGAAAGACAACGCCAAGGCAAAAGAGAAACTGCAAGAGCTGCAAGAGTTCGTCGCCCGCTTCTCCGCCAACAAATCCAAAGCCCGTCAGGCAACCAGTCGGCTGAAACAGGCAGACAAAATCAAAGCCGAGATGGTCGAAGTCAAACCTTCCACCCGTCAAAACCCGTATATCCGCTTTGAAGCCGATGAAAAGGCCAAGCTGCACCGTCAGGCGGTGGAAGTCGAAAATCTGGCCAAACGCTTTGAAACCCAGTTGTTCAAAAACCTGAGCTTCATCCTCGAAGCCGGCCAGCGCCTCGCCATCATCGGCCCCAACGGCGCGGGTAAATCCACCCTGCTGAAACTCCTTGCCGGCGCGTTCAACCCCGAATATTCAGACGGCCTCACCCCCGATGCAGGCACCATCAAATGGGCGGAAAAAGCCAACGTCGGCTATTATCCGCAAGACCATGAAAACGACTTCGATGTCGATATGAACCTGAGCGAATGGATGCGCCAATGGGGGCAGGAAGGCGACGACGAACAGGTCATCCGCGGCACTTTGGGGCGTTTGCTCTTCGGCAGCAACGACGTGGTGAAAAAAGTGCAGGTTCTCTCCGGCGGCGAAAAAGGCCGTATGCTCTACGGCAAACTCCTGTTGCTGAAACCCAATGTGCTGATTATGGACGAACCGACCAACCACATGGACATGGAAAGCATCGAATCGCTGAACATGGCGCTGGAGAAATACAACGGCACGCTGATTTTCGTATCGCACGACCGCCAGTTCGTCTCTTCACTCGCCACCCAAATTATCGAGCTGGACGGCAAGGGCGGCTATGAACACTATCTGGGCGATTACGAAAGCTATCTGGAGAAAAAAGGGATTGTGTAAAAAAACATGAACGCCAATCTGCGAAAACCGCTGCAAAACCCGCTTGCGCTCATCGTATTGCCCGCATTGAGCCAGTATCTTACGCAAGACGGTAAAGTACACTTGGTTGATGCCGAACATGCTTATCGCAAAGGTCATGCAGCCGCCTGGCTATTTAACGAGTTCGGCGTAGCAGACGCAGGGCTTTCTAGGCTTTATATAGATTATCTGCCTGTTTTTAGCCATTCGTTCATATCGGGCGTGGCAGCAAGATAAGTAGCAGTAAACAAAAAGCTCAGGCAGTCTGAAAAATGTCTTTCAGACTGCCTGAGCTTTTTAGTCAATAAAGGAAGACAACAAATAAAAAACAAACAGCATAACTATAGTGGATTAACTTTAAACCAGTACGGCGTTGCCTCGCCTTGCCGTACTATCTGTACTGTCTGCGGCTTCGTCGCCTTGTCCTGATTTAAATTTAATCCACTATATATAGCAAGTTATATCACTAATGCTATAGTTTATAGATAATTCAATATAGTTTAATTACCCTTACTCCTCAAAAATAATTAACTAAATTGTCTATATTCAAAATACATTTAATATGACATATAAAATTTAATTGCACCCCATCCAAAAACAGCTTGAATTACCGTGATTTAACCGATTTTGAAGTTATTTTACTAAGTTAAATATCATGGTTTAAACCCCTCTATGCCGCATTAATTCAAACAACAGCAAAAATGAATTAACCCTTTAAAATAAAAGGGAATTAGCCTTCCTATCCATAAAAAAATATTCCTTAGTCACGGTATTCATTACTTAACTTTTTTCTTCCAAACCATCCTAATTTCGCTTAATCCCATGATTTAAGTCAGGGAAATAAAATGACTATGCTTGACACTCCACAGGAATGGTTTAACATACAATTTCTTTTTTAACCAAGATTCAAAAAGAGAGACTCATGAAAAAATCAGCTTTATTGGCAACTTTGTTGGCCGCTCTGACCTTGTCCGCATGTGGTGGTGGTTCTTCTGCTGTTTGTGATGAATATGAAAAAGCTTTTGCTGACGCTACTAAAAACGTCGATGCAGCTACAAAAGATATGATGCAAAAATCATTCGAACAAACCAAAGAAGCTTTGAAAAACTTGCCTGCTGACCAACGTGATGCTACTTGTAAAACATCGTTGGATGCGTTGAAAGGCAACGCTCCGGCTGCATCTCCTGAAGATAAAGCAGAAGAAGCTAAAGAAGCAGCAGAAGAAGCTAAAGAAGCAGCTGCCGATGCTAAAGAAGAAGCAAAAGATGCTGCTGAAGCAGCTAAAGAAGAAGCCAAATAATACGATACCTTTGGCAGAAAAACGGATTCTGATTACTCAGAGTCCGTTTTTGTTTATGCCTTTACTGATTAGTTATGTATTAAGTGATTTAATTAATATGAAATATGTATGAAAATTAACTTTCAATATAGTTTATCGAGAAACAAATTTTCGTTCTTATATACAAAACCATCCCTGTGAAGCCATCAGGGTATTGAAATCAAAACACGAGGTCGTCTGAAAATAGTTTTCAAACGACCTTTGATACTAAGTTTCGTTGGGATATGACTCAAGCTACACTTGATTGCTATCAGGTAAACACATCGCCTTACGCCTAAAAATCATCACAATTACCGCCGCAATGATGATGATTCCGTATGGAATCATGCCGTCTCCGTTCTCATATGCCGACCGCCCGCCTGGGAAGCCCGTGCGCGCGGTATTGGCAACCGTGTGGCACGCAATCAATACAAATACCGAGCCGCCGCTGCCGTTGTACAGCCATACATAGATAATCCTCACGGCAACCGTCCCTGCCAGCCCCCATGCAATCAGTTCGGCAGACTGCCCCACGGCAATCATGGACGGCAAATGCCACAACGCCCACGGCACCCCGATAATCAGCGCTGTAACAAGCGGGGTAAAACGCCGTTGCAGACTTTCCGTAGCGTAGACGGCATAGCCCAATTCCTCGGCAACTGCTGCGATAAAGAACATGACGAATGCCCCGGCAAGCGGCGCAAACGATACGGATAAGGCAGGTATGGTTTGTCCTGTTTGGCGTATCGCGACATAAGTGAGCAGATAAAGCAGGGGGAAAATCAGTATTGCCGTCCAAAAATAGGCAGAATGCTTGATCCGCCCGTAATCAAACACACGGCCAAACAGGCTGTGCACCGCCGCCATTCCGCCCTCGCGGTAACGCAGCAACGCGGCGGCAACCGTCGGGGTGAGCGCCGCGCCGATGTCGGTCAGCGGCAGATTATCAGGCAGAGGACTGTTTTTGAGGAGCAAAGACAGCAGCCAAAACGGCGCGCTCAAAGCGTACACCAGCAGAAAGTATTGCCACGGATGCGAATAACCGGCTGTCGGTTTTTCTGAAGGAAGCTTCTGCATGTTATTCCTGTTCGTTCAGTAAATAAGTTGGCAGGGGAGCAGGTACGACTTGCTACATGATGTACAGTATAAAAATATTGCGCGTTTTTTTCTAATTTTTATGAAAAGCAGCCTGCATTTCAATTTTTGAAAGTGCAGGCTGCTTTTGATAGAGAAAGGTCGTCTGAAAATTATTTTTCAGACGACCTTTGATATTACAGGCGATATGAAGATTTTGTTGGAACATGATCAAAGCTACGTTCACTATGACTTGTTTAATCTAATTCTAATTCATACGGAAGCTCATCTCTTACTTTAATAAGTAATTGATAAGCCGCTTCTGAATAGAAATGGAACTTTACTGAATCTCCCGAAGATACACAAATATGATAAATATTATCAGAGGATTTAATAGAAATACCTTTATCACTCGTAATTTTCTCAATAAGATCATTTGCTTTATGCCAGCTTTTATATCCTAGTCGGTTTGCTAACTTAGTAAGCGTAAATGGGAAATTCGCACTCATCGCAGCAACTGTAGCTGCATCAGCAATACCATATAGCTTAACAAGAGTCTCCCCATCTGCATCAGCATATTGGCTTAAATGTTCGTAATTGACTTGAATCCTACTTTTAGGGATGTCTTCTCTTACTAATTTATATTGTCTTGATATCAATGAGCGTAAAATTCTTGGATTGAAATTTTCTATTACATGTGAATTTTTAAAAGAATTGAATACCCATTTGTAATTATTAACCGAAATGTTATTCATTCGAAAATTTTTTCCATTTGATAAAAGGACGGAATATTCCCTAGGATATGATTTGCTGTCGCAAAATTCTCTTTCCCATTTTACAAAAAACATATTTGGCATTAATTCATTATTACCACCTAAAACCAAATCTATGTCTGCCAATATATTTTTAATATTTTCATCATTAACACCATACCCAATAAAAATAATAGGATGCTCTAGGAAAAATGTTAGAAGTTTTGCAATCAAATATTTTGACTTACTATTAAAATTTTCGTAATCTTCTTTAGTCAGAACAATACTTGAAAAGTCACGAGCACATCCATGAATTTTATAAATTTCTCCTATATCTGAGATAACATTTGTAATAATTTTTTGACCAACTATAGGTGTATGTTCAACAAATACTTTATCTTCCAGAAAAGTATCATAGTTAGTAGTAATAATTGCTTGAGGACATATGGCTTTTAATGCTTCTAACTCTTCTGAATAACTTGGTGGGAGAGAATCGAAAAAGCTTTGGTCGTCAACTAATTCTTCAAATAGTTTACAGACTTGGTATTTTAAATATGAATCTTCTGTAGTATCAGCAGAAAATAAATCATTAGGAAATTCTTCTCGTCCTTTTTTGGTCCATGCCCAGGTTCTGTAGTATCCTACAAATTGAGAAGCAACTGCTGCTAAATCATTATTTTTTCCTTGTATGTAATATGCTAAATCTTTTTTTATGTTTGGACACTTCTCTTTCACTTTCTCTAAGAGCTCTACCCAATTAGGTCCTCCTAAATATCTTTTGGAAAAGCCAGAACCAATAAAGAGAATAGGCTGGTACGCAAAATTGGATTTACACTGTTCAATCTTTTCTAACATCTCACTTTGATACTGTTCATATGGTGTTCTCATTTTCAAACTTCCAAATTTGATTTATAACCAAAGGTCGTCTGAAAAATTTTTCAGACGACCTTCTCTACTTAACTTAATACATCAATCATCAACCCAGTTTGCTGTTTACCCAGCCTTCCACGCTTCCCAGCATTTCAGGCAGTTTCGCAGCATCTGTTCCACCGGCTTGTGCCAAATCCGGTCGGCCGCCGCCTTTGCCGCCGACTTGTTCGGCTGCGAATTTGACCAAATCGCCTGCTTTCACTTTGCCGGTCAGGGCTTTGGATACGCCGGCGCACAGGGAGACTTTGCCGTCGTTTACTGCCGCCAAAAGAATCACGGCGTTGTCGGATTTGCCGGTTAAATCGGTAACGATTTCGCGCAGGGCGGCTGCGTCGGCTTCGATTTGGGCGGCGACGAGTTTGGCTGCGCCCAAGTCTTTGGCGTTATCCAAGAGTTTGGCGCCTGCGTGGACGGCGAGTTCGGCTTTGGCTTTTGCCAACTCTTTTTCCAAGGCTTTGGCGTTGGCGGCGTTGGCTTGGATTTTGGCGAGTACGTCTTTTTCGGTTTGGGCTTTGACTTCGGCGATGATGTTTTTCACCAAACTTTCTTGGTTTTGCGCCCATGCCAGCGCGGCAAGGCCGGTGATGGCTTCTACGCGGCGGATGCCTGCGGCGATGCCGCCTTCGCTGATGATTTTGAAGAAGCCGATGTCGCCGGTGCGGGCGACGTGGGTACCGCCGCACAGTTCGGTGGAGTAGTCGCCCATGGTGATGACGCGGACGAAGTCGCCGTATTTTTCGCCGAAGAGCATCATGGCGCCGGATTTTTGCGCGTCTTCAATGGACATGGTTTCGACTTTGACGGGCACGTTGGCGATAATCGCGGCGTTGACGCGGCGTTCGACTTCGGCGATTTCTTCCGCGCTGATGCCTTGCGGGTGGGAGATGTCGAAGCGGGTCAGCTCGGCGTTTTGCAGGCTGCCTTTTTGTTCGACGTGCGTGCCCAAAACATCGCGCAGGGCTTTGTGCATCAGGTGGGTAACGCTGTGGTTGCGCATGATGCTGTCGCGGATGTCATTGTCGATTTCGGCGGATACGGCATCACCGACTTTCAGACGGCCTGAAACGACTGCGCCGAATTGTCCGTGTACCGCGGCTTTGATTTTCTGCGTGTCTTCGACGCGGAAGCAGTTTTCGCCTGCGAAGATAAAGCCTACGTCGCCGACTTGGCCGCCGCTTTCGGCGTAGAACGGGGTTTGTTCCAGAACAACCACGCCTGCTTCGCCTGCTTGGAGTTCGTCCACGGCTTCGCTGGCTTTGTATAAGGCGATGATTTTGGTGTCTTGGCTGCGTTTTTCGTAGCCGGTGAACTCGGTGTCCGCGCCTGCGTAGTCTAGTTGCGCGTTGGCTTTGAAGTTTTGCGCGGCGCGGGCGCGGGCGCGTTGGGCTTCCATTTCGCGGTTGAAGCCTTCCTCGTCCAAATCGATATTGCGTTCGCGGCAGATGTCGGCGGTTAGATCGTATGGGAAGCCGTAGGTGTCGTAGAGTTTGAAGATGATTTCACCGTCCAGTTTGTTGCTGCCTTTGGTCAATGCGTTCTCCAGCAAAGCCATACCGGTTTCCAAAGTTTGAGCAAAGCGGCTTTCTTCGTTTTTCAGGGCTTCTTCGATTTGCGCTTGTTTTTCTTTCAACTCAGGATACGCGTCGCCCATCGCTTTCACCAAATCGGGCACGAGTTTGTAGAAAAATGCCTGTTTCTGACCGAGTTTGTAACCGTGGCGCACGGCGCGGCGGATGATGCGGCGCAGTACATAGCCGCGGCCTTCGTTGGAAGGCATTACGCCGTCGGCAATCAGGAAGGAGCAGGAGCGGATGTGGTCGGCAACGACTTTCAGGCTCGGTTCGTCCATGCTGAACGGCGCGCCGGTTTCGCGGGCAACGGCTTTGAGCAGGTCTTGGAACAGGTCGATTTCGTAGTTGCTGTGGACGTGCTGCATCACAGCCGCCATGCGCTCCAAGCCCATGCCGGTATCGACGGACGGTTTGGGCAGCGGGTTCATATTGCCTTGCTCGTCGCGGTTGAACTGCATGAACACGCAGTTCCAAATTTCAATCCAGCGGTCGCCGTCTTCTTCGGGGCTGCCGGGAATGCCGCCCCAGATTTCTTCGCCGTGGTCGTAGAAAATTTCTGAACACGGGCCGCAGGGGCCGGTGTCGCCCATCTGCCAGAAGTTGTCGGACGCGTATTTCGCGCCTTTGTTGTCGCCGATGCGGACGATGCGCTCGGCAGGCATACCGATTTCGTTCAACCAAATGTTGTAGGCTTCGTCGTCTTCGGCATATACGGTCGCCAGGAGTTTTTCTTTGGGGATGTTCAGCCATTCGGGGGAAGTGAGGAATTCCCAAGCGAAGTGGATGGCATCGCGTTTGAAGTAGTCGCCGAAGGAGAAGTTGCCCATCATTTCAAAAAAGGTGTGGTGGCGGGCGGTGTAGCCGACGTTTTCCAAGTCGTTGTGTTTACCGCCGGCGCGCACGCATTTTTGCGCGGTGGTAGCGCGGTTGTAGGCGCGTTTATCAAAGCCGAGGAACACGTCTTTAAACTGGTTCATACCGGCGTTGGTAAACAGCAGCGTCGGGTCGTCGTGCGGCACGAGCGAAGAGGATCGGACGATGGTGTGGCCTTTGGATTCGAAGAATTTTAGGAATTTTTGGCGTAGTTCGGAGGTTTTCATGATGTTTCGTTGTCTCTATTGAAAAGGTTTCAGACGACCTTCCCGGCCGTATGTAATTGTGAAAAGAAAATGGCTGCTATATTACCGCAAAACCTTGTTTCTAGCTATTGAATCAGGGACTTTCAGACGACCTTCGTACTATCAATATAATGGAAATTGCTATCAGATAGTGCGTGCCTGATTTATAATCCCTTACTTTCCCTTCCGCCCGATATGCAAGGAATGATAATGACCAAACATCTGCCACTCATCGCCCTAGCCGCCGTCATGCTCGCCGCCTGCGGAGGTTCGGATAAAAATACCTCCGATAAAGCGGAGCAGGCGGGAAACCAAAATGTATTGAGGATTTACAACTGGTCGGAATACGTCGATCCCGAAACCGTCGCCGATTTTGAAAAGAAAAACGGTATCAAGGTAACTTACGACGTGTACGACAGCGATGAGACGCTGGAAAGTAAAGTATTGACCGGAAAATCGGGCTACGACATCGTCGGCCCGTCCAATACCTTCGTCGGCAGGCAGATTAAGGCGGGGGCTTATCAAAAAATCGACAAATCCCTGATTCCCAACTATAAAAACCTCAATCCTGAATTGATGAAGCTGATGGAAGGCGTTGATCCGAGCCACGAATATGCCGTTCCGTTTTATTGGGGAACCAATACCTTCGCCATCAATACCGAGCGCGTGAAAAAAGCCTTGGGCACGGACAAACTGCCGGACAACCAATGGGATTTGGTGTTCAACCCCGAATATACATCCAAGCTCAAACAATGCGGCATCAGCTACTTGGACAGCGCGGCGGAAATTTATCCTATGGTGTTGAACTACATGGGTAAAAACCCCAACAGCAACGATACCGAAGATATCAAAGCAGCAACCGAGCTGCTCAAGAAAAACCGCCCCAACATCAAACGCTTTACCTCGTCCGGTTTCATCGACGACTTGGCGCGCGGCGACACTTGCGTCACCATCGGCTTCGGCGGCGACTTGAACATCGCCAGACGGCGTGCCGAAGAAGCGGGCGGCAAAGAAAAAATCCGCGTCATGATGCCCAAAGAAGGCGTGGGGATTTGGGTGGACTCCTTCGTCATCCCGAAAGATGCGAAGAACGTCGCCAACGCCCACAAATACATCAACGACTTCCTCGACCCCGAAGTCGCCGCGAGAAACGGCAATTTCGTTACCTACGCCCCTTCCAGCAAACCCGCACGCGAATTGATGGAAGCCGAGTTCAGGGACGACCGCACCATCTTCCCGAGCGAAGAAGATTTGAAAAACAGCTTCATCATGGTTCCCATCCAACCCACCATTTTAAAATTCATGGTTCGCCAATGGCAGGGCGTGAAAGCCGGCAAATAATTCGATACGGATAAGCAATAGGTCGTCTGAAAACTTGAATTACAGGTTTTCAGACGACCTTTTTGTATAAACATCAAACAGGTTTCTTGCGGCTGTCTTTTATAGTGGATTAACTTGAAACCAGTACGGCGTTGCCTCGCCTTAGCTCAAAGAGAACGATTCTCTAAGGTGCTGAAGCACCAAGTGAATCGGTTCCGTACTATCTGTACTGTCTGCGGCTTCATCGCCTTGTCCTGATTTAAATTTAATCCACTGAGACCTTTGCAAAAATAGTTTGTTAACGAAATTTGACGCATAAAAATGCGCCAAAAAATTTCAATTGACTAAAACCTTCCTAATATTGAGCAAAAAGTAGGAAAAATCAGAAAGGTTTTGCATTTTGAAAATGAGATTGAGCATAAAATTTTAGTAACCTATGTTATTGCAAAGGTCTCCCACTATATCTTTTCAACCCAATCCACCATACTTGCAGTCCAGATATGATATAGTCCCTCCACTTTCACTCGTATTTTGAAACGGAGTAAAACCATGACTCAATCCATCCTTATCCACAGTATGACCGGCTTTGCCAATGCCGCAGGCGAATGCGGCGGCAAGCGTGTGAACTTGGAAATCCGAGCGGTGAACCACCGTTATCTGGATGTCCAATTCCGTATGCCTGAAGAATTGCGCTATCTGGAAGGCGCGTTGCGCGAGAAAATTGCGGCTTCAGCCGCACGCGGCAAACTGGAATGCCGCATTCAGTTGCAGGACGCGGCGGTCGGCGGACAAAGTTTGGAAACCAATGAAGAATTGGTGAAACAGTTGTCCGATTTGAACAAAACTTGGCGCAAGGAACACGGTTTTGGCAAGCTGACGGTCGCTGAAGTGTTGCGCTTTCCTGGGGTATTGGCAGGTCAAAGCGAAGACCCCGAAGCTTTGGCAAAAACCGTGCAAGAGTTGCTGGATGAGGCTTTGAAAGAATTTGCCGCCGCCCGCAAACGCGAAGGTAAAAAACTCGGCGAACATTTGTTGCAACGTTTGGCCAGCATGGAAGAAATCGTGGATGCCTTGAGCGAACTGTTCCCCAGCCTGCTTCAGGCGCATATGGACAAGGTGAACGCGCGTTTGGCGGAAGCGGTCGGCAATATCGACAACGACCGTTTGCAGCAGGAATTTGCGCTGTTTATCCAAAAATCCGATGTTGACGAAGAATTCAGCCGCCTGCGCACGCACATCGCCGAAGTCCGCCGCATCGTTACGGAAAATAAAGGCAGCGCGGGCAAACGCTTGGACTTCCTGATGCAGGAATTGAACCGCGAGGCAAACACGCTGGGCAGCAAAGCGATCGCGGCGGAATGCACGCAGGCTTCGGTTGAGCTGAAAGTCTTAATCGAACAAATGCGCGAGCAGGTTCAAAATATCGAATAAGCCTTCAAAAATAAAGCAAAGGTCGTCTGAAAAGCCATTTTCCGCTTTTCAGACGACCTTTTGCTTAATGGATGCCTAGTTTTGTCCGGGTTTGATGACTTTGACGCCCTGCTCTGTACCCAAAATCAACACATCCGCGGCGTTGCGGGCGAAGATGCCGTTTTCGAGAACGCCGGTGATGCGGTTGATTTCATCTTCCATAGTCAGCGGACGGTCGATATGCAAGTCATAGACATCAATGATTTGGTTGCCGTGGAAGGTGGTGTAGTTCAGGCGTAACTCAGGCTGTCCGCCCATTGCCAAAAGTTTGCGCGACACCAGCGAACGCGCGCCGGGCAACACTTCTACGGGCAGCGGGAATTTGCCCAAACGCGAAACATATTTGCTCTCGTCGGCGATACAGATGAATTTGTCGGACGCGCTGGCGACAACTTTTTCGTTTAAATGCGCGCCGCCGCCGCCTTTAATCATTTGCAGCATATGGTTCACTTCGTCCGCACCGTCAACATAGACAGCCAGCCCCATCACATCATTCAGCGATACTTCGGGAATGTCGTATTGCGCCATCAGTTCGCTGGACTTTTTAGAAGTCGAAACCGCGCCTTTGATTTTTTTGCCGCTTTTGCCCAACGCTTCGATAAACATATTGACGGTCGAGCCGGAGCCGATACCGATGTATTCGTTTTCAGGTACGAATTCCACCGCTTTCTCGGCGGCAATGCGTTTCAATTCGTCTTGAGTAGCCATGATTTCTCCTTAATGGGATGTCGGTTGATGGGCATATGTTAACATTTTCATGCCATTTGTGCTTGCCTGCTTACGCTTTTTCCAGCAACACCGCCGCCTGCGCCTCGATGGCTTCCATGCGCCCCAGATAGCCGAGTTTTTCGTTGGTTTTGCCTTTAATGTTCACACAGGTCGTCTGAATCCCCAAATCGGCGGCAATGTTGGCGCGCATGGCGGGAATGTGCGGCGCGAGTTTGGGCTTTTGGGCGATGATGGTCGTGTCCACATTCACAACGCGCCAGCCCAATGTCTGCACGCTTTGATACGCTTCGCGCAACAATACGCGGCTGTCGGCATCTTTAAACTCGGCAGCGGTATCGGGGAAATGACTGCCGATGTCGCCCAGACCCGCCGCGCCAAGTAAAGCGTCGGTAATCGCGTGCAAAAGCGCGTCGGCATCGGAATGGCCGAGCAGGCCTTTTTCAAACGGAATGTTTACACCGCCGAGAATCAAATCGCGGCCTTCGACGAGTTGGTGGACATCGTAGCCTTGTCCGATGCGGATATTCATGTTTTGTCCTTTTTTCAATGTCAGGTCGTCTGAAAAACGGGTTTCAGACGACCTGCAACAACAGCCTCACAATATATTCATCCTGCGGCAGCGTCAGCTTCAAATTGCGCGTATCGCCCTGCACCAGCAGCGGCTGCACGCCCAGCTTTTCCACTGCCGACGCTTCGTCTGTAATATCGCTCAAATCCTCTGCCGACAAAGCTCGGTGCAATAAGGTCGTCTGAAAAAGCTGCGGGGTTTGCGCCTGCCACAATCCGGCGCGGGAAACGGTTTCGCCGATATGGTTTTTACCGTCGGCGCGTTTGAGCGTATCGGCAACGGGTATTGCCAAAATACCGCCCTGCTCTTTCCCGCCCGCTTCTTCAATCAGACGGGTCAACGCCTCGGGCGGCAGGCAGCAACGGGCGGCATCGTGAACAAGAATGTTGTCCTGCTCCGCCGCCAAACCTTGCGCCAACAATGCGGATACGCCGTTGCGCACCGTTTCGGCACGGCTTGCTCCGCCTACGCGAAATACGCGTGTTTTGCTGGAAGGGGTCGTCTGAAACGTTTGGTCTTCGGGCGATACGATAACAGCAATCAAATCGATGGCAGGATGGTTTTCAAAAATGTCTATCGTATGCTGCAACACGGTTTTACCGTTGATTTCAACGTATTGCTTGGGCTTTCCCGCCCCAAAACGCGTTCCGGTACCGGCGGCGGGAATCAGGGCGATATTGCGGCGCGTCATGCTTCGGCTCCGGCTGTTTCGGCTTTGCGCCATAAACAGGCTTCGCCCAAACCGTCCAGATATTGTTCGTGTGCGGCGAGTTCCTCTGCGTTGGCTTTGATGACTTTCAGATGCGCCGGACGCTTGGTTTCGGCAATAATGACCGGTTTGACTTCCTCGTCTTCTTCTTTTTCGCCGCCCATTAAATCAAACTGCTGGCGCGTCATGGCGAGATAAACCTCACCCAAAAGCTCGCAGTCAATCAACGCACCGTGCAGCACGCGCTTGCTGCGGTCGACAGAAAGGCGGTTACACAAAGCATCCAGACTGGCTTTCTGACCGGGGAACATTTCCCGCGCCATCGCCAGCGTGTCGGTTACGGTACAGCCAAGCTCCTCGATGGAAGGCAGCCCCATACGGCGGAATTCCATGTTCAGGAAACCGACGTCAAACTTGGCATTGTGGATAATCAACTCGGCATCGCGTATAAAATCGGCAATCTGCCGCCCTACTTCGGCAAACGGTGGCGCGTTTTTCTCTTCCAAAACCTCAATGGTCAAGCCGTGCACCTTTGCTGCTTCTTCAGGCATGTCGCGCTCGGGATGAACGTATAAATGAAGGTTGTTGCCGGTTATTTGGCGATTGATCATTTCCAGACCGGCAAACTCGACCAAGCGGTCGCCGCCTTCGGCATAAAGGCCCGTGGTTTCGGTATCAAGGATAATCTGGCGTTTGCTCATAGGAATCTTCTGTATAGCGCTCATTGATAAAATGCCTTGAATCATACGCAAGGCTGCTACAAATGTATAGTCGGTAAAGCTCAGGGCCTATGTATTTGAATACAATATTTCTTAGGGCATGAATACTGCCCCGACAAGAGATTTTGCTGACAATTTTTCAAACGTATTGATCTTTACATTCCCGCTAAGGCTCATTTTCTCTAAATTCCGAGTAAATCACTCAAGTTTTATCAATTTCAAAAAATTAATTTCTATAAAAATCATTATCTTATTTCCTATTCTCATAATAATAACAATTATCATTTGCAAATTTTGAAATTATCCGTATAATGCAATTCATCGAAACGAAATCAACGCGCCACAGAACGAAAGGAGAAGAAAATGCCTGAAAATATTTTCCAGCAAGTCTCTCTCGACATTCTGAGACTGCACCAACATACCATCCGCTCTCTTTTGGCAACCCAGTGTTGCGATGATTGCGAAGTACATGATGCCGTATATGTTACGCTCGATGGTCGTTATTATGTTTGGCTTCCCTGCATGGGTAAATCGGAGCAGCCGCAAACCGGCATCCTCCTGATTGAAGATGAAGACAGCCATTCCCGTTTAAGCTGGGTTGCCAGCACTCGGGAGGTCAAACAAAAAGACAGTTTGTACAGCCGCGTCGTTTCCGTTTTACAACGCAAAATGCAGAAGGCAAAAGAAAAGTTTATTCATGCGTCTGATGCCCGTTTGCTTGAACTGACACCGCAGCAAGGTCGTTTGACGACCAAAAGCAAAGATTTATCGCTTTCACCCTATGATTTGATGAAGGCACTTTATCCGGCAACCCATCAACGTCAATTAGAGGAGTTCGCCCTGTAACAGTTTTGGTAGTGGTTTGTGTTCCTTTTGCGCCCCTTAAAATTAAAGGGGCGATTTTTTTGCCTGCAACTCAACATGGCTTCCATCAAACCAATCAAAAAAGGTCGTCTGAAATCGGATTCAAACTTCAAATCCGGTTTCAGACGACCTTTTGTCTATTGTCGTTTACTTGCCTGCTTCAGATGAAGACAGGTTTTCCGGCAACATGTCCTGCTCGTCAAAATCAGGCTCAGGATCGTTTTGCAACACCTTGCCATTCAATTTCAATTCGTTGTTTTGCAGGGTCAGATGGGTTTTGATGTTGTTTTCTTCCAAAGTCAGGTATTGCTCCTGCGCCATACTTTTCACAGTGCTATCCACCATCAGACGCAGCGTTTCATTGATGTCCTCAATTCCTGCACGTCCGGCTTCTTCATCTTCGGCATTGACGCTAAACAGGCTGCGCGCTTGGTTGATTGCCATCTGCTCCAACAGTTTTTTCGGAACGCTCACATTGAAATCAGCATGGGTTTTTTTCAACATTTCGCTGAGGCTGTTCAAATCTTTTGCCGCCAAGCCTTTAAAGGCGAGTTTACCGCTGACATCCACTTGACCTTGCGGCATGATGAATTTGAATGTTTTGACATTCAGCACCGGATCATTGGTAAATAAACCCGAAGCTTCGTTTTTGGCGGTTTGGAGCAAGGCGTTTTGGATCTCTTCCTCGCTCATTTTCTTATTGGCGACTTCGGCAAGCTTGGATTTCAAAGCCTGCAAGCCTTTGCCGTCCAAATGCTCTGCTGCCACATTGATATCCAACGGACCATATTTATCTTCGCCATAGACCAGCTCTTCAAATTGGAACCGTCCTTCGCTATTGATAAACTTATCAACTTCGTTGGTATTGGTATCGAATTTCAGTTTGCTGACTTCGATTTTGGAAGGCGCGATACTGCCGGTCGGATTGACAAATGCCCCGATCTGCAGATTGGTCACAAGGTTGATCAGCTCGTTCAGCTTGACGTTGTAATCAATATTTTCTTTCCATTGCAGCAGGAATTTATCCAAAGTAATGCTGCTTTTGCCCAAGGAAAGCTTGTTGAGTCCGTCTGAAGTCTCAGATTGGAAATGTAGGTTTTCCATCGAAACATCACCCTTGTCCGCCAGCTTGAGCTGCAAAGACGGAGCGGTATAATCATGACGGTAGCTTTGGAAATCTTTTTCGTAATCGGTGTTGCCGCTCAAGCCTTTCCAGCTGAGCTTGATGCCGGACAACTCTTCATAGTCGAAAGCCGGAACGCTGAGTTGAAGCTTGCCGCTTCCGCCGAAATAAATCGTATTGCTCATGGTCAACGGAGCTTGTTGGCCAAAGAAGCGAGACAATACTTTTTCGGTTTCCGGATGGTATTTAAACTCTGTTTCCACATGAGCCTGAGTACCGAAACCGCCGGCAAACGGGCCATGGCTGATATGGTTCACAACCGTAATCGGCTCTTGCAAGACGGTTTTCAGATTATCGGGCAGATATTGCTGGGTATTTTGAAGCAATGTCGGTTTCAGGCGTATGACCGTAGTTTCGGTCGCACCGAACCAGCCCCGATCATATTGGTGGGATTCTACGGTTAAAAAACCTGATTCCTGCAACAGCTTTTGTTGTGCAGTCAGGGTTTCTTCTGCTTTGATGCCGAAGTAGTAAGGCGCACCGAGACCCGCGGCGATGGCTACGGCTACGGTCGAAATAAGATACTTTTTCATTGCTACAAACAGATAGGTTGAAAGCGATAAGAATAGCATTTTTTGGCCGATTTGTCTTTTGGGTAGCTTAGACGGTACAAATTAGTCCATATTTGGTACTTTTCCATCCTCATGAACCAGCTGCTTATGTTCCATTATCCCAAGCGTTCTGATTTATAATCGGGTCGTCTGAAAACCTGCCCACTACCACCCGCCCCATGACCACGGACTTCGACATCCCCCTCTTCCTCAAAAACCTGCCCAACTTGCCCGGCGTGTACCGTTTTTTCGACGAAGGCGGCAACGTCTTATACGTCGGCAAAGCGGTCAACCTCAAGCGGCGCGTGTCCGGCTATTTCCAGAAAAACGACCATTCCCCGCGCATCGCACTGATGGTGAAACAGGTTCATCACATTGAAACCACCATCACCCGCTCCGAAGCCGAAGCCCTGATTCTCGAAAACAACTTCATCAAAGCCCTGTCGCCCAAATACAATATCCTCTTCCGCGATGACAAAAGCTATCCCTACCTCATGCTCAGCGGGCATCAATATCCGCAGATGGCGTATTACCGCGGCACGTTGAAAAAGCCGAACCAATACTTCGGCCCCTATCCCAACAGCAACGCCGTGCGCGACAGCATTCAAGTCCTGCAAAAAGTCTTCATGCTGCGCACCTGCGAAGACAGCGTGTTCGAACACCGCGACCGCCCTTGCCTGCTGTATCAAATCAAACGCTGCACCGCGCCCTGCGTCGGACACATCAGCGAAGAAGACTACCGCGACAGCGTGCGCCAAGCCGCCACCTTCCTCAACGGCAAAACCGACGAACTGACCCGCACCCTGCAACACAAAATGCAGACCGCCGCCGTCAACCTGCAATTTGAAGAAGCCGCCCGCTACCGCGACCAAATCCAAGCGCTCGGCATCATGCAGAGCAACCAGTTCATCGACAGCAAAAACCCCAACAACCCCAACGACATCGACCTGCTCGCGCTCGCCGTTTCAGACGGCCTCGTCTGCGTACACTGGGTCAGCATCCGCGGCGGGCGGCACGTCGGCGACAAAAGCTTCTTCCCCGACACCAAAAACGACCCCGAACCAAACGGACAAGACTATGCCGAAGCCTTCGTCGCCCAACACTATCTGGGCAAAAGCAAACCCGACATCATCATCAGCAACTTCCCCGTCCCTGACGCATTGAAAGAAGCCCTAGAGGGCGAACACGGCAAACAAATGCAGTTCGTAACCAAAACCATAGGCGAACGCAAAGTCTGGCTGAAAATGGCGGAACAAAACGCACAAATGGCAATAGCCCAACGCCGCCTGCAACAAAGCAGCCAGCAACACCGCATCGACGAGTTGGCAAAAATCCTGAACATGAATTCAGACGACCTCAACCGCCTCGAATGTTTCGACATCAGCCACACCCAAGGCGAAGCCACCATCGCCTCCTGCGTCGTGTACGACGAACAAAACATCCAACCCTCGCAATACCGCCGCTACAACATCACCACCGCCAAACCCGGCGACGACTACGCCGCCATGCGCGAAGTCCTCACCCGCCGCTACGGCAAAATGCAGGAAGCCGAAGCCAACGGCGAGGCCGTCAAATGGCCCGATGTCGTATTGATTGACGGCGGCAAAGGACAAATCGGCGTCGCCGTATCCGTATGGGAAGAACTCGGGCTGCACATCCCCTTGGTCGGCATCGCCAAAGGCCCCGAACGCAAAGCCGGCATGGAAGAACTCATCCTCCCGTTCACCGGCGAAACCTTCCGCCTGCCGCACAACAGCCCTGCCCTACACCTCCTGCAAACCGTGCGCGACGAATCACACCGCTTCGCCATCACGGGGCACCGCAAAAAACGCGACAAAGCCCGCGTTACCTCTTCCCTCAGCGACATCCCCGGCGTAGGCAGCAAACGCCGCCAGGCCCTGCTCACCCGCTTCGGTGGCCTGCGCGGCGTCGTTGCCGCCAGCAAAGAAGATTTGGAACAAGTCGAAGGCATCAGCAAGGCATTGGCGGAAACCATTTACGAGCATCTGCATTAAACGATAGGGTAAATAAAGCAAGAGGTCGTCTGAAAAGTTTTCAGACGACCTCTTGCTTTATTTGCCATGCCATATCAAAAACAATATTTTTTTAAAACCTTATTAGGAACGTATTGATAAATATCCCGAAATTCTTTCTTTACCGCGCCTGAAGCAGGATTCAGCTTCTCATTTCGTACCAATTTTATTTTATCTTTGGTGACTTCCGACAACGATGCAGCGGTATAGCGGTATTCCCGATGCGAACCTGCCGTCAAACGGTCTCGGGTAAATTCATACTGGTATTTATCCTGTCCCGTTTCCCCATAAAAATCAACATCCATCCTGCAACGTCCTTGCGGTTGGGCAAGCAATACCAACCCGCTTCCCTCCGGACTCAATTCAAAATCCGTCAAATTCCTTTCATAAACTTTTTTCCATTGGGAATGATGATTTTGAGCAGCAAGCAAACCCGAGCTCAAACATAAAACTGAAACCAATAAACCCTTAGCGACATTCATATGATTACACCTAGATTTGAAGAGCCTATTATTAAAGCAAAGAACTAAAAATAATACAATTGGGTTTCAATCAACTCAATCCCGCTCATCAAACAAGCCGACATCAAACAAATCCGGCTCACTCATCCGAGTACGGCAATCAACCTTAATGTCCTCGTGAACCCGACAGCAACACGGCAGAATCTCACCGAGCGCGACAAAGGCCAGCGGGAAATCGTCGTAGGACACCCTGCCGTCCAATATTTTGACGCGACAGGAACCGCAATAGCCGCTGCGGCACTGGTATTCGACCTCGTGGCCGGTGCGCTCCAAGCCCTCCAATAAGGTTTCTCCCTCTTGAAGCTCGAAGGTTTTGTCGTGTGTGCTGATAAGTGCCATTATTATCTGTTTAAGCGGGAAAGGTCGTCTGCACAGTGTAACCGAAATCTTTGATTTCGTTTCTACACCTGTTCAGACGACCCCTGATAATGGAAATGCGGAAAAACCGCTGAGTTTGATTATAGTTCGAAATCGCCCAAATCGTCCGCGCTGACTTCCGAATCGATCTGACCGATTAAGTAAGAAGAAATTTCCACTTCCTGCGGCGCGACTTGTACGTTGTCGGACGACAGCCACGCGTTAATCCACGGAATCGGGTTTTGGGTCGCACCTTCGAATCCGGCAGGCAGACCGACCGCCTGCATACGCAGGTTGGTGATGTATTCGACGTATTGCGCCAGAATTTCCTTGTTCAGACCAATCATGGAACCGTCTTTAAACAGATAGGCCGCCCATTCTTTTTCCTGCTCCGCCGCTTTTTTGAAGAGTTTGAAACATTCGTCCTGCAATTCGACGGCGATTTCCGCCATTTCAGGGTCGTCTGAACCTGCACGCATCAGGTTGAGCATATGCTGGGTGCTGGTCAGGTGCAGGGCTTCGTCGCGGGCAATCAGTTTGATGATTTTGGCGTTGCCTTCCATCAACTCGCGCTCGGCAAAGGCAAACGAGCAGGCGAATGAAACGTAGAAACGGATGGCCTCCAACACGTTGACGCACATCAGGCAGAGATAGAGTTTTTTCTTCAACTCGCGCAAAGACACGGTAACGAGCTTGCCGCCGACATTATGCGTCCCTTCTCCCAACAGGTTGTAATACTGGGTGTATTCGATCAAATCATCGTAATAACAGGCGATGTCTTCGGCGCGGGCGATGATGTATTCGTTCTGCACGATGTCGTCGAACACGACCGACGGATCATTCACGATATTGCGGATAATGTGAGTGTAACTGCGCGAGTGGATGGTTTCGCTGAAGCTCCACGTTTCAATCCAAGTTTCCAACTCGGGAATCGACACCAAAGGCAGTAAGGCAACGTTCGGACTGCGGCCTTGAATGGAATCGAGCAAGGTTTGGTATTTCAGATTGCTGATGAAAATGTGTTTTTCGTGTTCGGGCAGGTTCGCGTAGTCGATACGGTCGCGCGACACGTCGATTTCTTCCGGCCGCCAGAAAAACGACAGTTGTTTTTCAATCAGTTTTTCAAATACTTCGTATTTCTGCTGGTCATAACGGGCGACATTTACCGGCTGACCGAAAAACATCGGCTCTTTCAGCGCGTCGTTTTTGGTTTTGGAAAAGGTGCTGTATGACATGACTAGGTGTTCGCAGGACATAACGTCTCTCTTTTTAAAAATTAGTCAACTTTTCTATTAATTTTTAATTCACCATATGAAACATGTTGAATTTTATCAATAAAGTGCCATCCTAAAATGGTGATGACTAAAAGAACACTAATAAATATATAAAATTTATATTCAGCTAAGAATGACCGAATGGCATCCATACTTTTCCTTTTCTGGAAAATAACAACTTAGCTTCATATAGTAGTAGGTGCTAATTTAAGAAAATCCTTAAAGCCTTCTACTATCTAGAAGCCTTGGATATATTTCAAAAATTAACCTGTTTTAAATCTTACAAGCCCCGCCCGCGCAGCCGTCATCCTGAATATCGGTCTGCGTATCGTCCGCTCCGTCGCGGGTGTTGTGGTAGTACAGGGTTTTGACGCCGTATTTGTAGGCGGTCAGCAGGTCTTTGAGCATTTGTTTCATGGAAACTTTGTTGCCTTCAAATTTGCCCGGGTCGTAGGCAGTGTTGGCGGAAATCGCCTGATCGACGAATTTTTGCATCACGCCGACAAGTTTCAGATAACCTTCGTTACCCGGAAGCTGCCACAGGGTTTCGTAGGCGTCTTTCAGGGTTTCAAACTCCGGCACGACCTGTTTCAGGATGCCGTCTTTCGATGCTTTGACCGTTACCAGTCCGCGCGGCGGCTCGATGCCGTTGGTGGCGTTGGCGATTTGCGAGCTGGTTTCAGACGGCATGAGTGCGGTCAGGGTGGAGTTGCGCAGACCGTATTTGACGATGTCGGCGCGCAGGCTTTCCCAGTCGCACAATAGCGGTTCGCTGCATACGGCATCCAAGTCTTTTTTGTAGGTGTCGATGGGCAGTTTGCCTTGCGAATAAACGGTTTGGTTGAACAGCGGGCATGCGCCGTATTCTTTGGCAAGGTTTACCGATGCTTTGAGCAGGTAATACTGCATGGCTTCAAAGGTTCGGTGGGTCAGGCCGAGTGCGGAATCGTCGCTGTAACGGACACCGTTTTTCGCCAAATAATAGGCGTAGTTGATGACACCAATACCGAGCGTGCGGCGGTTCATGGTCGCGGTACGGGCGGCTTCGACCGGATAGTCTTGATAATCCAGCAAGGCATCAAGTGCGCGCACGGTCAAATCGGCAAGCCCTTCCAGCTCGTCCAAGCTGTTTAATGCACCCAAGTTGAAGGCAGACAGGGTACACAGGGCAATTTCGCCGTTCGGGTCGTTGATGTTGTCCAGCGGTTTGGTCGGCAGGGCGATTTCCATGCACAGGTTGGACTGGTGCACGGGCGCGACGCGCGGGTCAAACGGGCTGTGCGTGTTGCAGTGGTCAACGTTTTGGATGTAGATGCGTCCCGTTCCGGCGCGTTCCTGCATCAGCGTGGAGAACAAATCGGTAGCCGACAAGGTGCGTTTGCGGATATTCGGGTCTTGCTCGTATTTCGTGTAGAGACGCTCGAATTCGTCTTGGTCGGCAAAAAATGCGTCGTACAGACCGGGGACTTCGTTGGGCGAGAACAGCGTGATGTTGCCGCCTTTAATTAGGCGGGTGTACAGCAGGCGGTTGATTTGCACGCCATAGTCCAACTGGCGGATGCGGTTGTCTTCCACGCCGCGGTTGTTTTTCAACACCAACAGGCTTTCGGCTTCGATGTGCCACAAGGGGTAGAACAAGGTTGCCGCGCCGCCGCGCACGCCGCCTTGCGAGCAGGATTTAACCGCCGCTTGGAACATTTTAAAAAACGGAATGCAGCCGGTATGTTGCGCTTCGCCACCGCGGATTTCGCTACCCAATCCGCGGATACGTCCGGCGTTGATGCCGATGCCCGCACGTTGGGAAACGTATTTCACAATCGCGCTAGTGGTGGCGTTGATGGAATCCAGACTGTCGTCGCATTCAATCAATACGCAGCTTGAGAATTGGCGCGTAGGCGTGCGCACGCCGCTCATAATCGGAGTAGGTAACGATACTTTAAATGTGGAAACGGCGTCGTAAAAGCGTTTGACGTAATCCAAGCGCGTCTCTTGCGGGTATTTGCTGAAGAGACACATTGCCACCAAAATGTATAAGAACTGCGGTGTTTCATAAATCTGGCGGGTAACTCGGTTCTGCACCAGATATTTGCCTTCGAGCTGCTTCACAGCAGCGTAGGAAAAGGTCATGTCGCGGCTGTGGTCGATATAGGCATTCAGCTCGTCAAACTCTTCGCGGCTGTAATCTTCGATGATGTGGCGGTCGTATTTGCCCGCATCGGTGAGTTTTTTAACGTGGTCAAAGAGATGCGGCGGTTCGAACTCGCCGTAAGCGATTTTGCGCAGGTGGAAAATCGCCAGACGCGCGGCGAGATATTGATAATCGGGCGTATCCTGCGAAATCAGGTCGGCAGCCGCCTTGATGATGGTTTCGTGGATGTCGTCGGTGCGGATGCCGTTGTAAAACTGGATGTGCGATTTGAGCTCGACTTGCGATACGGAAACGTTTTTCAAGCCTTCCGCCGCCCAAGTAACGACGCGGTGGATTTTGTCTAAGTCGAGATTTTCCAAGCGTCCGTCGCGCTTGGTTACTTTCAAATCAGTCGGTGCATTCATCGTGAGCTTTCTCCATCCTGAAACACAAGATACAGTATGTATTAATATCGAGTGGCACAATATAGTGTATTTTTCGTCGCTTATCCAGTCTTGACAAGCCCGTTGTTTTGAAATCGGGCTTTTCCCAATTTTCTTTCAGACGACCTCTTTCCCTATGATTCAAGCCTTACCGCAAAAATGTGTTTTTTAGCATCAAAACCCTCATTCGGCTATGCACTTATGAAATAAGGCAAATTCGGATTTGTGTTAAATTTTGAAAATAAACAACATGACATTGAATGACATATGCAACATAAGGTCGTCTGAAACGTGATAATTCATGCAGTTTATTATTTTCTCTGTTTGATAATATGTAATGGAAGATGGGTTTCGTCAAAATGCTTTAAATACCCCGCTTGCTTTTTCAGACGACCCATTCTGCCAAATTTCCTTTTTACAAAAGCCATGAATATAATGAAATGCACCCTTTAAATAAACAGGAGTCCGCCATGTTACTGAGAAAAAGCCTTATTCCCGCCCTGTCTGCAGCACTGATACTGGGTTTTGCAACCCAACCTGCCGATGCAGCCGTCCACAAACACCATAAGCCCCACCACACTCAAACCAAAGCCAAACAAAGCAAACTACATCTTGTCTGCAAAAAATATCTTGACCGTCGCGCTGCATGGTATAAATCCAAAGGCAACAAAGCCGAGCTGAAAGAAAACGTCAAAGCCCGGAAAGCCTTCCGCCAACTGCCCTATAAAGAACAACGCATCCAATGCCAAGCGGCTTATGAAGCATTTGATGATTTCGACCACAGCAAATTCCGTCGCTAAAACGGATAAAGGTCGTCTGAAAAAACCAAACTGCACCCAAAAGTTGGATATTCCATCCAAACATACGGGTGCAGTTTTTATGACCAAAGTTACGCTTCAAATAACAAACCACATCCCATTATTTATACAGTCGCATAAGGCAACGCAGATGGAGGGCTTCTTTGCGGTATTAAACGAAATGCTCCTACCGTTCAGGAGAATTGACGGTGGACGAATATAATTGTATGGATTACTGCATCTGGGAGCGTTACAGTTTGAAAGTGAAAAAAGCTGGGCCCTGTCGTATACAGAACCCAGCTTATATAGAACGCCTAAATAGGGTTTTATTAGTGCCCAAGATTTGGACGCAGCCCGGTTTTTCAGACGACCTTTTGACTGTTACGCAAGTTTGATTCGGAAAATTAACGCTCGCTCAATGCCTGTTTCATACGGGTAATCGGTTTGATCAGGTATTGGAAGATGGTTTTTTCTCCGGTTTTAATGTCCACTGTGGCAACCATGCCCGGAATAATCGGCATGTCTTTACCATTTTTGTCTTTCAGGGCGTTGTTCTCAGTTTGGACGATGACTCGGTAGTAAACTTGGTTGGGGTCGAGCTTCAGATCGTTGGCACGGCTTTGCATGGAGTTGCTGACGGTATCTGCGCCGACAAGGGTAACTTTGCCTTCCAATCCGCCATAGATGGAGTAGTCATATGCGCTGACTTTGACCAGTGCGGGCTGTCCTGCGCGGACGAAGGCGATGTCTTGCGGACGGATATAGGCTTCGACAAGGAGTTTGTCGTCAACGGGGACGATTTGCATGATTTCTTCGCCCGGGTTGACTACGCCGCCGATGGTATTGATTTTGATGTTTTTGACGATGCCGCGCATGGGGGAGCGGATTTGGGAGCGGTCAACCGGGTCGGCGCGCATGGCCATGTTTTCTTTGGATTGCGCCAACTCGGATTCGGATTGCACGAGTTCGTTGTTGGCATCTGTTCTGTAACGGTTGCGGCGTTCGGCAATTTGCAGGGTCAGATCGCTGGATTCGCGGCGCATTTTGAGGAGTTCGACTTCGGACATAACGCCTTGTGCCACCATAGGCGCAGTAATGGCGATTTCGCGATCAAGCGCCGCTTTGCTTTGTACCAGACTTTGTACGGCATCGGTCATGGCTTGGCGGCGGGCGTTATATGCGGCGGTTTCGCGGCGGCGGAGTTCGGGGCTGACGCTGTTGGGGAACGTGAGTTTGCCGCCGTAAGCTTCGGCTTTCAGGCGGGCGATAGTGGCCTCGAGGTTTTGGACTTTGGCCTCGCTCTCGCGCAATACGGCAAGACTGCGCGTATCGTCGAGCTTCAGCAGGATTTGGTCTTTTTCGACCAAATCGCCTTCTTTAACCATCATTTGGGTAATGACACCGGCGTCCAGGCTTTGGATGACTTGTTCACGGCTGCTGGGGATAACGTTGCCGTTGCCGCGGGTTACTTCTTCAACGGTGCTGTTGTATGCCCATACGACAAAGACGACGAGCAGCAGGAAGAACAGGATGATGACCCAAAATTGGCCGCTGTGTTTTTCTTTTTGCAAGGCTGCATTCAAATCGTTAATGAGATGCAGGTCTTTGGATTTAACGTTGTTTTCGCTCATAATGATGAATCTTCGGTATCTGTTTGTTGTTTTCAAAGAGGTCGTCTGAAACGCTTTCTGCTTGTGTTTTCAGACGACCTTTTCCCTTTTCGTCATGCTTGCGCCGCTTCGCCGGGACGTTGGTTTTCCTGCGTTTGTTGTGCTGCTTTGACTTTGTTTTGCTCGTTTTGCATCAGTTTTTGCAAGACTAAATCGCGCGGGCCGTCCATAACGACTTTGCCGTTTTCCATTACGATGATGCGGTTAACGATTTGCAGCACTTGCGGACGGTGGGTGACCAAGAGCATGGTGCGGTTGCGTCCCCAGTGGGCGATCGCGTTCAATGCCATGCGTTCGGTACCTTGGTCGAGGCTGGTTGTCGGCTCGTCCAAAAGAACCACTTTGGGATCGCGCAGCGTCATGCGTGCGAGGGCGATGATTTGTTTTTGACCGCCGGACAGACCCAGGCCGTCTTCACCCAAAGGCATATCCAAGCCTCTGGGGTGGTTGCGGATGATTTGATCCAGACCGAAACGTTTGAGTGCAGTCAGCAGGTCTTGGTCGGTCGAATAACTGTCGGTACGCGCCAAATCCATGTTTTCGCGCAATGTTCCCAAGAAAAGGCGTGGAGATTGGCTGAACAGGAGGACTTGGTTACGCAGGAAATTCGGATCAAGTTGGCGCATATCGACGCCGTCGAGGGTTACGTTGCCTTTTTCGGTGTCGTACAGACCGCTCGCCAGCTTCAGCATGGTACTTTTACCGCTGCCGATACGTCCGAGGATACCGACTTTTTCACCGGGTCGGATGTTGATGCGCAACTCGTCAACTGCGTTGTTGCTTTCGTTTTTGTATTTGAACGTTACGTTTTCAAAGGCGATATTGCCTTGAACGTTATCCAATGTAATGTATTTGCGTTCGGGACTGCGTTCGATCGGACGGGAAACAATGTCGTTCACGCCTCTTAACGCCAGCTTCGCTTGTTGGAAGCGGGTAGCAAGGCCGGCAACTTGAGCCAACGGCGCCAATGCGCGACCGGACAGGATGACGGAGGCAATCAACGCACCCATGGTAATCCGTTCCGCATGGTTGTCGGCATGAATCAGATAGGTACCGACAACGACCAAAAAGACAGTATTGAGCTGCTGCATGGCAACGGCGAAGTTGACCATGAAGTTGCTGGTATCTTTAACTTTAATGGATGAAGCGGAGGTTTTAGCGGTGTATTCGTCCCAACGTTGTTGCGCCCATGAAGTCGCATTGTTGGTTTTCAGGGTTTCGATGCCTTCAATGGCTTCTACGGCAAGGCCTGAACGTTGCGAACTTTCTTTCATGGATTCGTTAATGTGGCGCGACAAGGGGCGCTGGACGATGAAGCCGACAATGACGACAATCGGAATAATCGCCAAAGGAACCAAAGCCAATTTGCCGCCGACTATAGAAATAACAAAGATAAACAGCAACAGGAAAGGTAAGTCTACCAAAGTCAACAGGCTCGCACTGGTCATGAATTCGCGTACGGATTCAAATTCGCGCAGGTTGTTGGCGTATGAGCCGGACGAAGCGGGACGGTCGGCGAGACGCAATGCCATCACGCGGCGGAACAAGGCAGAGCTGATAATCAGGTCGGCCTTTTTACCGGCGATGTCGGTCAAATGGCCGCGTATCATCTTGGCGGCAAATTCGAACAAAATGGCGAGGACAACGCCAATACTCAAAACCCACAGGGTTTCATAGGCTTGGTTGGGAATGACGCGGTCGTACACATTCATGACATACAACGAGCTGACCAAGGCGAGGAAGTTGATGATGACAGTCGCCAAAATCACTTGATAGTAATAGCTGCGAAAACGCCAAATGACTTTCCAAAACCATGCTTTGGGGAGGTGGTATTCGGGCAGTTCGGAACGCGTGTCCGCCGCCATTTTGGGCTTGATAAACCAGCAGTAACCCAGATACAGACCGGAAAGCTGGTCATGATCAAGCTGCTGCTCCAAGCCATCTACCTGACGGATATGATATTTCCTGTTCCGACCCGAACCTTCGATATTGGTAATGACGGCAGCCTCTTCATTGTGAAGAATGATCATCACAGGAACGGCAAGCGATGGAATGTCTTCCAGATTGCGCTTGGACAATGTGTTTTCGAAGCCGTGGCTGCGCAAGACTTCGACGAGGGAATGATAGTTGACATTGAGTTTTTTATCCCGCACCACCTCTGCCGTCAGCGCGGCTTCTGACACAGGCGCCCCTAAGAGACGGGTAACCAACACAATATGTTCAATGATTGCTTTCATGATAATTCGCGTAATGAGTAATGATGTTAAGATTTTATGTTATTGCTTCAAGCCTGCCCAATTCGCCATTTGCGCCTGCGCAGCCAGATAATCCAACGCGGCATCGCGGAAGTCGTTGCGCGCCGAAATGTTTTCCTGCTCAATGCTGGACAATTCGTTGTATGCGCCCAAAACGTCGGTCAGCGTGCGGCGGGCGATTTTGAATTGCAGCTCGTAAGTTTTAACCACGTCTTTTTGAGCGGCAATATGTTGCGCGGCAATATCAGCACGGCGTTCGCTCTCGCGCATGTCGATTTCGGCGGTTTGGGTTTTTTCGGTGATGTCGCGCATAATTTGCTCGGATTTCGATTCGGCGGCAATCAGGGCATCGGCATTTTTCTGCACATTATGGCGCGCGGCAACGTCTAAGACATTCCATGCCACATTTAAATAAAGCTGTCTGTTGTCGCGGTTCGCATTACCTTCCAGATTCACGGCGGGCAGGCGTTCTGCTTTGGAAACGTCCAAATCTGCCTTCACGCTGTCGCGTTCTGCCACCTGCGCCCGATAGGAAGGATTGGTATTGTTATCGGCTGTTTTGAAACGGCGGACCAATGATTCCGCGCTGTCGTTGGCAAACGGATCTTCCAAATCCTCTGCCGTCAACTGCCGTCCGGTGTAGCGGGACAAACGGCTCAACGCCAATTCCATCGTGCGTTGTTGTTGCGCGATGGATGATTCGACCTGCAACAGGCGCGCACGCGCTTCAATGAGTTCGGAACGGCGGCCGCTATCGTATTTCACGATAATATTCAAATCTTTCAGAAGATTATTGTGTCGGACCAAGCTCTGACGGTTGATACGCAGGATTTCTTTCGCGCGCAATGCGGTCAAATAGAGTTTGCCGATGTCACTACCCAGACGTTCCTGATTTTCGAAATAACGATGATGGTAGTATTGCTCTCTGTTTTTATCGCGCCGCACCGCCGCATTGATGGCGCCCCATGAATATACATTCAAAGTTCCGCGTATGCCGACACCGTCATTCATATCGTTGCTGGAATATTTGTTTTTCTGCGCCAAAACTTTGGTACCCGTCAGCGTCAACACGGGATAATGGCGCGCACGGGTCGCCTTCGTCGTACTTTTGGCCGAATCTTCGGTTGCTTTTGCTTCCTTCACAATCGGGTCGGACACCATGGCATCCCTTAAAATAGCCTGCAAAGGGTAGGCTTGCGCCGTTGCCGCGCATACTGCCGCGCACACTGCGGCAGCAATTTGCCCGGTGCGGAAAACGGATGTCTTGGGACGATTCAAAAAAGTTTTTTTCTTCATATTATTCACAACAATACGGTTCGTCATTTATCAGATTGGCAGAGGGGTTGCCTGTTGCAAATCAATTCTTTGAGCATATTATCATTAATCGGAATCCCTGTTTTCAGATTGCGATAAAAGGTAGTTATCTGCTCCTGAAAGTAACATGGATGATATTCCTACTATTGCTAAATCACGACACCGTATTAAAAACGAGCAAAAGGTCGTCTGAAAACGACCTCCTGTTTACAGATGGACGCTAATGATTTGCAACATTTGCGCCAGCACTTTCGGATTGGCTGCCACAATATCGCCGCTTTCCAGCCAGCCTTCATTGCCGGACATATCGGTAACGATACCGCCCGCCTCCTGCACAATCAGCGCGCCTGCGGCAATATCCCAAGGTTTGAGGTTGAACTCGAAGAAACCGTCCAAACGGCCGGCCGCCACGGCGCACAAATCCAACGAAGCCGCGCCTTCTCTGCGACCTCCGGCCGTTTTTGCCAAAAAGTCTTTCAAAATAGCCAGATACTTGTCCATCATGCTTTGATCAACGACAGGGAAGCCTGTACCGATCAAGCAGCGGTTCAACTCAATGCGTGAAGAAACGCGGATACGGCGGTCGTTGAGCAACGCGCCCTTGCCGCGCGAAGCCATGTAAACATCGTTGCGTTCAGGTGCGTACACCAAAGCTTCCTGCAACACGCCTTTGTGCAGCAGCGCCATAGAAATCGCGTATTGGGGATGGCCGTGTAAGAAGTTGGTCGTGCCGTCGAGCGGATCGATAATCCATTCGTATTCCGCAGAGGCTTTGCCGTGAGAACCGCCTTCTTCGCAAGTGATTTTGTGATGCGGATAGGCTTCTTTAAGCGCTTCCACCAAAATCATCTCGGAATTACGGTCAACGTCGGAAACAAAATCGTTGAATGCCTTGCTGTCAACTTTGACGGCATCCAGATTGCCGCTTGCGCGGATCATCATCTGCCCGGCTTTACGGGCGGCTTTGAAAGCGGTATTTAAAAACGGATTCATGGGTTTTCTTTCTAAATCAGGTAAAATACCGTCCGGCGCACCTGCACCGGACGCAACGTTTGTACGTTTCCGACGTTGTTAAAGAACATTTCAGACGACCTCTCAAGCGCAAAGGCGAAAGGTCGTCTGAAAACAAAAAGATGGCGCATTATACCCGATTCCCGAACAAACCGAAAACAAAACATGACTTCAGCCAAGCCCGAATTGCCCGACTATCTCGGCAACATCCGCATCATCCTCACCCGCACCAGCCATCCTGCCAATATCGGCTCTGCCGCCCGCGCCATGAAAACCATGGGGCTGCACAAACTCACCATCGTCGCCCCGAATTTGATGTCCACGCCGATGACCGGGCAGCCGCCCGTTTTCAACCCCGAAAACCCGCAAGATTTCCAACTGCCGGAGGAAAGTTTCATCCTTGCTTCCGGCGCGGCAGACGTCTTGCACAACGCCGTGATTGCTGCCACGCTCGACGAAGCCCTCGCAGACACCACACTTGCCTGCGCCCTTACCAGCCGCCGCCGCGAAATCACCGCGCCGCTGCAAACCCCGCGCGAACTGGTTCCCGAATTATTGCAGGCGGCACAACGCGGCGAAAAGGTTGCCCTCGTCTTCGGCAACGAAACCTTCGGCTTGAGCATCGAAGAAGTGCAGGCATGCAACCGTCTGATGACCATCAACGGCAACCCCGACTATTTCTCGCTCAACCTCGCCCAAGCCGTTCAGGTCGTGTGTTACGAAATCTTCAGCCAGACCGATATGCCCATGACCCACCTGCAACAGGAAGACCACGCCGCCACCCACGAGCAAATCAAAGGCATGGTCGCCCACATGGAAAGCGTCATGGACGATATCGGCTTCTTCAACCGCCGCAACAGCGAACGCCTGATGCGCCGTATGCAAAGCCTGTTCGGCCGCGCTAACACGCAAACCGAAGACATCGACATCCTGCGCGGCTTTTTCAATACCGTCAGCCATCGCTTGAAGAAGAAAGACTGAAAAAGGTCGTCTGAAAAATAAAACTGCACCCTAAAAGTCGGACATCCCATCCAACTTCGGGTGCAGTTTTAAGACCAAATATATAGTGGATTAAATTTAAATCAGGACAAGGCGACGAAGCCGCAGACAGTACAGATAGTACGGAATCGATTCACTTGGTGCTTCAGCACCTTAGAGAATCGTTCTCTTTGAGCTAAGGCGAGGCAACGCCGTACTGATTTAAAGTTAATCCACTATACATTACATTTCAAATACCAAGTATTAATTCGCTACCTGCATATGCATCAATTCAAACTCAGCAACAAATCTCTAAAAGCATTGGGATCTTTAATAAACGTCATTTCACCGGTTTGCGGAAAGTGAAAGTCTAAAAGACGCGACACCCAAAACCGGATACAACCCGCTCTTTGTGCAATCGGGAAATATTCGCGTTCTTCATCTGACAATGGCCTGATGCTTTCGTACCCCCTGATAAAAGCATCTTGCAAGGAACTATCCAGCTTGTTCTCCGCTGTTCTTGCCCAGTCATTGACAGCAATAGCCAGGTCATACATAAAATTTCCGTTGCAGGCATAGTAAAAATCGATAAAGCCCGCCACCTTCTCCCCATCCAATAAAACATTATCCTTAAACAAATCGGCATGGATAATGCCTGAAGGCAGATGATTACCCAGATTACCATCTAAATCAGCAATCTCCTTTTGCAGTAAAGCCGCGTCATCTTCGCTCAATACCGGCAAAAGCTGACTGCAAGCATCATGCCACCAACGGTCGTAACGCGGATTAGCCATTTTTTGCGGGAAACTCTGTCCGGCAATATGCATTTTTGCCAACATGGCCCCTGTATTGAAACATTGCATTTCCGTTGCCCAGCCGGTATCCGAGCCATTCAGGCAAGTAACTAGACAGGCAGGTTTGCCCACCAAGACAGAATCCAGCTTACCATCCTTGCGTACAATCGGAGCAGGACAAGCTACGCCATTGCTACTCAGATGCCGGCTCAATTCCAGAAAAAACGGCAATTCCTCTTGCTTCAATACCTCGAATACCGTTAAAACGTAACGCCCCGTCGTGGTGGTCAAAAAATAATTGCTGTTTGTAATCCCCTGCGCAATTCCCTGCAACGATACAAAACCGCCCAAATCGTATTGGGTCAAAAACGCCCGCATTTCTTCATCAGAAACACTTGTATAGACAGACATAGTGCAAACCTATCAATAGAAAATATAAGGGGCAATCATACCAAAAAATTCTCCTGCCAAACAGGCAAATGCCAAGCTCGCGCCATAGTCATAAAAAACAAAAAGGTCGTCTGAAAATATTTTCAGACGACCTTTTGCTTGTTGTTCTCAATTAAGCTTGTTTATTCCAACGCTCAATCGATTCTTTAATGACTTGTTTCGCTTCTTCAACATCACCCCAGGATTCGACTTTGGTCGTACCTGCTTTTTTCAAGTCTTTGTAGTGGTTGAAATGGAATTCGATTTGCTTGATTAATTGTTGCGGCAAATCAGACAATGTTTTGTACGCATTGCCATTGTTGCGGTCATCGGCAGGAACGCAAACGATTTTATCGTCAACCTCGCCGTCATCAATAAATTTCATCACGCCGATGACGCGCGCTTCCAGAAAAATGCCGGTTGCCAATGGCTGCTCTGTCACCAGCAAAACATCCAATTCATCGCCATCTTCGTCTAAAGTCTGAGGGATAAAACCGTAGTTTGTAGGTTTGGAAAAAATTGCAGGTTCAACACGGTCGAGTTGGAAAGCCGCTAATTTTCGGTTCCATTCGATTTTATGATTGCTGCCTGCAGGAATTTCGTTCACAACATTAATAATGCCGCCATCGACATCGCCCGGCGTCAAGATTTTATTAAAATCTGCCATTTTGCGCTCCTTATAAACAATTGCAAAAGTTAAACGCCGAAAGTATAACAAACAAAAGACATTTCTGGAAATGTATCGCTTTACGCCTAATTTATGACGTCAAAATTCTTCCGAACATCTCAAAACCATGAACATAACGGCACAAGGCAGCATTGCTCACAAATTTTATTCGATTTATTTCTAGATTTATTTCTATGTTAAATGTACAAAAACAGCACAAAATAAAAATCGACTCCTATATCAGAGTCGATTTTTATCAGGCTTAATGCCTATCTATGCTTACAGGGCATCTTTCAATGCTTTACCGGCACGGAATTTAGGAGTTTTAGCAGCAGCGATGGTCAGAGGCTCGCCGGTTTTAGGGTTGCGGCCTTGACGTTCTGCGCGTTCGCCAACGTAGAAAGTACCGAAACCGACCAGAGTTACGGTGTCGCCTTTTTTCAGAGCGTTGGTTACAGCATTGGTAGTGGCATCCAGAGCTTTTTGGGCGGCAGCTTTAGAAATGCCGGCTTCTTGAGCAATTGCTTCGATCAATTCAGACTTATTCACAATCAGTCCCTTCCTATCGTTGAAAATAATGAAATGCCCGAATACTCGGGGCTTCGTACTTTTGAGTACCTTTGCGCTTTATAGCAATTCTGAAAATACCGTGTCAAGCAAAAAATGCGGAATTGCCCTATTTTACAGGCTTTCAAGGCAAACCCGCATCTTTTGCAACACATTTTTTACAAAATCAGTGTTTGGTCGCTTTCGCCCTTGACTTAGGCTTGGCGGCTTCAACCTGCGCCTCTTCGGTACTTAAAGGCGCAACCCAAGGTGTCGGCTGACTTTCCAGGCCCAAAGCGAGGACTTCGTCTATCCATTTGACCGGATGGATGGTCAGGCCGGTTTTCACGTTTTCAGGAATTTCTTCCAAGTCTTTGACGTTGTCTTTCGGAATCAGGACGTGTTTGATGCCGCCGCGCAAGGCAGCCAACAGTTTTTCCTTCAAACCGCCGATTGGCAAAACTTCGCCGCGCAAGGTGATTTCGCCCGTCATCGCCACATCGGCGCGCACCGGAATTTTGGTGAAGGCAGACACCATCGCCAAGGTCATGGCGATACCTGCGCTCGGGCCGTCTTTCGGCGTTGCACCTTCGGGAACGTGAACATGGATGTCTTTTTTCTCGTAAAAATCAGGAGCCAAACCCACTGATTCTGCACGGGAACGGACAACGGACCATGCCGCGGACACGGATTCCTTCATCACGTCGCCCAACTGGCCGGTACACTGAATCACGCCCTTGCCCGGCAATGCTACGGCCTCGACAGTCAGCAATTCGCCGCCGACTTCCGTCCACGCCAAACCGGTAACCTGTCCGATACGGTTTTCACTTTCGGCAACGCCGTAATCGAAGCGGCGCACGCCCAAGTAGTCATGCAGGTTTTTCTCATTGACTTTAACCGCCTTAGGCTTGGCTTTGCTGGTTTTCTTGGTTTCAGACGACCTCTTCTTATCTTCGTTCAAGGTAATCTGCATCACCACCTTACGGCAGATTTTGGCAATCTCGCGATCAAGCGAACGTACACCGGCTTCACGGGTGTAATAACGGATGATATCGCGTACCGCGCTTTCTTCGACCACCAATTCGCCTTCTTTCACGCCGTTGCGTTTCATTTGCTTCGGCACGAGATACTGCATGGCGATATTGATTTTCTCGTCTTCGGTATAGCCGGACAAACGGATGATTTCCATGCGGTCGAGCAACGGGGTCGGAATGTTCAAACTATTAGATGTGGCGATAAACATCACATCACTCAAATCGTAATCCACTTCCGCATAATGATCGGCAAACTTGTTGTTTTGCTCAGGATCAAGCACCTCAAGCAACGCGCTGGCGGGATCGCCTCGGAAGTCGCTGCCCAATTTGTCGATTTCGTCGAGCAGGAACAGCGGATTCTTCACGCCTGCCTTAGCCATGTTTTGCAGGATTTTGCCGGGCATAGAGCCGATATAGGTGCGGCGGTGGCCGCGGATTTCGCTTTCGTCACGCACGCCGCCCAAAGCCATACGGACGTATTGGCGGCCTGTTGCTTTGGCAATGGATTCGCCCAAAGAGGTTTTACCCACCCCCGGAGGACCGACCAAACACAGAATCGGACCTTTGAGTTTGTCCATACGTTTTTGAACGGCAAGGTATTCCAAAATCCGCTCTTTGACTTTTTCCAAACCATAGTGGTCGGCGTTCAACACCAAATCGGCTTTGGCAATATCTTTGCTGACACGGGATTTTTTCTTCCACGGCAGCTCAAGCAAAGTATCGATGTAGTTGCGTACCACGGTGGATTCCGCAGACATAGGCGGCATCATTTTGAGCTTTTTCAGTTCGGACAGGCATTTCTCTTCGGCTTCTTTGGTCATGCCCGCTTCTTTGATTTTTGCTTCCAACGCATCCAGTTCGCCGCGTTCGTCTTCTTCGCCCAATTCTTTCTGAATCGCTTTCACTTGCTCGTTCAGATAATACTCGCGCTGGGATTTTTCCATCTGGCGTTTGACACGGCCGCGGATGCGTTTTTCGACCTGCATGATGTCCAGTTCGGATTCCAACTGGGCAAGCAGAAACTCCATACGGCCAATAATGCCGAAGGTTTCCAAAATCTGTTGGCGCTGCTCCAGTTTCAACTGCAAATGCGCCGCAATCGTGTCCACCAAACGGCTGTTATCATCGATGCCGTTGATGGTATTGATGATTTCTGCAGGGATTTTTTTATTTAACTTGGCGTATTGGTCAAACTGGGTAAGCAGCGTGCGGCGAATGGCTTCAATATCGGGATTGTCCGCATCCGCATACTCATCGACAGCTTCGACATGTGACAGGAACAGTCCGCCGCTCTCTTCAATGGTCAACACCCTGCCGCGCCGGATACCTTCGACCAACACTTTTACCGTGCCGTCAGGCAGCTTCAACACCTGCAAAACCTGCGCGACCGTACCCGTACGGTGCAAATCGGACGCAGTCGGATCTTCGGTGTTCGGGTCGATTTGCGCCAGCAAAAACACCGGATCGTCATTCGCCATTGCCGCTTCCAATGCCGCAATGGATTTCGGGCGGCCTACAAACAGCGGCAACACCATGTGCGGATAAACGACCACATCGCGTAAAGGCAGGGTTGCCAGTGCGCTGTATTCCTCAAAATGTTTTTCTTTTGTCGGCATATTGTTCTCTACTTGGTAATAAATTCGGAATGTGGCTTAAATTGGGATGGAAAAGCGTATTTCAAGACTTGAAAAAGCCGATGTACGCTTCTATTTTTATCGGCAACTTTTTGCGATAAAATACACGCCGTTCGAGGTCGTCTGAAAGGCTGGAAACTTTTCAGACGACCTCTCGGCATACAGCACATCAGGAGTCAGCCATGACCGACCAAACCTCACTCATCGAATTCCCCTGCCAATTCCCCATCAAAGTCATGGGCAACGCGCATCCCGAATTTGAAAAAAATATCTTAGAAACCGTCCGCCAACACGCGCCCGATACCGAACCCCACCACATCACCACCCGTCAAAGCAGCAAGGGCAACTATACCGGTGCAACCGTTAAAGTAAACGTCGAAAGCAAAGAGCAACTGGACAAAATCTACCGCGCCCTGACCGATCACGAAATGGTGAAAGTGGTGTACTGATATGAAAATCGTGCAGAAAGGCATGGTCGAGTACCAACCGACTTTCGAAGCCATGAAAGCGTTCAACGCAGCCCGCGACGAACATACCGAAGACGAATTATGGGTGATCGAGCATCCGCCCGTCTTCACACAAGGGCTGGCAGGCAAACCGGAACACCTTCTGATCCGCGACGACATACCCGTCGTCCAAATCGACCGGGGCGGGCAAATCACTTATCACGGTCCCGGTCAGTTGGTCATCTACACCATGATCAACTTCAAACGCCGCAAAACCAGCGTCCGCAACATCGTTTCCGCGCTTGAAAACAGTATCATCGCCACTTTGGCGGAATACGGCATTGAAGCGGCGGCAGACCCAAAACGCCCCGGCGTTTATGTCGGCGAGCGCAAAATCGCCTCACTCGGCTTGCGCATCAAAGACGGTTCCGTCTATCACGGCCTGGCATTAAACGTAAACATGGACTTAAGCCCGTTTACCCACATCAACCCCTGCGGCTATGCCGGCATGGAAATGACACAAATCGCGGATTTTGTCCAACCCTGTCCCACCTTGGACGAGGTTGCACAAAAACTGACCGCACACCTCGAGACACAACTCACACCGAAAGCGAACAATTAATGAGCGAAATCAAAGTTGACGATCCCAAACGCGGCGTCAAACTCAAAGGCGCGGATAAAACCGCCCGCATCCCCATCAAAGTCGTCCCCCTTCAGGAAAAACTGAAAAAGCCCGAATGGATACGCGCCAAGCTGCCGTCACGTAAATTCTTTGAAATCAAAGACATTTTGCGCGAACAAAAAATGCACACCGTTTGCGAAGAAGCCTCCTGCCCGAACATCGGCGAATGCTTCAGCAAAGGCACAGCGACCTTCATGATTATGGGCGACATTTGTACCCGTCGCTGTCCGTTCTGCGACGTAGGACACGGCCGCCCGAATATGCTCGACCCCGACGAACCAAAAAACCTCGCAGAATCCGTCAAAGCCATGAACCTGCGTTACGTCGTCATCACCTCCGTTGACCGCGACGATCTGCGCGACGGCGGCGCACAGCATTTCGCCGACTGCATCAAAGCCATCCGCCAAACCAGTCCGAACACCAAAATCGAAATCCTCGTTCCCGACTTCCGCGGCCGCTTGGACATCGCGCTGAAAATCCTTGCCGAAACCCCGCCCGACGTGATGAACCACAACTTGGAAACCCATCCGAGCCTGTACAAAAAAGCCCGTCCGGGTGCCAACTATCAACACTCCCTCGACCTGCTGCGCCGCTACAAAGAAATGATGCCGCACATCCCGACCAAATCCGGCATCATGGTCGGCTTGGGCGAGACAGACGAAGACGTACGCGAAATCATGCGCGATATGCGGGCGCACAATATCGAGATGATTACCATCGGCCAGTACCTTCAACCTTCAGACGGACACCTGCCCGTCTTGCGCTATGTCACGCCCGACCAGTTCAAAATCTTTGAAAAAGAAGCATACGAACTGGGCTTCACCAACGCCGCCATCGGCGCCATGGTCCGCTCAAGCTACCATGCCGACGAGCAGGCTGCCGAAGCATTACGCGAAAGTCATGGCGGCGGTTGCGGCCATCATTGATAACAAAAGGTCGTCTGAAAATTTTCAGACGACCTTTTTTCAAACAAGCGGTTTGGGCTTATACGTCATACGTTCCCATTACGCTTGCGCTGTCCAAGATATGTCCCTGCATGGCGAAATGCAGGTCGTTGAAGCGGAAGCCGCGCGGCAGGTTTAATACGGTGTCGAGTGCGTAAACGATGAGTTCGTAGCGGTGGCGGCAGTTGGGCGGATACATACCGCCGTAGCCTGTGGCTTCTTCGATGTCCAACTTGCCCAACAGGCTCGCCCAACTGTTTGCGCCTTGCGTGTAGTCAGTGGCGGTCAGGCTTTCGTTTTCGGCGACGGAGGTGCGCTTGAGGTCGGCAATCAACCAGTGTGTCCACACAAATCCGCTGGCGGTAATGGCGTCTTTGTCTTCTAAAACGACGGCGAAGGATTTCGTGCCTTCGGGCGCGCCGCTGATTTCAAAGGGGATGGAGTAAGTCGGCATGTTGTTCGGACTGAACTGGTTGCCGCGCTTGCCGTATTTGTCTTCAAATTCACCGTTGACAATGGCTGAAGTCGTTACCTGCATAGTGTTCTCCTATGGGTTGGGGAAGGGGTCGTCTGAAAAAGGAAGGCTTGTTCAGACGGAGGGTGGATTGTTCGGTTTGCCAGGCTGCCGTTTTCAGACGACCTGTTTTATACCTGCCAATCTATCGGCGTTATCCCGTTTTCCTGCAAATAGGCATTGGCTCGGGAAAAGTGTTTGCAGCCGAAAAAACCGCGATAGGCTGACAGCGGCGAGGGGTGCGGCGCGCTGAGGACGAGATGGCGGCTGCGGTCGATAAACGCGCCTTTTTTCTGCGCGTGGCTGCCCCAAAGCATGAAGACGACGTGTTCGCGGTTTTGGTTGATTTGGTTGACCACTTCGTCGGTAAAGCGTTCCCAGCCCAATGTCGCATGGGAATGCGCCTGCCCAGCGCGGACGGTCAGGACGGTATTGAGCAGTAAAACGCCCTGCTCCGCCCAATGTTGCAGATAGCCGTGTTGCGGGATACGGAAGCCTTCGATGTCGTCCGCCAGCTCTTTGTAAATATTGGCCAACGAGGGAGGGACGGCGACGCCTTCGCGGACGGAAAACGCCAGCCCGTGCGCCTGTCCTGCACCGTGATACGGGTCTTGCCCCAAAATCACGACTTTGACGTTACCGAATTCGGTTGCTTTAAAGGCGTTGAACACGTCTTCGGCAGGCGGATAGATAATCCGCCCCATGCCGCGCTCTTTCTTGACGGTTTCGATGATGTGTTGGAAATAGGATTCGGACTTTTCCGAGCCGATTGCTTCGTGCCAAGTTTGCATATTGATGCCTTCATGATCGTGAAAAATGATTATAACGCAGCAAAATGGAGATGACGCCTTTTCTGCCGACCTTCCATTTCTTCCGGACGCATAAAATATAGTGGATTAAATTTAAATCAGGACAAGGCGACGAAGCCGCAGACAGTACAGATAGTACGGCAAGGCGAGGCAACGCCGTACTGGTTTAAAGTTAATCCACTGTAAAATATTGTCATGATTGAATTGTCAGTCAGCCTTTGTGCCGTTATGATTGAGCCTGTCCCACCCGAATCTTAAGGAATCTATATGACTACTTGGTTTATCGTTGCCGCCGCCGTCCTGATTGTCGAGCTGTTTGTCGGTACTGTATATCTCTTGGTTGTCAGCGCGGCTTTGTTCGGCGCGGGATTGGTGTATTGGCTGACCGGTAATAATTCGATTGCCGTTGCTGCGGCAGCCGTTTTATCCGCCGTCGGTATCTGGGTGGTACACAGTAAATTCAAAAAAACTGCGCCCCGCCAAGAATTGAACGATGATTTGGACATCGGACAGACCGTTCAAATCCTCCGCCGCCTTCACGGCGATTGCTATGAAGTTTCGTATCGGGGAACGTACTGGCAGGCGCAGGCTGAAAATGCCGATGCCGTTCAGACGACCTCTACCGCCGTTATTACCGGTAAAAACGGTAATGTTTTACTCATTCGTTTCAATTGATTGATAAAATCGAAAGGAGCATCATGGGCGAATTAATTACCCTTCCTGAAAATATTCACCTATTAATATTAATTTTTGCTCTCACCGCATAAGGAAAAAACAATGGAATTTTTATACAGTTTCCCCGTCATCCTGTTGCTTGTCGTTGTAATTTTCGGCTTCAAAGCCTTTATCGTCGTGCCACAGCAGGAAGTTTACGTCGTTGAACGCCTCGGCAGATTTCACAACGCGCTGACCGCCGGTCTGAACATCCTGATTCCTTTCGTTGACCGCGTCGCCTACCGCCACTCGCTGAAAGAAGTGCCTTTGGACGTTCCCAGCCAAGTTTGTATCACCCGAGACAATACACAGCTTACCGTTGACGGCATCATTTATTTCCAAGTAACCGATCCGAAACTCGCTTCCTACGGCTCCAGCAACTACATCATGGCAATCACCCAGCTTGCCCAAACCACGCTGCGTTCGGTTATCGGCCGCATGGAGTTGGACAAAACGTTTGAAGAACGCGACGAAATCAACAGCATCGTCGTTTCCGCGCTCGATGAAGCGGCAGGCGCATGGGGTGTGAAAGTATTGCGTTACGAAATCAAAGACTTGGTTCCGCCGCAAGAAATCCTGCGTTCTATGCAGGCGCAAATTACCGCCGAGCGTGAAAAACGCGCCCGCATCGCCGAATCCGAAGGCCGCAAAATCGAGCAAATCAACCTTGCCAGCGGTCAGCGCGAAGCGGAAATCCAACAGTCTGAAGGTGAAGCGCAAGCCGCCATCAACGCGTCAAACGGTGAAAAAATCGCCCGCATCAACCGCGCACAAGGTGAAGCCGAAGCCCTGCGTCTGGTTGCCGAAGCCAACGCCGACGCCATCCGCAAAATCGCCGAGGCAGTCCGCTCAGAGGGCGGCTCAGAAGCCGTCAACCTGAAAGTTGCCGAGCAATATGTCGCCGCCTTCAGCAATCTGGCAAAAGAAAGCAACACGCTGATTATGCCTGCCAACGTCGCCGACATCGGCAGCCTGGTTTCAGCCGGACTGAAGATTATCGACGGCAACAAAGCGGCAAAATAAACCTTACGTTTTGCCACAAGGTCGTCTGAAAACGGGTGCAAGCGTTTCGCTACCATAAACAGCGGATTTCGCCAAACCGTTTTTCAGACGACCTTTATTCACATGATTGCAGACAGAATGCCCATCTGACCAAGCTTCAATATAGTGGATTAAATTTAAATCAGGACAAGGCGACGAAGCCGCAGACAGTACAGATAGTACGGCAAGGCGAGGCAACGCCGTACTGGTTTAAAATTAATCCACTATACATTCTGATTGTTACCAAAGACCAATTCAATGACTCAGAAAACACACGCCATCAAAACCTACCTCGTCGGCGGCGCCGTCCGCGATTATCTTTTAGGTTTGCCCGTCAAAGACCACGACTGGGTGGTCGTCGGTGCCAACGCACAAACCATGCTGGCGCAAGGCTTCCAGCCGGTCGGCAAAGATTTTCCCGTGTTCCTCCATCCCGAAACCCACGAAGAATACGCCCTCGCCCGCACCGAACGCAAAACCGCCAAGGGCTATGCCGGTTTCAGTTTCCACGCCGACAAAGACGTTACGCTGGAGCAAGACTTGATGCGCCGCGACCTGACCATCAACGCGATGGCGCAGGATTCAGACGACCTCATCATCGACCCCTTCGGCGGACAACAGGATTTGGCAGCGGGCATTTTGCGCCACGTCTCGCCCGCCTTTGCCGAAGACCCCGTCCGCATCCTGCGCACCGCCCGCTTTGCCGCGCGCTACGGTTTTGAAATCGCGGAAGAAACCATGAGACTGATGCGGCAGATGGTGGAAAACGGCGAAGTGGACGCTTTGGTTGCCGAACGTGTCTGGCAGGAGTTGGCGAAAGGTTTGATGGAAAAAAATTCGCGCAGGATGATTGAAGTGTTGCGCGAATGCGGCGCACTCAAAGTCTTGCTGCCCGAAGTCGATGCCCTCTTCGGCGTGCCGCAACGCGCCGACTATCACCCCGAAATCGACAGCGGCATCCATACCCTGATGACGCTGCAACGCGCCGCCGATATGGGGCTGAGCCTGCCCGAGCGCTACGCTGCCCTGCTGCACGATTTGGGCAAAGCCAAAACCCCGCCTGACATCCTGCCCAAACATCACGGACACGACCTCGCAGGCGTCGAACCCGTGCGCGAAGTCAATCAGCGGCTGCGCGCGCCGAGACACTGCGCCGAGCTTGCCGAACTTGTCTGCCGCTGGCACATTATGTTCCACCAAGTCGGGCAATTCAAAAACAAAACCATCTTAACCGTTTTGAAAAAAACCGACGCTTTCAGACGACCCGAACGCTTCGCCGCCGCCCTGAACGTCTGCATTGCCGACAAACAAGGTCGTCTGAACCGCGAAAACGCCCCCTACCCGCAACGCGCGCACTGGCTCGCCCTGCTCGAAGCCGCCAACCAAGTGGATTCGGGCAAAATCGCCGCCGAATGCCGCGCGCAGGAAAAAGCCCACCTCATTGCCGAAGAAATCGACCGGGCGCGGTTGGCGCAAATCGCTCCGTTGCAAAAAGCGTATCAGACAGAAAAATAGGAAGCTATTGATGACATCTTCACGTTATAAAATCGAACGCGCGCCCGACGGCATTACTGTGTCTGCTCGTGTTGTACATGACTCTCAGGAAATCGGTTTTACCGCTCTATTTCTTATATTTTCCTTTGCTATTACATGCGTCGCGCCGTTTTACCTTGAAGAGCATTATTTCACTGATCCAATAATAATTCTTATCCATATACTTTTTACTTTCTACCTAGTCGGCTCACTGGTTTACAGCCTTCTCTGGCAACTTTTCGTACGTGAAAACATCAAGATCCGTAACCATACCCTGTCTCATGGATACACCTTGTTCTCCATTGGACGTTGGCGTAGTTTTCCGCTATCAGAAATTTCCGAATGGCAGTTTCGTGACAATATTCCCAAAGCTCCTGTTGCAAGAGGAAGGGAAGCTGAGTACCCAAACAAAAACTACTACCAAAATGGTATAAAACAACCAAAAAACGATATCCCCAATATCTTACATATCCAAAAATGCAAACAAGGCGCATGGTCTTTCGATTATCAGGAAAAAACCATACTTATCGGCGATTTTTTTGACAGCCGTGATGCTCAGATAATCAATACTGAATTGAACAGGTTTATCCCAGCATCCGCTAAAGCCCGTCAACTTTCAGACGACCTTTGAAACAGCCGCTGCCATATCCGCTATAATCTGCCTCTCAGCCATTCCGTTCCAACCATAAAAATCATGACCATTCAGACCGATTTATTGCCCAAAATCAACAACGAAGATTACCAACGCCTCATCCTCAAACACAGCGTAGAATTCAGCGAAGGCGAAATCCGCCTGCTGAACGAAATCCTCGAAAAATTCACCTTCGACGTCGTTCAGGCGCAGGCATTGGCGCAGGCGGTGATGCAGCAGGTGCGCTTTGACCCCAACGCCTACCACATCGACAGCGACGACGAAGACACCACAGGCATCTGCCCCCACTGCATCAACCCGCCCATGCCGCCCCTGCGCGATTACCTCGTTTGGCGCGAAACACGCGGCTAAACCCCTTTCAAAAAGGTCGTCTGAAAGCGGCAAACCGATTTTCAGACGACCCCAAACCCACCGGAAAACCCATGCTGCAAACCGACAACCTGACCGCCGCCCAACCCCAGCGCATCATCACCGCCCAAAGCATCTCCTCGCAGGAAGAGTTGCTCGAGCGCGCCCTGCGCCCTAAAACGCTGGACGACTATATCGGGCAAGACAAAGCCAAAGAACAGCTCGCCATCTTCATCCAAGCCGCCAAAAAACGCGGCGAAGCCCTAGACCACACCCTGCTCTTCGGCCCGCCCGGACTGGGCAAAACCACGCTGGCGCACATCATCGCCAAAGAGCTGGGCGTCAACCTACGCCAAACCAGCGGCCCCGTCCTCGAACGCGCCGGCGACCTTGCCGCCCTTCTGACCAACCTCGAACCGCACGACGTATTGTTCATCGACGAAATCCACCGCCTCAGCCCCGTCGTCGAAGAAATCCTCTACCCCGCGCTCGAAGACTACCAACTCGACATCATGATAGGCGAAGGCCCTGCCGCCCGTTCCGTCAAAATCGACCTACCGCCCTTCACGCTCGTCGGTGCAACGACTCGCGCAGGTATGCTGACCAACCCTCTGCGCGACCGCTTCGGCATCGTTGCCCGCTTGGAGTTTTATCAAAATCAAGACCTTGCCACCATCGTCAGCCGTTCCGCGCAATTACTGCAACTCGACATGGGCGAAGAAGGCGCGATGGAAGTCGCCAAACGCAGCCGCGGCACGCCCCGCATCGCCAACCGCCTGCTGCGCCGCGTCCGCGATTTTGCCGATGTGAAAAACAACGGCGTAATTGATGCCGCCATTGCCGATGCCGCTTTAAGTATGCTGGATGTGGATGCGCAAGGTTTGGACGTCATGGACAGAAAATTCCTCGAAGCCATCCTGCACAAATTCAGCGGCGGTCCCGTCGGCCTTGATAATGTTGCCGCCGCCATCGGCGAATCCACGGACACCATCGAGGACGTTATCGAACCCTACCTCATCCAACAAGGCTTCCTGCAACGTACCCCCCGCGGCAGAATGGCCACCGAACGCACCTACCTGCACTTCGGCTTGAAAATGGAAAAATAAGCGTATTGAAATGAAGAAAGGTCGTCTGAAACCGGATTTTTGGTTTTCAGACGACCTTTTGTTATCAGCGTAGTTGGTGCGGATAGGCTTTAAAGCAGAGCAAGGCAATCAAGCCCGAAATGGTATATAGTGGATTAAATTTAAATCAGGACAAGGCGACGAAGCCGCAGACAGTACAGATAGTACGGAACCGATTCACTTGGTGCTTCAGCACCTTAGAGAATCGTTCTCTTTGAGCTAAGGCGAGGCAACGCCGTACTGGTTTAAATTTAATCCACTATAAAAATTGGGAAACGATTTGCCAAGCAGTTCAGCACATTAGGCCACAGAAGCCAATTCTTTCCTCATGGCATCAATCACCGCCTTATAGTCCGGCTTGCCAAAGATGGCGGAACCTGCCACAAAAGTATCGGCACCCGCTGCCGCGACGGCGGCGATATTGTCGGTTTTGATGCCGCCGTCTACTTCGATGGCGATGTGCCGCCCGCTTTGCGCTTCGTACCGATCCAACATCGCCCGCACTTGACGGATTTTTTCAAGGGTATGCGGAATGAAGCTTTGTCCGCCGAAACCGGGGTTGACCGACATCAACAATACCATGTCCAGCCTGTCCAATACGTTTTCCAAAACGTAGGCGGGAGTTGCCGGATTCAACACCAATCCTGCCTGACAGCCCGCATCTTTAATCAGGCTGAGGCTGCGGTCGATATGGCGGCTGGCTTCGGGATGAAACGTGATAATCGACGCCCCTGCTTTGGCAAATGCCTGAATCAGATCATCAACAGGTTCGACCATCAGATGCACATCAATCGGCACGGTGGCATAAGGCTTCAACGCTGCGCAGACCATAGGGCCGAAAGTCAGGTTCGGCACATAATGATTGTCCATCACGTCGAAATGAATCAAATCGGCTCCCGCTTCGATAACTTTCGTTACTTCCTCACCCAAACGGGCAAAATCGGCGGATAAGATGCTGGGCGCAATACGGAAATTGTGGTTCATAGAAATCCAGTCGGATGGTGTGGTTTGATAAACGGATAATTTTTCATATTCTACCACCAACGCCTCACGCAACACTAACTATGCATTGTTAATATTTAACAAAAGTAAGCATATGCATAAATAATTATAGGTTAAGGATATGTTTTGTCAGAAATAAAATAAAGATATGAAGTTAACAAAAGTTAACTGGAGGGATACTGCCTTTCACACGCTAATCGGGTATATTTGCGCGGTTACGGAAACTAGGAAAACGCTGTGTCTGTCGGATTCAAATCTTATTTACCCCTCTGTGCATTATCGGTTGCGCTACTGACGGCTGTCAGTCAAGCACACGCCGGCCCCCAATATATCAAGCTGGACGATTTTCAAGCCAATTGCGACATCCGCTCCCTTAATCTGACGCAAGACCAACACAATGCTTTGCGCCGTATCCGTAATGATTACAAACAGGCATCGGACAAAGCATACCGCAAACTCGTCCGCACAGACCGTAACCGCCGCCAAGTCATTATGAAAATCCTTGCGGCAGATAATTTCGATCAAAACAACGCCCGCGATTATGTCGAAACCCGCTACTTGTCGAGCATGGACTTCGCCGTGGAAGAATTGGAAATCCAACACCGCTTCTACCACCTGCTCAATCCGCGCCAACGCCAGATTTGGCTCTCTTCCTGCCTTCGCTGACATATCGCTTTCCTGATTGGTCCGTACAAAAAGGTCGTCTGAAATCCTGTTTCAGACGACCTTTTGAACGATATGGCGATTCAAAGCGATGCGGCCGGAAGCAATTGAACCGGAAAAGGCTTTCCCTACCCTTATCCTCCCGCAGATTTCAGTACGGCAGATCTATTTCCCAAAAAAACTCAATCCAAAACCCGTTGTTCCGGCAAACGTCCCGCCCAATCGCACGCAAACTGCCAAGCCGAACGTCCCGAGCGGTTGCCGCGCATTTGCGCCCATTGCAACGCCGCCTTGCGCGCCGTTTCATCAAAATCCACGCCGAAGTCGCCCAGCCAATTTTCAACCGCTTGAAGGTAGTCGTTTTGATCAAACGGATAAAAACTCAACCACAAACCGAAACGGTCGGACAGGGAAATTTTTTCCTCAACAGCTTCTTTTTGATGAATTTCGCCGCGTATGCCCGTTGTCCCGATATTTTCATCCATATATTCAGGCATCAAGTGGCGCCGGTTGGACGTCGCGTACACCAACACGTTGCTGCATCTTTGCGACAAACCGCCGTCCAATGCGGTTTTTAGGGCTTTGTAGGTTTCATCACCGGTTTCAAACGATAGGTCATCGCAGAATACGATGAATTTTTCGGGACGGTCTTTCAGCAAAAAAAGCAGCGCGGGCAGGCTGACCAAATCGCTCTTATCTACTTCAATCAGACGCAGCCCTTGTTTGGCATATTCGTGCAACAGGGCTTTGACCAGCGAGGATTTGCCCGTTCCGCGCGAACCGCTCATCAAAACATTATTCGCAGAGCGGCCTGCCAAAAACTGCTCGGTATTGCGTTTGAGTCTTTCGGTTTGCGTCCCGACGGCAGCCAGACGGTCAAGCGGGAATGTATGCGGGTTTGGCAGGCTCTCCAAAATCCCTTTTTTACCGACGCTGTGCCAACGGTAAGCCAAAGCGTTCCAGTCGGTTTTGCCGGGTTTTTCGGGCAGTACCAAATCAAGACGGTCCAAAACGGAATAGGCTTTTTGCAAAAAGGCGGCAAGTTTCATATGTGCTCCTATTGTCCTGATATAGCAGGATTTTGTTGCGCCATCACGCGCATCACGGTATCGACAACGGCTTGGGTTTGCGGATCGATTTCGATATTGATGACGTCGCCCTCTTTCCGGCTGCCAAACAAAGTGCGCGTCAAAGTTTCCGGAATCAGGTGGACATTGAATTCCGTTTCGGTAACGTCGCCTATGGTCAGGCTGCAACCGTCCAAGCCGACAAAGCCTTTGCTCAAAATATAAGGTTTGAGCTCGGGTGGCAGTGCAAACCATACCGTGCGGTTAAACTCGCTGCGTTCTATCCGAGTAATCCACGTAGTCGTCATGATATGCCCGCTCATGACGTGTCCGCCGATTTCATCGCCGAAACGGGCGGCACGTTCGAGATTGACGGCATCTCCCGTTTTCAGACGACCTAAATTGGTCTTTTCCAAGGTTTCTTTCATCAAATCAAAGCTGACCGTATCGCCGTCGATTTGGGTAATGGTCAGGCAGCAGCCGTTGTTGGCGACGGATGCGCCGATTTGCAGATGCTCGGTCATCCCATCGGGCAGCTTGACGACATGGGTACGGAAATCGGCGGACGGTTCGCGGATGGCGATGATCTCACCGACACCTTGGACGATACCTGTAAACATGGGAGATTCTCCAATCGGTTTATTTGATGCGTTTGAAAACCAAATCCCAAACGCCGTGCCCCAAACGTTTGCCGCGGGCTTCAAATTTCGTTTCGGGACGGTAGTCGGGCGTAGGCGCGTAATCGGCGGCGGTATTTTGCAAATTGTCAAAACCGCTCAACACTTCCAGCATCTGCTGCGCGTATTCTTCCCAGTCGGTCGCCAAATGGATATAACCACCGACTTTCAGCTTGGGCAGCAGTTTCTGCACAAATGGCGTTTGCACCAAGCGGCGTTTGTTATGGCGTTTTTTGTGCCAAGGGTCGGGAAAGAAAATGTGGATGCCGTCGAGCACGTCGTCTGAAAGCATATTTTCGACCACTTCGACCGCATCGTGCCGCATCACGCGGATATTGCCGATGTGTTCTTCTTCAATCAATTTCAAAATGTTGCCGACGCCGGGACCGTGCACATCAATCGCCAAAAAGTCGGTATCAGGCAGGCGCTTGGCAATTTCAACAGTTGCCACGCCCATGCCGAAACCGATTTCCAACACCTTGGGACGGTCGCTGCCGAAACGCTGATTCAAGTCCAACACGGAATCTTGGTAATCGATGCCGAATTGCGGCCACATCGTATCAATGGCACGCTGCTGCGCCGCAGTCATATGCCCTTGACGCAACACAAAGCTGCGGATGGAGCGTTTGTGCGCTTCAGGAACGGTGGAATCCGGGATTATTTCGTTCATAAATTATTTCTTGTATCTGATAAAACTGGGGAAAGGTCGTCTGAAAATCTGCGATATGGTTTCAGACGACCTCTGAATGTATGGGGTCAACCGTTAAACGGTTTGTTTTTATTGTTGATAGATAAGCATGAAACAAGCCGCTGACAGTATCAATCCTGCCGAACTCGTTTGCTTGCTGTTTTAAAGCATGACTAAATGGCTCACTTGGAGCTTAGACACGCATTCTTGTTCATCCACTATAATCCACTATTCTGTTTGACGAAAAGGTCGTCTGAAAGATTCAGACGACCTTTGACTGATAAATGCAATATCAGCAGTTTAATTCAACTGACTGAATACACTTATTTTTTCTTTTGAGCCGGCAGGTCGGTACAAGTACCCAGCGCCACTTCGGCAGCCATACCGATAGATTCGCCCAAGGTCGGGTGCGGATGGATGGTTTTGCCGATGTCTTCAGCGTCGCAGCCCATTTCGATGGCCAAGCAGATTTCGCCAATCATATCGCCGCCGTTCGGACCGACGATACCGCCGCCGATGATACGGCCGGTTTCGGCATCAAAAATCAGCTTGGTGAAGCCGTTATCGCAACCGTTGGCAATCGCACGGCCGGAAGCCGCCCACGGGAAGTTGGCTTTGGTAATTTTGCGGCCGGATGCTTTGGCAGACAATTCGGTTTCGCCAACCCATGCCACTTCGGGAGCGGTGTAAGCCACGCCCGGAATCACGCGTGCGTCGAAGTAAGCTTTGTGTCCGGCGCAGTTTTCAGCGGCAACGTGGCCTTCATGAACGGCTTTGTGCGCCAGCATAGGCTGACCGACGATGTCGCCGATGGCGTAGATGTGCGGCACATTGGTACGCATTTGTTTGTCGACTTCGATGAAGCCTCGGTCGGTTACGGCAACGCCTGCTTTTTCGGCGCTGATGAGTTTGCCGTTAGGCGCACGGCCGGCGGCAACCAATACGGCATCGTAGCGTTGCGGCTCTTTCGGCGCGTTTGCACCTTCGAAGGTAACGTAAACGCCGTCTTCTTTCGGCTCGACTGCGACGGTTTTGGTGTTGATCATGATGTTGTCAAAACGGTATTCGTTTTGTTTCTGCCATACTTTCACCAAATCGCGGTCTGCACCTTGCATCAGGCCGTCCATCATTTCAACGACGTCAAGACGTGAACCCAGCGTGCTGTAAACCGTACCCATTTCAAGGCCGATGATACCGCCGCCGATAATCAACAGCTTGCCCGGTACTTCTTTCAGAGCCAATGCGCCGCTGGAATCGATGATGCGCGGATCTTCAGGGATAAACGGCAGCTTGGTTACGCGGCTGCCCGCTGCGATGATACAGTTTTTGAACGCAACGATTTTTTTCTCGCCGGTAAGCGTAGCTTGCTCGTACACATCGCCGGTAGTCAGAGACACTTCCAAGTGGTGCGGATCTAAGAATTGACCGTCGCCTTGGATAACGTCCACTTTGCGGCCTTTTGCCATGCCTGCCAAACCGGTAGTCAGGCGGGAAACCACGCCGTCTTTGTAGCCGCGCAGCATGTCGATGTCGAGTTCGGGCTCAGGGTATTTGATGCCGTTTGCAGCCAAGTGGCGCACTTCGTCGATAACGGCAGCGTTGTGCAACAAGGCTTTGGAAGGGATACAGCCGACGTTCAAGCAAACGCCGCCCAAGGTTTTGTAACGCTCGACGATGGCAACTTTCAGACCTTCGTCAGCAGCGGCAAATGCAGCGGAGTAACCGCCGGGGCCGCCACCCAATACGACCACGTCGTACTCTGCATCGGCAGAACCGCCGAATTGCGCCGCTTGCGGTGCAGGTGCGGCAGCTTTAGGGGCTTCTTGCGCAGGGGCAGCAGCAGGTGCTTCAGCTTTAGGAGCGGCAGCCGCGCCTTCGGCTTCAACGACTACGATCAAGCCGCCTTCGGAGATTTTGTCGCCGACTTTGACTTTGACTTCTTTGACCACGCCAGCAACTTCGGCAGGTACGTCCATCGTCGCTTTGTCGGTTTCCAAGGTAATCAGGGTATCGTCAACGGCGATGGTGTCGCCTACGTTCACTTCAACCGCGATAATATCTACATTTTCGTGTCCGCCAATGTCGGGCACTTTCAATTCAACTAAGCTCATGTCTAATCTTTCTGAATGATATTCGGACTTCTGTTTTCAGACGACCTGTCAGGTTGTTTGCCGAAGGTCGTCTGAAATACGCTCGGATTACAGGGTAATGCGGCGGAAGTCTTTCAACAGGTTCGCCAGGAATACGGTGAAGCGCATACCGGCAGCACCGTCGATAACGCGGTGGTCGAAGGACAGGCTCAACGGACACATCAGGCGAGGAGCGAACTCTTTGCCGTTCCAAACCGGTTTGATTTGGGATTTGCACACGCCCAAGATAGCAACTTCAGGTGCGTTCACAATCGGAGTAAAGCCTGTACCGCCAATGCCGCCCAAGCTGGAAATGGTAAAGCATGCACCTTGCATTTCTTGCGGTTTGAGCTTGCCTTCGCGGGCTTTTTTAGACAATTCGGTCAGCTCTTGGCTGATTTCTTTCAGACCTTTTTGATCTACGTCTTTGATGACGGGAACAACCAAGCCGTTCGGCGTATCGGCTGCGAAACCGATATTGAAGTAGTTTTTCAGAACCAGATTGTCGCCGTCCAAAGAAGCGTTGAATTCAGGGAAGGCTTTCAGCGCAGAAACGGAGGCTTTGATGATGAACGCCAACGGGGACAGTTTCACGCCTTCGCGTTCCCATTCTTTGTTCAACTGTTTGCGGAATTCTTCCAATTCGGTCATGTCCGCTTCTTCGTGAACGGTAACGTGCGGAATCACAACCCAGTTGCGGGACAGGTTTTGACCGGAAATTTTCTTAATGCGGGACAATTCTTTAACTTCGACATTACCGAATTTGGAGAAGTCCACTTTAGGCCACGGCAGCAAGTCCAGACCGCCGCCCAAAGATGCGCCGGCAGCAGCAGGTTTCGCCGCACCGCCTTGCATCACGGATTTCACAAAGGCTTTAATGTCGTCGCCCATGATACGGCCTTTCAAGCCGGTACCTTTGACTTGACCCAAATCTACGCCCAATTCGCGCGCCAGTTTGCGTGCGGAAGGACCCGCGTGTGCTTTGGCGAAAGCGGCTTCGTCGATTTTGGCTGCGGCAGGTGCAGGAGCGGCAACAGGAGCCGGAGCGGCGGCAAGCGCAGCAGCCGGAGCGGGTGCTGCTGCCGGTGCAGCGGCTTGAGCAGGAGCGGGAGCGGCGGCAGAACCGGCGGTTTCCACTTCGATAATGGCAGTACCTTCGGATACTTTGTCGCCGACTTTCAGGAATACGGCTTTAACGACACCGGCAGCAGTACAAGGTACATCCATGGTCGCTTTGTCGGTTTCCAAAGTAATCAGCGTGTCATCTTCGGCAACGGTGTCGCCAACTTTAACTTCAACGGCGATTACATCTACATCAGTATGACCGCCAATATCAGGAACGGCTACTTGAACGGTTGCACCGCCTGCGGGAGCGGCAGCGGGTGCAGCGGCAGGCGCAGGTTGTGCTTCAGCGACAGGAGCCGGAGCGGCTTCAGCAGCGGCAGCACCGGTTTCAACGGTCAGAATCACGCCGCCTTCGGAGATTTTGTCGCCAACTTTGACTTTCACTTCTTTCACAACGCCTGCTGCATCGGCAGGTACGTCCATAGTGGCTTTGTCGGTTTCCAGAGTAATCAGGGTGTCGTCAACGGCGATGGTGTCGCCCGCTTTGACTTCTACTGCGATGATATCGACGTTTTCATGACCGCCGATATCGGGTACTTTGATTTCTACGATACTCATTTGAGTTCCTTTGATGATTTCGGTTTGAGGTCGTCTGAAAAACAGTTTCAGACGACATCACTTATGTTTTCCGGCACGGATAACCATTTCCAGAGCAGCCTTTCTGCACTTCGAGCTTTTTGCACGACTTGCGCCCGCTGCTTGTTAACTGGAGGTTTATCCGTTATACAAATCGTCAACGTATTCTTGATTCAGACGACCCCGCAAGCAAATTGACTTTGAGGTCGTCTGAAAACAGGATTAGCGTTTCCAGCTTGGAGCCACGTCGGCATTGATGCCGTATTTTTCGATGGCTTGCTGAACGGTTTCTTTGCTGACTTTGCCTTGTTCTGCTAATGCGCTCAATGCTGCCACGGCAACGTTGTAGCGGTCCACTTCAAAGAAGCGGCGCAGGTTGGCACGGCTGTCGGAACGGCCGAAACCATCGGTACCCAAGACATGGTAGTCGTTCGGGATGTACGCGCGGATACGGTCGGCATAGCTGCGGATATAGTCGGTAGCGGCGATAACCGGACCATCATGACCTTGCAGTTGAGAGGTCACGAAAGGCACTTTTTCAGCTTCCAGCGGATGCAGGCGGTTGAAACGTTCTGCTTCGATGGCATCGCGGTGCAACAGGTTGAAGGACGGGCAAGACCAAATATCTGCTTCTACGCCGAAGTCGGCTTTCAACAATTCGGCACCGGCAATCACTTCTTGCAGGATGGTACCGGAACCCATCAATTGAACTTTCTTGTCGCCTTTACCGCCGGCTTTCAACAAGTACATACCTTTCAGGATGTCTTGTTCCACGCCTTCGGGCATGTCCGGATGAGTGTAGTTCTCGTTCATCAGGGTGATGTAGTAGAACACGTCTTCATGGTTGACGTACATACGGCGCAGGCCATCATGTACGATAACGGCTACTTCGTATTGGAAGGTCGGATCGTATGTTACACAGTTCGGGATCAAATCGGCTTGAATATGGCTGTGGCCGTCTTCGTGTTGCAGGCCTTCGCCGTTCAAGGTTGTACGACCGGCAGTACCGCCCAACAGGAAGCCGCGCGCGTGCATATCGCCGGCAGCCCATGCCAAGTCGCCGACACGTTGGAAACCGAACATAGAATAGTAAATGTAGAACGGAATCATCGCGAAGTCGCTGTTGGCATAGCTGGTCGCTGCAGCAATCCAGTCAGCCATCGCGCCAGGCTCGTTAATACCTTCTTGCAGGATTTGACCGTCAACAGACTCTTTATAGAACATCAGTTGGTCTTTGTCTTGCGGGGTATATTGTTGGCCTTTCGGATTCCAAATACCGTATTGGCGGAACATACCTTCCATACCGAAGGTACGGCTTTCGTCAGGAACGATAGGTACGACGCGTTTGCCGATTTTTTTGTCTTTCAACAGAGTAGACAGAATGCGGACAAATGCCATAGTGGTCGAGAATTCACGGTCGCCACTGGATTTCAGTTGAGTCTCAAATGCAGACAACTCAGGCACTTCCAGAACTTCTTGGGTAGGCTTGCGTTGAGGCAGGTAGCCGCCCAAAGCTTCGCGACGTGCGTGCAGGTATTTGTACTCTTCGCTGTCGGGAGCGAAAGTCAGGTAAGGCAGATCGCCGCTGTCGATTTGCTCGTCGGTAACCGGAATGTCAAAGCGGTCGCGGAATTGTTTCAGAGACGCCTTGTCCATTTTTTTGGCTTGGTGGGCAACGTTTTGACCTTCACCGGATGCACCCATACCATAACCTTTAATGGTTTTCGCCAAAATTACGGTAGGTTTGCCGTCTGCATGGTTAGCTGCGCGGTCATAAGCGTTGTACACTTTTTGAGGGTCGTGACCGCCGCGGTTCAATGCCCAAATTTCGTCATCGGTCATATCGGCAACCAATGCTTTCAATTCAGGAGTATTGAAGAAGTGTTCGCGGACGTACGCGCCGTCTTTGGATTTGTAAGTTTGGTAGTCGCCGTCCAAACATTCTTCCATGCGTTTGCGCAGGATGCCGTCTTTGTCTTTTGCCAAGAGGCGGTCCCAACGGCGGCCCCAAATGACTTTGACAACATTCCAGCCGGCGCCGGCAAAGTTGCCTTCCAATTCTTGGATGATTTTGCCGTTACCGCGGACAGGACCGTCCAAACGTTGCAGGTTACAGTTGATGACGAAAATCAGGTTGTCCAAACCTTCGCGTGCAGCCAATGCGATGGCGCCTTGTGATTCGGGTTCGTCCATTTCGCCGTCGCCGCAGAAACACCATACTTTACGGCCTTTGGTTTTTGCCAGACCGCGGGATTCCAAGTATTTCAGGAAACGGGCTTGGTAAATCGCCATGATCGGACCCAAACCCATAGATACGGTCGGGAATTGCCAGAAATCAGGCAGCAAGTGCGGATGCGGGTAAGAAGGCAGACCATGTCCGTCCACTTCCTGACGGAAATTGTTCAGTTGGTCTTCAGTCAGACGGCCTTCAACGAAAGCGCGGGCATAGATACCTGGAGAAACGTGGCCTTGGAAGAATATCAAATCACCTTCTTCACCTTCGCCTTTAGCTTTCCAGAAGTGGTTGAAACCCACTTCGTACATGGTTGCGGCAGATTGGAAAGATGCGATATGACCACCCAGCTCCAAATCTTTTTTACCGGCGCGCAATACGATGGCGGCAGCGTTCCAGCGCACGAATGCACGGATGCGGTGTTCGATGTTTTGATCGCCCGGAATGCCTTTTTCGTCTTCAACCGAAACGGTATTCAAATACGGGGTGGTTGTGCCGTGAGGCATACGGACGCCTTTGTCGCGGCTGTATTTAACCAGATGTTCCAACAAGTATTGTGCGCGTTCGCTGCCTTCGTATTCTAGAACTGAGCTTAACGCGTCCAACCACTCTTGGGTTTCAATCGGGTCAACATCGTGTAATTGGGTGGACATAGTATCTATCCTTATGTTGAGTGTTATTCAATGACAGAGGGTTATACCCCTAATGTTTTCGTTTGCGAAAATTGATATACAAAAACGAAAATTCCTAAAATTAAATCAAACGCAAAACCACAATTACCCTAATATTATCAATTAATTAAAAATAAAATTGAAAATAAAGGGCGCAATGAGTCATTTATTTGAATTTATTCCGCCGCAAATCGTATCAGTAATTGGAATAACTGGCAAATTACAATTTATAACATCGGTTTTATTCTGAACAATGGGTATATGGATTTGATTAAATTCTGCTCGCTTTTAAACAAAAAAGAAAATTTTTAGATTAATTATTTTCCAAAACCAACAAAGGGTCGTATTTTCCATTATCAGCCGAATAGAAATACTTCATCAAATTTGTTAACAGTTAAATAAAATCAATCAAATTCAGACGAGCCATTCCGTTAATGCAGCCTCCAAGCGTTCCAGCCCTTCCGCCATATCCTCATCGTTTAACAGCAGGCTGGGGGCGAAACGCACGACATCGGCTCCGGCAACCAATACCATCAGGCCGTGTTTCAGCGCAGCGGCGGTAATTTCTGAAGCGCGGCCTTGGTATTGGTCCGCCAGCACGCAGCCGATGAGCAGCCCCATGCCGCGGACTTCTTTAAATACGCCGGTTTTCTCGCCTAATCCCCGCAAGGTCGTCTGAAATTTTTGTCCTTGTTTTTCCACGTGCACCAAGGTTTCGGGTGCGTTGATGATGTCGAACGCGCGGCTGCCGACGGCGCACGCCATCGGATTACCGCCGAAAGTCGAGCCGTGCGTACCCGGCCCGAAGGTCGGGGCGATTTTATCGGTGGTCAGAATTGCGCCGATGGGGAAGCCGCCACCTAAGGCTTTGGCGGAACTGAGAATATCGGGCGTAATGCCGTAATGCTCGTAGGCGAACAGTTTGCCCGTGTGCCCCATGCCGGTTTGCACTTCGTCCAAAATCAGTAATGCGCCGTGTTCGTCGCACAAACGGCGCGCGGCTTGCAGATATTCCTGCGTGGCAGGCAGGATGCCGCTTTCGCCTTGAATCGGCTCGATGATTACGGCGCAAGTGTTTTCGTTGATGGCAGCTTCCAATGCGGCAATATCGTTGAACGGAACATGGGTAATGCCTTGCGGCAGCGGCGCATAGTCTTTGCTGTATTTGGGCTGACCGCCGACTGAGACGGTAAACAGCGTGCGGCCGTGGAAGCTATTTAGGCAGGAGATGATTTCGGTTTTGTGTCCGCCAAAATGATCGCGCCCGTATTTTCGCGCCAGTTTCAGCGCGGCTTCGTTGGCTTCCGCGCCGGAATTGCAAAAGAATACTTTGTCGGCGAAGGTATGTTCTACCAGCTTTTGCGCCAATTCCTGTGCGGGTTTGGTGGTGTAGATATTGGAAATGTGCCACAATTTTTGCGACTGCTCCGCCAGCGCGGCAATCAAATCGGGATGGCAATGTCCCAACGCGTTGACCGCAATACCGCCCGACAAGTCGATGTATTCACGGCCTTCGGTATCCCAGACGCGGCTGCCGAGGGCGCGTTCGGGAATCATGGGGGCGAATGAAAAATTTGGGGTCAGGTAGTTTTGCATCCGATTTCCTTTGCGGTTTTAAGTCTGGTGTATATTCAATGAATGGCGTTGCTTCGTATGGTCTCGTCCGACAGGGTATGAGACATTTCCTATCCAGATTGTCTTTGAACCGAATACAACAACGCCGTTGCAGATATAGTGGATTAACTAAATCAGGACAAGGCGACGAAGCTGCAGACAGTACAGATAGTACGGAACCGATTCACTTGGTGCTTCAGCACCTTAGAGAATCGTTCTCTTTGAGCTAAGGCGAGGCAACGCCGTCCTAGTTTAAAGTTAAGCCACTATATTGAGTCAATTCGGCGATTATGCGCCGATTGAGACAATGTGTCATCCGTAGTCGGATCCAAATATTTAGATCATGCAACCACCATCAACAAAGGTCGTCTGAAAACACAGATTTAATCTGCCAAACGTTTTCAGACGACCTTTTTGCGTAACATTCACGCCAAGCTTTAGCTTTAATAGCTCAGTCAAAGCAAGGACTGAGCATCTCTATCCCTTTGTTTCAGATTGATTTCTGCCAAACACATTTCCGCAGCCGTCAAACCCGACTGTACCGCCGCTTCCAGCGTAGCCGGATAGCGCGGGTGCAGGTAGTCGCCTGCCGGATAGATGCGCCGCTGGTGCAACCAAGCAAAATCGGGAGTGGCGGAATCAGGCGTGCAGGCTGTGGTCGCGCGTTTTTCAGTGATGACGCGGACGGCTTCGGGTTCGTCCAAATAAGGGCAGATGCGTTTTACGTCGGCATGGACTTTCTCTGCCCACTCTTGGCTTTTAAACGCGCCGACATGGTCGGAAACGCTGATGACGGCAGCGACTTCGTTTGCCGGCAAACCAAGTGCACCACGATACACCAGCCATTGTGCCGTACCATCGGCAAATCCGGTCAGCGGCGCGGGCAGATGGACAGGAACGGCATAGCGAAGATAGATGGTAGTAATCGAGTGGTATTGGAGGTTTTGATAGGTCGTCTGAATATAGCCCGGGGTATCTTCAGGGAAAAGATGAACGGCATGATACGGCGCAGTCGCAACAATAACGGCATCAAAAGCCTCATCATTCACAACGACCCGTCCGTCAAGAAGGTTTTTCAGACGACCCACACGGGTTTCAAGACGAATATCCGTACCGAATTGCTTGAGTTTTGCCAGCGCAGGTTCGGCGATGATTGCGCCCAAATCGCGCTTGGGTAAAAGGTAGTCGCTGCCGGATTTATCCGCCCATACGCCGTCGGACAACACATTGCACAATACCCGCAAACTTGCGTGTTCCAAGGGCGTATTGAGCGCGCCCCACACCAGCGGCTGCCAAAACTCTGTAACCAGCCTGCGCGGGACATTGCGCTGCCGCAGCCATTGGGCAACAGCCAAATCAGCGCGCTTGCCGCGTGCGTAATGCTGCAACGCGGACATATCAGATAACAGCTTGGTTTTCAGTGAAAACGAAACGTTTTTAGCACGCAATATGCCGGTCAAAATATGCAGCGGCGAAGGAAGGTTCGTACTTTGAAACTGCAAACCTTCATACATATGCCATTGCAGCGGCAAACGGCAAAAAGCGGCTTCAGGGTCAGCACCGATGTGCTCCATCAGCGTCAATACGCCGTGATAGGCACCGAGCAAAATATGCTGCCCATTGTCCAAAAAACTGAATCCGTCAGCGCTCCCAGCCAAAGTACGCGCCCGTCCGCCCGCCTGCCGGCCGGCTTCAAACACAGTAACATCGGCACGGCGCGCCAACGACACTGCGGCAGACAAACCTGCCCAGCCTGCGCCGACGACGGCAATTTTCGGGCGAAGATGCAGAGTGTTCATGGCTTAAATCCGAATAACCAGGTTTTCAGAGCAATACGCTTTTTGCGAGGTGAAGGAATGGCAATTTTATAAGTCAGAACGTTTTGCGCGCCGTCGCGGTCGATTTCGTTCAGCAACGCGTAATAAATCGCCACCATGACCAATCCGACTTTTTGAGATTTTTTATCGGCGGCGGGCAAGAGCGACATCGCCTCACGATAAGTCTCACGGGCGCGTGAAACTTGAAAGCGCATCAGTTCGGTAAAATTATCCGTCGGCTTACACTGCATAATCACGCTTGCAGGCACGTCAAACCGCTGCATTTCCTCCATCGGCAGGTAAATCCGACCGTTGCGTGCATCCTCGCCGACATCGCGGATAATGTTCGTCAGTTGCAGCGCAAGGCCCATTTTATCGGCGTATTCCAGCGTTCGGTCGTCTGAAAATCCCAAAATCCGAGCAATCAGGCAGCCGACTACGCCGGCGACGCGGTGGCAATACAGTTTCAACTCTTCAAAACTGCCGTAACGCGCCTGAACCAAATCCATCTGCATCCCGTCGATTAAGGCTTCCAGTTCATATTTCGGAAGCTTGAAGGTTTCCTTGACCTGCCGCAAAGCCTGATTAACCGGATGCTCCGGCATCACGCCGCCGAATACCTTGTCCAAATCGCCGCGCCACCAGTTCAACGTTGCCTGCGCCACATTCGGATCGGAACAGTCATCGACCACATCGTCCAATTCGCGGCAAAAAGCATACAAAACCGTTATCGCATCCCGCTTTTCCTGCGGCAGGAAACGGAAGCCCGACAAAAAACTGGAGCGGCTTTCCTCTGCCTTCTGACGGCAATAATTAAGTCCTTGCACGGCGTGTCCTAAAAATATGGTTATGAAGGACGATTTTATCGGGATTTGGGGAATTGTGGCAATTTCAGACGACCTTTCATCCCTATATTGTTCAAATCGTCCATATTTGATTTACTTCATTTTTAAGACAAGTTAATATAGACAATCGACTCTCTTAATACCAATTATATTTTATAGTCATGAACATTACGTCTAAAACACTTATCCTAACCATCCTGCTTTCCATCTCAGGAATGCAGGCTTATGCGGCAAAACCACATTACACCCCGCGTCACAATATCTCTCAAAACAGTGAAAACCAAGCCTTCCGATTGATTCAAGAAATGGCGAAACAGGGGGACACCCGCTCTCAACTTGACTTAGGCACTATGTATGCAAAAGGCATAGGCACAACGCAGGATTACGAGCAGGCTAAATACTGGTTTGAAAAAGCAGCGCACAACGACAACGCCGAAGCGCAATTCAATCTTGGAATCATTTATTACGAAGGTCAAGGAACGGCACAAGACTATCGCCAAGCCAAATTTTGGTGGGAAAAGGCAGCCGAACAGGGCAATGCAGAAGCAGCGTTTGATTTAGGCATCATTCACTATGCCGGTATAGGCGTTCCACAAGACTATATACAGGCAAAAACTTGGTTTCACAAAGCAGCAGACCAAGGGGAAGACAGTGCGCAATTTTACTTGGGTTTGATGTATTACTCAGGTGAAGGCGTAGGCCAAGATTATAAACTTGCCAAGTCATGGTTTGAAAAAGCCGCCAAGAAAGGCAATGCCAAAGCGCAATATAATTTAGGCATCATGTATGCAGAGGGACAAGGCGTTACCCAAAATTATCCCAAGGCAAAATATTGGTACAAAAAAGCGGCAGAACAAGGCAATGCCAACGCCCAAAACAACTTAGGCGTTTTATACGAAAACGGACAAGGGGTAACCCAAAACTTTACCCAGGCAAAATCTTGGTTTGAAAAAGCCGCCGCCCAAGGCAATACGCTCGCGCAACATGCTTTGGAATACATTGTGCAGCAAAATCAAAACTGAACCCTGGATTTTTCCAATACACCATTATCAATGGGTGAACCCTGTTGAATGCTCAGAGGGCAACTTTGCAAAGAAAGCTAAAAACAATAAGGCATACGGTTATAGTTATAACTGTATGCCTTATTTGCTGTTTCAATCCAATTTCAATTGCAATATTTATTGATATCGCTTTGATAATGTTTAATCAAATCATCACGATTTGCAGTGCGCGCACTTTCCGCAAACTGACGGTTTACGCGGGCAATCCGACAGTTGTCTTCTTTATTTTTGCGGTTTTCTTCTTCAACCTTCTTATTCTGCTCCTCAACCTGCTTATTCTGCGCCAAAATCTTCTCGTTCAGCTTAGCCTGCTGTTCTGACAGCGTCCCTTCTTGGGCATTTTCCGGTTTGGCAACCGCAGGCGTCACGTTACGGGTTCGAATGTTCACAATATTCGAACGTTCCGGCTGCAAACGATTAGGCGTATCGGAGTAGCTGGTACTGCCACTGCCGCTTTTCCATGTATAAACATTATTTCCGGCCATTGCTCCGGCAGCATACAAAACGCCAAGCAAAAATAAGGATAAAGATGATTTGTTCATTTTGTTTTCATCGTAAACGTGTTTTCAGACGACCCTATTCTACTTGATTTTTAAAAATATGTCATATTAATTCAAAAATATGCATCGTAATGGTGTCGTAAAAAAATAATCTCAAATTGCAAACAATCCGCTGTCAACAAATCTTAGCGGGTGTTATAATGCCGTGCATCTTGCACAAACTGAAAGACTGAGCATCATGCGTATCGTAGAAAAAGCCTATACTTTCGACGATGTTTTGTTGGTTCCTGCACATTCAACCGTGCTGCCACGAGACGTTAAACTTCAAACCAAGCTCACCCGCGAAATCACGCTCAACCTCCCCTTACTTTCCGCCGCGATGGACACCGTTACCGAAGCACGCCTCGCCATTTCTATGGCGCAAGAAGGCGGTATCGGCATTATCCATAAAAACATGACACCCGAAATGCAGGCGCGTGCCGTTTCCAAAGTGAAACGCCATGAGAGCGGCGTGGTGAAAGACCCGGTAACGGTTGCCCCGACGACACTCATCCGCGAAGTATTGGAAATGCGCGCGCAACGCAAACGCAAAATGTCCGGCCTGCCCGTCGTTGAAAACGGCAAAGTAGTAGGTATCGTTACCAACCGCGACCTGCGTTTTGAAAACCGCCTCGACCTGCCCGTTTCCGCCATCATGACCCCGCGCGAACGCTTGGTTACCGTTCCCGAAGGCACAAGCATCGACGAAGCGCGCGAACTGATGCACGAACATAAAGTCGAGCGCGTTTTGGTCTTGAACGAAAAAGACGAGCTTAAAGGCTTGATTACCGTAAAAGATATTTTGAAAACCACCGAGTTTCCAAATGCCAACAAAGACTCCGAAGGCCGTTTGCGCGTAGGCGCGGCAGTCGGCACCGGCGGTGACACCGAAGAGCGCGTAAAAGCCTTGGTCGGAGCAGGAGTCGACGTCATCGTCGTCGATACTGCACACGGCCATAGCCAAGGCGTTATCGAGCGCGTGAAATGGGTGAAAGAAACCTATCCGCACATCCAAGTCATCGGCGGCAATATCGCAACCGCCAAAGCCGCTTTGGATTTGGTCGCAGCAGGTGCAGATGCTGTCAAAGTCGGTATCGGACCGGGTTCGATTTGCACCACCCGTATCGTTGCAGGCGTAGGCGTGCCGCAACTGACCGCCATTCACAACGTTGCCGAAGCCCTCAAAGGCACCGGCGTTCCACTGATTGCCGACGGCGGCATCCGCTTCTCCGGCGACATCGCCAAAGCCTTGGCAGCGGGCGCATACAGCGTCATGCTCGGCGGTATGTTTGCCGGTACGGAAGAAGCACCGGGCGAAATCGAACTCTACCAAGGCCGCTCGTACAAATCCTACCGCGGCATGGGTTCTCTGGGTGCAATGAGCCAAGGCTCCGCCGACCGCTACTTCCAAGATAAAACCGACAGCACCGACAAATATGTCCCCGAAGGTATCGAAGGCCGCGTTCCCTACAAAGGTCCGATTGTGAACATTATTCACCAACTGACCGGTGGCCTGCGTTCCAGCATGGGCTATTTGGGCTGCGCCAATATCGCAGAAATGCACGAAAAAGCGGAATTTGTAGAAATCACCTCTGCGGGCATGAGCGAATCACACGTTCACGATGTTCAAATTACCAAAGAAGCACCAAACTATCACCGCTAAGGTAAAGTGAAAAAAGGTCGTCTGAAAAGCTTTTCAGACGACCTTACTTACAAAAAAATTACAAATCGTTATTCCACTTCAACTGGCTTGCCTTGCTTATCAATATAAAAGAATTCATCTTCACTAAAATCTTCGTCTTTAAACATATTCTTCATATTAACAAGTGCTACACCATTTTGGAAATCATTGAAAGTACCAAATTTGAACGGGATAACCACTTTGCCAGTTTTATCTAAATAGCCGAATTTGCCGTTTAATTCCGCACCAATCAAACCCTCACTCAATGAACCTAAATATTCATATTTAAAGGGGATAACTACCTTTCCCTTTTTATCGATATAACCGTATTTATCATTTTGTGAAACCCTTGCCATACCATCTTCAAAATTAGAAGCGCTTTTATATCGCGCAGGAATTACCCACTGATTTCTTTTATCGATATAACCCCATTTATCAAGAATCTGAACAGCGGCTACACCTTCATTAAAATAAAAAGCCTCTTCATATTTTGGTGGAATAACCATCTCACCTTTTGTATTGATATAGCCATATTTATTTGTATCAGCAGTGACAACTGCAGCCAGTCCTTCACTGAATGAATCGGCTTTAACATATTGAAACGGAATGACAACTTTGCCATTTTTGTCAATAAAGCCCCATCTGCCTTTTTGTTTGACAGGAGCAATACCTTGTTCAAAATCACCAGGCAAGTCTTGAAATTTTAAAGGAATAACTTCTTTACCACTGGCATTGATATAACCGCATAAAATCTGATCTGATTTTCCTACTATTTTACAAACTGCTGCCAATCCTTCAGAAAAATCGCGGGCAACGTAATATTTGAGCGGAACAATAACTTTCCCTTGTCGATTGACAAAACCATACAAAAAAGGAATCTTCTCGTTACCCGGCTTAGTAACCATAGACAAGCCTTCTTCATTCAGACAATAAACCGTGTCATAACCTTCTCTGCCGGATAATTTTGGTTTTTCGCAGGTATCAGCCAGTGCAATAGGCATATACACTGATGCAATGAAAGCGCCTAATAATATTTTCTTCATACATTAACCTTGTTGAAAATGATGCGCGAATTTTATAAAAATTCATAAGGCATGTCCATATTCAAAACCGGCAAGATTACTGAAAATATTTTCAGACGACCTCTTATTCACAATATAGTGGATTAAATTTAAATCAGGACAAGGCGAGGTAACGCCGTACTGGTTTAAAGTTAATCTACTATACAAGCACTGGTTTTATCTATAAGCCTTTAATCATCATATTTTACCTTGCAACTATTTCTTAAAAATATAGAAAATCAGCTACACTTCCTTAGCCATAAAAATATTTTCCAGTGTTTTCCTAAATGCCATCATATTAATGCTTTCGTCTATATCAATTTCGATGTGTTTTTTAATTTTCAGAGATTCCTGAATATCTTCCCCAAAATCAAAAGATAAAACGTGATCAATTAAATTATAAGCAACATCATTACTCTCAATTGAAAAAGTTTGCTCATTAAACTCAAAATAGATTTTATCGTCTTCGTTTTGATTGAAGGTTAAAGTGAAGTAATGAAAATCTCCCAAATCAAAATAGATATAAGATAAACCTTCATCATCAGACTCTTCAAACAAGATCTCTATTGGCTTCCACATAACTGATGTCCATATAAATTTTATATAAATCCCTATTTTCCAGCTTATTATTTTTTTATTTTATTCTTTATTCCTTATTCCAACCTTAACTCATCGGCATCATAGCATCTCTTTCTATGTGAACTTAAATAAAAATTCAATTTTTTTTTTGAAAATCAGAACGCTCAATTAAATTCCAGCCTAAATAACTATTATGCCATCAATTAGAAACCTGACAATTGAAACAAATTTCGTTTTTTCAGACGACCTTCCAAACCAAGCCTTTACAGCAAGTTACCCTGCCCTAAAATCTCAAAAACTGTTAGAATACGGGGCTGTTTGAGCATATATTGCTCCCTGTGCAAACCGATGTTGACGTGAAACAAACTTACAGTCGGTTTCATAGCAGTTTTGGCGCCACCATCGGTATAATCGCCGTTGATGTGCTTTCAGCGATACTCACAGGTCGTCTGAAATGTAACAAAGCTACTTTTCTTTTTTCATCCTCATTTGGAGAATATTCATGAGCGCAATCGTTGATATTTTTGCCCGCGAGATTTTGGATTCACGCGGCAACCCCACCGTAGAATGCGATGTATTGCTGGAGTCCGGCGTAATGGGCCGTGCCGCCGTACCGAGCGGTGCGTCTACCGGTCAAAAAGAGGCTTTGGAACTTCGCGACGGCGACAAATCCCGCTACTCGGGCAAAGGCGTATTGAAAGCAGTTGAACACGTCAACAACCAAATTGCCCAAGCCCTGATCGGCATCGATGCCAACGAACAGTCCTACATCGACAAAATCATGATCGAGCTGGACGGCACTGAAAACAAAGGCAATTTGGGTGCGAATGCTACTTTGGCAGTTTCTATGGCTGTTGCCCGCGCGGCTGCCGAAGATTCAGGTCTGCCGCTGTACCGTTACTTGGGCGGCGCCGGTCCTATGGCTTTGCCTGTTCCGATGATGAACGTTATCAACGGCGGCGAACATGCCAATAACAGCCTGAACATTCAAGAATTTATGATTATGCCTGTCGGCGCAAAATCCTTCCGCGAAGCCCTGCGCTGCGGCGCCGAAATTTTCCACGCGCTGAAAAAACTGTGCGACGGTAAAGGCTTCCCGACTACTGTCGGAGATGAAGGCGGTTTCGCACCTAACCTGAACAGCCACAAAGAAGCCCTGCAACTGATGGTTGAAGCAACCGAAGCCGCTGGTTACAAAGCAGGCGATGATGTCTTGTTTGCTTTGGACTGCGCATCCAGCGAGTTCTACAAAGACGGCAAATACCACTTGGAAGCCGAAGGCCGTTCTTACACCAGCGCAGAATTTGCCGAATACCTCGAGGGCTTGGTTAACGAATTCCCGATTATCTCCATCGAAGACGGTATGGATGAAAACGACTGGGAAGGCTGGAAACTCCTTACCGAAAAACTCGGCAGCAAAGTACAACTGGTCGGCGATGACTTGTTCGTAACCAATCCGAAAATCCTTGCCGAAGGCATCGAAAAAGGCGTGGCAAACGCATTGCTGGTCAAAGTCAACCAAATCGGTACTTTGAGCGAAACCTTGCAAGCGGTTGACTTGGCAAAACGCAGCCGTTACGCCAGTGTAATGAGCCACCGTTCGGGCGAAACCGAAGACAGCACCATTGCCGACTTGGCAGTCGCTACCAACTGTATGCAGATCAAAACCGGCTCATTGAGCCGCTCCGACCGCATGGCGAAATACAACCAACTGCTGCGCATCGAGGAAGAATTGGCAGAAGCTGCCTACTACCCCGGCAAAGCCGCATTCTATCAACTGGGCAAATAAGAAAAGGTATTGATGTATGAAGTGGGTAACTGTTGTTTTATCCATCGCGCTTGCTTACTGCCAATACAGCCTTTGGTTTGGAAAAGGCAGTATCGGGCATACGGAAGAATTGCAGGAACAACTTTCCGTGCAGGAGGAAAAAAACCAGACGCTCACTTTGCGCAATCAGTTCCTTGCTGCGGAAGTCGATGATTTAGCGAACGGTCAAGAAGCGATTTCTGAAATTGCCCGTGTGGAATTGGGTTACGTCCAAGACGGCGAAACCTATTACCGTTTTATCGAACGCAGCCGTTAATTGCCCTGATGGGAATAAAAGGTCGTCTGAAAAAGCGTTATTCCTAAATTTTAGATATCTATAGACACCTGTTCAGACGTTTCGTACAAGCCGGTTTCTGTATACCACAGAAACCGGCTTCTATAATTTCAAAACAATATCACTCCCATCATTTCCCAAACATATGCAATCATCTATCTGTTATCAATTCATACCCGATTCCGATTCAGATATCCCATTCTCAACACGACAAAGAAATCCATCCTAGACACAAATCTTTCTATTGAGAAAAATATTGTACTTCAAATCTAAATCCGCCCCCTATTCTTTTTCTAATATGCGGTTTCCAAACGCTTTTTGCGGTACAATACCGCCCTTAAATTTTTCCTTATTTCAAAGTACAAACTGCCATGTCCAAAAAAACCAAGCAAGAATTAGAAAACAACAAACTCAACAAACGCCTGCGCCACGCCGTCGGCGACGCGATTAACGATTTCAACATGATAGAGCCGGGCGACAAAATCATGGTCTGCCTCTCCGGCGGCAAAGACAGCTACGCCCTATTAGACATCCTGCGCCAGCTCCAAGCCAGCGCGCCGATTGATTTCGAGCTGGTTGCCGTCAATCTCGACCAAAAGCAGCCGGGCTTCCCCGAAGAAGTGCTGCCGACCTATCTCGAAAGCATAGGTGTGCCGTATAAAATCGTTGAAGAAGACACCTACTCCACCGTCAAACGCGTGTTGGACGAAGGCAAAACGACTTGTTCGCTGTGCAGCCGCCTGCGCCGCGGCATCCTCTACCGTACCGCAAAAGAATTGGGCTGCACCAAAATCGCCTTGGGACACCACCGCGACGACATCCTCGCCACCATGTTTTTAAATATGTTTTACGGCGGCAAACTCAAAGCCATGCCGCCCAAACTGGTCAGCGACAACGGCGAACACATCGTCATCCGCCCGCTGGCGTATGTAAAAGAAAAAGATTTGATTAAATACGCCGAACTGAAGCAGTTCCCAATCATCCCGTGCAACCTCTGCGGCTCTCAGCCCAACCTGCAACGCCAAGTCATAGGCGATATGCTACGCGATTGGGACAAGCGCTTCCCCGGACGTATCGAGTCCATGTTCTCCGCCCTGCAAAACGTCGTCCCCTCCCATCTCGCCGACCCAGAGCTTTTCGACTTCGTCGGTTTGGAGCGCGGTCAAACCTTAAAACACGGTGGCGACTTGGCGTTTGACAGCGAAAAAATGCCTGAACGCTATTCCGACGGCAGCGAAGAAGACGAAAGTGAAATCAAAATCACCCCATCCAAACCTGAACGAAAGATCATCAACATTCTGGCAAACAAGCCGAAAACTTGCGGTTTATAGCGGAATTTGTATTTTCAGACGACCTTTGAAACGCCCTCAAGGTCGTCTGAATTTTTATATCTAAAATTCAACGTATTTGCCCGTTTGCATCAACCTAACCGTTTTCTAGAAATCCAGCATTATTCTTCCTTTTCCTGACAAGACATACAGAAACAATCCCAGCATATTTTTGCGGTTGCTTTTGCTGCGAAACAACATAAAGCACGATCCGTTATAGATAACAACAAAAGGCCGTCTGAAAACAGGTTTTCAGACGACCTTTTCGTTTTTTACCTCTCAACAACGGGTTGGATTGGAATGGGGGGATATTTAAGTAGAATGAGTGAGGAAATTTTGTAAAGGTCTCCTCATGCTGATTCTAGGAGGTAGCTGATTTTAATAGCACTTTTTTATCATTTATAAAAACAAAAGGCATCAATCCGATGCCTTTTTAATTCATTAACATGAAAAAATTAACGTTCACTTCAACGTTTAATCGATTCACGAATCACTTCTTTGGCTTACTTCAAAAATGCCGCATGATACGCAATATGCTCACCAATAAAACTGGCGATGAAGTAATAGCTATGATCGTAGCCTTTATGGAAGCGCACATCGATCGGCTGGTTTGCCGCACGACAGGTTTCGATAAAATCTTCGGTACGCAATTGTGTTGGCAAAAACTCATCTTCTAAGCCCTGATCAATGCGCATACCTTGCACTTTATAGCCTTGTTGAATGAGCGAGTTGGCATCATATTGCTGCCATTTTTCGCGATCTTTTCCTAAATAAGCAGAAAAGGCTTTCTCTCCCCAAGGCACGAGACTTGGAGACAAAATAGGCGAAAAGGCAGAAACACTTTGATAACGTTCTTGGTTTCGCAATGCCAATACCAATGCGCCGTGTCCGCCCATTGAATGTCCCATAATGGAACATTTGCCGTTGGTAGGAAAATTTTCCTCAATCAGACGGGGCAACTCGTTCAAAATATAATCATACATTTGATAATTCGTCGCCCAAGGCTGCTCGGTCGCATTAAGATAAAAGCCCGCACCTTGCCCTAAATCATAAGCAGCATCGTTCGGCACTTGCTCTCCGCGAGGGCTGGTATCGGGGGCAACCACAATCACTTGATGTTCAGCCGCATAACGCTGAAAGCCTGATTTAGTAATGAAATTTTGTTCAGTACAAGTCAAACCGGAAAGCCAATAAATCACACCAAGTGGTCGATTCTCCTGATTATCCGGCAAATAGACGGCAAATTTCATTTCGCATTGCAGCGTTTGGGCATGATGTGCCCAAACTTGTTGCGAACCGCCGAAAATTTGATGTTGTTCAATCAGTTTCATCGCGGGCCTTAGTAATGAATAACAGCGCGGATCGATTTACCTTCGTGCATTAAATCAAAGGCTTCATTGATTTGATCGAGTGTCAGTGTGTGGGTTACAAACGGTTCTAACTCGATGTCGCCTTTCATTGAATCTTCGACCATTTTCGGAAGTTCAGAGCGACCTTTCACGCCACCAAATGCCGAGCCTTTCCAAACACGACCTGTTACCAACTGGAACGGACGAGTTGAAATTTCTTGTCCTACACCTGCTACGCCGATGATAATGGATTGTCCCCAACCACGGTGTGCACTTTCTAATGCCTGACGCATTACGTTTACGTTGCCGATACATTCAAAAGTGTGGTCAATGCCCCATTTATTGATGTCTAACAACACATCTTTGATCGGTTTATCGTAATCGTTCGGGTTTAAACAATCAGTTGCACCGAAGTGTTTTGCCAACTCGAATTTTGCGGGATTGGTATCAATGGCGATAATGCGACCCGCTTTGGCTTGACGTGCACCTTGCACCACAGCCAAACCAATCGCCCCCAAGCCAAACACCGCCACAGAGTCGCCTTCTTGCACTTTTGCCGTATTATGTACCGCGCCAATACCTGTGGTAACGCCACAGCCGAGCAAACATACTTGTTCGTGGTTGGCTTCCGGGTTGATTTTCGCCAATGAAACTTCCGCAACAACAGAATATTCACTGAAAGTCGAACAGCCCATATAGTGATAGATCGGCTGACCTTGATAAGAAAAACGCGTCGTGCCGTCCGGCATTAAGCCTTTACCTTGCGTCTCACGTACCGCAACGCATAAGTTGGTTTTACCTGAACGGCAAAACTCACATTCGCCACATTCAGCGGTATAAAGAGGAATGACGTGATCACCCGGTTTTACGCTTGACACACCTTCGCCCACAGCAACGACCACACCCGCACCTTCGTGTCCAAGCACCGCAGGGAATACGCCTTCAGGATCGCTTCCTGATAATGTAAATGCATCAGTATGGCACACCCCCGTGTGGGTATTGCGGATTAACACTTCGCCTTTGCGAGGCATTTCTACATCGATTTCCACAATTTGTAAGGGTTGATTTGGGGCGAATGCTACCGCTGCACGAGATTTGATAGTTGAATTGGTTTGTTTGATTTCCATTATTTTTTCTCTTTAACTCATTAACAAAATGACTAGATGACAGCAGTTTATACTTTGGATTTCAGTCTAAAGCAAGCGTTTTTTGTAATTCTGCTCCGGCAGTAGCATGATCGACTGAAGAGCCACCATGCAATCGGCAGTTAATTAGAATGCTATCAAATATCATTTCATATTTTAAATTAATATAAAAAACAATAATATAAATTATTATATCTTTTGCATCATTTTATTTCTCGATACAATCAGCATCAAACATACAAGAAAAAACCTATAAATGTCAAATAGATATTTATGTCTATTTTTCCTAGCAACTTGTTCACAAGGAGAGCCATTATGGCCAATACATTGCATCCTTTATACTATAACGTAGCAAACAATGAATCCGTCGTCATTAAAGGCACGACCCGCGATGACGTTTTATATGGCAGTCTCGGGCATACCGTATTCTACGGCGGCTTAGGCAACGATGTTTACCACAGTAAAAATGCAGGTGACACCATCGTTGAATATGAATATGAAGGCAACGATACCGTTTACGCCGATACAAACTTTACCTTACCGACACACGTCGAAAACCTGACACTGACCGGCTACGGCAACAATTACGGTTTCGGCAACAACTCAAATAACACCCTGATAGGCAACAGTGGCAACAACCGCTTAAGCGGTGGTCGTGGTAATGACACACTACACGGCATGGATGGTAACGACCTGCTGATGGGCGGCGATGATCGCGACTATCTTTACGGAGGTAGTGGAAATGACGTGCTACAAGGAGGCGAAGGAAACGACCTGCTCGATGGTGGATACGGCAACGACACTTTAGACGGTGGCAGCGGTGCAGACAGCATGAGCGGAGGATACGGAGATGATATTTACTATGTAGATAATGTGAACGATACGGTTACTGAATGGTGGGGAGAAGGTACCGATACCATTTACAGCAGCGTTTCTTACACAGCCCCAACCAACGTCGAAAACCTGACACTGACAGGCTACGGCAACAATTACGGTTTCGGTAACAACTCCGACAATACCCTGATAGGCAACAGCGGCAACAATCGTTTGAGCGGTGGTCGTGGAAACGACACGCTGCACGGCATGGACGGCAACGACCTGCTGATGGGCGGCGATGACCGTGACTATCTTTACGGAGATAGCGGAGATGACGTGCTACAAGGAGGCGAAGGAAACGACCTGCTTGATGGTGGATACGGCAACGATACTTTAGACGGTGGCAGCGGCGCAGACAGCATGAGCGGCGGATATGGAAATGATACCTATCATGTGGACAATATAAATGATACTGTCACCGAGCGGTGGTTCGAGGGTACTGATACTATTTACAGCAGCGTTTCCTACACCGCTCCAACCAACGTCGAAAACCTGACTTTGACAGGCTACGGCAACAATTACGGTTTCGGTAACAACTCCGACAATACCCTGATAGGCAACAGTGGCAACAACCACTTAAGCGGTGGTCGTGGAAACGACACGCTACACGGCATGGACGGTAACGACCTGCTGATGGGCGGCGATGATCGCGACTATCTTTACGGAGATAACGGAGATGACGTGCTACAAGGAGGCGAAGGAAACGACCTGCTCGATGGTGGATACGGTAACGATACTTTAGACGGTGGCAGCGGCGCAGACAGCATGAGTGGTGGATATGGAAATGATATCTATCATGTGGACAATATAAATGATACTGTCACCGAGCGGTGGTTCGAGGGTACTGATACCATTTACAGCAGCGTTTCCTATACCGCTCCAACCAACGTCGAAAACCTGACTTTGACAGGTAGCAATAACATCTTCGGCATTGGCAATTATGGCGACAATACTCTGACAGGCAACAGCGGGCATAATCGCTTGAGTGGCGAAGAAGGCAATGATACCTTGTATGGCATGAGCGGTGACGACACACTGTCAGGCGGCAATGGATATGACTATCTCAACGGTGGGGACGGTGATGACTATCTTGCAGGCGGTTTAGGCAGCGACACCATCGTCACAGGTGCAGGCAAAGACACCGTCGCCTTTACTGCAGCAGATATCCGTGAAGGCAGTATCGATCGTTTAACCGACTTTAACTCTGATATGGACAAACTCGACCTATCTGCTATGCGTTCTCTGCTGAGTGGCAACAGCGCAAATTTGAGCTGGTCAGAGATGTTTGTTAGAAACCCTGCTTATTACGATGCCGACCGTTCTTATCTCGTGTTCGATTCATATCAACAAACTCTTGCTTATCGTGCGGCAGGTGCAAGCAGTAATACCGTATTTGCAAAATTCGATAGCGACCAGGCAGTATGGTTGAACGCTTCCAATATCATCGGCTAAAGATTCGCTAAAAAGAACTGACAGTTTGAAACGAATCTCCCCAAAAGAACAGATTCAAGACCAAACGCTATTGTTAACAAATTGCCCGTTCTTTCTAAGCTGATTCAATATAAAACGTCGTCTGAAAACTCAATTACAGGTTTCAGACGACGTTTTGGTTTCTAAGATCCGTGTTGTTGACATCTATAAGATCTTTCGTCGAATCAGAAGCTCTCCCTCAAACTCAAGTTTCAAATCCTAAATTGACATGGAAGAAAATTGATTTAAGCAGTTGCTTGAAACTATAGTGGATTAAATTTAAACCAGTACGGCGTTGCCTCGCCTTGCCGTACTATTTGTACTGTCTGCGGCTTCATCGCCTTGTCCTGATTTAAATTTAATCCACTATATGTTTACCAATCAATTTAAAAGGTCGTCTGAAAACCTAAGTTTCAGAGTAAAGTACATTGCGCCTATAAAAACTGCACCTTAGCGAATCTACTAAGGTGCGGTTTAATCCATTCTAAAGCGTAAAACATCATTTCAGACGACCTTCTGAGTAATGATTTCTTGAATAATCAAACAAAGTCTCAGGAAAGTATCAACTATTTTTTCCTACTTTTTATTTGAAACAGGTTCGCAACCTGTATTACCGTTTTTAGTGGTTAACTTGGCTTTGGCTGATTCAGCATCGGTACATTTGTAGGCATTGCCCAAACTGTCCATCCAGACGGAAAGTTTGTAATTCGTCCCGCTTTTCGGGGTCGCAAAAAGATAATAAGCCCTGCTGTGTTTAGCGTCCTTATCTTTCATTGCGCCGCTGAAATCATACTTAGCAGCAACTTCTGATGTAGCCTGATAGGTCTTAAAAAAACCCGCATCTCCCTCAATTTCATCTTTCATTTTGAGGGCAGGGTTTTTAACCAGTTTGGTTTTCAAGGAATTATTGATGATAACCAATTCAGCATGCGCCTGAGATTGATAGCCGCGTTCAATGTAATGGATATAGGAAGGGTAAGCGATAGTGCTGAGGATGCCGATAATAGCAATGACAATCAGCATCTCAACCAGCGTAAACCCTTGAAATTTAGTGATAGACGTATTCATGATTTTATCTATTTATTCGTTGGCTACATAAGATTGCAGCATAACTACCGTATTTTCGTTTTTTCCCCATGCTTTAGCAGTGACACGATAAATGGTACGGTTGTCGGTAGAATTGGTGCTTAGGTATTCGATGATATAGCGGGGAGGCTTTTTGGCCCCACTATTTTTATCAATCGGGTATTCTCTACCATTAACATTGATACATTCTGTTTCTTTCTTAGAATGTGAATCAAGACATTCTGCATGCTTTCTTTTCCAAGCTTCTTCAACTTTGCTCAGATCTGCCTCGCCTTTAACATCAATAATACCAGTTGGGGTAGTGTATTCTTTAATACTGAGCTGTTTGGCTCTGCAAAGCCCCTCGGAACATTGATCATTAAAAATCTGCCTGCCTTCTTCAATAGAATAAATATCGTTTTCACCTTGACGCAATGCTGCTTCCGCAAGCGTAGTAGCAAATTTATGGTCGGCATCATTAGTACTGATTCGCTGCTCAGTATTGTAGGACTGAGTTGCTGTAACAACGAGCAAGGCGATGACGATCATGATCATCAGGACGATGAATAATGCGAAGCCTTTTTGTGCAGAGGCTTTAGCAGGATGGTTTAGAGTAATCGGTCTGCGCATTTGTTTCCTCCGCGTACAGTTGCATTGATTTGATAGAGTTGAACTTTGTTTTCATCATTGCTTCCGCCTGCATTAATACTGCCGCTATTCAGCAGGAGTTCGATAGAGGCTGGGGCTTCATCACCAGACAGTGTCGAAGTATATTTAAATGTCTCATCTTTTGACTTATCCTCACCCTGCTTCTGAGCATTTCCGTCAGGAGTTGGGGCAGGGGCAGACGCAGATGCTACTTCACTTTCCTCAAATGTTTCAGGGCAGCCTTCGGTATAAAAATAATGAATACTCATACTTTCAATTCCCTTAATCAGCAACTGCGGATTACTCCACTCACCTTTGTCTGTCAGTTGGAAACGGTAAAGACCCTTTTGCCCTCCCGCAGTACCGACGACATAGGCATTCACCTCATGTTTCATGATGGAGATATTGCCTGCTTGGGAACCATCTGTCTTTAAAGCTGCTTTGCTATCAGTAATTTTCTTTCCTGGTTTGGTAATGTTTGTGCAGCTGCTGGCCACTACTGTTGCCGCGTTTGGTGATGCGGTATCTATGCCGTATTGGAAAATCAGCGCCTTACCGCTCTGTTCAAAGTCAGTCACACCTAAAGAACCTGTTTCTCTGACAGCAGGAAGCATTTTTCCACTACCTTTAAGCTTGAGAAAGTCTTTGGAGCCAGAATCAGCGATAACGGCTTGAGCATCATATGCTGACATATTGAAACAGCCGAAATTCCCAGCCATACGGGCATCACGTACGATCTGATTAGACGCGTTGCGCAAATCTTGCTGAACATTTAAGCGTGCAGTGGCAGCAGTGTTCAAACTGCGTGCAGTAAAATAACTGGAGCTGACAGCCAGCAGGACTATCATGCTCAATGCGCTTGCCACAAGGAATTCAATCAGACTGAAGCCTTGCATACCTGCTTTTACCGGAATGTGTGGGCGGTTTTTATTATTCATTATTTTTCCCTTACGCGTACTTGGTAGGTGTAAATGATAGAATCTTCATATGTTTTGACGTCACTTGCGGCTTTACCGCCTTCTAAATCTTTAAGCCATAACACCTTGATAACTGTATCATATTCCTTATTAGCTTCTATTTTTTTGACGCAATTGTCGTGAAAAGTCCCGTCATAAGTTGGTTCAGTAGAATCTTTAGGATCCTTAGTCAAACTATCCTGACATACTGAATAGTAGAACGTAGAGTCAGGAAGAGCTGCTTTCAATTCATCATGAAATTTACCAAGCTGCGCTTTAGCCAACTCTTCTTTTGTCATACTCTCTTTCAACGGCCCTTTTTTCAATGGTTCAGTAGAGGAATCACCGTATGTAGTGTAATAATCCTTATAATTCTTGCACCACCCTCTGCCATTCCTGCTATTGGTTGCCCCCTGTTTAGGGGTTGGGCATTCTACAAGCCTCGGATTAATCAGCATCCCCTCAACCAAATTTTGGGTAAGTTGCGATACGATAGTCTGTCCTTCCGCTTCGCGTACGCTGGAAACGGTACGCAGTTGGATGGCAAGCAGAGCGAGAACGCCGATTGCAAGGACAAACATGGCAACCAAAACTTCAATTAAAGTCATGCCTGATTGATATGGCTTAGAAAAACTTACCGATCTCGTTTTGGCGAATCTCGATTCGCTCGTTTTCAGACGACCTTTTGTACGTAATGTCATGGGTTTCATAGAGCTATATTTTATTGTTGGGGTTGTTTGTTGGATTTTGCTTTAGATTCTGCATATTTACAGAGATCGCGTGAATCTGACTTGGCGCAGATTTCTACTCGTCCGCTACTGTCGACCAACACAATGCTGGCACGAGACTTTTTGGTGCTTTCTGTGGTTGCGGCGGAATCGGTCATGCTGATTTTGATATAGCCGTCCGAGTAGGTAAAATCAGTTTTTTTACTGGGTTTATTGACAGAATAGCCAAAAGTACCGTTCGGTTGAAATGCCCAAAAAACAGGCTGTGAATCAGAGTCTTTGCCACCGAATTTGACATGATCAAATTGGTAGGTGACTTTATTCGCATCCTTAGCGTTTAAGACGATAGTGCGCAGGAAAATGTCCGCCCTATCATCATTGTAGTTAACATCACCACTCTTATCAGCATAGGCCAAGATGCCACTTTGATTGTATTTGGTATCACATTTATTGTCTGGAACCCCGTTTTTTCTGATTTGCACGGGACAGACATAGACAGGGAGATTGAGGCGGACTGCTTCGGCTCGTGCGAAACGCAAGAGATTTGCCACCTGTTCTGCCTGACTGGCAGCGCGGCGGGAGGCAATCCATTCGCTCATATTGGGAAGGGCGATAGTGGCCATGATGGCGGTAATAGCGATCACGACCAACAATTCGATTAAGGTAAAACCTTTTTGTTGTGCGTACATGAGTAGTAAAAACGTCTAGAGTTAAGTAATGTGTTTTATCATCCGGCTTAGAATGTTTTTATCGCCGGTAATTATGCGGTTTGGCTCATTCTAAACGATATTGGGATGAATTGCCTAATAAAATATGAAATTTGCTTGGTTTTTAGGCTGATTTGTCTCAATCTTCCATCAATGCGGATTCGGGAATGTAGGCTGCATTGTCGAATTTGGTAAATTGCCCCATCCAAGTGAGGAATACTTTCCCGACAGGACCGTTACGGTGTTTACCGATAATACATTCCGCGAGACCTTTCATGGGCGATTCTTGGTTATAGTATTCGTCGCGGTACATAAACATAATCAGGTCCGCATCCTGCTCGATGGCACCGGATTCCCGCAAGTCGGACATCATTGGGCGCTTGTCGGTGCGCTGTTCTACGGTACGGCTCAACTGCGACAAGGCAATGACGGGCACTTGCAGCTCCTTCGCCAAGGCTTTGAGGGAGCGCGAAATTTCGCCGAGTTCTGAGGCGCGGTTGTCCGAACGTCCTGATCCTGCCATTAATTGCAGGTAGTCGATCACGATCAAGCCCAACTTTCCGTTGAACTGACGCGCAAGACGACGGGCGCGGGCGCGCAATTCGAGCGCGGTCAAACCCGGTGTTTCATCGATATACATAGGCGCATCGGAAAGCTTGACCACAGCTTCATTCAGACGACCCCAATGTTCATCTTCCAACCTGCCTGTTTTCAAGACGCTCTGATCAAGCCTGCCCACGGAACCCAGCATACGCATCACCAATTGCGCGCCGCCCATCTCCATAGAGAATACGGCGACAGGCAGTTTGCCCTCTACGGCAACGTGTTCCGCAATATTGATCGAAAAGGCAGTTTTACCCATAGACGGACGACCTGCCACAATAATCAAATCGCCCGGCTGGAGACCTGAGGTTTTTTTATCCAAGTCGATAAACCCTGTCGACACGCCGGTAACTTCATCGGGATTATCGCGGGAATAAAGCATGTCGATGCGTTCGACCACTTCTTTCAAAAGCGCAGGCATTTCGAGAAAGCCCTGTTTGGATTTAGCCGTACTTTCCGCAATTTGGAATACTTTGTTTTCCGCTTCATCCAAAAGCTGCCCCGCATCCCTGCCTTGCGGATTGTAGGCGCTACGGGCGATTTCGGTACCGACTTCGGCAAGTTGGCGCATGATAGAACGCTCGCGCACGATTTCGGCATAGCGGCGGATATTCGCAGCGGACGGCGTGTTTTGCGCCAAGGTAATCAGATAATTGAATCCGCCCGCCGCCTCTAGTTCCTCATTGCGCTCCAAACTCTCTTGAACGGTAATTACGTCAGCAGGACGGCTTTCGTTAATCAGATTGGCGATGGCGCGGAAAATCAGGCGGTGTTCGTGTCGGTAGAAGTCTTCACCGGTAACCACATCGGCGATTCTGTCCCAAGCCGAATTCTCGAGCAAAAGTCCACCCAAAACAGATTGCTCCGCCTCCATCGAATGCGGCGGCAGCGACAACGCGCTGACTTCACGGTCTTCAGACGATGTATCGGGATAATCGTTCATGGCAGTTGCTCCTAGGCTAAAATGGGAATCCGCTATTATAGCGTAGTGGAAATCGGGTTGGCATTACCTTTGTTCCGACTTGCCTACCATCAAGAAATAGATAGGTCGTCTGAAAATTTTCAGACGACCTTTTTGCTATAATTCTCCATTTCCCCGAACCAAAAACAGGCGGCAATATGGAAGTCATCCAATACCCCAATTCCCCCTTCAAACTCCACCAACCCTTCCCGCCTGCAGGCGACCAGCCCACCGCCATTGCCGGCCTGCTCGAAGGGCTTTCAGACGGCCTGGCCTATCAAACCCTGCTCGGCGTAACCGGTTCGGGCAAAACCTACACCATGGCGAACGTCATCGCCCAAAGCGGCCGACCCGCCATCATCATGGCGCACAACAAAACCCTTGCCGCCCAGCTTTATGCCGAAATGCGCGAGTTTTTCCCCGAAAACGCGGTGGAATATTTCGTCTCCTACTACGACTATTATCAACCCGAAGCCTATGTGCCCAGCCGCGATTTGTTCATCGAAAAAGACAGCGCGATCAACGAACACATCGAGCAGATGCGCCTTTCCGCCACCAAAAACCTGATGACGCGCGACGACGTGATTATCGTCGCCACCGTGTCCGCCATTTACGGTATCGGCGACCCGACCGAATATCAACAAATGGTGTTGTCCGTCAAAGAAGGCGACACCATCGAGCAGCGTGACATCATCGCCACACTCGTTTCCATGCAATACGAACGCGGCGATTTGGACTTCAAACGCGGCAGCTTCCGCGTGCGCGGCGACGTAATTGACGTGTATCCCGCCGAAAGCTCCGAAAACGCCTTACGCATCAGCCTGTTCGACGACGAAATCGACCGCCTCGATATGTTCGACCCACTTTCAGGCAGCCTGCACCAGCGCGTCGGCCGCTACACCGTCTTCCCGTCCAGCCACTACGTTACCCCGCGCGACACCGTCTTGCGCGCTTGCGAATCCATCAAAGAAGAATTGCGCGAACGCATCGAATTTTTCGCCCGCGAACAACGCCCCGTCGAACAACAGCGCATCGAACAGCGCACCCGCTTCGACCTCGAAATGCTCTACGAAATGGGCTTCTGCAAAGGCATCGAAAACTACTCCCGCCACTTCTCCGGCAAAAAAGAAGGCGAACCGCCGCCCACACTGATGGACTACCTGCCCGACAATGCCATCATGTTCATCGACGAAAGCCACGTTACCGTTACCCAAATCGGCGGCATGTACAAAGGGGACGCATCGCGCAAGCAAAACCTCGTGGACTACGGCTTCCGCCTGCCTTCCGCCCGCGACAACCGCCCGCTCAAATTCCACGAATTTGAAAAAGTCATGCCGCAAACCGTCTTCGTTTCCGCCACCCCCGCCAAATACGAAGAAGAACACGCCGGACAAGTGGTCGAACAAGTCGTCCGCCCCACAGGGCTGGTCGACCCCCAAATCATCATCCGCCCCGTCGCCACCCAAGTCGACGATTTAATGAGCGAAATCAACGACCGCATCCAAAAAGGCGAACGCGTACTCGTTACCACCCTCACCAAACGCATGGCGGAGCAACTCACCGACTATTACAGCGAACTCGGCATCAAAGTGCGCTATTTACACAGCGACATTGACACCGTAGAGCGCGTTGAAATCATTAGAGATTTACGGCTCGGCCTGTTTGACGTACTCGTCGGCATCAACCTGTTGCGCGAAGGCTTGGACATCCCCGAAGTCTCCCTCGTCGCCATCCTCGACGCCGACAAAGAAGGCTTCCTGCGCTCCCACCGCAGCCTGATTCAAACCATAGGCCGCGCCGCGCGCAACGTGAACGGCGTCGCCATCCTATACGCCGACAAAATCACCGACTCCATGAAAGCCGCCATCGACGAAACCGAACGTCGTCGTGAAAAACAGATGAAATTCAACGAAGAACACGGCATCGTGCCGCAACAGATTAAAAAACAAGTCAAAGACATCATCGACGGCGTGTACCACGAAGAAGACAGCGGCAAAGGTCGTCTGAAAAGCAAAAACAAGGTCAAAGTCGGCGAAATTCACAATGAAGAAGATGCGATTAAAGAAATTGCCAAACTGGAAAAAGCCATGCAGCAGGCGGCTCGGGATTTGCAGTTTGAAGAGGCGGCTGTGTTACGGGATAGGATTCGTGGGATTAAGGAGAATTTGTTGTTTGGAGCGGAATAGTTTTGGAGTTAATTTTAGGAGTAAGTTATGATGAACAAGGAACAAGAAAAGATATATGAAATTAAATGGTATGAGGGATTAATTGGTTTGGTTGGCATATCAATTTTACTCGTACTTTTATTATATTATTTTACATTTGGAAATAGAAAGTTAAGTACATCTCCTGAGCAATGGGGGCAATTTGGAGATTATATTGGAGGTGTATTAAATCCAATTTTTGCCTGTGCTACTTTTATTGCTTTGTTATATACCATCAAATTGCAACTTGATACGATTAAATTACAAAAAGATAGTATCAAGTTGCAAGTTGAGGAATTAAAAGCAACAAGAGAAGAATTATCAAGAAGTGCAAAGGCACAGGAGGAGTCCGAAAAATTGTTAGCTGAACAATCAAAGATATTTAAGCAGCAACAGTTTGAAACAACCTTCTTTTCAATGCTCAACCAGCTCAATCAGTTATGTTCAAAAATATTAAATAAAGAAGTGGTGGTATTTGATAAATCTTTAGGAAAAGATGTAAAAAAAGGATTTGTTGATAATATTATAGATAATTTAATGAATAATATCGGGTATCATTTTGATAGTACTGATGATTTAATTTATTATTATGAGGAAGGTGATATAAATTTTCCTAAATTTGAATATATTCAAAAGAGAGTGGATAAAGATTTTATTGAATTTAATCAATTTTCTTTATATCTATATCAAGTTTTAAAATTTGTTAATTCGTTATCATATGGTAAAGGAAATTTAGATGATGAGGAAAAAAAATATAGTAATATTGTTAGAGCATCGATTGATTTTAGATTATTACAATTACTGGCAATAACTGCGTATAGAGAAGATACAGAATCATATCAACCATATATAAAACTTCTTGAAAGATATTCTTTTTTGGAACATATGCCTCTAAAATTGTTGGCTAATAGGAACTTCAATAGGTTGCTTATTAAGTGTCATCGATTATATGATCCGAATATATTTGGTAAGAGTGATTATATAAAAGATATAGAGAAGTTGATAAAGCGAACGTAGCAAGCCGTAGCCTGCATCTCCACCAACCGCGTGCGTGGCTGCACCACACCCTCCTCCTGCGGGTGGCACAAATTTTAAAACCGATGTGTGGGATGTACGTGGTACGTACGCACGCGTTTTTTGCCGTTCTCAAACCATTGTTTTAAACTTTCAGCAAGCAAGCGTAGGTCGGATACTTGTATCCGACAAAACCTTTAACACTCCCATCATTGCAATTCATTGCAGCAATGCCCAAAATGTCGGATTCGAGAATCCGACCTACGCCTGAGGTCGTTGCAATAATAAGTTGAGGCCTTTTTGCATTCTCAGCGGAGGAGTTTTGGAGACGGCGATACGTTGAGTTAACCGTAGCGTGGGCTCTGCCCACGGGTTGTTTTTGTAAAGCTGAGGTCGTCTGAAAGCCTGCGTACAGGTTTCAGACGACCTTTCGTATTTTCGTGGGCATAGCCCACGCTACAAATTGAAAATTGCTGGAAATATCGTTCTTTTCGATTGTGCTTCCATTGATATAGCCCAAAATGTCGGATTCGAGAATCCGACCTACACCAAGCTTATTGAGTGCAGCCTATATGGATGTGTGAAAACAATATCCATGCCGTTTGAACGCTGCTGCCTGATGATGCGGATTATTTCCGGTGTTCCAAAGGAGTAACTATAATGATTGATTATCTGAATATAAATCTAGATTCGAATTTCAGAAAGATTAAAATAAAAAAAGATAAGCCTATCGTGGCTTTAATCAGTCAAAACTTCCTAAAAACAATAAATTGCAATAATTTATTTGAATCGATTAAACAATATCCTTTATTTTGGATAATTCTTATCGGAGAGAATTCTAGTCTTTTAGAAGATGAATTTGATAATCTTTTGGAACTGGAATCAATCAAAAATAACAATATGTTAAATGTGGTAACAACTAATTTTCAATTTAGTGATTTAACAATAACAGATATAGAAGATATTGCTTATGAATTTTTATTTTTGCCCTGTCCGAATGGCAACTGCCAATATTTATCATTCTTAGATTTGAATCATGTTGCTGACAGGAAAATTTTTGATTTCATTAAAACACAGCTTAATAATAAAGTAACTTAGTAATCATAGGACGCCTTCCTCATAATACGATCGCAGAAAATTCATTGCCGGTGGTACATTCTTTTTCATCGTCAAACCCGCCGACCCAAAATCGCGCCTGTTTCTCGGACATATCGGCTTATTTCGTGCGGCTTATATGGCTACAGTTCATTTTTCAGACGACCTGAAAAGAAAGGAAGGTCGTCTGAAATCAACGAATCAACACTAAATCACCATCAACAAATCCTGCTGCGATGTGAGGTACTCGAAAAACGGCGAGGTCTGGCAATTCAACTGTCAGTTTCCGCACGATTTTAATGACTGTTTCCAATACAATTTCCCAGTTTTGACCATACAACACAGATAAGTCGGGCGCAGCAGCCATAGGATGAAAATTATCGTCATCCGGACATGCCCAATCATTATCGTTCTCGTCGAAATAGGTTGAACCGACTAGAGTGATTTGGTAAGGCTCGGCCAACTCGAACGACCAGGCCGCAAGATCATGCGGGATATCCTCCCGACTTACAGCCATCAACCAGTCCCTAAAGTTAGTTTCTAGTTTAATCTCGAAATCCATGTGTATGCCTTTGTTTGTAAAATAATTAATTGCCTTTGCTGCTTAACTTTTTAGGTAGCAACCAGCTACTTATCATACAATAGAATCAGAACATATGATTATATATTTACAAGGAGTAGGCATAATAATGAAACCCATACTATTTTCCATTGGACTAAGTTCTATACTCTTATTACTGTCTGAAGATGGAAAACTAGAAATGGGAAGTTTTTATCGTACTTTTCATTAAAAAAAGCAATATCTACATAAAAAATTTCAGGTTAAATCAAAAAACTACAAAACTGTAAGGTCGTCTGAAAACAACGTTTCAACGACCTCAAAATCATTATCTTCCATCACATAGAAAACTTTTTCATTCGTCAAATTTAGCATTCACTTCATGCGGATTGATACGGGCGTTTTCCTCCTGCCCTAAACCGACTAATTTACGCAACCGGGTCATATAGGCATTGACATCCAAACCGCGTCCGTATCGTTGCGCTTCCCAAATGGTTTCCGCCAGCGCATCCATCATGTCATGCTCGGCGCGCACCCAGTCGTTGTTATAACGTGCGCAAAGTTGCCCGTGAATCGCCCGTATGCCCGGTGGCTGGTCGATGGCTGCCTGCTCTTGAAGGGAAAGATGCAGCGACATGTGTAAAAAAGGATTGCTCTCCCCATCTTCCGGCAGCCAGTTTTTATCTAAATAATCTTCAATGTTTTCAAGATAATGGGCGTATTCGGGATGAGATTCGATGATACGGAGGGCGTTAAGCTGAAGTGCATCCAGTTGCATCGGGGTCAGGCGATGTTTCCAAACGTGTGCGAAAAATCGGCGGACATCGTGGGTGTTGACATCGTACATGATAAGAATGGGAAGTCTGTTGAACCGTCTGAGGGGATATTTTAGAGATTGAGCGAAACTTGAATTTTGGTAAATAATGGATTTATAGCGAGGCAGAACCTGATGACAAGTTCTGCCTCGCTATATTTCCATTACTGCTAAAACCCTTATTGATCCACAAACGCGCGCTCAATCAGGTAGTCGCCGCGTACACCGGTTTTCGGAGAGACAGTCAGACCGAAATCGTCCAGAACTTTGCAGGTGTCTTTCAGCATGGCCGGGCTGCCGCACAGCATGGCGCGGTCGTCTTGCGGGTTGATTTTGGGCAGACCGATGTCTTCAAACAGTTTGCCGCTTACCATCAGGTCGGTCAGGCGGCCGTGGTGTTCGTAGTCTTCGCGGGAAACGATGGGGTAGTAAATCAGTTTTTCTTTAACCAAGTCGCCGAGGTATTCGTGTTCGGGCAATTCTTTGGTGAAGCGGTCGTAGTACGCCAAATCTTTTTTGTAGCGCACGCCGTGTACGAGGATGATTTTTTCAAATTGCTCGTAAATTTCGGGGTCTTTGGTGATGCTCAAGAAAGGGGCGATGCCGGTACCGGTACTCAGCAGGTAAAGGTGTTTGCCGGGATTCAGGTCGCCGGCAACCAAAGTTCCGGTCGGTTTTTTGCTGATTAACACGTCGTCGCCGACTTTAAGGTGTTGCAGGCGGCTGGTCAGAGGGCCGTCTTGAACTTTAATGCTGAAAAATTCGAGGTGTTCTTCCCAGTTGGCGGAGGCGACGCTGTATGCGCGCATCAGCGGCTTGCCGTCCACCATCAATCCGACCATGACGAATTGGCCGTTTTCGAAGCGCAACGATTCGTCGCGGGTGCAGGTAAAGGTGAAATACGCATCCGTCCAGTGGTGTACGGACAATACTTTTTGGGTATTGAATGCTGCCATTTGAGTTTCCTGTCGGTAAATCCGTCTGATCGCGCGGGTCGGGCGGATGATGGTTTAAAAGGGTTTTCAGACGACCTCTCTCGCCTGTGAATAGATAATGCCGAATTAGAGCAAACGCGCAATTTTAAACGAAAATATTTATCATCACAATGCTTGCTGTCTGGCAGAGGTCGTCTGAAACTTTTCAGACGACCTCTCGGTCAACGCATTACTTGTCTAACGTTTCGCGGATGATTTCTTTGACGGCGGCTGCATTGTTCGGCACGACTCGGACGCGTTGCGGCAATTTTTCCAAACCTTCCAGCGCGGCGGGGCGCGGAATGGCGACATCGCCGACGGCTTCGTGTATGGTCGCATCGAATTTCGCTGCCAACGCGGTTTCCAAACAAACAACCGTTTCCCCTTCTTCGCGCACTTCGCGGGCGACTTTTACGCCGTCGGCAGTGTGCGGGTCGATGAGTTCTTTGTCTTGCTCGTAAACCTGTTTGATGGTGGCGAGGCGGTCGGCGTGGGTAGATTTGCCTGAAGTAAAGCCATATTTGCCGCCGACTTTTTCCAAGGCAAACTGCAAATCAAAGCCCTTGCCCGCCGCGACTTCCGCCCACAGCGTATTGATTTCCTGAGGATCGCGATCCATCAGGTCGAACACGAAACGCTCGAAGTTGGACGCTTTGGAAATGTCCATAGACGGGCTGGAGGTAACATAAGTATGCTCGCTGTTGCGCGGGCGGTATGCGCCGGTTTTGAAAAACTCGTCCAACACATCGTTTTCATTGGTCGCAACAATCAGGCGGCGGATAGGCAGGCCCATCTGTTTGGCAATGTGTCCCGCGCAAACGTTGCCGAAGTTGCCGCTCGGCACGCAGAAGCTGACCTGCTCGTCATTGCTTTGCGTCGCCTTGAAATAGCCCGCAAAATAATAAACCACTTGCGCGACGATGCGTCCCCAGTTGATCGAATTGACCGTACCGATATGGTATTTTTCCTTGAACGCGGCATCGTTCTGCACCGCCTTCACAATGTCCTGACAATCGTCAAACATCCCCTTCACGGCGATATTGTGGATATTCTCGTCTTGCAGACTGTACATCTGCGCACGTTGGAACGCGCTCATTTTGCCGTCGGGTGACAGCATAAATACATTCACGCCCTTTTTACCGCGCAACGCATATTCCGCAGCCGAACCCGTATCGCCGCTGGTTGCGCCCAAGATATTGAGTTCCCTGCCCTTTTTGTTCAACACATATTCAAACGCATTGCCCAAAAACTGCATCGCCATATCCTTGAACGCCAGCGTCGGGCCGTTGGACAGGGCTTGGATTTTGATACCGTCGGACAAAGTACGCACAGGCGTGATTTCCTTAGAGCCGAACGCCGCTTCCGTATAAGTACGGTTCACAATATCGCGCAAATCGTCCGCCGGAATATCCGTTACAAACAGGCTCATCACCTCAAACGCCAGCTCCGGATAGCTCAAACCGCGCCACTTGTCCAAAGTCTCGCGGCTGACCTGCGGATAACGCTCCGGCAGCATCAAACCGCCGTCGGGCGCAAGCCCCATCAACAAAACCTCGCTAAATGGTTTATGCGCCGTCTCGCCGCGCGTACTGATATATTTCATGATTTCTTCTCTATAAAAACAAAAATATTGCCAATCAAAACAGGAAACCTGCCAGCGAACAATCCCGCAAGCCACCCTATCCCGACCTTAATCCACTATAAACTTTCAGACGACCCCGATACACAGAGGTCGTCTGAAAAACATTATCTATACAAACGCTTGAAACAAGCATTGACGGTTTTCACCGTTACCGACGCAATCGCACGATCGCGCGAAGAAGGATTCAAAACATCCATCAACTCTTGCGCGGACACCTGATTCGGCGCCTCCTCGCTCGCGCAGCCGCAGATTTTGTCTTCCCACTCGCGCTGTTTGTCCGCGCTCATCGTCAGCGCAATCAAACGCCACTCATTACGCTTGTTCAACTCCGAACGGCATTGATGATCAACCGCCATTTTCACCACGCTGCCGCCAATCCCCGTACCGCCGCCCAAACCGCCGAACGCCGAGTCAGCATCATAAGCGCAACCGCCCAACAACACCGCCACAGAAGCAACGGCGACCATCTTTTTCATATTCATAACCATCCCTTGCCGCAAGGTCGTCTGAAACGCCCCGCAAAGTCTTTAAACAAACGCGTATTATACCGTAAGCAGTGTGAGATGGGGGATTGGGAGACGTGGGGTATAATTTGGAAAATATTGAATGATCTTATAGAAATAAGGAGTGGTATTCAAAATGTACAAACCAAAGAAAAAATCTTCATTTGTTGAAGTCTTGGAAATAATCGGCAAATCGATAACAATTTTAGCTTCAGCAGGAGTGATATTAGGCGGCTTTCTTTCCTACAGCTACTTATCTTTCATCCGGCAGCCAAGTGTTTTTACCGATGCAATATCAAATCCTTCTAGTCTAGCATCTATTTTAATCACATTTGTATTAACAATAATAGCCCTTATTAGCCCATATATTTTCCCTCACATACTTATCCCTTTATCGAAAGATGTTAAACAGGAAAAAATAGCTATTAAAAATCTGCTACCATGCTTATCCATAGCTCCTTTAACATTTATAGCAATAATTACATATATATATTTATCCAATGATCTTCCTAAAATCATATTAGAATATATTTCATATATCGCTATTTTTCTCCCTGTGAGTGTATATTTAATTCAAATAACAATAAAAAACAGGAAAGATATTGAAATTTTTATATTAAAATTTATTTTCTATGCAATATACTACCTAGTATCAGCATTGATCTTGTTTCCTATAATCATTATTTTTACTATTCCAGCTTTAATTTATTTAATAATATTTTCAAATAATGATATAAAAAATATATATATAATTAAAATTATTGATTTTTTAAAAAAATTAAAAAATTATTTTTCTAAAAATAAGAATAAAAAAAGAAAAAATAAGATAACAGAGGAAATTACTACATTAATACTCTTTATAATGATAATTATACTCTCATCTGCTACAACATTTTTATACTCCTTAGTTTTTATAATAATGACTAACGATTGGTTGCCTGGAGAAGAAACTCAATACTTATACTTACTTTTTCTCGGCATAATGATGCTATTGAATGTCTTCTTAGTCTCTCGCTTCATTCGCCACCAAAAAAACAATAAAAATGATCATAAGAAAGTTCTTATATTTCCTTGTATGATTGCTTTTTTTTCATTACTCTTGATAGTAATACTATCTGAAAATTTTTCTGTGCGTATGCTTTATCCAGTTCGTTTTACAGAAATACCACAAAACTCTTCATGGTATTTATTACACAATAATTTTCAACAAAACAATGGCTTGCAAGAAACTAGTGGGATTGATAAAAATGACTTATTCAAGTTAAAACAGAAATTTAAATGCTCTGTGCTCTCAGAAAAAGAAAAAGTAGAAAAAGACATTACCTGTTCTTCAATCCCCGAACAACGCAACAACGCCCTATACGGCTACATGGCTTGGAACTTAGGCGACACTAAGGTCTTCTGCCCACCAACTGTTGAAAACAACAAAGGAAAAAAGGAAGCCGCAAAATTAGCAACAGAATGTATCGTTATCAGTGGGAAATTCCTGCAAATTTTGAATGAAAACTATATTGATATTATGCCCAAAGAGCGTTAATCCTCCTTTCAGACGACCTGCTATAATCCACGTCGTCTGAAAACCCTCTTTCACGGAAACCGCCATGTCCGACCTTTTCACCCGCCAACCCGATGCGCCGCTTGCCGAACGCCTGCGCCCGCATACGCTTGATGACGTTATCGGGCAGCAGCATTTAATCGGCGAAGGCAAGCCGCTGCGTGTGGCGGTGGAAGGCGGGAAACCGCATTCTATGTTGCTGTGGGGGCCGCCGGGCGTGGGCAAGACGACGTTGGCGCGGATTTTGGCGCAGAGTTTCAATGCCCAGTTTCTGCCTGTTTCCGCCGTATTCTCCGGCGTGAAGGACATACGCGAGGCAATCGACAAGGCAGAAATCGCCTTGCAGCAGGGACGCGCGACGATTTTGTTTGTCGATGAAGTCCACCGCTTCAACAAGGCGCAGCAGGACGCGTTTTTGCCCCATGTCGAAAGCGGTTTGCTGACCTTTATCGGCGCGACTACGGAAAATCCGTCGTTTGAAGTCAATCCCGCGCTGTTGAGCCGCGCGCAGGTGTATGTTTTGCAATCCTTGTCTTCAGACGACCTCAAGAAACTGATTGCCAAAGTATTGGCATTGCCCGAATACCGGGATTTCACGATTGAAGCCGATGCGCAGGAGCTGCTCGTCAATACCGCCGACGGCGATGCGCGCAGATTGTTGAATTTATTGGAGCAACTTTTACGCGCCGCCGACACACGTCGTCTGAAAACCCTGACCGCCGAATTTCTCGCCGACAGCCTCGGCGCGCAAATCCGCCGTTTCGACAAAGGCGGCGAGAGTTTCTACAACCAAATCTCCGCCCTGCATAAATCAGTACGCGGTTCGCATCCGAATGCCGCGCTGTATTGGTTCTGCCGTATGCTCGACGGCGGCACCGACCCGCGCTACCTTGCCCGCCGCATCGTGCGCATGGCGTGGGAGGACATCGGGCTTGCCGACCCGCGCGCCTTCCAAATCGCCAATGATGCCGCCGCCACCTTTGAACGCTTAGGCTCGCCCGAAGGCGAACTCGCGCTGGCGCAAGCCGTGTTGTACCTTGCCGCCGCCGCGAAATCCAACGCGGGCTACAAGGCATACAACCAAATGCGCCGCTTCGTCAAAGAAAACGCCAGCGACGAAGTGCCCGTCCACCTGCGCAACGCCCCGACCAAGTTGATGAAAGAATTGGGCTACGGACGCGAATACCGCTACGCCCACGACGAACCGAACGCCTACGCCGCCGGCGAAAGCTATATGCCCGACGGCTTGGACGAACCGGATTTCTACCAACCCGTCCCGCGCGGGCTGGAAATCAAAATCGGCGAAAAGCTGGAATGGTTGAAATCGCTGGATGAGGAAGCGTTGGATAAGCAGAAGTAAATGGCGTCTCGCATTTCAGACGACCTGTTCCACAACGACGGTCAAATGCTTGTATCGTCAAGCTAATTTGGCTACAATCCGATTTTCCTTTTTCTTGCTGAATAATCGAACACAGAAAAAATCGCGGCTGCTGAACCCGATTTCCGAAACGAAGTTAGAAAGCAGATAATGGACAATTTAGACCACAGTCGCAGCCGTGCATGGCGGCGGCATCAAGCAAAACGACCCAGCCATCGCGTACACGGCAAAAACCCTTCTGAGGGTAAGCTCGAGAAAAAGTGGGATTTGATGTATTTCCGCAGGAATAAAGTCAAACGCGCGCAAAAACTGGGCTTTGTTTACCCCTTCAGGCAGCATGAATTTGAAGCCGAATGGTTTGATTAACTTAAAACACATTTCGACTCAATCGAGATGATTTTCACAAGGCGGATATTTCTCCGCCTTTTTTAATTTCTATGAACGCACTTTTTATTTGCAGCCGCAACCAATGGCGCAGCCCCACTGCTGAAGCGGTATTCCGACGCTATCCGAACGTACAGACCCGTTCCGCAGGCACAAGCCCTAACGCACGGCACACCGTTTCCATCAACGACATCGCATGGTCGGATAAGATTTTTGTGATGGAACAAAAGCATAAAAACCGCCTGTCGGCGCAGTTTCCCCGCGCTTTGCAGCATAAGGAAATCATTGTTTTGGACATTCCTGACGATTACCGCTATATGGACGAAGAATTGATCGAGATATTGAAGGAAAGCGTCGAGCCGTATTTGTCTGACAGCTAGCATATAAGGCTCTGAATAAAAGAAGGTAAAGGGCATAAATAAGGTTTCAGACGACCCCAAAGGTCGTCTGAAAATCCAATCATCGAAAAGAAAAACCGGATTCCCATCAAAGGAATCCGGTTTATTTTATTCCAAACTTAGAAATTCATTCTGACGCCTACGCGGACGGAGCGGCCCGGCAGCGGTGCGATATATTTCAACATGGAGTTTTGCGGACGTGCGGTGCGGTTGGCAAGGTTGCGCGCATCGACAAACCATTCGGATGTTACCTTGCCTTGTTTGAACGTTTTAAGATACCGAAACCATTCAAAAACAAACTCTGCGGTTATCGAATTGCAGCAGCCATGTTTTTCAGACGACCCCTCCCTGCCGTATAATGCCGTTTTCTGTTTCCGCTTCCCAAACGACCATCATGACCGAATCCATCCGCCTCCCCGCCGCCTCGCTCAAACCCGCCACCGTCGCCCTGCCCGGTTCCAAAAGCATCAGCAACCGCACCCTGCTGCTTGCCGCCTTGTCCGACAACACTTGCGAAATCCATTCCCTGCTCAAATCCGACGATACCGACCGTATGTTAGAAGCGCTCGATAAACTCGGCGTTGAAATCGAATATCTTGCCGAAGGTCGTCTGAAAGTTCACGGCACAGGCGGACAATTTCCAAACCGCACTGCCGATTTGTTTTTAGGCAACGCGGGAACGGCGTTCCGTCCGCTGACTGCCGCACTTGCCGTTTTGGGCGGCGATTATCATCTGCACGGCGTTGCGCGTATGCACGAACGCCCTATCGGCGATTTGGTCGATGCGCTGCGGATTGCCGGCGCCGATGTCGAATATCTCGGCAACGAACACTATCCACCGCTTCATATCGGCGAGCGCCAAGACCGCGGCGAGCGTGTGATTCCGATTAAAGGCAATGTGTCCAGCCAGTTTCTGACCGCCCTCTTGATGGCGTTACCGCTGACCGGGCAGGCATTTGAAATCCGTATGGTCGGCGAGTTGATTTCCAAGCCTTACATCGACATCACTTTGAAACTGATGGCGCAATTCGGCGTACAGGTTGCCAATGAAGACTACCGCGTCTTCAAAATCCCCGCAGATACCCGCTACCACGCGCCCGAACACCTGCACGTCGAAGGCGATGCCTCCAGCGCGTCCTATTTCCTCGCTGCCGGCTTGATTGCCGCTACGCCCGTCCGCGTTACCGGCATTGGCGCAAACAGCATACAGGGCGATGTCGCCTTTGCCCGCGAGCTGGAAAAAATCGGTGCGGATGTGGTTTGGGGCGAAAACTTCGTCGAAGTCTCGCGTCCGAAAGAACGTGCCGTCCAAGCCTTTGATTTGGATGCGAACCATATCCCCGATGCCGCCATGACCCTCGCCATCGTCGCGCTTGCCACAGGACAAACCTGTACGCTGCGCAACATCGGGTCATGGCGCGTCAAGGAAACCGACCGCATCGCCGCGATGGCAAACGAGTTGCGCAAACTTGGTGCGAAAGTCGTCGAAGAAGCCGAAGCGATTCACATCACCCCGCCTGAAACACTGACGCCCGACGCCGTCATCGACACTTACGACGACCACCGCATGGCGATGTGTTTCTCGCTGGTTTCCCTGTTGGGCGTACCCGTCGTCATCAACGACCCGAAATGCACCCATAAAACCTTCCCGACTTATTTTGAAGTGTTCTCATCGCTGACCGACGCGGTTTAAAGTAGGAAGACATTTACCCAAACAAAAAGGTCGTCTGAAAATTTTCAGACGACCTTTTCTACACCACATTCAAATTAAAACCGGATTACAGTTTCCATTCGCTCAGTTTGGCAGCGTAGGCTTCCAAGTCTGCAATCGGACGGGTTGCCACGCCGCTTTCCATCGCAGCTTTGGCGGCAGCCGAAGCAACGCGCGGCAGCAGGCGTGAGTCGAACGGGGTCGGAATCAGGTATTCCGCGCCGAATTCGAATTTTTTACCGTAAGCGGCAACCACTTCTTCAGTTACTTCTTCTTTCGCCAAATCCGCCAAGGCATAGACGCAGGCGCGTTTCATTTCTTCGTTGATGGTCGTCGCGCCGACGTCCAACGCGCCGCGGAAGATGAACGGGAAGCACAATACGTTGTTCACTTGATTCGGGAAGTCGGAACGGCCGGTACCGATGACCACGTCAGGACGGGTTTCTTTTGCCAGCGGCGGCAGGATTTCCGGGTTCGGGTTTGCCATGGCGAACACGATAGGCTTGGCGTTCATGGTGTTCAGCATTTCAGGCGTCAGCAGGTTCGCGCCGGAGAGGCCCAAGAAGATGTCTTTGCCTTTGACGGCATCGGCAAGCACGCGTTGACCGTTGTCTTCAATGGCGTAGAACTGTTTGGACTCGTCCATACGGTCTTTGTCTTCGCGGGTTTTGTAAATCACGCCTTTGGAGTCGCAAACGGTAACGTTTTCGCGTTTCAAACCCAAATCGAGCAGTTGGTTCAAGCAGGCAATCGCAGCCGCACCCGCGCCGGAGCAAACCAAGGTCGCTTCCTCGATTTTGCGGCCGGTATAGCGCAGGGCATTCAATACGGCGGCGGCGGTAATGATGGCGGTACCGTGTTGGTCGTCGTGGAATACGGGGATTTTGCAGCGTTTGCGCAATTCGCGTTCGATGTAGAAGCATTCAGGCGCTTTAATGTCTTCGAGGTTGATGCCGCCGAAAGTCGGTTCCAACGCGGCGATGATGTCCACCAGTTTTTGCGGGTCTTTTTCATCGATTTCGATGTCGAATACGTCCACACCGGCGAATTTTTTAAACAATACGCCTTTGCCTTCCATCACAGGTTTGCCCGCCAACGCGCCGATGTTGCCCAAGCCCAAAACGGCGGTACCGTTGGAAATCACGGCAACCAAGTTGCCTTTGGCGGTATATTTGTACGCATTTTGCGGATCGGCATGGATTTCCATACAAGGAGCCGCAACGCCCGGCGAGTACGCCAAAGCCAAGTCTTTGGACGTGGCCAGCGATTTGGTGGGGGTAACGGAGACTTTACCCGGCACGGGGAATTCGTGAAATTTCAGTGCGGCTTCTTTTAATGAGTTTTCCATTTTTCGATCCTGTTGCGAGAGAGATGTTGAGACGAGGTCGTCTGAAACGTTGGTTTCGGGACGTTTGGCATTACAAAGCGGCTTATTTATTAACAAATAAACCTATTTTGTAATAGCGTGTAATTTTACCATGTTCCCAATGCGGCGCATACCGCTATTTTCATCTGAAACAAACAACCTCAAAGCAAAAACGTATCCTTTCAGACGACCTTCATTCGGTTTTAAACATCCATACCGAAACTGCGCGCCAACGCATGTTCGATATCCGCCCTCACCTCTTCCAAACTCCGGTTGCCGTCGATAAGCGCGTAGCGTTCGGGATGCGCGGCGGCGCGTTCGAGATAAACAGCACGCACGCGGGTGAAAAAATCCGCCTGCTCCTGCTCGAAACGGTCTTTCTCGCGCGTCTGCCCGATACGCGCCATCGACACTTCCAGCGGCACGTCCAGCAGCAACGTCAAATCAGGACCAAACCCGCCCTGCACCCAATTTTCCAACATTTCAATATCTTGCAGGGGTACGCCGCGCCCGCCACCCTGATACGCGAAAGTCGCATCGGTAAAACGGTCGGAAACGACATGAATGCCGTCTGCCAGCGCAGGCAGGATAACGTCTTCCAGATGCTGCTGCCGCGCGGCAAACATCATCAACGTCTCCGCGCGCAATCCCGCCTTGGTTTCAGGGTTCAACAAAATTTCGCGCAAAGCCTCGCCGACAGGCGTACCGCCCGGCTCGCGGGTGAACAATACGGGAAGGTCGTGGGATTCGAACCATCGGCGGATAACGGCAAGATTGGTCGATTTGCCCGCGCCGTCTATGCCGTCCAGAGTGATGAATTTGGGTTTCATAAGGTCAATTTTATTGAGAGAACGGATGTTCAAAAGGTCGTCTGAAAAGCAGGATTATAAATGCTTGATGGGGTTCGAAGTAGATTTTCAGACGACTTTGGATTCGGTTTTCAGACGACCTCTATGTTAACTGCTAGTAATATTGTTAAAGAACAAATAGTTCAGACGACCTCAAAGAAAGTATTGAGATCGTCTGAACTATAAAATTACTTTTTCGCAGCCCGAATTTTTTTCAAGCCATTCTCCAAAATAGTAACTTTCTCAGGAGGAGTTCCCCTATCCAAAGCATTCCACCAATTATTTACTGGTTTAACAAATAATTGGAATCCTTCATCAGTTACATTGGATTTTCGAATGATCAAATCTTCTTTGATAGAGCCATCCTCATTAAAGGGTTCAATATCAATAAGTAAACTATTCTTTTTAAGAAATGTCATAAGTGCAATAGACATTCTGATAATATCTTCACGATAGTCTTCATCAGCGTTTGCCTCCCAAAATGTCTGAAAATTAAATAATGTCACATCCATGATAATCTCCTAAGGTAATCTAATAATTTCGAATATTCCTTCAACATAAACCAAGCTTTTGCTGTCTCTAACATATACTCCACTGACACCTCTAATTCTTTCTTCTTTTGCTGCTGACTACTTTTTGAAATAGTCTTGCTAGTAACCTCTTAGGTGTATGTCTAAATCTTGGTATGGCCCGGCGGGCTTTTTGATTTCGGTGCGGACGAGCTGGTTTTCTAGGCCATATTGGTTTTCGCCGTCGGGTAGCTGCGGTAGATCAGGTTGTCTAATGCGTCGTAGGTGTTACGACGGCTGAACACATTACAATAAAGGTTGTCTGAAAGTTGTGTTTCAGGCAACCTCCATGTTGACCAGTAATAAGGTGTTGTTAAAAAGCAAATATTTCATATACCCTCAAAGAAAGTATTGAGGTCATCTTAACAGAATAAACCGCGTGCGTACCGCCCCCCCTACGCCAAACTAATTTAAACACACCTGGCTACGACAAAAACCACCCAACCATTCTAATGAAAACCAAACAACCGCCCTGCTTCCTCCGTCCAAAAGAAAAGATCGTCCGCATTAACCGCGTACGTCAACTCAACCCTGCTTATTGCGGTAATATTGCCCATCTGATCCGCCTGTACCTAAGGATTTGCCGCAATCCCTATCTGCATCTGCCGCGCGTACGCGCCAACCGCGCACCATGGCATTTTATCGAACTGGACGGTCATTTTTATTTGGATCTGGGACTGGGTTTGCCTACAGGCCGCAGCGAATGTGACTTTACCCTTCAAACCTGCCAACTTCCCGCTTGTCTGCAGCAGGGCGATGACGAGGCTGAAGAGCATTTCTGCGACATTCTGAAGGCAATGTTAATGATGTTTTACCTGCCCGTTTTTGCGCTCAATCAGTCTCAGTCCTGCATATGCAACAAAACCGTGTTGCTTCCTGAGACCGCTAAACCTCCACAAAATGATGAACAACGCACCAATCTGATTCAAAATCTATTTTTTAACAGTCATATAATGGATGCCCGCCGCAGGTTGATACAAGACGGGGGAATTCTGTATTTTATATTGGACGAAGCCAATCCCACCAAACGCCGCCCGTTGCGCGAATTGATAGATGAAATAAACATTCGACCTCAAACAAGCGAACCGGAACGGCAAAACATGAAAACCGTTATGACGTTTTATCGCGAAATGTCCGATTTCCTGCAATCCGGCCTACCGAAACAAATAAACGAAACAACCTAGAACATTAAGGTCGTCCGAAACCATGTATTACGAACTCCACCTTACTGCCACGCCACAACCTTCCTCTGTCCTTCCCCGTTTTCAGACGACATGTGCCGACTTGGAAGGCAAAGCCGTGCTAATCGAACTGCCCGAGGGCGAGCATCCTCAGCAACCGATGTTTTCCGCTGTGATACAGTCGGACGATTATCAAACCGTGTTTGAGCAATACATACAAAGCTTGCGCGATGCGGATCTGACGTTAGACAATCTTGTCTTGCCGCAATAAAGTTCAGGTCGTCTGAAAATGATTTTTCAGACGACCTCTCAGAAAGGAGCATTATTATGGGAATCCTCATTTTTAAAACCGACAAAACGAAATGGCAGAAAATGCTCATAGCTCTGTTAGGTTTATTTTTCTTAACTACGGCAATAGCCGGAGGAAATATGAATTTTCGTTCAGGTAAAAATGATAGTGATGTTTCAAGATTAGCCCATGCCAAAGCATTGGAAAGTAAATTAATTGGAGAAGAAGGGTCGAAATCCACGCAAAGCAATAGCTTTGAAAGATTGAATAAAGAAGGAAATAGAGATAAATTTAGAAAGTTATATCATGAATCAAAAAATATTCATGGGAAGATATATGCTTTAGTTTGGTTTTTCGATAATGATAAAAATTTGTACAGAAGATATAAGAATGAATTAAACCAAAATGAACACGTAATGATTCATCACGCAGATGTTAAATTGATTTCCCCGCTGTCTGATGTTTTCCCACTGATTGAATCAGGCTATTTAAAGAAACATATTTTGTATTGAATGTTCAATAAATCCTACTTCGCAATCTATTACTGCAATGTCAGAAAAGCTCATATTTGAGAAAGCCACTTACAGAGACCTTTGCAAAAATGGTCTATTAACGAAATTTGGCACCTAAGAGTACGCCAAAAAATTTTCAATTAACTAAAACCTTTCTGATATTGAGTAAAAAGTAGGAAAAATCAGAAAGGTTTTTCATTTTGGAAATGATATTGAGCATAAAAATTTAGTAACTTATATTATTGCAAAGACCTCATACACTTTATCCAAAAAAGCAGCCTGCACTTCCAAATTTCCAAGTACAGGCTGCTTTTCTGCCGTGCGGCGTGTTCAGGCGGCCAAAAATCCTATTTCGGCTGCTGAATATTAATCAAGCCCTTCAACACGCCGTCCAATCCGCCGTACACGGAAATCTTGTCGATTTTCTCGGTAACTTTTTCCAATGTTTCCAATTCTTTCAGCCGCAGGGCAGTCGGGTTTTCCTCCATCACGCGCGCGGTGTTCAGCAGCGAGCGTGTGGCGGCGGTTTCCTCGCGGCGGCGGATGTTGTTGGCTTGGGCGGATTTTTCGGCTTCCACTACGCGCGTTAAGATGCTGCGGATTTCGCCCGGTAGGATAATGTCTTTCACACCTGCACTGTCGATTTCCGCGCCCAGCGGCACTTTGGCGCGGATGAGCGCGGTCAGCTCCGTATCCAAGCCCTGTTTGTCCGCCAACAGTGTGTCCATACTTTTACTGCCGATGAGCGCGCGGATGGCGAACTGCAATTCGCGGTAGAGATATTCTTCGGGCGATTGATGCTGGGCAAACCATTTGGGCGCGTCCGTAATCCGGTAGTTGCACACCACATTGGCGCGTACGGTAACCTTATCTTCAGTCAGCAGCTCCTGTCCCGATACTTCGCAAGTCTGCAAACGCAAATCCGCCACTTGGCTGCCGACCGTCTGGTTTACCAGCCAATAGTGGTAACGCCCCTGCGTCAGAGGCGGTTGCTGCACGTTGTCGATATAGACCAATCCCTGATGGTGTTCGGGTACGTTTACCGTGTGCACTGCATTTTTAAACACAGGATGGCCGCCGAAATTGATGTTCTGCAACTGCTTCACTGTATCCGCATCGATTGCTAAACCTTGGGATAAATCAATACGTTGGATTTCATACGGCTGAGCCGCTTCGCGCCAGAACCACGCTGTTTCTTTGGGGCGGATCAGGTTTTGCAGCTTGCCGTTTTGCGACCACAGCAGCAATTCGTTTTCGCCGGCTTCCACGCGCTGCCAATGCGCCGCTGCGAGTTCGGGATTTTGCGCCGCCCATTGCGCCAGTTGCGCCGTATTTTCATACACGGGTATGCCTGTATCGGCAAACAGGGCTTTATGTTCCTCGCCCAACAGCAGCACATAATCGCCTTCGCCCAGCACGCGCATCAGGCGGTTGCGCTCGGTAATCAGCAGGCATTCGTTGGCTTTAACGGTATATTTTTGCAGGGGTTTGTCCAACGTGATGTGTGCCAGCAAAGCAGCCTGCACATTTTCGGGCAGCCAGTATTCGGTTTTCGGCTGCGTGTGCGTTTCGATTTCGCCATTTTCCGGCAACCAAAACGCTGCGTGTTCGCCGCTTGCCACGACCTTTGCGCCAAAATCCTGATGCCACGCCAACGTGTTTTGCCCCACAGGGCTTTCCAGCACCAGCCATTGCGGATTTTCAGGCTGCTCTTTCGCCCATTTCTGCGCGTCTTCCCATTGATGATACATTGCGTTGGCGGTGTGTTGCCGTTCGATTTCAATTTCGTTATTTTTCGCTCTCGCCTTGCTTTGCAGCAGATACCGCCCTTCGCCCAGCACGCGCTGCAAACGCCCGTTGATGCGGATAAGCAGGCGTTCGTGTTGCTCCACAACAAATTTCTCGCAGTTTGACGGCACTTGGTTGCGCAACAGCAGCGTTTCCTGCACGTTTTCAGGCAGCCAGTATTCGTTGTGCGCCAGCGTGAGCGTGTTCAATTCGCCTTTTTCAGGACGGAAAAACGCCCAATAGTCCGTATTGTCGGTTATGGTGAATACGGGCATTTCATCGTGCCATACCAGTGTATTGTGTCCGGCAGGGTTATGGACAATTTGCAGGAATTTTTCTGCCTTTTTGCGTTCCGAAGCGATTTTCAACAAACTGCCGATGCCGTTCCACTGCACATGCAGCACGGTCGCGTCCTGTTTGTGTGTTTCAATTTCCTTGCCCCAATGCCAAATAGTGTGTTTCCCCGCATTGAGAACGGTGTGCAGGCTGCCATCCAGCAGAACGATAAGGTGTTCGGTGGGTTTGACGACGAAATTTTTGAACATGACGTTTCCTTTTTAAAATGGATTGGACTTGGGCATTTCCGTTGCCCCAAATCCCGTTTCAGGCCGCCTGAAAACGGCAACCCGAAGAAATAGGGGCAACCTGCCGCTGCCGCTTGTGCAACAGCCAGAGGCGGCGCGCCCGTGTGTGTATCGGGGAGCATGAAAGCAGCGCAGGGCTTAAGTTTCACATCTTGCCTAAACCGTTTTGCCGTGCGCCGGTAACATGCCCGCCTTTGCGTCAGCCGGGCCGCAAGCCTTGCCCGTTGTCCTTGCGGTGTGGCGGCGGATAGGTTTCAGACGACCCCAATGGTGCAGGCTGCCTGAAACGCCGTCCGACACCGCGCCGCGCAGAAAGCGGCAGCAGCAGGTTGCGGTACTGCGTTTTTGGTTTTTGAGACCAATAAATGTCGGTTTTACAAACCATTTTCTATCGTGACAGGATAGTGTCGGATAAAGCCCCGACAGGCTTGGTTTTGAATACAGGAATCGAACCTGTTACACAAGGATTATGAGTCCTTTGCTCTACCCAATGAGCTAATTCAAATGCTTGTGTTGCGGGAATCGAACCCGCTACCGTCAGAATGAAATTCTGATGCTCTACCGAGTGAGCTAAACACTTCCATCAGCTTTGTGCTATGGGATTCGAACCCACGTTTGCGGACCCGTTGCCCGCCGTCTTATCCACTAGACGAAACACGCTTTTGCTTTTGGTTTTCTGCTTTCCGCCACTTTCGTAGCGCAGGATGCGGAATCGGCACGCCGCCCGCACAGTTCTGCCTGCCGCTAAACACGCAGAGCCGCTGCTAATCGCTTTGAAAAGCATGGACAGATTGTATTAAAAAGACAGCCTGAAAACAAATATTGATTTAGTAAGTTGTTTGCCATTCATTCCGAGCACTATTAAGCAGCCCATTAGCCGATAATGCCTCTACTACCTTTGCCGTTACCATTTCTTACAGCGGTTCCAAATCAAATATCATTAAGGGTTCGAACTATCTAAAACAATCAACCAAAATAAAAGGACGGATTTCCTTATCCGCCCCTTTTACATCAGTAATATCGCCAAGTATCCCGCATAAAATGGATAATCTCGTTTAATGGTACAGGTGAAAGCGTAAAATGCTTGTCACCCTTCTGCTGCTCTACTTCCAAAATCAACATACACCCCTCCGACAACTTACCCTCTCCGTCAAATTCCAATTCTTTAATTTTTACCGACTGTGTAATGCCGTTGTCTGCCAAATTTTGCTGATATGCTTCTCCAGTATGTCCGTAAAAATGGTAGGCAAAAGCAAGCTTATCCATCACTTCTGCAATTTCAACAGAGCCATAACCGCGCTGGCTGTCACCAAACTTATCATGCGTAATCAGCACATCGGGGTCATGTTTGCTTTTCAGGCAATCTTTAACCAAACGGCGCAGATTCTGACGTTCATATTCTTGGATAAATTCGCCATGAGGTCGTTGTTTTCTATCGCCAATACGGCCGATGCCGATTATTTCCAGCGATTCTCCTCCTTTTTGAAACACAAACGAATCCCCCGTTTTGAGTACCCAAACGCGCTCATAAGCATCAATGGTAAAAGCAGCCTGCTCGCTTTGCCGTTCTAATTCGTCTAAAAAACCATGATCTTCATGATTGCCACGTACGCAAAGCATATCGATATTAAGTTTATCGAGAAATCGGGCGATTTGAGGATTCGGTTGCACAAAATCGTCCATAAATCCCAATTCATTGCGATCTTTTGCAGCATGACGCAAGGTGGCTTTATCCATACAATCTTTACTGGGGAAAGCACCCATATCACCACATTGGAGAATCAAATCTATGCTTTTGCCTGTAATTTGCTGGTAGTGATGTACCAGCTTAAAAGGAAGTAAGAATTTGCCATGTATATCGGCGAATAGAGCGAAACGGAGCATGGGAGAAATTTCAATCAAATGAATGGAAATGAGGAGGCGGACATACCGACACCTTAAATATAAGACACATTTTATAGTCAATTAAAATCAAAATAGGACAGTAACGCATCGTCAAATCGGGCGTAATCAGACAATACGGTTCGCAGATACCGCTTAATATTCGCCCACACCTTCTCAATCGGGTTGAGCTCAGGTGAATAAGGTGCAAGAGGCAATACCTTATGTCCCAATTTTTCCGCCATTTCCCGTAAGACACCCATACGGTGAAATCGTGCATTATCTAAAATAATCACCGATTTTTGAGTCAATGCGGGCAGTAGGCATTGCTGAAACCACGCTTCAAAAAAGACTCCGGTCATCGTATTTTGATAAACCATCGGAGCAATCAGCCGGTTGCCGACTTGTGCGGACACCAGAGATAAGCGTCGGTATCTTTTTCCACTTATCTGCGCTTTCACTATTTGCCCTCTCAGGCTACGGGCATAGGGACGGAACAGGTAGCGGTCAAATCCTGTTTCATCCAAATAAACACGTTGGTAGTCGGAAAATTCGGCCAGTTGTGTCAAATAATGCGTTACTTTGGCCGGGTCTTGTTCTTTGTAAGTGGTGGTCTTTTTTTGCGCGTCATCCCCATCTGTTTGAGTGCATAGCAAACGGCGGCTGGCGTACAATCAAAATGTTTGGCGATTTCATGCAGATAGGCATCCTGGTGTTGCTCAACATATTGAGCCAGTTTTTGCCTATCCAATTTGACGGCATTTAGACCGGTAACTTGATGTTTTAGGCTGCCTGTTTGTTTTTTAAGGCGAATCCACAGGTAAAGCGTGTTTCTTGACAAGTTAAACGTTGCTGCGGTTTGGCTGATGTTTTTGCATTGTTCGTAATAGTTTAAAGCTTTGTTTCTTAAGTCCGCAGAGTATGCCATGGTTAAACCTTCAAAGTTGAGTATTGTACTATTTTGTTTTTAATTTACTATAGCAGCAAACGATAAACGTTTTTTACTTGCTTAATCTTAAATAGGAAACACTATCGATGTGTTAGAACATTATGTTTGAGTGATTTATTGAGGAAAGCCCATGCTTCATCCCAAACCATACCCATTGATAAAATATCTGATGGGTCAGCCCTTATCGACCTGTTTCAAATACTAAAAAATATTGGATTCAAAATCCTTATCTCAAATCACGACATCCCTGCAAATAACAAAAAGGTCGTCTGAATCTAATTTTCAGACGACCTTTTTACTATTTTCAGCCCTATTGAGGCTGCACGTTGAAAGGCATATCGATCTTTTGCCATTGCGCGCTTTCGTAGTCGAGCGCGGCGGCGATTAGGGGGTGTTGTTCGAGCCAGTTTTGGCTGATGCGCAGGATGAAGCCTTTGCCGGTTTCGTCGGCGCGCAGTTGGGTTTGCGGCGGCAGATCCAAAGGCAGGCGGGCGCGGCAGAAAAGTGCGGCGAGGCGCAGGGAAAGGACGGCGTACCAAAGCATTTCGCTGCTACCGACGATGTCCGCCATTTTTTTCATGTCGCCGCGGTGTCCGATGACCAGTTGCGCGAGTATGGTTTGTTCTTTGCGGGAGAAGCCGGGCATATCGGCGTTTTCGAGGATGTAGGCGGAGTGTTTGTGGTAGCCGGTGTGGGCGATGTCGAGTCCGATTTCGTGCAGTCTGCCTGCCCAGCCGAGGTATTGTTGCCATTGGGCAAGGTCTTGGACGGTTACGTTTTTGGCGTGGCACAGGCTGTCCATAAAGGCTTGCGCGGTTTCGGCGACGCGTTTGGCTTGGTTGAGGCTGACGTGGTAGCGGTTTTGGAACTCAGCGGTCGTCTGATCGCGCATGTCTTCGTTCAAACCTCGCCCAATCAGATCGTAGAATACGCCGTCGCGCAGGGCGGCTTCGGTAACGGTCATTTTGGTGAGTTCGAGTTCTTCAAACGCTGCCATCATGACGGCCAGTCCGCCGGCGAACACTTCCACGCGTTCGGGCTTGAGGCTTTCGAATTTGGCTTTTTTGACGGAACCGGCTTCAATGATGCGGTCGGCGAGGTAGCGCATGCCTTTGTAGGTGATGTCGGCTTCTTGGGGCAGCTCGGCGGCGATGAGGTCGCGGATGGATTTGGCGGAGCCGGATGTGCCGATGGCGAAATCCCAACCTGTACGCTTCATGAGTTTGCTGATGCGCTGGATTTCGTTACGTGCGGCAGAGATGGCGGCTTGGAAGTCTTTGGCGGTGATTTTGTTTTGGAAGAAACGCAGGCTGTAAGTGACGCAGCCTAAGGGCAGGCTTTCGGTAGCGAGCGGCTGGAGGTCGGAGCCGATGACGAATTCGGTCGAGCCGCCGCCGATGTCGATGACGAGCATCTTGTCGCCGTTGGGCGGTAGGGTGTGGACGACGCCGGTGTAAATGAGGCGGGCTTCTTCACGGCCTGCGATGATTTCGATGGGGAAGCCCAGTGCGGCTTCGGCTTTGGGTAGGAATTGGGCGATATTTTTTGCTACGCGGAAGGTATTGGTCGCCACAACGCGCACTTGTTCGGGTTTGAACCCGCGCAGCCGTTCGCCGAATTTTGCCAAACAGTCCAAGGCGCGCTCTTGTGATGCTTCGTCGAGGTTTTTATGTTCGTCCAAACCGGCGGCAAAACGCACCATTTGTTTGAAGGAATCGATGACTTTCAGTTGTCCGTTGTTGTTTTCGCAAACTTGGAGGCGGAAGCTGTTGGAACCTAAATCGACGGATGCCAGGACGTTGGTGGGCGTAGTGGTCATGAAGAAATACCGGTGGATAAACGAAGCTCTAATGTTACTCTGTCCCGCCGTTGATTGACAATATCGCAGATCAACTTTAAACCGCCGCAATATTGCACCGTATTGATGTATCACGCATTGTCTGTTTCAAGTCAATCTGCTCATCAATGATGTACGCCACCTTTGATTCTGCACGGAGATATTCTTATAATACCCGTTTTGCAAACGTCAAAAGGTCGTCTGAAAACAAAAATAGGGTTTTCAGACGACCTTTAAACCGACTAAACGAATGACAGTACACATGAAAACGGAAAACCTTATCCTCACGCCCGAATCCCCGTCCCGCCGCCGCTTTTTACTGGCTGGCGGCGCATTGCTGCTCAGCCCGGCAGCCGCACTCGCCGGTGCGCAACGCGAAGAAACGCTTGCCGACGATGTCGCTTCAGTGATGCGCAGCTCCATCAACAATGTCAATCCGCCGCGCCTCGTGTTCGCCGATCCAAACGAAGGCGAACGCTGGCTGGCGGCAATGTCTTCCCGCCTTGCCCGCTACGTTCCCGATGCCGCCGAACGCCGCCGCCTGCTGGTCAACATCCAATACGAAAGCAGCCGCGCGGGGTTGAATACCCAAGTGATTTTGGGCTTGATCGAAGTCGAGAGCGCGTTCCGCCAATACGCCATCAGCGGCGTGGGCGCGCGCGGGCTGATGCAGGTCATGCCGTTTTGGAAAAACTATATCGGCAAACCTTCGCACAACCTGTTCGACATCCGCACCAACCTGCGCTACGGCTGCACCATCCTGCGCCACTACAACAATATCGAAAAAGGCAACATCGTCCGCGCTTTGGCGCGATTCAACGGCAGCCTGGGCAGCAACAAATACCCCAACGCCGTCTTGGGCGCATGGCGCAACCGCTGGCAATGGGGCTGACCGCGGGGTATAAACGGCTGCGCCCGTGCAAATGCAAACCCTTTTGAATCCTGTATAATCCGCACATCTGATAATTTTAAAATTTCAGACGACCTCAAAATTCTACCGGGTCGTCTGAAAAACCGTTTATGGCAAAAGACACCCGCATCCAAATGTTCCCGCACGAATGGCGTGCCAGCACCACCCTCTCCGGCGTTTACGCACTGCGTATGTTGGGGATGTTCTTGGTTCTCCCCGTTTTGTCCTTATATGCCGCCTCGTTGCCCGGCGCGGAAAACAACAAAACCTTGGTCGGTCTGGCAATGGGTATCTACGGACTGACGCAGGCTTTGCTGCAACTGCCTTTGGGCATCGCCTCCGATAAATTCGGACGCAAAAAAACCATTTATGTCGGACTGATTGTCTTTGCCGCCGGTAGTTTTCTTGCCGCCGCCGCCAACTCATTGCCTATGCTGGTTGCCGCGCGCGCCATTCAAGGGGCGGGCGCAGTCAGCGCCGCAGTGACCGCGCTGCTTGCCGACTTGACCCGAGACGGCGTGCGTACCCGCGCAATGGCGATGATAGGTTTGAGCATAGGCTTGACCTTTTCCGTCAGCCTTGTGGTCGCCCCGATGATTGCCGACATTATCGGCGTTCCCGGATTGTTTATGCTGACCGGCATCCTGACCGTCATCAGCATAGGCGTTGTCGCTTGGATGACTCCTGATCCCGAAGTGTCCAAGCTGCACGAAGACACACAGGCGCAGCCCTCTCGCATGGGCGAAGTCCTCCGAGACCGCCAGCTTCTCAACTTGGATTTCGGCATTTTCGCGCTGCACGCCGCACAAATGGCGTTATTCACCGCCCTGCCTTTTGCCATGACGCAGCTCGGTTTGGAAAAAATCCAGCATTGGAAAGTCTATCTGCCCTCGACTATTGCAGGGCTGGTGATTATGATCCCCCTCATCATCATCGGCGAAACCCGCAACAAGCTCAAGCAAGTCTTCATCCTCGGCATCGCCTGCATCGCAGCGGCGCAAATCGGCTTATTGTTCGGCATGCACTCGATTTGGCTGATTACCGCCTATCTGGTCGTTTACTTTATCGGCTTCAACGTATTGGAAGCCAGCCTGCCGTCCATGGTATCTAAGATTGCGCCGGCCGATTTGAAAGGCACAGCGATGGGCGTTTACAATACCATGCAGTCCGTCGGGCTGTTTGTAGGCGGCGCAAGCGGCGGATGGCTGTTTCAACAATACGGCTTTGCAGGCGTTTTCACCTTTTGCAGCGTGTTGATGCTGCTATGGCTGGTCATCGCCGTGCTCGCGCCCGCGCCCAAACCCGTCAAAAACCTCAGCTATCCCGTCAGCCCCGCATGGCAGGAAAAACACGATTCGCTCTACCAAGCATTGTCCCAAGTCGAAGGCGTCGAAAGCATTACCTTCAGCGCAGACAAACAAACTATTTACATCAAGGCGTTGCAAAAAGGATTTGACCAAGAGGCCGCCGAAAACATCATCACAGGAGTTTAAAAAATGTCATTGAACAAAGTCATCCTTATCGGCCGTCTCGGTCGCGACCCCGAAGTCCGCTATATGCCCAACGGCGAAGCCGTCTGCAATTTCAGCGTCGCCACCAGCGAAACCTGGAACGACCGCAACGGCCAGCGCGTGGAACGCACCGAGTGGCACAACATCACTATGTACCGCCGCCTCGCCGAAATCGCTGGGCAATACCTGAAAAAAGGCAGCCAAGTTTATCTGGAAGGCCGCATCCAAAGCCGTAAATACCAAGGCAAAGACGGCATCGAACGTACCGCATACGACATTATCGCCAATGAAATGAAAATGCTCGGCGGCCGCAACGACAACAGCGGCGGCGCACCTTACGACGACGGCGGTTACAGCCAAGGCAGCTACCAACAACAAGCGCCACAACAACAATACCAAGCCGCCCCGCAAAACCAAGAACCCCCTGCCGCCCCCCGCCGCCAAGCTCCCGCCGCACCGGCAGCCCCTGTCGAGGACATCGACGACGATATTCCGTTCTGAATTCTGTATACTTGAATTTTGTAAAAAATAAATCATTAAAACCCAGAGAAACCTTATATAGCAAGGTTTCTCTTTTTTTACACATATTTTGACTTTTGTTATCTTCTTTGTTAGTATTTATATATATTAACTCTGTAAATTTAGTAGATATGTATAGACTAGAAACAATCCTGTTTTCAAATGGAGAACGCTTTTCCCTGTTAGTTAATGAGAAAACTGGTATACCTGATTTTTATTCAACCCTATGGGTAACAGTAGAACTACGTAATCAATCCGCAGTAAATACCATTAGAAATAAACTAGGAACCATACAATGGCTAATGAACTGGGAAAAAGAGAATAATCTTGTTATTAGTGATCTGATTCATAAAGAGATACTCTTAACAGAAAATCAATTAGAATCTCTTATTCAACATATGAGAATAAATGTAAAAAAGCAAAAAAATGTAATTAGTACAAAAAAAAGTGTGTCAATGAAAGGTCGAACTCAATTTATTGATATTTACTCGTCTGTATCCCTTAGTCACCAATATAATAGGCTAACAACACTTTCAGAATACATATTATTTCTATCTAAAGTAATAAGTGTATCTAACGAATATATCAAAAAATTAACAAAATTACTTACGCTAATTAAAGGAGTAAGACCTAAGAATCATAAAGCATTATCTATAAAACCAGAAAGTGAGTTACCCGATGGATTGTTAGATGAGTTTATGTCTATTGCGAACTTTTCAAACCCTAATAATCCGTTTCAAGATATCGGAATAAGAAAAAGAAACCATTTAATGTTTATCTTACTGAAAGAATTAGGAATTAGAAGAGGAGAACTATTATCACTTCAAATACCATTTATCGATATAGGGACTGCTAAACCATCGGTTACAATAAAGCGAACGCATGATGATAAATTTGACACAAGAAAAATTCAGGCAGTTAGTAAAACTAAAGAAAGGCGCTTGCCAATATCACAAAAGATAGCTCAACTACTTAATGATTATATTATGAATTATCGTTCTAAAGTTCCCAATGCGAATACACATCCATATTTGTTTGTAACTCATCGAAAAGGAAAAACTCAAGGGAGTCCAATTAGTACAAGTTCTTTTGACAACGTTATTGTACCAACGATGAAAAAGGTAGATCCAAGATTCTCTATTATTCATCCGCATATTTTTCGTCATGAATGGAACTTATATTTTTCACGAAAAGTAGATAAGAATAATAAAAATTTAAATCATGATTCTTCCCATAAAGATTTTATCTCCCCTGAAAAAGAGGCAAAAATAAGACAGCATCTCATGGGGCATACGTCAGAAAAATCAGGTAATTTCTATAATCAACGTTATATTAGAGAAAAAGCTAACAAGATATTATTAGAACTTCAAATTGAGTTTCAAAAAAAGGTTGATGATTATGAATCATAATAAAATTATTAGACAATCTAGAGATGGATATGTATTTGATGAAAACGAAAATTCTTGGCATATAAGCAAAGAAATAAAGATTAATTTTTCTAAACACATATTAGGAATTAATAAAAAAACATTAGAAGGGTTCAGAAAGACATTAGCAATATATGCCGAAAAATATTCAAGTTATCACGTATCTCACATGTACCAACAGTTCCAACGATTAGTAATTTCAACTAGATTAGAAAATATTAACGTGCCAATAATCTTGGATTGGAAAAATAAATTAGGAAAAGATCATGAATGGTATTTAGGTGCACTAAAAGGTTTTTTGCTCTCATGGCATGAGTATGGTTATTATGGAGTTGATGAATCAGTTGCATTGCTGCTAGAAAGCTTTACCTTGAGTGGAAACAACAAAGGTAAAGCGGTATTAATGAGATGCCCTTATACAGGTGCATTTACTGAAAATGAAATTTTGGCTTTAATGACGGAGCTGGCTAGACTTTGGAAAGAAGATCTTATTCCATTTGAAACATATACATATATTCACTTACTTCAAGCTACCGCGAGAAGACCTATTCAAATCCGCCATTTAAAATTTGAAGACTTGAAAAAGGAAATTTCTCAAGGAACATGGAATTATTTCCTAAATATCCCTAGGGCTAAAAAGAGAGGAGGGTTATTTAGAGGAACATTTAAAAAGCTTGCCATCACAGAGGATTTGTATTTAATTCTCTTAAACTTCATAGAATATCAATACAAAAAATTACTTAGTTTGGTTGATGAAGCATTTATATCAGATTATAAAATGAGATTACCAATGTTTATCGATTGGTATACTTTGAAAAGGAATATACAAAATAGGTGTTTTGATCTTTCATTATTAGATAAAGATATTTTTCATTACTCAACATCTTCATTAGAGAAAAACACATTACGAAAATTCTGTATTCATCAAAAAGCTGTTTCAGAGCGGACAGGTGAAATCATTCATGTTAATGCAAGACGTTTTCGTCATACAAGGGGAACTAACCTAGGGAGAAAAGGAGTTGGTGCAGCGATTATAGCAGAACTATTAGATCACTCAGATACACAAAATGTGAAAGTCTATACTGAAAATACAGCGGATACAGTGCAATATATTGATCGCGTTATGGGTGCTGAAATGGGAAAACTAGCCCAAGCATTTGTTGGCAGAATTATTTCTAATTTGAATGAAAGTGAGAGAGGATTTGATCCAACATCTTTAATAACTAATAACGGAGTAGATACTATAGGCGCATGTGGGACGAATGATTTTTGTATAACTGGTTATGAGACTTGTTATTTATGTCCTAAATTTAGACCTTTGGTTGATGGTCCACATCAACAAATATTAAATAAACTGTATAAAGAGAAAGAAGAACGTTTAAGAAGAACTAAAAGTATAGATTATGCATCTTCTAAGGATCGTATTATATTGGCTGTTGAATATGTTGTTCAAGCGTGTAATGAAATGAAAAAAAATATGGAGGCTCATTAATTATGAATAATACAATTTTTTTCCAAGTACATGAGAATCCAAAATCCAGTTTAGAAAATTTTATCACTTTCTGTAGAAACAAACTTACAGCTTTCGGAAGTGATTGTTGGGACAATAATCAATGGAGAGATACCTTTAATCTTCACAACATTCAAGTTCGTTTTTCCACAGATAGGGTTAAATCTACATCCTATCAATATGAGCCGTTATCTGAACCATTTATTGATTTTGCTAAAGCATACATTCGTTATGTTTACTCTCAGCAACCAGTTCGTCAATTATCACGGCATCTTGAGTCATTACGTATGGTTGAAATGGCTTTATACAATGTAAAAGACAATTGCGATATATTACAACTCGATAATTTAGTCATTAATGAAGTTGAAACCCTTGTATTGAAAAAATATAAAAAAGATACTGAATCAGTCAATAAATTAGGATATCAACTTGAGAAGTTATTTGATTTTTGTCGTGAAAATGGTATTACTCCAAATTTGTCTTTATGGAATAACCCATATAAACGTCCTAGAGATTTAACGATATTGCTTGATGAAAGAGGAAAAGAATACCGTTCAAGTAAAATGCCAACAGATGAAGAAATGATGTTGGTAGCCAAACTCTTTCATGATGCACCAAATTTAGATAAAGAAACTGAGTATTATACAGCAGTTATGGCTCTACTTATGGTTGCTCCATCTCGTTGTTCTGAGTTGATGTCTTTATCTGTTAATTGCTTAGAATGGGAAGAAGATAGCCTAGGAAATAAGCAATTAGGTATTCGATGGATACCTGCAAAAAATGGAAAAGAGGGTTTGAAATGGGTTCCTAGTAGCATGCAAGATGTGATTATTGAAGCAGTCAAACGTTTAACAGATATAGGAGCTTTAGCAAGAAAAGCAGCAAAGTTTGCGGAAGAAAATCCGAACACGGTAATGATATCACCAGATCAAGGTATGCAAGTATCCCATTATTTACCTCAAAAACCTTTAACTGAAATAGAAATAGGTAAGGTTTTAGAAATTAATGGAAAGCATGGGATTAAAACTAAGTGGTTTGAAAAGTTAATGAAAGAAAATAGTGGTGTTATAACTCCCAATGTTTTAGGGAAATACTTATACGAAAAATATACCTCAAAATTCAATTACTGGCCATATATTGATAAAAATAAAAACGTTAAAGCTTCTGAAGCCTTATTATTATTCAGAGAAAATGAATTTCATGATAATTTTCTCCCTAAAAAATTTTCTTTTATATTACCAACAGTAAATCTTATTAATGATAGATTCTGCTATTCTGATACACGCCCTAAAACATCATTATGGGAAAAGCATTGTATAACTACTTCGAAAGGAGAGTTTGTTAGATTGCTATCACACAATGCAAGGCATTGGTTAAGTACAAAAGCTGAGAGAGGTGGAATGGATGAATTAACTTTAGCGAACTGGGCAGGGAGGGCTAGAATTGCAGATAATAAGGCTTATGATCACAGGACAGAAGAAGAAAAAAGTGAAGCAGTTCGGAATTTACTTATTCCCGAGTATGCTTCACTTTTAGATAAAATTCATTTAAATCTTCCAGTAACCTATGAAGACTTAGGAAAAAATAGAATTGGAATTGCAACTATAACGGAAATAGGCATTTGTGAACATGATTATGCAATGTCGCCATGCTCTCGCCATGGGGATTGTGAAACATGTAAAGAACTCGTTTGTATTAAAGGATTAGAATCATCTTTAGAAATATTAAAGCTTAGAGAAATTCAACTTACAGAACAATTTAATAAAGCGAGAGAGCACCATAAATTAGGTGTTTTTGGTGCAGATCGGTGGATAAGTAATTTGGGATGGAGATTAACACATATAAAAACCAAAATTGCATTTTTAGAAAATCGGGAAATTCCAAATGGATCATTATTACGAATTCCTGATGAGTATGACCCTTCCCCAGTTAAATTAGCTTTACAGGAAAAAGGAATGGATATAGACATTCTAGAACCAGATACAGCTAAATTAGACAATGATTTGTATAGACTAATGGAGTTATAATATGCCCAAAATTCTTGTTACAGAAGAACGTTTAGAAGACATTATCATGTTAATTAAGACCTGGGAAGGTAAATTAACTTGGGAATTACTTTGCCACAAAGTTTCAGAATTATTAAATGTTAAAAGTATTGAAAGACAATCCCTAGCTAATTATTCAGATATACAAGGGGCATTTAGCAAACAAAAACATATACTTAAAGAAAAAGCAAAAGCTAACCCAGAACCGAATGTAACAATGGATTATCTGCAAAAGCAAGTTAAGAATTTAAAAGCTCAGGTACAACGTTTGGAAGAAATTAATGAGCGATATAAACAGCAATTTATTGTATGGCAATATAATGCATATATGCATGGTATGACCCAAGTTACTTTAAATAAGCCTCTTATTGCTGTTAACCGTCAACGTAGGTAATTTATAGGATGTAAGGTAAATTATTTTTACTATAGTAGTCTCTACAAAAGATCGTCTGAAAATCAATTTTCAGACAATCTCTTCACACCTATTAAACTTCTTGATGGGTAGAGTAGAAGACAATTTTCGTCAACATCTACTTCTTCCGGGCAGAGAGATACAGCAGTTTAATGGCGCGTCAAACACTATTATACTGAACTACTTTCCGCTCAAGCCCGCACCGCAGCTTGCAGCAGCCTCCACTAAATCTTAATTTTGTTAACAATATGGATTCGCTCAGCTTCGCTCACGTCTTGCCGGAGACAAGCACGCGGCCATGTATGCAAAAATTTAAGACTGCTGCATGATCATTAATCCCAAAGGTATTCCAAAAATAATTGTCCAAACTGGTTATCGGAACAGGAGCGCGATTGAAGTGTAACGCGAAATTTCAGGCAATCTGCATACCTCGCAATGACTGTGGCTGTCTAAACCCCGCCATTTCAGGAATGAACCATGCCCAACACCCCCATCTCATCCGAACATCCCCACGACAGCACCCTATCCCCCTGCATGCTCACCGACTGGACATTCACGTGCTACCACACGCCCGGTAAATCCGAGTATGCCGTGGTGTACGGCACAGTCGTCCAAGATGGTTCGGGACGTTTTACCGCAGGCAGCCGAATCCGCACCTCGCCCGTTACCCTATGGGCGGCACCGCTGGCTCATACGCACAACTCGGTATATTGCCTGCCGGAAGGTGCAGGTTGCTTTTGCGACCTGCCTGCAACCTTGCAGCCTGCCATAGACAGTTTGGGTATCGACCCTGCCGAAGCGGCCGTTATCCTGCAAAACGCCTTCATGCAGCCTGCACATACCTTGCCTGAAACCGCCTGTTTCGGCGTTCCGGTGATGCAGCCGGCAGGACAGGGCGATTGTCCGGTCGTCATGGAACGCCACATCGCCGAATTGCCGTTCTACCTGTTTTGGCGGGACAGCAGCATCGGTTCGGCCCAAAGCCTGATAGACGGACAAGCCGCCGTGTTTCTGCACGATTGGAACGCATTCTGCCGACGGTTTGTTCGTACCGGCAGACACCGCGGCCAAACCGGCCACACAGGCGACAAAGCCGCAGATGGCCAATACAGCTATTTCGGCCTGCCGATTGTGCATACGCCAGGACAAGACAATGCCCCTGCCGTACCGGAAGCCGACATCGCCAAACTACCGTTTTACACCTATTGGCACACCGCCTGCGCTTCCGATGTGCACCGGTTAGCAGACGGCAAACGCGTTGTGCCCCTTGCCGATTGGGAAGCCTTCTGCCAACGGTTGGTATTGACCGGCAGATAGGCGGGCAAAAAAAGTGCAGGCTGCTTTTTATCGCCCCAACTCCGTTTCAGACGACCTCTAAAGCAGCCTGCACCTTATTTTTCATTGTCAGATGACCAGAAACCGAGTATCCCATGCCTCAAACCTATTTCACAGCCGACTGGCACTTCTCCCATCCCAACATCGCCCGATACTGCCCGCAATTTCGCCTGCAAAGCGATAACGCCGACGAGTTGAACGAATACCTGATCGACTGCTGGAACCGCGTCGTTACCCCGCAAGACACTGTGTACAACCTCGGCGATGTCTGCTTTGCCAAAAAGCCCGCACACATCGAAGCCGTGCTGCAACGGCTTAACGGGCAACACCATTTGATTTACGGCAACCACGACTACCTGATTCGGCAAAACGAAGCACATTTCCTCAACACGCGCAAAGCCGACGGCCATCCGTTGCTCTCGTCCGCCAGCCATTACCTGCGGCTCAAACTGCCCGAAATCGGCAATACCGCGATTTTGTGCCACTATCCCTTATACGAATGGGACGGCATCCACCACGGCCTATACCACCTCTACGGCCATCTGCACGACCGCATGGCCGCCGTCAAAGGGCGTGCCCTCAATGTCGGCTGGGATATGCACGGCCGTTTCCTGACCGCACAGGATATTGACAGCTTCCTGCGCGACCTCCCTGCCGTTCAGTATTTCGACGACAAGCAAAACGTTATTGTCGGCAACAGCACGGAAGATGCGGCTGCAAAAGTTCGGGCGAGATTGACAGCATTGAATGAATGAGCTTTTATTTTAGAGATGAATTTTCAGGTAGCCTTGAATAGTGCAGGCTGCCTGAAAAACAGTCGGCAAAACAAAAGGACGGGTTTTCAATCCGTCCTTTTTGCATCAGCAATACCGCCAAGTGTCCCGCATGAAATGAATGATCTCGTTTAACGGCACAGGCGTAAGCGTAAACTGCTTGTCCCTCCTGTTGTGTAGGAAAACGTTGCGTTGTTTACACCACAGGTTGAGAAAAATAAGCCTGCAAGACCTCAAACGGCGTATCGCCGTTCAAACTGCGGTGCGGCTTCACAGTGTTATAGAAATTAACAAAGCGGCACAACTCCTTTCGCCGGTGTTCCGGACTGTCAAACAACTGTTTCTCATGCCACATCTCCATCAGGGTGCGGATAACCCGTTCCGCCTTACCGTTGGTCTGCGGACGGGCAACCCGGGTAAACTTTTGACCAATCCCGTTCTCATAACAAGCTACACCGAAAGCATGGTTGGCCGAGCCTTTATATTCCGTACCGTTGTCGGAGTAAACGCACTCAATCAGGTATGGGCAGGGATCAATCAGGTGTTCAGTCAGAAATTTGGCGGCACTGTCTGCAGTTTTGTCCGGCAAAATGGCGGCGTATAGCTCCCTTGAGAAATCGTTGATGGCAACAAACAGGTAATCCCGCTTATCGGTGGCTTTCTGCCCTTTGAGCAGCGGCAGCCGTTTGGTATCGAGATGTACCAGCTCTCCGGGGTAGGATTTATTGTAGCGTTTGGCCTGCCTTTTGAGTTTTTCCTGAATGCCGCGTTCTACCTTGGCCAGGCGTTTCATTCCGTACTTTGCCTGTTTGAAACGGTTGTTGGTACTGGTTTGGGGTTTGAGCAGTCTGCCTCTTGCGGCTTTAAGTGCGCGGTAAATAGTGATGCGGCTGACTTGGTAGTGGCGTGCCGGGGAGGTGACGCTTTCCTTCCCCTGCGTGTAGGCCAGCCAAATGGCTTGGCGGTGGTGCGGGGTGAGACGGGTGTTTTTGTGCATGTTCATGTTTCAGTATTCTCCTGGAAATACTGTAAACAACGCTACTAGTTTCTACAAATAAGGGATCCGGGCCGCCTTTTAGGCGGCAACAGGCACACTTAGCCTGTTAGCCGCTTTCAACAGGTTTAAACACATCGCCTTTAGATGGCTTTGTGCACTCACTTTAACCAGACCAAAATAGGCTGCCCGGGCATAGCGGAATTTACGGTGCAGCGTACCGAAGCTTTGTTCCACCACATAACGGGTTTTCGACAAATATCGGTTGCGTTTGGTTTGCGCTTCCGTCAGCGGACGGTTGCGGTGGGCTTTGCGCATAATGCCGTCCAGCAACTGATGTTCTTTCAGATGTTGCCGGTTTTCCGCACTGTCGTAGCCTTTGTCGGCATAGACGGTCGTATCTTTGGCTATACCTTCCAGCAAAGGCAACAGGTGGTTGCACTCATGGGTATTGGCGGGGGTAATGTGCAGTTTCTCGATATAGCCTTCCTCATCGGTACGGGTATGTTGTTTGTAACCGAGTCTGTAGAGGCCGTTTTTCTTTGTCCAACGGGCATCTTTGTCCTTACTCGGTGTGGTTTGGCCGCTGACTTGTCCTTCTTCATCGACTTCTATAGCCTGACGCTGTTTGCTGCCGGCAGTTTGAATAATGGTGGCGTCAATGACGGCGGCGGATGCTTTCTCTATTTTTAGGCCTTTTTCGGTCAGTTGGCGGTTAATCAGTTCCAGCAATTCGGACAGGGTGTCGTCTTGCGCCAGCCAGTTGCGGTAGCGGCATAAGGTGCTGTAATCGGGGATGCTCAACTCGTCAAAACGGCAAAACAGGTTGAAATCGATGCGGGTGATGAGGCTGTGTTCGAGTTCGGGATCGGAGAGGCTGTGCCATTGTCCGTAGAAGCGCAAGAGCGACGCGAACGAATGAAAAAACAGTTCGCCGACTAAAATATAGATGTAGAAACCTTAAAAGGCCGTCTGAAATACTATTTGCACTCATTCCCGATTTGCCGCAACGGATGTTATCGGGCGGATTGGCAAAAGCGGAATTGCCCGCCGTCCGCACAGGCTTGGGATTCATCGATCGCAAGCTCGGCGGCTTTCTCGAACTGGGCTGGTATGCTTATCAAATGAAGCTCATCGGCACAGGCAACACCCCGCAGCCGAAACGCTCCGCGTGGGCGGAACTGTTCCGCCTGCTGAAAAACATCCGCCAACACCGCCTGCGTTCCGAACGGGCGTAAAAAGTGCGGTGGAATTTTTGCAATTTTTCGCTTAAATTCCATCGCTTGCAGCTACAAAAGTGCGGTCTATTTTACGAATTTTTCTTTATATTCCCCAATAGTAATCTGCGCCCTTCAAATTCCTTGCCGGCAATTTCCAAAGCGAAGCGTTCTTTGTCGGCGTCGCGTACTTTGTCGTGTATGGCACGTAATTCCTGCACGCTAGCACCCAATGCCTTGACGATTTCATCGCCCATTTTCATGGAAGAATAGAAGGTTTCGCGCACTACGAAATCCGCTTCCGCTTTCACTAGGGCCAGCGCATTGCGTCTGTCCCAGGCGCGCACGAACACCTTGGCGTTCGGGTTGATATGATGAATATTTTCCACAATTCTGACCGCACTTTCTCCGTCGTCCACGCATACCGCTACGATGTCGGTGTGTTCTACGCCGCAGGCATGCAGCACGTCGGCGCGGGTGGCTTCGCCGTAATAGACTTTGAAACCGTATTCGCGTGCGACGTTGATGGTGTCGGGATCGTTGTCCAGAATGGAAATGGTGGCACCGTAGGCTAGCGGCATTTGGCTGACCACCTGCCCCATGCGCCCGAATCCGATAATCAGCACGTTGCCGTTGAGTTCGCCCGCATGTTCTTCCACATCATCCACTGCCACAGCTGCGCGGGGTTCTTTGAAATAGCGGTCGAACAGCATAACGCTGAAGGGTGTCATAATCATGGAGAGCACCACGATTGCCGTCATATTCGCTAGCACTTCCGCATTAATCGCCCGTTGTACGGCAGCGGAGGCGAGTAATACGAAGGCGAATTCACCGCCCTGCGACATCAGTACGGCGCGGTGTATCGCGGTGCGATGGCTTGCTTTGGCAAAACGCGCCACTCCATAAATGGCAAGGCATTTCAAGATAATCATCAGTACAGTGGCGGAAAGAATTACCTTCCAGTTATTGAGCACCGTTGCCACATCCAGCGACATCCCGACAGCTAAGAAAAACAGCCCGAGCAAAAGGCCTCGGAACGGTTCGATATCCGCTTCAAGCTGATGACGGAAGTCGGATTCCGACAGCAGCACTCCCGCCAGAAACGCACCCATCGCCATAGACAGACCGCCCAGCTCCATTAAATAAGCCGCACCGAGTACCACCAGCAGCGCGGCGGCAGTCATCACCTCGCGTGCTTTGGATTTTGCCAGAATTTTAAACAGCGGATTGAGCAGCCAAATACCTGTCGCAATCAACGCTGCCAAAGAAAGCGCGGCAACACCGATTTTCTGCCATAGCGGTACGGCATCGGCAACGGCATTGGGATTATCGGGTGCTAGAAATGCTACAATCGCCAGCATGGGCACAATCAGCAAATCTTCAAACAGCAAAATGGAGACAATGCGCTGACCTTGCGGTGTGCTGATTTCATGACGTTCGTCCATAATCTGCATGACCATTGCGGTGGAGGTGAGTGTAAAACCTACCGCCGAAATAAACGACATCACTAAAGGAAAACCGTAAGCCAGCCCGATTTGGGTAAGGAACAGACTGGAAAACGTCACCTGCAGGGTACCCAAGCCGAAAATCTGATTACGCAATTTCCATAAATGCGACGGCTTCATTTCCAGCCCGATCAAAAACAGAAACATCACCACGCCGAATTCCGCAATATGCAAAATAGCGTGGGAATCGGTAACGAGCTTTAATCCGAAGGGTCCGATAACCAGCCCCGCAGCCAAATAACCCAGAATTGAGCCTAGACCTAAACGTTTAAATAACGGCACGGCAACTACCGCCGCCCCCAATAACTCCACCACGTGCAATAAATCGCCGTTAGCTGCTTCTACTGCCATAATTCCAGCCTTTGTTAATTCATAAAAATTTTTCGTATTATAAAGAAAAATCGCCGTAACACAAAAAAGCCGTCTGAAAAATGGATTCAGACGGCGTTTAGCATTTCAGGCAGCCTGAAACCCCCAAATCTCACACCGCAAAATGCGGTATCACGTTTTCGGCGAAATCCTGAATGGTTTCCAGCGCGCCGCGCCGTGTGGGTTTTAAGTTCACGGTAATGTGTGCCACGCCGTCGGCCTGCTGTTTCTGCCAAAACTCGACGATGCCTTTGGCGCCGCCGCGCAGGTAGATGTTATTGTAGAACTCGGCGGGCGCGTTCGGGTCTTCCAAGAGTTCGACGAAATTCGCCACGCCAAAGGGTTTCCAGGTTTCGCCGTCGCCCAATTCTTTGAGCGTGTTGACGATGTCGCCCAGTTTTTCGGGGGCGATGCCGTACCAAATCCATGCGTCGCTTTCGCGGGCAATCCATTCCAGCTCTTGGCGGGCGCGGCCAATGGCGAGCATCGGCAAACCGTGTGCGGGTTTGGGCACCAAGTCCAAATTGCCGCTGAATCTGCCGTAGTGTTCGCTATTGAATGCGGGGAATTTTTCCTGCGTCAGGCGGCGGATGATTTGCCACGCTTCGCGGTAGCGTTCGGCGCGGTTGTTGAAATCGGAGGCAAAGGCGGGGTATTCGGTGGGACGGTCGCCGCTGGCCAAGCCGAGCAGGAAGCGGCCGCCGCTGATTTGTTCCACCGACGCGGCTTCTTTGGCGGTGAGCACCGGTTCGCGCAGCGGCGACACATAGCCCGCCGAGCCGAGCGCAACGTTTTGGGTGAGCGCGGCGAGATAACCCAGCGTTACCGACGGGTCGTAAATCTGCGCGACATCGCCAAAACTCGGGTCGTAAAACGGCACATCGCGCACCCACAGCGTGGCAATGCCGCTTTGGTCGGCGGCTTTTATCACGGTGGCGAAGTCGTCCATTTCGGGCACGGGGCTGTCGGGATAGCCTTTGAAGGGCGCAATCAGGCCCAATGTGAGTTTGCCCGGTTGGAAAGTGCGGGCGAAACCGCGATGGTTTTGCAGGCGTTCGGGTAATTTCAGCGCAGTCATTTTTTTGCTCCTTGTGATGTGTTTTTGCACGGGATGAAGTATATTTGTTTTATTCGGGAATGTGCTTCCCTAATCTCGGGCAAGAAAATACCAAATGTAGGTCGGGCATTGATGCCCGACGTTTTTAAATTTACCTGTATTTGTCGGGCATAAATGCCCGATCTGCGCAAGAAAAATTTATGGAACTCAACAATCTCAACGATATGACCGCCTTTGTCGCCAGCGTAAAAAGCGGCTCGTTTACCGCCGCCGCCAAACAACTCGGGTTGACCCGCTCCACCATCGGCAAACGCATCGCCCGCCTTGAAGCGCGGTTGAACGTGCGCCTTTTGCAGCGCAATACGCGCAACCTTGCGCCCACCGATGAAGGGCGGCTGTTTTACGAACGCTGCACCGCCGTGTTGGAAGAGCTGGAAAACGCCGAGCAATGCCTTGCCCAACGCAGCATCGAGCCGCAAGGCCGTCTGAAAATCAGCGCGCCGCTGGTGTTGGGCAAAACCATCTTGCCGCCGCTGTTGGCGGATTTTCTCCACCGCTATCCGCAAACCAGCGTCGAACTCTCACTCACCGACGACTACGCCGACCTGATTTCAGACGGCTACGATCTCGCTCTGCGCAACGGCAACCCGCCCCAATTCGACAGCCTGATCGCCCGCACCGTCGGCAGCCAGCAAATGCTCACCTGCGCCGCCCCAGGCTATCTCGTTCAACACGGCACGCCGCAAAGCCCCGACGATTTGGCACACCACCAATGCCTGCATTTCCTACACGGCGGCCGCGTCAGCCGCTGGCGTTTCCAGCAAAAAGGCAAAGAAACCACCTTCCAAGGCAGCGGACGCTTCAGCGCCGACAACGGCGAAGCCCTGCTGGAACTCGCGCTGTCCGCATTCGGCATCGTGCAACTGCCGCATTATCTGGTGCAAACCGCCCTCGATTCAGGCAGCCTGAAAAGCGTTTTAAATGATTTCCAATCCAAACCCGTGCCCGTGATGGCGGTGTATCCCAGCCGCAAACAGCTCTCGCCCAAAGTGCGGGCGTTGGTGGATATGATGGGGGAAGCGTGGGGGAAGGCCGTCTGAGATGCCGCCGGCCATTCCAAAAAAGCTGCCTGAAAAACAAAAAAGGCCGTCTGAAAACCTAATTCCGGGTTTCAGACGGCCTGAGAACTTTGCAAAATCCCCCAAAATCCCCTAAATGTCTTGGTGGGATTTTGGGGGATTTTGCAAAGGTCTCATGTAAAAATAAATCGATAAGGTATATAATTGGCGCGCAATCCATCATTTCACAGAGACAAATTATGCACACACAAAATCTTATTATCGGCTTTGGCAAAGCGGGCAAAACGCTGGCGGCAGATTTGGCGAAACACGGGCAGCAGGTCGTGCTGGTGGAACAGTCGGCGCAGATGTACGGCGGCACTTGCATCAACATCGGCTGTATTCCCAGCAAAAAACTGATTGTCGAGAGCGAGCAGCGCGGGCATAACGCCGACAAAGCGGCAGTGTTTGCGGCGGCGATGAACGCGAAAAACACCCTGATTCCGAAATTGCGCGCCGCCAATTTCGCCAAACTGGACAATCTGGACGGCGTAACCGTGCTCAACGCGCGCGCCGAGTTTCTCGACGATCGCACGGTCAAACTGACTGACCCAGACGGCGGCGAGCAAACCCTTACCGCCGAACGCATTTTCATCAACACCGGTGCCACCCCGCGCCGCCTGGGTGTGGCGGGCGAAGACAGCCCGCGCGTACTGGACAGCACCGGTGTGCTCGCGCTGAACGAACGCCCGCGCCGCCTCGTCATCATCGGCGGCGGCTACATCGGCTTGGAATTTGCCTTTATGTTCCACGCTTTCGGCAGCGAAATCACCATTCTCGACGGCGGCGACCGCTTCCTGCCGCGTGAAGATCGCGACATCGCCGAAGAAATGCTGCGCGTATTAAACAGCAAAGGCATCAAGGTGTTGCAAGGCGTGAAGATTGAAGCGTTCCGCGACAATACGGCGGACACCAGCGTCATCACGTCGCAAGGCGAATTTACCGCCGACGCGGTGTTGGTGGGCGTGGGGCGCGTGCCGAACACGCAAGGATTGGGTCTGACAAACGCGGGCATCAAAACCGACCAGCGCGGCTTCATCCTCGTTGACGACCATCTGCGCGTGCAAGGCAAAAACCACATCTGGGCGATGGGCGACGTGGCGGGCAGCCCGATGTTCACCTACATCTCGCTCGACGACTACCGCATCGTGCGCGAACAGCTTTTCGGCGACGGCAAACGCAACCGCGCCGACCGCACCCCGTTCCCGACCGCCACCTTTACCGAGCCGCCGCTCGCTCATATCGGCTTAACCGAAACCGCCGCGCAGCAATCGGGGCGCGAGGTGAAAGTGTTGAAACTGAAAGCCGACGCAATTCCGAAAGCCAAAATCCTCAACCAAACCGACGGCCTGCTCAAAGCCGTGGTGGACGCGCACAGCGGCGAAATTCTCGGTGTAACCCTGTTCTGCGCCGAAGCGCACGAGATTATCAACCTGTTCAAAATGGCGATCGATCACCGCATCCCCGCCACCTACATCAAAAACCAAATCTTCACCCACCCGACCATCGCCGAAGGGCTGAACGATTTGTTCGCGGGCTGCTAAAAAACTGGTTGTAAAACGACCGCACTTGATACGGAAATGCCGTCTGAAAGCGATTTCAGAATCGGTGCGGGTATGTTGTTTGTAACCAAGTTTGTAGAGGCCGTTTTTCTTTGTCCAACGGGCATCTTTGTCCTTACTCGGTGTGGTTTGGCCGCTGACTTGTCCTTCTTCATCGACTTCTATAGCCTGACGCTGTTTGCTGCCGGCAGTTTGAATAATGGTGGCGTCAATGACGGCGGCGGATGCTTTCTCTATTTTTAGGCCTTTTTCGGTCAGTTGGCGGTTAATCAGTTCCAGCAATTCGGACAGGGTGTCGTCTTGCGCCAGCCAGTTGCGGTAGCGGCATAAGGTGCTGTAATCGGGGATGCTCAGTTCGTCAAAACGGCAAAACAGGTTGAAGTCGATGCGGGTGATGAGGCTGTGTTCGAGTTCGGGATCAGAGAGGCTGTGCCATTGTCCGAGCAGGACGGCTTTGAACATGGACAGCAGTGGATAGGCGGGACGGCCACGATGGTCTCTAAGGTAGCGGGTTCTTTGACGATTCAGGTACTGTTCGATCGGTTGCCAATCAATCACTTGATCCAACTTCAATAGTGGGAAGCGATGGAAAATCCTCTAAATGTCTTGGTGGGAGTTTAGGGGGATTTTGCAAAGATCTCGGTGTATAGGAAGGAATTTGGCGGTAAAGTATTTGCGATATTCCTTATGCTTTTATCAAATTGCTGTTCAGAGCTGCTATGGAGCGTTTTGATGTTGATTGGCATATCGCTTTGCAGCCATTTTGTCATTGCGCGATGACAAAACGATAGCGAAATAGTGACAAAATGTGCGCGAGATTATAACGCCGTGTAAAAAATAAGATCTAAAATTTGGTCTTTTTCACTTTATTTTTACATATTTATGCGATAAATTGAAATATTAAAATCAACTAATTGATTTTGAGCGATTATACAATTTACATTTTTTTATAATATAGAAACAACCATTTTGAGTTACATATAATTAAATATTGTAAAATATAACACAAAAAAATGAGAGAAACCTTATAAAATAAGGTTTCTCTTTTTTACACTTTTATTGACACAGGCGGATTGAGACCTTTGCAAAATTCCCCAAAATCCCCTAAATTCCCACCAAGACATTTAGGGGATTTCTCATGAGCACCTTCTTCCAGCAAACCGCCCAAGCCATGATTGCCAAACACATCGACCGCTTCCCACTATTGAAGTTGGATCAGGTGATTGATTGGCAGCCGATCGAACAATACCTGAATCGTCAAAGAACCCGTTACCTTAGAGACCACCGCGGCCGTCCCGCCTATCCCCTGTTGTCCATGTTCAAAGCCGTCCTGCTCGGACAATGGCACAGCCTCTCCGATCCCGAACTCGAACACAGCCTCATCACCCGCATCGACTTCAACCTGTTTTGCCGTTTTGACGAACTGAGCATCCCCGATTACAGCACCTTATGCCGCTACCGCAACTGGCTGGCGCAAGACGACACCTTGTCCGAATTGCCGGAACTGATTAACCGACAACTGGCCGAAAAAAACCTAAAAGTAGAGAAGGCATCCGCCGCCGTCATTGATGCCACCATTATTCAGACCGCCGGCAGCAAACAGCGTCAGGCCATAGAAGTCGATGAAGAAGGGCAAGTCAGCGGCCAAACCACACCGAGCAAAGATAAAGATGCCCGTTAGACAAAGAAAAACGGTTTATACAGACTCGGTTACAAACAACATACCCGTACCGATGAGGAAGGCTATATCGGGAAACTGCAGATTACCCCCGCCAATGTCCATGAGTGCAACCATCTGTCGTCTTTGTTGGAAGGCATTGCCGAAGGTACGACCGTCTATGCCGACAAAGGCTACGACAGCAAGGAAAACCGGCAACATCTGAAAGAGCATCAGTTGTTAGACGGCATTATGCGCAAAGCCCACCGCAACCGTCCGCTGACGGAGGCGCAAACCAAACGCAACCGATATTTGTCGAAGACCCGTTATGTGGTCGAACAAAGCTTCGGTACGCTGCACCGTAAATTCCGCTACGCCCGGGCAGCCTATTTTGGTCTGCTCAAAGTGAGTGCGCAAAGCCATCTGAAGGCGATGTGTTTGAACCTGTTGAAAGCGGCTAACAGGCTAAGTGTGCCTGTTGCCGCCTAAAAGGCGGCCCGGATGCCTGATTATCGGGTATCCGGGGAGGATTAAGGGGGTATTTGGGTAAAATCAGGAGTAATTAGGAGCGGAAATAGACGAAAACCTGTGTTTGGGTTTCGGCTGTTGGGGGAAAAGGAATTTTGCAAAGGTCTCTGCCTTTTGCGTTGAAGTTTTCCAACCCCCGCCCGATACGTTTTTCGTTATAATCATCCCGATTCCTGTTTATATATATTTCAAAATGTTCAAACGCTTCCCTTTATTTTTCCTCTGTGCCGCACTGTTTTCGGGCTGCGCCACTCATCCCAAGCACACCCCCGCCGCCGTGGAAACCGCCGAAACGCTCGGTCTGCCCGCCAGCTCGCAGCCGCCGATTGCGCCGCAATGGTGGCGTGCGCTCAACGATGCCAAGCTCGACAGCCTGATTGACACCGCCCTCGCGCGTTCGCCCGATTTGGCGGCGGCACAGGCGCGCTTGCGGCAGGCGCAGGCGGGGGCGGATTTGGCGGATTCGCAGCGCGGCGTGAAGATTGGATTGGGGCTGAGCGGCGCACTGCTGCACCGCGACGGCGTAAACGAGCGCGAGAAGCCCGAACTCATCAGCGATTTGGAAAAGCGGCTGCTGGGCGACCACGGCACCAATATCACTTATGAATCGCTGCAACTGCAAGGGCAATGGTCGCCCGATGTGTTCGGCAAATACAAGCACCAGCTGGAAGCTGCGCTGGGGCAGCAACGCGCCGTGGAATACGAAATCGCGCAGACGCGGCTGCTGCTGGCGCAGGGCGTGGCGACGTATTACCGCCAATGGCAGTTGCTGCTGGAAACGCGGCAGCGCGTGGCGCAGCGGGCGCAGTTGAATCGCGAACGCGAGCAGGTGGTGCGCGAGCTGATTCGCGCAGGACAACTTGCACCGAGCAAACTCTATGCCGTGCAACAGGGCAACAGCCGTTTTCAGGCTGCCTTGTCAGATTTGGACGGCAATATTGCCCAAGTGCGCCACGCGCTTGCCGCGCTGACAGGACAACCGGCGCAGGCGTTGGACACTTTCACGCCCAATCCCGCCACCACCACCCCCGCACCGCCCGTGTCGCAGCTCACCGCCGATTTGCTCGGCAAACGCCCCGATTTGGCGGCGCAGCGCGAGGCACTGACCGCCCGCCGCCATCTGGTTGCCAGCGCGAAAACCGAGTTTTATCCGAACATTACCATCAAGGCGCTGGCCGGCTTGTCCAATGTGGAAATCGGCAACCTGCCGCATTCGTCGTCGTTTCTCGCCGGACTGCTGCCGAGCGTGAGCCTACCGATTTTTACTTCCGGCACGTTGCGGGCGAACCTGTCGCGCAAGGAAGCCGAGTTTGACGAGCAGGCGGCGCGTTACAACAAAAACGTTTACACCGCCCTGCGCGAGGCGGCCGACGCGCTGACGCAATACGAAACCGCTGCCGCAGCCGTGCGCGACCAAACCGAGATGACCGCGCTGGCCCGCAAAAACGCCGCCGCCGCGCAAAGCCGCTACCGCGCGGGGCTGGACAACAAGCTTGACTGGCTCGCCGCGCAGGACGAAACCCTGCAAAACGAAGCGCAACTGGCGCAGGCACAGGCGAAGCTATTTACCGCGTGGCTGGCGTTAAATACCGCCTTTGGCGGAGGTTTTGCGGCGGACAAATAAGGTGTAGAAATCCCTAGCGTTGTTTACAGTATTTCAGGAGAATACTGACATGAACATGCACAAAAATACCCGCCTCACCCCGCACCACCGCCAAGCCATTTGGACAGCATACACACAGGAGAAGGAAAGCGTAAGCTCATTGGCACGGCGTTACCAAGTCAGCCGTGTCACCATCTATCGCGCACTTAAAGCCGCAAGGGGTAGGCTGCTCAAACCCCAAACCAGCACCAACAACCGTTTCAAACAGGCAAAGTACGGAATGAAACGCCTAGCCAAGGTAGAACGCAGCATTCAGAAAAAACTCAAAAGGCAGGCCAAACGCTACAATAAATCCTACCCCGGAGAGCTGGTACATCTCGATACCAAACGGCTGCCGCTGCTCAAAGGTCAGAAAGCCACCGACAAACGAGATTACCTGTTTGTCGCCATTGATGATTTCTCAAGAGAACTGTATGCCGCCATCCTGCCGGACAAAACCGCAGACAGTGCGGCCAAGTTCCTAACGGAACAAGTCATCGAACCCTGCCCCTATTTGATCGAGTGCGTGTATTCGGACAACGGCAGCGAATATAAAGGCGGGGCAAGTCATGCTTTCGGTACTGCCTGTTATGAAAACGGCATCAATCAAAAGTTTACCCGTCCAGCCCGTCCGCAGACCAACGGCAAAGCCGAGAGGGTTATTCGGACGATTATGGAAATGTGGCACGAAAAGCAGAGTTTTGACAGTCGGGAACACCGGCAAAAGGAGCTGTGCCGATTTGCGAACTTTTATAACACCGTGAAGCCGCACGGTAGTCTGGGCGGCGATACGCCGTTTGAGGTCTTGCAGGCTTACTTTTCTCAACCTGTGGTGTAAACAATGCGGTTATTTTCTACAGCTGAGGTAGCCTAAAAATCTAAAACTTTGTCCCGTCCACCCCACCAAAGGAAACCCCATGCCCCTGCAATCCGGCGGCTACACCTTCAAGCCGCATGAAATGCCCTTTATGCCGGGTTCGCCCGCCTCGCCCGAGCATCCGAAAAAGCGGCGGCTCGCGTATCTTGCCATCGGTTTATTACTCGCGCTGTCGTCGGGCTTCCAAAACGGGCTGCTCACCGCCTCGCTGCCGCAGCTGCGCGGCGATTTGTCGCTCGATTTGCAGCAGGGCGGCTGGATTCAGGCGGCGTATTTCATGGCTTACGCCTGCATGAGCGTCCTCTTTTTCAAAGTCCGCAAGGCGTATGGCCTGCAACGCTTCGTCCGCATCACCCTGTTCGCCCAGCTTGCCGCCAGCCTACTGCAACTGGTTTATCACCATTACGAAGTGGAACTCATCGCGTGTGTTGCCGCCGCAATCGCCGCCAGCGGCCTGCTGGTGCTGTCGATTTACTACATGATGCAGGGCTTTACCGGCACGAAAAAGCTGGTCGGGCTGGTGTTCGGGCTGGGTCTGATGCAGGTCGGCACGCCGCTGGCGCAGAGCCTCGTGCCGCTGCTGTATGGCGACGGCGACCTCAACGGCGTGTTCGCCTTTCAGGCTACCCTCGCGCTCGCCTGCACCGCCTGCCTGTTCGCCCTGCCGCTGCCGCCCGGCATCACCGTGCGCAAATCGTTCACGCTGACCGACGCGCTCAGCTTTACCCTGTTCGCCTCCGGCATCGCGCTGTTGTGCGCCTTTCTCGTGCAGGGGCGCACGGTGTGGTGGACGACGCAGTGGCTCGGCTGGCTGCTCGCGGGCGGTGTGGGGCTGACGGGGCTGGCGTTGTACATCGAATCGACGCGGCACAAGCCGATGCTGGACTGGCACTGGATGACCGTGCCGCAAATCCTCATCTTCGCCGTGATGGGCGTGATGGCGCGGCTCTTGACCTCGGAGCAGACCGTCGGCGCGGCGGGGCTGATGGGCGCGGTGGGCGTGGGCAGCGCGCAGATGAGCACGTTTTACCTGATTGTTGCGGGCGGAATGCTGGCGGGTGTGGTCGGCAGCCTGATTTTGCTGGATATCAACGACATCCGCCGCCCCGTGATGGTTGCGCTCGCCTGTTTCGCCCTCGGTGCGTGGCTGGAAATCGGCGTGGGCATGCAGACCCGCCCCGCGCAACTTTATTTCAGCCAGTTTATCGTTGCCTTTGCCTCGCTGCTGTTTATGGGGCCGATGATGCTTGAAGGCGCACTGCGCGCGCTGGCGAAAAGCCCCGACCACATGATGAGCTTCTCCGCCGTGTTCGGCCTGTCGCAAACCCTCGGCGGGCTGGCGGGTGCGGCGGCATTCAGCGCGTTTTTAACTTACCGCACCCGCGACCACCTCGCCGCCATCGCGCAAAACCTGACCCTCTCCAACCCCGCGCTCGCCGCCGACATCCAGCGCAACGCCGCCGCCCTCTCCGCCACCCTCTCCGACCCGGTGCTGCTGCAAGGCCGCGCCGTCTCGCAAATCACCGCGCAGGCGGGCAAAGAAGCGTCGGTGGCGGCATACAGCGACCTGTTCGCGCTGCTGGCGGCGATGGCGGCGGTATCGACCCTCGTCGCCGTCGCCCTGTGGCTGTACCGCCGTTATTACAAGATTGATATTCTGGCGGCGGAGAAGGCGAAAGTGTTTGCGGCGTTGGGGAAATAGTGTTTCAGACGGCATTAAAGGCAGCCTGAAAACCACCGCACCAACCCATTAACCGAATCAACCCCCAAATCAACGGAAAGCAAAAAATGTCCCAACCCGACACCCCCGAACAACCCGACACCGAATCCCCAAAAACCGCCGTGCCGCAGCCCGAGATGCAGCCTGAAACGTCGTCTGAAACCCCGTCCGAGCCGCAAGAGCCCGCCCAATGGCAGCCTGAAAAACACCGTTTCGGCAGCATCGGCATACTCGCCGCCAGCGCAATCGGCGTGGTGCTTGCCCTGTATGCCTTCCGCCTGCCGCCCTTCGGCATGGGCGAGGTTTACACCAACAACGCCTATGTGCGCGGCAGCGTAACCGCCGTCAGCCCGCGCGTGGGCGGCTATGTGCAGAAAGTGCTGGTGCGCGATTTTGACAACGTAAAAGCAGGGCAGCCGCTGGTGGAAATCGACCCCGCGCCCTACCGCGCCAAAGTCGCCCAAGCCGAAGCTGGGCTGGCGGGGCAGCAGGCGGCGTTGAACAAAACCGCGCAGGACAAAGCCTCCGCCCTCGCCGTCTCCAAAGCCAACCAAGCCGCGATTGACAACGCCCGCGCCCAGCTTGACCGCGCCCGCCGCGAATGGCAGCGCATACAGGCGGTGAGTGCCGATGCCGTGTCGCAAAGCAGCCGCGATGCCGCGCAAACCGCCGTTAAACAAGCCGAAGCGGGCCTGAAACAGGCGCAGGAGCAATACGCCGTGGCGCAGCAGAACATCATCAACACGGGCGTAGGGCGCGAGGGCGCACAGGCGGGCATCGCCAACGCGCAAGCCCTGCTGGACTTGGCAAAACAGGATTTGGGGCATACTGTGATTTACGCGCCCGCCAGCGGCAAACTCGGCGAAGTCAGCGTAAAACAAGGGCAGCTTGTGAGCGCGGGCACGCAGCTGATGTCCGTCGTGCCGCCCGAACGCTGGATCATCGCCAACATCAAAGAAACCGATATGGCCAACGTGAAAATCGGGCAGAGTGCCAGCGTGAGTATCGACGCACTCGGCGGCAAGGCGTTCAGCGGCAAAGTCGCCGAAATCTCGCCCGCCACCGCTTCCGAATTCAGCCTGATTAAAGCCGACAGCGGCACGGGCAACTTCGTCAAAATCGCCCAACGCATCGCCGTAAAAATCGTATTTGACGCAGGGCAACAGGATTTGGAACGCCTCGCGCCGGGGATGTCGGCGGAAGTGAACATTGCTACGAAGTAAGGTAAAAGGTCGTCTGAAAAGTTTTCAGACGGCCTTTCAGACTGCTTTTTTTATTGAAGTAAAGCAAATCGGGCATTATCCGTGCATTAATTGCCCAACCCACTCAACAAAAAGCAGCCTCAAACTCCATTCCCCCATTTTCAGGCTGCCTTGTAAAATTCTATAATTACGCTTTTATGCCAAACCATTTATCTGCGAAAGTCCCACAACCAATTTGACGTTGCCGTCATCGGCGCAGGCCCGTCAGGCTCGGTTGCCTCCGCCCTGCTTAACAAACAGGGCTTCAAAGTATGCGCGCTGGAAAAACAGCATTTTCCGCGCTTTGTGATTGGCGAGAGCCTGCTGCCGCACTGCATGGAAATGCTGGAAGAAGCCGGTTTGGCCGATGCCGTGCGCGCCGAGAAAGGCTTTCAGTTTAAAAACGGCGCAGCGTTCGCATGGCGCATTTCACGCGCATCACCGACAACATCGCCGCCGAAGCCGATTTTGACCGCAACAAAATCCTTATTACCACCCACCCGCAGCACCGCGACGTATGGTTTTGGACAATCCCTTTCGGCGACAACACCTGCTCGCTCGGCGTGGTCGGCACACCCGACAAACTGGCGGGCGATTCCGAAGCCGTGTTGAAACAAATAGTGGCAGAATGCCCCAATCTGGTTGAATTTTTTAAACATTCCGAATGGGAAAACGGCTTCCCCTACCGCAGCATCCAAGGCTATTCCGCCAATGTTAAAGCCCTGCACGGCAAACATTTCGCGCTGTTAGGCAACGCCGCCGAGTTTATTGACCCCGTGTTCTCATCGGGCGTAACCATCGCGCTGCATTCCGCCAAACTCGCCGCTGACCTGCTTGCCCGCCAGCTCAAAGGCGAAGCGGCAGACTGGCAGCGCGAGTTCGCCGAGCCGCTGATGGTGGGCGTAAACGCTTTTCGCACCTATGTGGACGGCTGGTACGACAACCGTTTCCAAAACGTGGTGTACGCACCCAACCGCGCGCCCGAAATCAGCCGCATGATTTCCGCCATTCTCGCGGGCTATGCGTGGGATACGGCAAACCCGTTTGTAGAAAAATCGGAACAGCGGCTGAACACGCTGGCGGAACTGGTGGGGGATTTGGCGTTTGAATAGGTGTTGATGTCGTCTGAAAACAGTTGCAGGTCGGGCATTGATGCCCGACAAACACCGACCTGTTTATCTTAAAATGAGACCTTTGCAAAATTCCCCAAAATCCCCTAAATTCCCACCAAGACATTTAGGGGATTTTGGGGAATTTTGCAAAGGTCTCAAAAGGAGAAGAAATATTACAAACAGCTGTTCCGTTAATTGAGCAAATTGATGAGTTATTTTTCGGAAAGTTGGATAACAACGAAGAACAATTTAAGCATTTTCTTGTTAGATTAAACAAAAAATAAGAATATTATTTATGGAGTTGTCAATTTTGATAGCTCCATACTACATTTGAAACTCAAAAATAGAGCATAGCTATAGAACAGAAATTTATTCAAGAGAATTATTTACACCAAAATATAGAAGTCCTCTGTTTTATTTTCAAAAAGTAAAACAGAGAACATAAATGGTTGGCTCTTGAAAGCAATGTGTAAAAATTTTACGTTAATATTGTAAAATATAATGATATAATTACTCTGTTATCGGGGTTATTTTTACGTATTTTTAAGAAAGTCATCAATATTTGATTGCAACAAGTTGAAATAATTAGAGTTTTATTTTTTCATTCTTTCCTTATATAGAAACAACCCTTCTGAGTTACATAAACAATCCAACAATATTGCTTGATACAAACCGCCGAGGTTTGAGGATAGATTGGGTATCCGTATTGGATGAAAGCAATCCGTCAGACTTTGAAAGCCATTTACAAAAATGCTTTAAAATTTGACCGCGCTTTTATTGTCGATACCCTCCAAGCACAAAGGTCGTCTGAAACTTTAATTTTAGACGACCTTTTTCTTTGTGTTTAAACCGCTAAACAGTATTATCGAAAAGCAATAGAGATACCGATAAAACCGATTTACTCCTGCCAGATAATCTCGTGTTTAGAACCATAAGTAATCCTTTTAATATTGTGTTCAAGAGCAATTTCTTTATCTAGCTTTCCTGAATATTTTGAACCTGCCAATTTTTGAAATAAAGTAATATTCAGCTCATCATTGTGGGAAGTTGTCTTTATATCTGAAATGCCCATTGCGCTATTGCCTACTAAACCTGTCAAATGAACCTGCCTATAATCCTTAGCTTCATGGACAGTAATTTTGAAATTCCCAATATCATCCAACTTGATTTCATCATTAGCGAAAAAACAGCCGGACAATATCAAGCCGGTAATACCCAGCATAGCTACCTTAATTTTCATCGTCATTTTATCCTTCGATAGAAGCATCTTCTAGTGTGCCGTCAAAATTGCCATCCATAACAATACGGTATCTCTCAACAAATCTCCATCATTGAAGCCGACAATACGCAATTTAAAATTCTTTAGAATCATAAATAAAGTCTTGAAGATGACTTTCAGACGACCTAGCCGACAGTTTTACCCCTATTTATCCTGTTTATTGACAAGGCTCCAATGAGAAAAGTTCTTTGATAAGCGCTTTAGACGTATAAACCTACAAAGTATGATGTAATACTGTTTCTTACCCATTTAGAGTAAGTGTATAGATTATGGGTAACTCTTTTGCTGTATTGTCCTTGTTATTTAGAAAAAATAATAATACGGTAAGTTTTATTATGTATAGTGGATTAAATTTAAATCAGGACAAGGCGACGAAGCCGCAGACAGTACAGATAGTACGACAAGGCGAGGCAACGCCGTACTGGTTTAAAGTTAATCCACTATAATTTCAGGTTGTTTATCCATCATCCACCTTATCGTAGGAACGATTATGCCTCAAATGAAATTTAAATTATGGCTGCCGGTGTTGTTGGCTGCCGTTTTAGCAGCCTGTTCACAATCACATCAAGCAGTTGAAGCGCCTGCTGCCACCAATTCAGCCGTACCAAGCCAAAGTGCGCAAGCGGCAGAGAAATTAGGAACAAGCTGGGGCGATGAAGTGGAATCTTCCGTTCATTCCGTAAATTTGCGCCGTGTCAGCCAGGAACCTTTGGCGCAAAGCGTATTAAACTACTCTTCCAAAGATTATCGCGGCCGCAGCGTCAATTCGATTGCTTTAGCTTCAGGCAAAGTGGAATTGTCTGTACGCGGTGACGATGGCAGTCTGCTGCCGATATTCCGTGACAAAGGCAACTACTATCTGCGCGGTACAGACGGACAGTCATACCGTTTGGTCTATCAAAACAACAGCAACAAAACCTTGGAAATCGTAGCCAGCGTTGATGGTTTGGATGTGATTTCAGGCAAATCGGCTAGTAAATACGCCGACGGTTATGTCTTGTACCCTCATGATTCTTTAGAAATCGAAGGTTTCCGCAAAAGCAGCAGCGCGGTGGCGTCGTTTGTCTTCAGCAGCCCCCGCGACTCTTATGCCGCCAACTCGGATAATGGCTCCATCCGCAATACGGGTGTAATCGGCACTGCAATTTTCGAACTGTACGACCCAAACCGCAGCAGAAATGAACCACAAGCCTTTCCCGCCGATGACGGATACGCCAAACCGCCTACCCGATAAGGCATAAATAATAAAAGCGGTCTGTAAACCAAATAGGCTTCCAGACCGATTTTTATTTTGCAGTAGCAATGAAAATAAAATGACTTGATTAAAGATAAACAAGTAAATAGTTTGTTCTATAGTGGATTAACTTTAAACCAGTAAGGCGTTGCCTTGCCTTGTCGTACTATCTGTACTGTCTGCGGCTTCGTCGCCTTATCCTGATTTAAATTTAATCCACTATAAATCATCCTAAGACAAAAGGTCGTCTGAAAACCGGTTTTACAGATTTGAACTGCACCCCAAAAGTTGGACACATCCCCTCCAACTCACAAGGTGCAGTTTTTTTATGAGCAAATATACATTACACTTCAAATACCAAGCCGTACTCCACTACCTGCATATACGCAGCCAACAGCGTACCGCAGACCACTACGGCATTTCCCGAACCCACCTGAGACGATGGATACGCGCCTATCAAGAAGGCGGCATCGGCGCACTCGAACATCCCCAATCCAAAACCATGCCCCAACACCGCAAAAACCCCTTCATCGCAGATAAACCCGACCAAGAAAAAACGCAGGCAGAGCTTATTGAAGAGTTGTGCTATATGCGCGCAGAGGTTGCCTATCTAAAGGAGTTAAAAGCCCTCAGCCAAAAACAGACCGAAAAGGACAAAGCCAAACCGTCCAAACACTGAGGGCGCAACACCCGCTCAAATACCTGCTGCACATTGCAAACCTGCCCAAAAGCAGCTTCTACTACCACCACCAAGACCGGCCCGACCCCGACGAAGCCGACAAAGCCCTCCTTGTCGAAACCTACCGGCGGCATAAAGGACGCTACGGACAAAGGCGCATTGCCGCCGCATTAGATTGGAACCGCAAAAAAGTGGCGCGGTTGATGAAGCAGTTGGAACTGAAAGCCCTCATACGGGCGAAAAAAGCCTACCGCCATCCCGCCATGGGCGAGATATCGGAACACCTCCTCAAACGCCGGTTCAAAGCCCGAAAGCCCAACGAAAAATGGCTAACCGACGTTACCGAACTCAAAGGGAAGGACGGCAAACTGTACCTCTCGCCAATCTTGGACTTGTTCAACCGGGAAATCGTCGCCTACGCCATGAGCCGCAGAGCCGACAGCGAAATGGTGAAGGAAATGCTCGAAAAAGCCGCGCCCCGTCTGACTGATAAAGGAACGATGCTTCATTCGGACCAAGGTGTGCTGTACCGTACGGCGGGGTATAGGGAATTGCTTGCGGAGCATTCCATGGTTCAAAGCATGTCGCGAAAGGCGAACTGTTGGGACAATGCGCCGATGGAAAGCTTCTTTGCGGTGTTGAAGACGGAGTGTTTCTATAACGCAGGTGAATTGACGGTAGATGAATTGATGAAGCAGATAGATGACTATATGGATTACTACAACCGGGAGCGTTGCAGTTTGAAATTGAAAAAGCTGAGTCCTGTCGCATACAGAACCCAGCTTGCACAGAGCGCCTGAATAGGCTTTTATGAGTGTCCAAGATTTGGGGGCCAGTTCAATTTTCAGACGACCTTTATGCTTTTGAGGCTCAGTTCAACCTATTTCTTCAAAATATATTTGCGTACAGCGGCGTTGTGTTCTTCCAGATTATGGCTGAACTGGCTCAAGCCGGTGCCGTCCATTTTGGAGACGAAATAGAGGTATTTTTCATTCGACGGATGCGCGGCGGCTTCAAGGGCGGCTTTGCTCGGCAGGGCGATGGGGGTCGGGGTTAAGCCGCTGCGGGTGTAGGTGTTATACGGCGTATCGCGCTGGAGGTCGGCTTTGCGGATTTTGCCTTTGTACGCGCTTCCCATGCCGTAAATCACGGTCGGGTCAGTCTGCAGGCGCATGCCGATGTTGAGGCGGTTGACGAATACGGAAGCAACATGGGCGCGGTCGTCTTCGTGGGCGGTTTCTTTTTCAATCAGGCTCGCCATAATCAGCATTTCATACGGATTTTTGTAGGGCAATCCGCTTTGGCGATCCTCCCAAGCGTCGTTCAGACGACGTTGCATGGTTTGATAAGCGGTTTGGTAGATTTGCAAATCGCTGCTGCCTGCGTCGATTTCGTAGCTGTCGGGGAAGAACTGGCCTTCCGGGTTGCTGCTGAGCGCATCTGGGGCAACTGCCTGCATGAGTTCCGCATCGCTCCAGCCGCGTGTTTTATGTTCGATGTCGGGGGTGTTATCGATGATTTTACGCATGGTGGCAAAACGCGAACCTTCGACGATTTGAACGGTAACAGCATCGGGTCTGCCGTTGCGGATTTTCTGTAAAATGCCCCATGCGGAAATGTTGGAAGGGAGGCGGTACGAGCCGGCGTTGAGTTTATTGTGTGCGCCTATCATATAGGCGGCTGCGACCAAAACGTGGCGGTTGTAAACGATTCCGTCTTCGGCAAGTGTACGGCTGACGGAAGAGATGCCTTGGTTTTTGGCAATTTTGATACGGTATGCTTTGTTGTTGTCTTTGGGAACAAACAGCAAGGCGGCGAACACGGCGGCAACGGCAACAAAAAATACCGCAAACCATTTCAACATTTTTTTCAGCATGGTAGGATTTTTGATTTGTGAACGTCGGGCGACAGTATAACCGAAATGTGCACCCCATTCCCGCACACCCGCCCGACGTATGTTTTTTCCGCCTCAGTGGTCGTCTGAAATAAAGGGTCGTCTGAATTATGAATCTTCCGTCCGAATGCCAAGACATTGACTGGCAACAAGGCTGGTGGCAGCCTGCGCGCCGCGCGTTTTCACCAAACTTCGAACCGCGGGCAGAATCAGAAACCGTGTCGCTGGTGGTTTTACACAATATTTCGCTGCCACCTTTCGAATATGGGACGGGCGCGGTGGAAAAACTGTTTACCAACCGCATCGACCCCGATGAACATCCGTTTTTCAGCGTCATCCACACCTTGCGCGTTTCCAGCCACTTTTTGATTACCCGCGAGGGCGAGGCGGTGCAGTTCGTTTCTTGCGACGATATGGCATACCACGCAGGCGTATCGTCGTTTCGCGGACGCGAAAAGTGCAATGCGTTTTCGGTCGGTATCGAATTGGAAGGCTGCGATTTCGAGCCGTTTACTGAAGCACAATATCAAACGCTGGAAACTCTGTTGAAAGCGTTGGTCGGGCATTATCCCATCACCGCCGTTACCGGCCATCAAGACATCGCCCCCGACCGCAAAACCGATCCCGGCCACTTTTTCGACTGGCAAAGATTGCAGACGGCGGGTTTTCCGGTTGTCCGTTAATCGCTCAAAAATGCCATATAGCATTTTTCAGACGACCCAGCCCGATTTTGGGCTATCATTCACGGCATTTGCTGTCAGAAAAGTTTATTTTCGTTATAATTGAATGTTCATACGGGACAATCCGTGTCCGACTCCGACGAACTTACTCGCGGCAATACGATTCCGCATACGCCCAAAGGCAAACCACCCCGGGCAACGAAGACGGAATGCCGCTCTTACAAAAAGTGATTACCCATGATTTTCATCGTCTTAGGCTTGGCAGTCATCCTTGCCGTCATCGCCTACAATATGTACCAAGAAAACCAATACCGCAAACAGGTGCGCGAGCAGTTCGGCCACTCCGACAAAGACGCGCTCCTAAACAGTAAAACCAGCCATGTGCGCGACGGCAAAGAATCCGGCGGCAAAGGCCTGTTCGTCAAAAAAGCGAACAAAGCCCAAGAAGCCGCGCTGCGCAATCTGCAAGAACAAGACGAAATCTTCGCCGCCAAAGCCAAACTCGCCAAACCTTCCGCCATCAAAACCGATGTCGAGTTGGCGATTGAAGACGACTTTACCGACGAGCCGGTACAGCATACCGTCATCGGGCTGAACAACGAAATCACCACCCAAGCCGCCAGCGACGAACCGGTTAACCTGCCGTCCGCCGCCAACCAACCTTTGGTCAGCTTGGACGAATTGTCTCAAGTCGAATTGCCGTGGTTTGACCCGCGCTTCGACTACCTCGCCTACATCGCCCTCTCTGAAGCGCAAGAGCTGCACGCCCTGCCCCGCCTGTCCAACCGCCACCGTTTCCAAATCATCGGCTGCACCATGGACGACCGCTTCCAAGTTGCCGAACCGATTCCGAGCGTGTATTACCAAGGTTTCGTTGTCGGCCTGCAAGCAGTCAGCCGCAACGGTTTGGCAACCCAAGAAGAATTGCAACAATTCAACCAACAGGTTGACACCTTCGCCCAACTGATGGGCGGCAAGGTCCTCCACACCGATTTGGCGGCGTTTACCGAAGTCGCGCAGGCATTGGACACCTTCTGTGCCCGCGTCGATCAAACTATCGCCATCCACTTGGTTTCACACAGCAACATCAGCGGCGTCGAACTGCGCGCTTCTGTTGAAAACCTCGGTTTCGTGTTGGGCGAAGACGGCGCATTCCACTACACCGGACAAACCGGCAGCCCGATGTTTGCCATCCACAGTCTCACAGGCGACGCGTTTACCAACGCCCTCTTGGACAACCAGTCCTACAAAGGCTTCAGCATGTTGCTCGATATCCCGCACGCACCTGCCGGCGAAAAAACCTTCGACCTCTTCATGGACTTGGCGGTACGCCTCTCCGGTCAGTTGGGCTTGGATTTGGTCAACGACAAAATGGAAGAAGTTTCTACCCAATGGCTCAAAGACATTCGCAATTACGTCTTGGCGCGTCAGGAAGAAATGGTCAAAGTCGGCATCAAACCCGGCAGCAAACAAGCCCTGCGCCTGTTTTCCTAAAATCAAATGTAATCAAAGCGGATATGTCGTTACGGCATATCCGCTTTTTTTCGGGTAAAATTCATCTGTTTTCAACCTATCATTTTTCAGACGACCTTTGTCCGTATCAGACGAAGGTCGTCTGAAAACCCTCCTTCATGAATCAAACCGCACAACACATCCGCCACCTCACCGACCTCCTCAACCGCTACGCCTACGAATACTACACCCTCGACGCACCCAGCGTACCCGATGCCGAATACGACAAATTATTCCGCGAACTCGAAGCGTTGGAACGAAACCATCCCGAGCTCAAACTGCCCGACAGTCCGACCCAGCGCGTCGGCGGCGAGCCTTTGGCGGGATTTGCCGAAGTGCGCCACGAAGTGCCGATGCTGTCGCTGACCAACGCCTTTTCCCCGCAAGATGAAAACGGCGTGTTCGACCATGCCGAAATGTACGCTTTCGACCAACGCGTGCGCGACGGTTTGGACGGCGGCAATCCCGAATACGTTATCGAACCCAAATTCGATGGCCTCGCCATCAGCCTGCTCTACCGCGACGGCGTATTGGTGCAGGCTGCGACACGCGGCGACGGCACGATAGGCGAAGACGTTACCCAAAACGTCAAAACCGTCGCCAACATCCCCCTGCGGCTGCACGGCGATAATCCGCCCGAATTCATCGAAGTCCGCGGTGAAGTGCTGATGCTCAAAGCCGACTTTACCGCCCTCAATAAAAGACAAACCGAAAACGGGCAAAAACCCTTTGCCAATCCGCGCAATGCCGCCGCCGGCAGCCTGCGCCAACTTGATTCGCGCATCACCGCGCAACGCAAACTGCACTTTTTCCCCTACTCGATTGCCCGCCAGCAAGGCGGTTTCGCAGCCGAAGAACACATCCAAGAACTCGCCTATTTCCAAGAACTCGGCTTCAGCCTGCCTAACGGCAATTTCGGCTGTTTCAAAAATATCGGCGAAGTATTGGCGTTTTACGAACAAATGCAGCAAAAACGCCCCTCCCTACCCTACGAAATCGACGGCATGGTGGTCAAAGTCAACAGCTTGGCGCAACAACGCGAACTCGGCTTCATCTCCCGCGCGCCGCGCTGGGCGATTGCCCACAAATTTCCCGCCGAAGAAGCCCTGACCATCGTCGAAGCCATAGACGTGCAAATCGGGCGCACCGGCGCCGTTACCCCCGTCGCCCGCCTGCAACCCGTATTCGTCGGCGGCGTCACCGTCACCAACGCCACCCTGCACAATCAGGACGAAGTATCGCGCAAAGACGTGCGCGTCGGCGATACCGTCGTCGTGCGCCGCGCCGGAGACGTTATTCCCGAAGTCGTGCGCGTGATTTTCGAACGCCGTCCGATGCAGGAAACCGCCGTTTCCAACGTTTCAGACGGCCTCAAATACCAACAAGACGACCTCTTTGCCGAAACACCGTCTACCAATCAAACCCAATCCGTTCCGCTACACAAGCCCTACCGCCTGCCGACCCACTGCCCCATCTGCCGCAGCGAAATCGAACGCGAAGAAGGCGAAGCCGTCGCCCGATGCAGCGGCGGCATGCTTTGTCAGGCGCAACGCGCACAAGGCTTAATCCACTTCGCCTCGCGCAAAGCCATGGACATCGACGGCCTCGGTCAAAAACAAATCGAGCAGCTTGTCGCCCAAGACCTCGTCCGCCATTTCGCCGACCTCTACCGCCTCGACATCCCGACCTTGCAAAAAATGAAGGAAACGGCGGATAAAGTGTCGTCTGAAAACGAAAACGGCGACGCCGAAACAGTTTCAGACGACCTGTCTGAACTCAATACCCAAAACGGCAAAAAACAGCCGACCAAGTGGGCGGAAAACATCCTCGCAGGCATAGAAGCCAGCAAAACGCCCGAACTCACCCGCTTCCTGTTCGCGCTCGGCATCCGCCACGTCGGCGAACGCACCGCCAAAACGCTGGCACAGGCATTCGGCTCGCTGGAACACGTCCGCCGCGCACCCGAACCCATCCTCGCCTGCCTGCCCGACATCGGCACCGTCGTCGCCCGCTCCATCGCCCACTTCTTCGCCCAAGACGCGCAACAGGCGATGATAGACGAGCTGCTCGCCGCAGGCGTTGCCCCGCAAACCCAAGCCGTTACCATCCCGCCCGCCCGCCATGCCGAGCCGCAACGCTGGATTGCCCGCCTGCCCGGTTTCAAAATCAGCGAAAACAAAGCCCAAGCCTTATGGGAACTCGCCGGCAAAAGCATAGAAGGCCTGCAAACCGACAAAGCCCTGCCTGCTGACTGGCAAACATGGCGCAGCGAAACACAAAACGCCGCCCTGCTCGAAAACCTGAAAACCTTCTTCGCCCAAACGTCGTCTGAAAACCAAGAAGCAACGGTTTCAGACGACCTCAACGAAGCCGTAGCAGGCAAAACCTTTGTGTTAACCGGCACGCTGCCCACCCTCAAACGCGACCAAGCCCAAGCCTTGATCGAAGCCGCCGGCGGCAAAGTTTCCGGCAGCGTGTCCAAAAAAACCGACTACGTCGTCGCCGGGGAAGCCGCCGGCAGCAAGCTAGAAAAAGCCAACGCCTTGGGTGTGGCGGTTTTGAGTGAGGAAGAGCTTTTGACGATGCTGGATTAAGCATTTATTAAAGATACTCAAGGATATGACCGAGCCAATTTCCCGACTGTCCAAATCGTTGATTCTGTTCTCAATCAATTTGGCAACTTATCGGGGAATGAACACTCTAAACCTGTTGAACGCCTTTTAAATGCCTTACCTTTTTGCCGCCGACAATGTGGCAACCAAGTCAAACCTAGACAACCGAGGTCGTCTGAATTTTCGATTCGACAATCAAATAGAAGGAAACTGAATGAAACCGATTAAAAAAGCCGTCTTCCCCGTAGCCGGTATGGGCACGCGCTTTCTGCCTGCTACTAAAGCCAGCCCGAAAGAAATGCTGCCCATTGTCGACAAACCGTTGATTCAATATGCGGTAGAAGAAGCAGTAGAAGCAGGCTGTACCGAAATGGTGTTCATCACCGGCCGCAACAAACGCAGCATCGAAGACCATTTCGACAAAGCCTACGAGCTGGAAACCGAGCTGGAAATGCGTCAAAAAGACAAACTGCTGGAACACGTCAAAGACATTCTGCCTTCCAACATTACCTGTCTTTACATCCGCCAGGCCGAAGCTTTAGGCTTGGGACACGCCGTATTGTGCGCCCGCGCCGCAGTGGGCGACGAACCCTTCGCCGTCATTCTTGCCGACGACTTGATTGACGCACCCAAAGGCGCGCTGAAGCAAATGGTCGATATCTACAATCAAAGCGGCAACAGCGTTTTAGGCGTGGAAACCGTCGATCCGTCGCAAACCGGCTCGTACGGCATTGTTGAAGTGGAAAAACTGAAAAGCTTTCAAAGAATTACCAATATCGTTGAAAAACCGAAACCCGAAGAAGCGCCGTCCAACCTTGCCGTTGTCGGACGCTACATCCTGACCCCGCGCATTTTCAGCCTTCTGGAAAACCTGCCGCGCGGTGCGGGCAACGAAATCCAACTGACCGACGGCATTGCCCGCCTGTTGGATCACGAGTTCGTCCTCGCCCATGCCTTCGACGGCAAACGCTACGACTGCGGCAGCAAACTGGGTTATCTCGAAGCCACTGTCGCCTACGGCTTGAAACATCCGGAAACCGGCGCGCAGTTCCGCGAACTGCTGAAACAATACATGCCCCAATAAAGCAAATGACAAAAAGGTCGTCTGAAAGTTTCAGACGACCTTTTTGTTTGTACGGATACACGGTTTTCTGTGTATAGTGGATTAACTTTAAACCAGTACGGCGTTGCCTCGCCTTAGCTCAAAGAGAACGATTTTCTAAGGTGCTGAAGCACCAAGTGAATCGGTTCCGTACTATCTGTACTGTCTGCAGTTTCGTCGCCTTGTCCTGATTTAAATTTAATCCACTATAAAAACCAAAGTGCAATGCTTAAAGCTTAAAGCGGCCCCCGTAAATCTTCCTGCGTATTGCAGCTGAAAAAAACATGTTCCGAACCAAAATGCACCGATCTCGCCCGTTGCTGATGCAGCCAGCCGCTCAAGGTTTTCATCCCCGAATACAGATACGGGACGGTGCTTTGCAGGATTTGCGGACGGATATACATTACGTTGTAATGCGGCGTGACCGGTGTTTCCACATAAAACGCATTGCACAAAGGCGTGCGCTTTGAAACCGTTTCAAATTTCGCCACCAAATCAGACGGCAGCGCAGGCATATTGCACGGTACCACCAGCAGCCAATCCGCCGCCGCAATCTGCAAATCATTGGCAGCCGTACACAAAGCCGCCAGCGGTCCCAAATGCTGCCATTGGCGCGAATCGGCAAAAATATGCGCACTACGGCGAGCATATTCTTCCAAATTCCGGTTGGCGCTGATGGCGATGTGTTTAACCTGCGGACGCAACGCTTCAATAACATGATCAATCAAAGGTTTGTCACGCCACAATACTAATCCTTTATCCGTCCCTCCCATTCGCTCTCCCTGCCCGCCGGCCAATATCAATGCGAAGGTTTTCATTTTGGTAGTCCTTTGTGAAGTCGCTGGTTTTGTGTGCCCATACTGTTAATCGGCTGATTCTTATGTTTTTAATTCGTAGATGTTATGTTCCTACCGATTCCCTGCGAAATCGGCACATCATCCCAGGTCGTCTGAAAAGACGGTTACCCGCGATAAAATTCATATAAAGTGAATTTTATCATAACACGATTTTACATTAAAGCGCATATCGCCTCATTCGCACCAAATTCCCCTTCGGACAGGTTGTTTCCCCGCCTAAAGGATGATATGTTTATAACATTTGGCAACAAAACGCCCTTCCTTTATTCCATGAGCTTACGAACCCTATTTTCAGGCGGCCTGAGCCTGTCCTCACGATTAAAACTGCTGACTGTCTTATGGGTTGGTTCGGCTTTATTGTCCGTCATCCTGACCCTGATTTTATCGCTGAGGCTGGAAAACGCAGCCACCGTCATTGATGATGCCGCAAGCTTGAGAATGCAGGTTTACCGTTTGGCTTACATGGCCAGCGAACGCACCCCGCAAGCGCAAATCGACAACCAATTGCGCGAATTTGAAGGAACACTCCTGCGCATCACCCAAAGCGATGCCATCTATCCCCTGATGCCTTCGGAAACACCGCCGGCCTATGGCCTGATCCAATCCATGCTCTTAATCGACTGGAAGTCAAACATCCAACCCGCGCTGAAACGTTACCGCAGACCGACGCAGATCGAACTCTACCGCTTTGCCGGCAATATCGAATTGTTCTTGCAGGCATTGGAAAACGCCAACGAAAAAAACACCTTATGGCTGCGCCGTTTCCAAATGGCGATGATGCTGATGATTTTTGTCGCCGCAGGTTTAATGATCGTATGGCACTACGCTTGGATTATCCGTCCGCTTGAAACCCTGCGCGACGGCGTGGAAACCATCAGCCAAGGCCGATTCGGCGTACAAATCGATACCGAACAGATTCAAGAGTTTGCGCAAGTCAGCAAAGGCTTCAATCAAATGAGCAGTCGTCTGAAAGTCCTCTATACCGATTTGGAAGGCCAAGTCGCCAGACAAACCCAAGACCTCGCCCGTCAAAACCGTGACCTGACCCTGCTCTACCAAACCACGCGAGACCTGCACCAAACCCTAACCCCGCGCGAAGCGGCAGAAGAATTCCTCGCACGGACCCTGCCTGCCGTTTCCGCAAGCGCAGGCAGCATCCGCCTTTTAGACAACGACCGTAAAAACACAAACCTTATTGCCTCCATCGGACTGTCTGAAGCCGAAGACAGAGATTCGGATACCGAACAAACCCAACCTGAAGAAGAAACACCCCTATTCAAACATACCGTTGTTTTCCCCATCACCTATCAAGAAGAAGAACTCGGCATCCTGACCCTATATTTTTCAGACGACCCCACACTTAACGACAACGACAACGAACTCCTGCGTACATTATGCGGTCAATTAGGTGTATCCATCGCCAGCAGCCGTCTCGAACAAGAGCGGCGCCTGCTTGCCGTACTCCAAGAGCGCAACCTGATTGCCCAAGGTTTGCACGACAGCATCGCCCAAGCATTGACCTTCCTCAATCTTCAAGTTCAAATGCTGGAAAGCGCGTTCCATGCCGACCAGAAAGAACAAGCCGAAGAAAACATCCGCTTCATCAAAGACGGCGTGCAAGAATGTTACGAAGACGTGCGCGAACTCCTGCTGAATTTCCGAACCAAAATCAGCAACAAAGACTTCCCGGAAGCCGTAACCACCCTGCTGTCCAGGTTTAAACGCCAAACCAAAATCAATGTCGAAACAGTATGGCAGGACGACGGCCGCACATTAAACGATGACGAACAGCTGCAAATCATCTTCATCCTGCAAGAAAGCCTGTCCAACATCCGCAAACACGCCAAAGCCCAACACGTCAAAATCAGCATGCTCAACCAACAAAACTTTACCCTGAGCATCGAAGACGACGGTATCGGCTTTAACCTGCAACACCTGCACAAACTCTCCGGCGAACATGTCGGACTCGGCATCATGCAAGAACGCGCCCGCCGCATCAATGCCAACCTAGACATCCAATCCCAGCCCGAACAAGGCACAACCGTTACCTTAACCTTACCGCAACACAAGAGAACGACCCATGACTATTAAAATCATCCTCATTGACGACCACACACTCTTCCGCAGCGGCATCAAAGCCCTGCTCTCCCGTCAAAGCGACTTCGAAGTCATCGGAGAAGCCGCCGACGGTTTGTCCGGCGTCAAAATGGCGGAACAGCTCAAACCCGACGTCGTCTTACTCGACCTTGACATGCCCGTCATGAACGGTCGCGAAGCACTGGCACAAATCTTGGGCGTCAACCCGAACCAAACCGTCATTATGCTGACCGTTTCCGAAGACAGCGACGACCTGACCGAATGTATGCGCATCGGCGCACGCGGCTTTTTGCTGAAAAACATCAACGCCGACTTCCTGCTCGACAGCATCCGCAAAGCCGTGGACGGCGACAACGTCTTCTCTCCCGAAATGACCACCCGCCTCGTCCAATCCCTGATTTCCCCGTCCGCACCACGCACCGACCAGGCACTCTCCACCCTCACCCCGCGCGAACTCGAAATCCTCGGCTACCTCGCCGCCGGACACAGCAACAAAGTCATCGCCCGCCATTTGGACTTGGCAGAATCCACCGTCAAAGTCCACGTCCAAAACCTGTTGCGCAAACTCAACCTCAGCAGCCGCGTCCAAGCCGCCGTTTACGCCGTCCAACACAAAGTCCCGCAGCCTGAAATCAATTAAACGGCTCAGGATATCGATGCCAAAGCGGTAAAAACAAAAAAGGTCGTCTGAAAACGGGTAGAACGAATCTCGCTCCAACGTTTTTCAGACGACCTTTTCCATCAAACAGGTGTAGAAATGAAGATACTGATTTATTCGGTTTTATAGTGGATTAACTTTAAACCAGTACGGCGTTGCCTCGCCTTGCCGTACTATCTGTACTGTCTGCGGCTTCGTCGCCTTGTCCTGATTTAAATTTAATCCACTATACTTCCCATCAGCTTGCTTGTCCTGCCAGCTCATCGGCTTAATGCTCCCCAAAACACGCCGACTCAGCAAAACAACCATATTCGATGCACCGATAAACCGTGTCTACCAAACCATTACCGACAATCAACATTGGCAATACCGCTCTTCTTTGGACAATTTACAAATTATCAGCCAAGAAAAGACGAAAAAATAACCGCTCGAAAGCGGTTAGATTTTATAGTGTGGTGCGGACGGAGAGACTCGAACTCTCACACCTCTCGGCGCCAGAACCTAAATCTGGTGCGTCTACCAATTTCGCCACGTCCGCGTGATGAAACCGAAGATTATACACAAAGTATCCTGCTCTGCAAACAATCTTTGGCTTGAAATTGCTTTATTCTGACCGATATAATGGCAGGTCGGTTATCTGCCGGAACACACTAATATCAAAGAGGAACATCATGCCTGTTTTACTGATTCAGGATTTTTTACAGACACAGGGTTTGAAGCTGTCTTCAGACGACCTCCGTATTGCTTATCTGACCGCAAAGACGGTGATGGATATGGGCAATGCTTCGATTGACCGCTCGGTTTTGTGGCGTGAGGAAGACGGCTGGAAGCTGGCAGACCATATTGAAGAAACGCCTGAAAACGAAGTTTTGCTCAAACAGGTTTTCATGGCTTTGGATTCGGTATTCAGCCGTGCAACAGCCGTCAAAAGCGTGGCGGTTTATATTCACCTTCCTGGCGAACCGCACGCAAGGCTGGTTCGTATCGCGGCACAAGGCGAGTCTTTGGAGAACCTGCTGGCGGTTCATGAAGAAAACGGTACGGTTTACCTTGCCTGCCGTACGGCGCAAAGCGGTTGGATGAATATTGCCAACGATATAGCTTATTGGCTTTCGCTGGACGAAATCCAAGGCAGCCGGAACGAGGGCAGCGGAAGCCAGTTGTCCATCCCTGTGGCAACACAAAACGGAACGGTTTTGGGCGTGGTTCACGTTGAATTTGCCGATAAAGATCAAGCCGATGACGCGGCCCAAACGGATTGGTCGGCACTGGCTTTGGCACTTGCCGATCCGCTGAAAGCATTGACAGGCATCGAAGACAAGGAAAAAGAACATGAATAATACCTTGAAATTCGTCGCTTCCTGCCGCCTGCCGACCGAATGGGGCGACTTCACTATGCACGGTTTTGAAGAACCGAACGGACAAGAACACATCGCTTTGACGATGGGCGATTTTTCAGACGACCTCCCCGTTCTGACCCGCATCCATTCCGAATGTTTGACCGGGGATGCCCTGTTTTCCAAAAAATGCGACTGCGGCCCGCAGCTTGAAGCGGCGATGAAGGCGGTTCAACAAGAAGGGCGCGGTGTGATCGTTTATTTGCGTCAAGAAGGGCGCGGCATCGGTTTAATCAACAAAATCCGTGCCTACAAGCTTCAAGACGAGGGGATGGATACGGTCGAAGCCAACCTCGCGCTTGGACTGCCCGTTGACGCACGCGACTTTACGCTTGCCAAGCAAATCTACGACCATCTGAATATCCGTGCTGTCAAGCTGTTGACCAACAATCCTGAAAAAATTCAAACCTTGAAAGATGCAGGCATCAATGTTGTCGAACGTATTCCGCTCCATGTCGGCGAGAATGCGGAAAACGAACGATATCTGCACACCAAAGCCGATAAATTGGGGCATATGATTTTTGATTGAGATAATACTAAACTTATTTATTATTTATATTCAAATAAATATATTTATCTTGAAACAAACGGCTTGCCCTGATAGAGGTTTTTTGGTTTAATCCCGAGTTCTCGGGTGATTAGCTCAGTTGGTAGAGCGTCTGCCTTACAAGCAGAATGTCGGCGGTTCGACTCCGTCATCACCCACCAGGTTTCCTTTCATTGTTGCAAAACAATGATGCGCGGTGGTAGCTCAGTTGGTTAGAGTACCGGCCTGTCACGCCGGGGGTCGCGGGTTCGAGCCCCGTCCGCCGCGCCAAATTTAAAAAAAGCACCGATTTGTCGGTGCTTTTGTTTTTTAGTTGCTGCATTTTGTATATTGGATACTCAATCTAAAAAAGGTCGTCTGAAAACCGAATACAGTTTTCAGACGACCTTAATCTCAAAAAGCTTTATTTATGACCATATTCAGCAATATATTGGGCAATTGCAGCTTCAGGGTTAGCAGCGTTAATAAGTTGAGGTACTTCTACATAACCGCGTTTAACCAGATTTTTTTCACGCAAAGCATTACCTTGCATTCCGAATACTATATAAACGCCTAAACTAAGAAGGCCGACTATGCCACCCAACATCTCATTCTGACCAGCTAATACATTTAACACAACAAAGGTGACAAATATTCCAATCCCCAAACCCCACATTTTTTTCACACAAGCCCAAATAGCCCCAAAGAAAAATGCAGGCCAAGACCAGCCTTGTTTGACTGCCTCATACTGATTCATAGGATCTTTAAAAATCTTGTAAAGTTTCATAAAACACCTTTCTTTTATGCCTTAAAAAGTTAACGTCATGATTCTATCAAAATATATTAAAAAGTTGAATCATTATAAGATTAACGGTCGTCTGAAGACTCAATTTGGTTTTCAGACGACCTTTCATTCACTTATACCATCCCTGCCTTATCACTCAGCCCAGTTTTTCTTCTTACTGGTTTTGCCTATGCCCGGATTGAAACTGTTGGTCGGGTCGAGTTTGCGGTAGAACTGCTTGAGCGCGGGTTTCGCTTCGTATAAATGACCGACGTTGTGCTCGGCGGGATATTGCGCGCCGCGTTGGTCTAAGAGGTGAAGCATTTCATGCTCCAATGCCATGCAGTCGTTGCCTTTTTTGATGATGTAATCCTGATGGAAAACATGGCACATGAAATGTCCGTAGTAGAGCTTGTGGATAATTTTATTGTCGATTTCCGACGGCAGTTTTTCAAACCAGTCGCGGTCGTCGCGGCGCAGGGCGATGTCCAGCGCGACCAAATCTTCCACTTCATCATCATGCACGGCGCGGTAGCGGATGGCGGCTGAGGCAACGGCAAAACGGTGCAGCATGGCGGCTTGGGTTTCTTCGGCGTTGCATTCGAAAAACGCGCCGCCGTGGTGTGAAAAATACTCTTTCAGGAACGCGCGCGCTTCATCGACGCCTTTTCCGCCCATTTTCAGAATTAAATGGTGTTCGTATTTGTCGCGGTAATCGCGCATGGATTTGGGCAGGTGGTCGGGCAGATATTTGCTGACGAACTGCATGACCTTGTCGGAAAAATGTTTGGGCAGAAAGCTGACTTTTTTGCCGAATCGGTCAACTTTGGCTTTGAAATCAAATAATTTCGGCAGTTGGTGCGTGCCGAATTTTTTGATGACGTAGAACGTGTCTTTGCCGTACACATCGGCAATATCGAAAGCATGACGGTGGATGTATTCGCCGGAAACAGGCAGGCTTTCAAATTCGCCCAAGGCGGCGCGGCGGATGTCGGTCAGTTCATTAATATCGTTGGTGCCGATGTAGAACACGGCGGTTTGTTTCTCTTGCGGGAAGGTGTCCAAACGGACGGCAAAAACCATCAGTTTGCCCGCGCAGCCGGACGCCTCGTAATGGCGCGCTGGGTCGGCGTTAAAACGCGCGGCGGTCGGCTCGTCCACTTGGCGCACATGGTCGCAATAGGCGTGGTCGTGTCCTTTGCCTGCATCTTGCGTGATGTCTTTTCTTTGATAGTGATGGCCTTGAAGATTAGTCAGGATTTCTTCGGGCGTGTCGCCCAAATCTATGCCCAAATGGTTGACCAGTTCCAGTTTGCCCTCTTCGTTGATTTGGGCAAACAGCGCCATTTCCGTGTAGGCCGGGCCGCGCTGCACCAATGCGCCGCCGGAGTTGTTGCACACGCCGCCCAAGACGGACGCGCCGATGCAGGATGAACCGATGACCGAATGCGGTTCGCGCCCCAAAGGTTTCAGCAGCAATTCGAGTTGATTCAGGGTTGAACCGGGCAGGCAGACGACTTGTTCGTTGTTGTTGATGGTTTGGATGATGTTCATCCGCATGGTGTTCACAATCACGATGTCGCGGTCGTAATCGTTGCCGTCGGGGGTCGAGCCGCCCGTCAAACCGGTATTCGCCGCCTGCGTAATCACAATCACGTCCGCTTCAACGCAGGCCTGCAAAATTTTCCACATTTCCAGAATGGTTCCGGGGCGCACCACCGCCAACGCCCTGCCCTCGCCGAAACGGTAGCCTTGGCGGTATTGTTCGGTTTTCGCGGGGTCGGTGATGATGTATTTTTCGCCGACGGTTTGGGTCAGGCTGCTGATTAATTGCGAGGCGTTCATGATGCGCTCCTTAGGGCTGGTTTTATTGGATTAAAATAGTGATTGTAGTAACGCGACACGGCAAAGTAAAGGTCGTCTGAATACGGTCCGACAAGGAATACTGCAAACCATCCACATCATCCGTCCACACGCCCTACCCCTGAATTGGCCATTTTCCCCGCTATACACAATTTTTTTGCCGAACGGTGTGAACAGCCTGTGAATAAGTTCTATTACCTTTTGATAATCAAACAAAAAAATACAATGCTTAAAAAATAGTCAGTTTGTCGGTTTAGTCACATTCCGTGTTTGCCTTTGTGTGTGCAGTCTGTGGAAAAGTCAGCTAACTTATTCTATTCTCAACCAAAATATTCAATGATTAAAAATTAGGCAATACGGCGTATAATCCGATTGATCAAACACACCCACTCAAAAATCCCGATTTTCAAAAAAAGGACAAGGAATGCACACCCTTTCGGAACAAGTCCGCTTAAATGAGGCGCGCAAAAAGTTGGCAAAAAGCAGGCGTTGGGCGACGGGCTTGCTGCTTGCGGCGTGTGGGCTGTTTGCAGCCTCCGCCGTTTATGTGCGCCAATATCCTTGGTTGGGATTTGTCAAAGCGTTTGCCGAAGCGGCGATGGTGGGTGCGCTGGCGGACTGGTTTGCCGTAACCGCGCTTTTCAGACGACCCCTCGGCCTACCGATTCCCCATACAGCGATTTTGCCGCGTAATCAGGCACGCATCGGCGATGAATTGGGGCGGTTTATCGAACACAATTTTTTGCAGGGCAAACCCATCGCCATGCGTATTTACCAAGCGCAGCCCAGCGATAAATTATTGAAATGGCTGGACGGCGAAGACGTAAAATCGCATTGGCTGCCCTGGCTTTCCAAGCAGATTCCGACCCTGCTTGCCATCGCCAAACCGGAACAAACGGCGCGTTTTACGGCGATGCTGCTGGAAGAACGTTACAGCGGCGGACAAATCGGCAACGCGCTTGCCGACGGTTTGCGGCTGCTGAAAGTGCAAGGGATGCACGAAAAAGCGTTTGAAAGCCTGCTCCGTCAGATCCGGCGTTGGCTGAAAACGCCGGAAACCCGTGAAATGCTGGAGCAGAACCTGCGCGAATGGGCGGCGAAAATCGAAGGCAGCAATCCTGGAACTTGGGACAGGCTTAAAGCGGCGGTGAAATCGACCTTGGTGGAGAAAGTCGATGACTGGGCAGCAGAAAAAGCGTTGGCATGGATAGACGGCTATTTGGCAACAGCGGACAAGCAGGATAACGCGCTGCGCCGACAATTCTTGGTGCAATACGACGAACTGACCGAACGCCTGACCGCATCGCACCTGTGGCACCGCCGTCTGGACAAATTCAAAAAACAGCTCGCGCAATCGCCCGCCCTGCAACGTCAAATCATGACCTTATGGCGCGGCATTTTGGACTGGGCGCGGGAAGATGTGGAAAAACAAGACTCTTTGTGCCAAGCGCAACTGGAAAAGCTGCTGCATCATATGCGTTCGCAAGCCCAGGCATACCCGCAATTTATGCGGCGGGCGGATGTGCGGATTTCGCTTTTGGTTCGGGATTTTGTGATGCGTTATAAAGATAAGGCCGCTTTGTTCGTCGCGGACAAAGTCAAAGGCTGGGACAGCCGCCTGATGGTGGAAAAACTGGAATTGAGCGTGGGCAAGGATTTGCAATATATCCGTATCAACGGCACGCTCGTCGGCGGACTGGTCGGACTGGTGATTTATACGGTATCGCTGTGGCTGGCGGGATAATGTGCAAAGAGGTCGTCTGAAAGCCCAACGGCGTAAAAAGCAAGCGGCATTTTATCCCTACTTTGTCCGTTTATGTCGATTGAGGTCGATTTTTTCAGACGACCCCTTGCCTTTTACGACTGTAAAATATCAATAACGCCATTTGCCTAATTTGATAAAATTACGGACCGATTTTTTGTGCCTGCCTGCTAAGGATGGTCTATAAAACAGGTCGTCTGAAAGTTTCCCGGCCGCTTTTGACGGCTTGAATGTGAATTTCGCAGGCGGATCTGGACGGCAGCTTCAAGCCCGTTACGCCGTTCAGACGACCCCTATTTAAGATTGATATGTATAAGTTCCTCCCTATTGTCCACGTTTTGTCCAGACTGGGGCTGCTGTTTTCAATGGTGCTCGCAGTACCGACGCTGATGTCGTATTTTTTTCTGGACAACGCGTTTCCTGCGTTTGCCTACACGGCTTTGGCAACGACGCTGACTTCTTGCGCAGTTTGGTTGATGACCTTCCATTTCCGCCGCGAGCTGCGCCCGCGCGACGGGTTTACGTTGGTTTTGATGCTGTGGCTGGCGTTTGCGCTGGTGGCGGCGATGCCGATTTATATTCACATCCCGGGCATCAGTTTTACCGATGCGTTTTTTGAGGCAATGTCCGGACTGACGACGACAGGCGCGACGGTCATGACGAGCTTGGACACGCTGGCCCCTTCGGTGAATTTTTGGCGGCATATGCTCAACTGGCTGGGCGGCATGGGTATCATCGTGCTGGCGGTTGCGATTCTGCCGATGCTGGGCGTGGGCGGAACGCAGCTCTTCAAGGCTGAAATTCCAGGGATGGACAAGGAAAGCAAAATGGCGCCGCGCATTTCGCAGGTGGCAAAGAAACTTTGGTTCTTCTACACGATGACGACGGCGGCGGCTTTTCTGACGCTGCATTTTGCGGGGATGAGCTGGTTTGATGCGCTTTGCCACGCGATGTCGGCGGTGTCGCTGGGCGGTTTTTCGACACACGATGCCAGCATCGCTTATTTTGATTCGCTGACCGTCGAATGGGCGATCATGTTTTTCACGCTCTGGGGCGGTGTGAATTTTGCCACGCATTTCACGGCGCTGACACGGCGTTCGCTCAAATCCTATTGGCAGGACGAGGAATGCCGCGTACTGCTGGTGCTGCTGGCGGGCAGTATTTTGATGTCGGCAGTGTATCTGTGGCAGAAGGATTTTTATGCAACCTTTGGGGATTCGCTGCGTTTTGTCAGCTTCAACTTTGTCTCCATCGGGCTGGCAAGCGGTTTTTCCAACACGGATTTCGCGCAATGGCCGCTGATCGTGTCGCTGTGGATGTTTTTCCTGTCCAACCTGTTGGCAAGCTCCGGCTCTATGGGCGGCGGCATTAAAAATGTGCGGGCGTTGGTCTTGTTCAAATTCAGCCTGCGCGAGATGATGATTCTGCTGCACCCGAAAGCGGTGCGCACGGTCAAGGTCAACGGACGCATGATTCCCGACCGCATGGCGCTGACAGTGATGGCGTTTATTTCGATTTATTTCATGACGACGATTGTATTCAGCTTTTTGCTGATGGCAAGCGGGATGGAATTTATCTCCGCCTTCACCGCCGTCATTGCGTGTATTACCAATGCGGGCCCGGGCTTGGGCGAGGTCGGACCGGCGGGCAGCTATGCGGTATTGAGCGATGTGCAGAAATGGCTGTGTTCGGCCGTCATGCTGCTGGGCCGCTTGGAGATTTTTACGGTGTTGATTTTGCTGACGCCGGCTTATTGGAAAAAATAAAGACAGGTCGTCTGAAAACGGATTTCGGGTTTTCAGACGACCTTTTTGTTATCAGGTTTGCCATGCGTGCAAAGCGGCAAGCCTTGAAAAGGAGCGGCTCTGCGTTAAACTGCAAGAGCAAAACAAGCAACGCAAAGGAAATACGATGGATATCCTTACCCGCCTTCAAAACTTGCCGCCGAGCAAGTTTCATTACAGACTTTTGGTGCTGGTCGGTATCGGCTGGCTGTTTGACGCGATGGATACCGGGCTGGTGTCGTTCATCCTGCCCGAGCTGGGCAAAGACTGGTCGCTTGCGCCTGCGCAATTGGGCTGGATTGTCAGCATCTCCTTTGTCGGCATGGCATTGGGCGCGGTCATCAGCGGCTGGTTTGCCGACCGCTTCGGCAGGAAAACCGTTTTTGCCGGGACGATGGCGGTGTACAGCGTGGCGACGGGTTTATGCGCGTTTGCACCCAACCTGTCCGCACTTTTATTTTTCCGCTTCTTTGTCGGCGTAGGATTGGGCGGACAGCTCCCCGTCGCAGTGTCCTTGGTCAGCGAATACGCCCCGCCGAAAGTACGCGGACGCTTTATCGTGTTGCTGGAAAGTTTTTGGGGCCTGGGCTGGCTTGCCGCAGCACTCGCTTCCTATTTCTTTATCCCAAAATTCGGCTGGCACAGCGCGTTTTTAATCGGCGCACTACCGATTTTGTATATCCCGCTGGTGTTGAAATTCATCCCCGAATCCGTACCCTACCTGCTCTCGCAAGGCAAAACGGACGAAGCACACCGGCTGGTCAGCCGCTTGGAAGAGGAAGCGGGGATTACGCCCGCCGCAACCGCCATCGCACCGCCGCAACAGGAAAAACAGCGCATCCGTTTTATGCAACTATGGCAACAGCCTTTCGCACGGCGCACGCTGATGCTGTGGCTGGTTTGGTTCGGCATCGTCTTTTCCTATTACGGCATTTTTACTTGGCTGCCGAAACTCTTGGTCGAACAAGGCAATACGGTGGTTAAAACCTTTGAATATGTACTGGTGATGATAGTCGCGCAACTGCCCGGCTACATCGCGGCGGCGGCATTGGTGGAGAAAATCGGGCGCAAAGCGACTTTGGCGGGCTTTCTCGCCGCCTGCGCCGTCTGCGCGTGGTTTTTCGGGCAAAGCAGTAGCGCCGCCGAAGTCATGGCATGGGGCAGCCTGATGTCGTTCTTCAACCTCGGCGCATGGGGCGTTTTATACACCTACACGCCCGAACTCTACCCTCTCCGCTTCCGGGCCTTCGCCTCCGGCTGGGCGGGCGCAATCGGGCGCATCGGCGGCATCCTCGCGCCTATGGTGGTCGCCAAAATGGTCGGTGACAGCAGCGGATTCGGCAATATTTTCATGATGTTCGCCGGCGTGATGATGCTGATTGTATTGGTGATTTTGGCTTTAGGCGAAGAAACCAAAGGCAGGACGCTGGAAGACATCAGCGGGTAAATGCCGTTTTGCCCGTTGATGAATGATGTATAGCAAACATACTTAACTTTAAATACAGCATGTCATCAAATTCCGTCATTCCCGCGCAGGCGGGAATCCATCGTAAAACTTAAGAAACCCTAATTTGAAAAACAGTTTCTGAAATTCAAAAATGGATTCCCGCCTACGCGGGAATGACGGGGTCGGAAGCCCTGAAGTATCGAAAGTTAATTATGTTTGCTATAAAAGGCTGTCTGAATGGTTTTCAGACGGCCTTTATCTTTAAACAACCGAAAAACGGCGTGATTTCTTCGACGGTTTCAATAAACAGCCCTGCCTCGGCAAGCAATTTTTCCAGTTCGGCGAGGGAGCGGAAGCGGTATTCCGGCGGAGTGTTTTCCTGCATTTCCCGCCAAGTGTAGATGTGGTTTTCAAGCAGATAGGGTTTGATTTGCCGTTCGTAAACCTCGTGCGGGACGGTGTGTTCCAGCAGATAACGGTACACGCGGTCAAACTTGGCCGCATCCTGTCCGGCGTCAAACAGTATCAGCTCGTCCGCCATCAGCCACTCTCCGTCAGGCTTCAAGAGACGGCGTATGGTTTTCAAGGCCTGCGGCAGTCTGTCCGGCGGGATTTGGTGCAGGAACAGGGAAGTCAGTACCGTATCGGCGGCATACCTAGGCAAGTCTTCCTGCCCGATTTCACCCTCTACCAACCTGATTTCCGAATGCCCCGCCCAAGTCTGTCGGGCGGCGGCCAAGTTGGCTGCATCCGCGTCGATTCCGACAATATCCGCGTATTGTCCGACAAACGGCGCAAACGATTTTCCCGTACCGCAGCCCAAGTCTGCCAGGCTGCCACCTTTGCGGGACGACAGGCGGTACAGCGTCTGCGCCAGCAGCGGGGTCGATTCGAAGGTATCGCGCCCGTCGGGCATGATTGTGCGTTCCACATAGCGGGACAGGGTTTGCGTCCATTGTTGTGCCTGGCTGTCCATGACCGGCTCCTTAAAAAAACGGATAGACTTTGGTTTCAGGCCGTCTGAAAAGACGTCCTACTCCGCCCAAATTACCGTTTCCGACGCATCGCGGCGCGGTTTCGGGTTAATGTCGCGCACACGGTAGCCGAAGGTTGCGGCGACGGATAAGCCGTAATGTTCAGGGTCGAGCAATCCGGCTTCGGCAAGGATTTTTTCCACTGCGGCATATTCCATGCCTTCGATGGCGCAGGAATCGATGCCGAGCATCGCCGCGCCAGTAAGCATATTGCCCAGCGCGATGTAGGTTTGCTTGCTTGCCCAGTCAAACAGGGCGCGTTCGTCGTCGGCGATGGACATATCGTGGGTTTGGAAACGGCGGTAGCGTTCAAATGCGCCCGCCCTCTCTTCGGCGGTCATACCGCGTCTGTCCATCAATTCTTCAAAAGCAGGGCTGTCGTAGCGGGCGTGTTTTCGTGCCAATAGGAAAACGACGTGGCTGGCATCCGAAATGGAAGCCTGCATCCCCCAGGCGAAGGGTTTGATTTTTTCACGCAATGCCGCGTTCTGCACGACCACGAACTGCCACGGCTCGCAGCCGACGGAGCTGGGCGAAAGGCGGCCGAAATCAAGGATGGCGGCAAAATCTTCGGCACTGATTTTGCGCGCAGGGTCGTAGTAGCGGACGGAAACACGGCGTTTGAAAATTTCGAGGGCTTGTTCGCGGGTCAGTATCATGATGATTCCTTTGATTGAGTATGGAAAGGGCTTCCTTTCGGACAATCAGAATGGTCAAACGTTCGCAAAGATTGCAACACCAGCGGCAGCGAAACCGTTTGACGGTTGTGTGCAGAAAGGTAGGCGGCGTTAATCAGCTCCAGCGATTTCAAGCCTTCGCGTCCATCGACAATAGGCTCGGCTTTGCCGCGCAATACATCGACAACATTTTGATAATACAGCGGATGCCCGAAACCGTACACCGATGTGGTTTCGTAATTGGCGGTTTTGACCTGTTCGTCGTAATCGCGTCCGTCGGCAAAATTCCATTCCTGAATTTCGTTCACCGCCATGCCGCCGATGCGTACCGTGCCGGTTTCGCCCAAAATGGTAATCGAGCCTTCGAGGTTTTTCGGGTAGGTGCACATGGTTACCGCCATCGAACCGAGCGTGCCGTCGCGCCAACGGAGGTTCATCACGCCCGTGTCTTCGGCTTCAATTTTTCGGTGGGTCGCAATCATCGCCTGCACTTCCGCCACCGGGCCGATGAGCCATTCCATCAAATCGACGTAGTGGCTTGCCTGATTCATGAATGCGCCGCCGTCCATCTTCCAAGTGCCGCGCCAACCGCCTCCTTGGTCGTAATACGACTGCGGGCGCGTCCAAAAAACATTCAAATGCACCATATAGATTTTGCCGAAGCGTTGTTCTGCGACCGCGCGTTTGAGTAGTTGCAGCGTGGCGTTGAGGCGGTTTTGTTTCACGACAAACAAGCGTTTGCCCGCTTTGTCGGCAGCTTCGACCATGCGCTCGCCGTCAGTAAAACAGGTAGCCATCGGTTTTTCGGTGACAACGTGAAAACCCGCTTCCAACGCCTCAACCGCCTGTTCGGGATGCAAACCGGACGGCGTGGTGATGACGATTACGTCGGCATCGGTTTCTGCCAGCATGTCGGTATAGCGGGCATAGCCTTTCGCACCGGTGTGCTTGACTGCCGCTTTAAGCGCGGCAGGATCGATGTCGCACACGGCAACGAGTTCGCAATCTTCTTGCAATACCTCAAACGAGCCGAAATGGTTGTTAGAAATACGGCCGCAGCCGACTAAGGCGAATTTGATTTTGCGGTTTTGAATGGTTTCAGACATTTTCAGACGACGTATATAGTTATAAAAAACGGAAAAAGATTATAGATAAATCAGCCCTCAACCGATACCTAAAATCATGAAAAATTTGACGGGGCGGCAAGATATGGATGTGCTTTCCGCCGTCGGCTCTTTCCTTTCGAACTCAGGCTGATATGAAGTTAATTTACAACAAATGCGTATCGTGGTTTATAATTCTGTTCTTACGAAACAGGGGTGCTGCCTGATGTTCTGGCGGCTGAGAAATACCCTTTACACCCGATCGGGATAATACCTGCGTGGGGAGTTTTCACGGATTCTGTTTTTAAGACGACCCTTTTTGATATGGGGTCGTCTGAAAAAACAAAACGCTCCTGTTTCTTCTTTTCAAACGAGAAAACAGGAGCATTTTTTATGACTACGCCAAAGAAAACCGCCAAAACCTCCGGCAACGAAGCGCGTGAGCTTGCCGACTTGAGCGAAGACATCGGCATCCGCTTCAAATATCCGAACTCGGAGCGCGTGTATCTGCAAGGCAGCCGCGACGACATCCGCGTGCCTTTGCGTGAAATCCGTCAGGACGACACCTACACGGCGCAAGGCACGGAAGCCAACCCGCCGATTCCCGTCTATGACACCAGCGGCGTGTACGGCGATCCGGCGGCACACATCGACCTGAAACAAGGTCTGCCGCACGTCCGCACGGCATGGCTGGACGAACGCGGCGATACCGAAATCCTGCCCAAGCTCTCCAGCGAATACGGCATCGAACGCGCACACGACCCGCAAACCGCCCATCTGCGCTTCAACCAAATCACCCGCCCGCGCCGTGCGAAAAGCGGCAGCAACGTAACCCAGCTTCACTATGCGCGCCGCGGCATCATCACGCCCGAAATGGAGTTTGCCGCCATACGCGAACGCATGAAGCTGGACGAACTTTTCAGACGGCCTGAATACGCCAAGCTCTTGAAACAGCACGCAGGGCAAAGTTTCGGCGCGAACATCCCGACCCATCCCGACCAAATCACGCCCGAATTCGTACGCCGAGAAATCGCCGCCGGACGCGCGATTATCCCCGCCAACATCAACCACCCCGAACTCGAACCGATGATTATCGGCCGCAACTTCCGCGTCAAAATCAACGGCAATTTGGGCAACTCCGCCGTAACCTCCAGCCTGACCGAAGAAGTCGAAAAAATGGTGTGGTCGCTGCGTTGGGGCGCGGACACGATTATGGATTTGTCCACCGGCGCACACATCCACGAAACGCGCGAATGGATTATCCGCAACGCGCCCGTTCCCATCGGCACGGTGCCCATCTATCAGGCTTTGGAAAAAACCGGCGGCATCGCCGAAGATTTGACTTGGGATTTGTTCCGCGACACCTTAATCGAGCAGGCGGAACAAGGCGTGGACTATTTCACCATACACGCGGGCGTGTTGCTGCGCTATGTGCCGATGACCGCCAACCGCCTCACCGGCATCGTATCGCGCGGCGGCTCCATCATGGCGAAATGGTGTCTCGCCCACCATCAGGAAAACTTCCTCTACACGCATTTCGACGAAATCTGCGAAATCATGAAAGCCTACGACGTGTCGTTCAGCCTCGGCGACGGCCTGCGCCCCGGCTGCATTGCCGATGCCAACGACGAAGCGCAGTTCGCCGAATTGCACACCTTGGGCGAATTGACCGGCAAAGCATGGAAACACGACGTACAAGTCATGATCGAAGGCCCCGGCCATGTCCCGTTGCAACGCGTCAAAGAAAACATGACCGAAGAGCTGCAACACTGCTTTGAAGCGCCTTTCTACACACTCGGCCCGCTTGTTACCGACATCGCACCCGGCTACGATCACATCACCTCGGGCATAGGCGCGACCAATATCGGCTGGTACGGCACAGCCATGCTCTGCTACGTTACCCCGAAAGAGCATCTCGGCCTGCCCGACAAAGAAGACGTGCGCACCGGCATCATCACCTACAAACTCGCCGCCCACGCCGCCGACCTCGCCAAAGGCTGGCCGGGCGCACAGTTGCGCGACAACGCCCTGAGCAAGGCGCGTTTCGAATTCCGCTGGCGCGACCAATTCCGCCTCAGCCTCGACCCCGAACGCGCCGAAAGCTTCCACGACGAAACTCTGCCTGCCGAAGGCGCGAAAATCGCCCACTTCTGCTCGATGTGCGGTCCCAAATTCTGCTCGATGAAAATCACGCAGGAAGTGCGCGACTACGCCGACAAGCAAAAAGCCCAGCGGCAGGGTATGGAGGAAAAAGCGGTCGAGTTTGTGAAGAAAGGGGCTGAGATTTACAGTTGATAAAAAGGTCGTCTGAAAAGTTTTCAGACGACCTTTTTCTATTTTCTGAACTCATCCCTGACGATATCCAGCCAAGCCCTGAGCGCGGGGGTGGGACGCTGGTGTTTTTTCCACGCCATGGTCAGTTGCCAGCAGATTTCGGGTTCGGTCAGCGGGACGGCGGCGAAGGTGTCGGGGTTGATTTTGCGGGCGTAGTATTCGGGTAGAAGGGCGATGCCCATATGGTGCGCCACCATGTCGGCGAGCAGATCCCATTGTCCGGTGCGGCAGACGACGTTGGGGGTGAAGCCTTGGCTGCGGCAGGCGGTTTGGATGGTTTCGTTGAGGGAAAATCCTGAGCCGAAGAGGATAAACGGTTCGTGTTGCAGGCTTTTGAGGCTGAGGGCGGCATGGCGGGCTTGGGCGCGCGGCATGAGGACGACGAGCGGGTAGTCGCAGAGGGTAATGCTGTCGAAGTCTTCGTGGACGGGGGCGAGCAGTTGTCCGGCGTCAAGTTCGTTGTTGCGCAAGGATTGTTCGATGGTGAGCGAACCTTGTTCGAGGAAGGTCAATTCGATGCCGGGCCATTGGCGGCGGAAGCGGAACAGGGCGTTGCTGAGCAGGTCGCTGCCGAGCAGTGCCAAACCCAGCCGCAGCGTGCCGCTTTTGATGTGGCGGTAGCCGTCGATGCGGGAGAGCAGCAGGTCGCGTTCGTGCAGGAGGTTCAGCGCGTGGCGGTACACTTCTTCGCCGATGGGCGTGGTGGCGACTTGACGTTTTTTGCGGCCGTTTTCTTTAACCAGCAGCGGCACACCCAGCTCTTCTTCCAATGCCTGTATGGTTTTGCTGACGGTGGGTTGGGTCAGGTTGAGCGCGGATGCGGCGGCAGAAAAACTTTGCAGGCGCACGAGTTCGGCGAAACAGTGCAGGCTTTTGAAGTCCATTATTCCTCTTTTGCATGATTTTAGTTCAGATAATTCATATTATGCGTAAACCGCGTCCTTATAATCAAGCCTTCGTTTTGGATTACGGATGGATAAACCTTATGGATACGCTGACGCGATTTTTTCAGACGACCTTGCAGCTTGCCGTAGTCGGCTTGGTGTGGCTGGTGTCGGATTTGATGGTGCGCTTTGCCCATCTGCCTGTTTCTTCGGGCGTATTGGGGCTGTTTTTGATGCTTGCGCTGTTGGGTTTGGGCGTGATTAAAACCGGCATGGTCGAGCGCGGCGCGAAATGGGTGTTGGGCGAGCTGGTGTTTTTCTTTATTCCGATTATGGTTTCCGTATTGCAATACCGCGATTTGCTTCTTTCCGAAGGTTGGCGGCTGGTGCTGACGATTGCGGTCGGTACCGCGCTGGTGATGATCAGCACGGCGCTGACGCTGAATTTCTGCTACCGCTGGAAACGCCGCCTGCATAAAAAACTGCACGCCTGATAAGGAATAAAAATGGATTACGCCGCGCTTGCCTGCTTCGCTTGGACCTGCTTCGCCTATTTTGTGGCGAAAAAAATCTACCGTAAAAAACCGCTGATGATTTTCTCGCCCGTCGTGACCGTCTCGGTCAGCACCATCGTCCTGATGCTGCTTTTGGGCATTTCCTACGACACTTACCACAAATACACGCAGGGCATCGTTTTCCTGCTCACGCCGGTAACGGTCGCCTTCGCTATCCCGATTTACGAAAACCGCGAGGTCATCCGCCGCCAGCTTCCCATCCTGTCGATAGCGATTTTGGTCGGCATGTTCGTCGGCGTGGCCAGCGCGTTTTTGATGGGCAATATGTTCCACTTCGACAGCGAAGTCACCAACAGCCTGATGGCGCGCTCGATTTCCACGCCGTTTGCCGTCGTGTTGGCAAGTGAAATCCACGGCTCGGCATCGCTGGTATCGCTGTTCACCATCATCACCGGCTTCGTCGGCATGATATTCGGCGATTTGTTTTTAGCATTCACCCGCATCCGCTTCCACACCGCCAACGGCGTCGCACTGGGCAATGCCGCCCACGGCTTCGGTACTTCCCGCGCCGGACAACGCCACGAAACCGAAGGCGTGATGGCGAGCCTGACCATGATTTTGGCGGGGCTGTTTATGGTCATCATCGGGCCGAGCATGGTGCATTTGGTGGTTTGGCTGATGGGCTGAACGGCAGTTTTATAGTAGATTAACTTTAAACCAGTACGGCGTTGCCTCGCCTTGCCGTACTATCTGTACTGTCTGCGGCTTCGTCGCCTTGTCCTGATTTAAATTTAATCCACTATACAAAGATATTGGCAACGTCGTCTGAAAAGCCGTTTACAGGTTTTCAGACGACCTTTTTTTGAGTTGGCCGCGGATATAAACGTTGACAATGACAAAATATTAATACTATGCTGAAGTATTACTCACTAGCGGATATATTATGCAAACAACTCATCCGAACCCATCCCTCCGTCTCAACATCATCGGCACAGGCAAAGGACTGCCTTCGCGGCTGGTTCCTTCCAACGAAATCGATGCCCTGCTCGGCATCAAAGAAGGCCGCACCGAAAAACTCAGCGGCTTGGCGCAACGCTACTTTCTGGCAGACGACGAATCTGCCGATGCGATGCAGCTTCAAGCCGCAAAAATTGCGCTGGCGGCAGCAGGCATCACGATTGACGATGTGGATTGCGTCATCAACGCTTCGGGCATCGACCGTCAATGCATTCCCTTCAATGCCGCGCATACATTACGGCTGCTGAAGCCCGCGCGCCCGATTGCCGCATTCGATGTCAACATGACCTGTTTGTCGTTCTTACGCAGCTTGGATTTGGCGGATTCGCTGTTACACAAATATCCCACCATTTTATTGATCAGCTGCGATGTCGCCTCTGTCGGCTTGGACTGGAACGATTTTCACAGTTCGACCATTTTCGGCGACGGCGCGGCGGCGGCGGTCATCAGGTCGTCTGAACGCGGCGGCGTGCTGACAAGCAAATTCGAGGTACATCCCGAAGGCTACGAATTTTGCACCATTCCTGCGGGCGGCTATGAAAACCACCCGTCCAAACATCCCGAAAGCTATGTCTCCCAAGCGTATTTCCACATGAACGGCAAAAAGCTCTACAAACTTGCCGCCGAAGCCATACCCGGCTTCTTGGATGAAACGTTGGCGCAGGCGGATTTGACGTTGGCAGACATAGACTGGATCGTTCCGCATCAGGCAAGCCGCGGCGCTTTGCAACACATCATCAGCCGTCTGAAACTCGACCCCGCCAAAATCGTCGATATTTTCAACACCCACGGCAACCAAATCTCCGCCTCCATCCCCTCCGCGCTGCACCACCTGCTGACCGACTTCCCCGTCCGATCCGGCGATAAAGTTTTGCTGTTCGGCACATCCGCAGGCGTGGGCTTGGGCGCCTTGGTTTGGGAAAAACCATGAAAAAGGCCATCGTCACCGGCGCAACCGGCGGACTGGGGCGCAACCTTGTGCAGACGCTGCTTGCCCAAGGCTGGCAGGTAGCCGCATGCGGGCGCAATACCGAAATCGGCAAAATGCTGGATACGGAATTTCACGCCTTCGATTTGTCCGACCGCAATCAGACCCTGAAGGCATTTTCCAATGCCGATATCGTGTTCCATTGCGCCGCGCTGTCCTCGCCGTGGGGGCGTTATGAAGATTTTTACCGCGCCAATGTGACCGCCACGCAAAACGTCTTAGCGGCGATGCGGCAGCACCATATCGGCAAGCTGGTACACGTTTCCACACCCAGCATCTATTTCGACTACCTCGACCAGCACAAAGTCCCCGAAACCTTTATCAGCCGCCACTTCGTCAACGACTACGCCTACACCAAATTCCTTGCTGAACAAGAAGTTGCCGCCGCCACCGACCTCTCCAGCGTCATCATCCGTCCGCGCGGCATTTTCGGCGAATACGATACCGCCGTCCTGCCGCGCCTGCTCAAAATCTCCGAAAAAGGCTTTCTGCCGCTGATTCGGCGCAGCGGCCGCGAAGCGGGCGGCGCATTAGTGGACGTGACCTACGTCGGCAACGTCGTCCATGCCCTTCTGTTGGCAGCTGAAGCTGATGTGCCCCGCGCCATGCCGTTCAACATCACCAACGGCGAGCCGCAGACCATCGCCGCACTCTACCGGCAAATCATCGATACCCTGCATCTCGGATGTCGTCTGAAACCTGTCTCCTATCGCCTGATTGACAGCGTTGCCCGCCTACTGGAAACGCAGGCGCGGCTGACCCGTTCCTTTCGCGAACCCCTCGTCACCCGTTACAGCATAGGCACGATTTCCTTCGACCAAACCCTAGACATCAGCCGCGCCCGTTCGCTGCTCGGCTACGAACCCCAAATCAGCATTGCCGACGGACTGCGGCAATACGCCCGTTCCCTGAAAGGCTGAAGCTATGGACATCCGTTTCTACCACACCGGCTACTGCACCCATCCCGAATGTATGGTCGAACGGGGCGGCAGCCTGCGTAAAGCAGCCTTTCCCGCCATGACCGCCCACATCACCCACCAAGGCGGCAACCTGCTGTTTGATACCGGCTACGCGCCCCGATTTTTCCAAGCCTGCCGCCGATTTCCCGAAAAGTTTTACGCGCTGACCACGCCCGTCACCCTCAGCCAACCGACCATACGCGAGCGTTTGGGCGATGCCGCGCACGACATCAACCAAATCTTCCTCTCCCACCTGCACGCCGACCATATTGCCGGACTCAAAGACTTCCCCGACGCAGAAATCATCCTTTCCCGCGCCGCCTACGATTTTGTTTACCGTACCGACAAACCCGAAAGCCTGACCAACCGCATCATCGAAGTCAAACAAGGCTTCCTGCGCGAGCTGTTGCCCCAAGACCTGCCGCAGCGCGCCCGCTTTATCGAAGATATGCCCGAAGTCCGCCTTGACGAAGCGTTTTACCCGTTTGAACAAGGCTACCGCATCAGTGCCGATTTGATTGCCGTCGCCCTGCCCGGCCATGCCGCCGGACAATACGGGCTGATAGCCGGAGAATTTTTCCTGATTGCCGACGCCGTTTGGCGGTTTGCGACCATCAGCCACAACCGCCGCCCCAACCCCCTTACCGGCCTTATCGCGCAAAACCGCAACGCCGTCCAAGCCACCATAGACCGCCTGCAAGACCTCCACCGCCGCAACCGCGAAATCATCCTCGTTCCCAGCCATTGCGAACCCACCTTGCGTCGATTGGGCATGGAAGGTTTGGATTAAAGCAGGTCGTCTGAAAACCCGACGAGCAAAGCCCCTCAACTGCACAAAAGAACACACCATGAAACCTTCAAAATGGCAAATCCTTAAATCCTTTTTCCACACACGAAACTACACGGAACGCGCCGCCCTTGAAGCACACCAGCAAAAACAGCTCGACCGCCTTTTGACAAACCACAACAGCCGCTTCTACCCCCACAGCGCCAAGCTGCAAGACTACCCCGTTATCAACAAACGCATCTTCATGCAGCATTTCGCCGACATCAACGCCTACGGCATCAGCGAAAAAGACGCCCTCTCCGTCGCGCTCAAAGCCGAAGAAAGCCGCGACTTCAGCCCCGTTTTTCAGACGACCTCGGGCAAAGAAATCACCGTCGGGCTTTCCTCCGGCACCAGCGGCAACAGGGGCATTTTCCTCGTTTCCCCCGAAGAGTCCGCCCTGTGGGCAGGCTATATGCTCAAACGCATGCTGCCCCGCCCCTACCTCTCCCGCCACAGCATCGCCTTCTTCCTGCGCGCCAACAGCAACCTCTACACCGCCGTTAAAAGCCCGCTGATACGCTTTGAGTTTTACGACCTGCTCGAAGCCTTGGACGCGCACATCCCAAGGCTCAACGCGCAAAAGCCCACCATCCTCATCTCCCCCGCCCAAGTATTGCAGCAGCTTGCCCAACACCCCGACCTCACCATACACCCCAAAAAAATCATCTCCGTTGCCGAAGTTTTAGAACCTCAAGTCAAAACCCGCATTGAACAACGCTTCGGCACGCCGGTTCACCAAATCTACCAATGCACCGAAGGCTTCCTCGCCCACACCTGCGCCTACGGCAACCTGCATCTGAACGAAGACATGGTCTATATCGAAAAAGACTGGATAGACCGCGAAAGCGGCCGCTTCGCCCCCATCATCACCGACTTCAACCGCAAAAGCCAACCCGTCATCCGCTACCGCCTCGACGACGTTTTGATTGCCAACGACGCACCCTGCCCCTGCGGCAGCGCATTCGCCCGCATCAGCGCCATCGAAGGACGCTGCGACGACATCCTCGACGCACGCACGGCAAACGGCGAACCTTACGCCCTCTACGCCGACTTCATCCGCCGCGCCATGATTTCAGACGACCTCATCCAAGAATACCGTGTCGAGCAACACGGCAAAGCCCTGCACATTTTCCTGACGCCCGACACAGAACAAACCCGCGCCGCCGCCACACGCAACCTGGACTGCCTGTGGCAGACGCTGCAACTTCGCCCCTTTGATTACGTTTTCCAGCCGGAACAAACCCGCCCCCTGCACCAAAAACGCCGACGCGTGACGAAAATTTCCCCGTATAGCGAAAATCCGTAATTGTTTTAATGCGTTATCTTTCCAAGCAAAGACAAAAAGGGTCGTCTGAAAAATTTCAGACGACCCTTCCAGTAAAAAGAAAAACGCCATACCCGACCTTACCTTCCTATAGTGGATTAAATTTAAATCAGGACAAGGCGACGAAGCCGCAGACAGTACAAATAGTACGGCAAGGCGAGGCAACGCCGTACTGGTTTAAATTTAATCCACTATACTTTCCGTAATACCTGCCATGTTAAGCTTGCAGTAACGCCCAACACTCTTTCAGACGACCTAAACCTTATGCGCTACCTTATCCCCCTCTTCTTCCTATCGTTTCCGTTAGCAACCTATGCCGGCGGTGATTCTTCAAAAGCCCAAGTCCTCAGTATTGTAGGCAGCCACGGTTACTATCGAATTTCCGTCCGCCAAATAGAACACCTAATTTATGACGATGGGTGTACGACATACAATATCCGTATTACCCCTCCTAGAAAAACCTTTTGGGATCTGTTTGGTCTGGGACGAGCCGACGACCATCCCACCGCCGAACAAACACAAGCTGCTGCCGCAGTGTTAAAACAGTATGCTGCCAATCAGCAACCGCTAGAAATCGGCTATTTGGGCGGCGGACTGTATCCCGATCCTCGACAAAAATGCCTTTATCACGGCACTGGGATGAGGTTTGATGCACCGGACTATTTAGCCGTACGTCAAGACGGACGCCTGAGTCTATATCCTTATCTGACCAAACCATAAATACATCCCCGCCACAAAGTAAAAGGTCGTCTGAAAACGGACGCAGTCAGTTTCTGCGGAGCTAAAACGAACTCAGTGAATCTTGAGAACAATTTTTTCAGACGACCCTTCCTAATACCAGCCAATCGAAATAAAAACCCCTTCCGCCCCAACCCGATCGGTTCAAGCCTCATCTACTGCACGATATCGCCCCACTCCAAACCGAATTTCTGCAAATATTTGCGCAGCCTGTCGCTGTCATTGGTTTTGGCGCGGCTGTTTCGGGAAACATGAAACAATGCCCGCCCCGCCTGCGCCATGTTTTGGTGTTTGCGGCATTCGTCAATCACGTTCTGCAATTGCAAGCGGTCAAACAAATCCAAATTTTCCCAATCGATTTTGTCAGGATAGTTATCCGCCTTTTCAGACGACCCCTTGTGCAAAAGGTCGTCTGAATCCGCCTCTTCATCCCATAACCATTTGAGCCGCTCAATTTCCGCCGCTACTTGCTCCGCCTGTATCCTGCCCTGCGGGGCAAGCGTGGCCAGGCGCATGATGCTGGCGGCAAGGTCGCGGAAATTGCCGCGCCATCGGGCTTCGTTTGAATGGGCGAAGGCAAGGTAGGCAGACAGGGCTTCTTTATTGAAACGGGTGGCGCGGCCGAGTTCCTGCGAGGCGAGCGCGAGCTGGTGTTCGATGTTCGGCTCGATGTCTTCACGGCGGTCGGCGAGCGCGGGCAGCGGGTAATTCCAAATATTGATGCGGGCGAACAGGTCTTCGCGAAAGCGTCCGGCGCGGATTTCCCGCCGCAGGTCGCGGTTGGTACCGGCGATAAGCTGGAAGCTGCTGTGCACTTCCTTGTCGCTACCGACGGGATAAAAATGTTTTTCTTCAATGGCTTTGAGCAACATGGCCTGTTCGTCCAAGCCCAATTCGCCGATTTCGTCCAAAAACAGTACGCCGCCGTCGGCGGTTTTCAAATAGCCTTCGCGCTTTTCCGCCGCGCCGGTAAACGCGCCTTTTTTGTGTCCGAACAGGGCGGAAGCCGCGCCGTCGCCGCGCAAGGTGGCGCAGTTCACATCGACAAACTCGCCTTTAATCAGATGGCGCGCCTTTTTCAATTCGAAAATCCTGCGTGCCAGCATCGATTTGCCCGCACCGGTAGGGCCGGAGAGCAGAATCGGCGATGGGGAATGCAGCGCGACTTGTTCGATTTCGGCAATCATGCGGTTGAAGGCGGCGTTTTGGGTGGAGATGCCGCTTTTCAGGTAGCGCACCGCGTCATCGCGCACAGCGGCAAGGCGTTCGGCAAGCACATCGTAACGCGCCAAATCCAAATCGATGATTTCATAACCGCCGATATCGCCTTTCCCCATGCTGCGCCTTTGGTTTTTCGGCGGCGCAGTCTGCAACAGCACGCCGGGGATTTGGCGCGATTCCACCAATAAAAACAGGCAGATTTGCGCAACGTGCGTACCCGTGGTGATATGGGTGAGATAAGTTTCTTCTTCAGTATCAAACGTATAGCCCGCCGCCCAGTCGTGCAGCTTGGTATAAACCTCGGAAAAATCCCACGGGTTTTCCAGCTCCATAGGCACGAGATTGACAACGGTGTGCGGCGACACCTGCTGAATATCGGCTTTCACATGATCCGCCAGATCGCGGTATTTCTCCGCATAAAACAGCTCCATGCGGTCAAGATGGAAATCATGACGCTGATTCATGGCGACATTCGGCCGCCACTTCTGCCAACGCCCTTGACCGAAACCGCTGTCCAATACCGTACCGAGAAAGCTGACGGCGACTTGTTTTTTGGGTGCAGTATTCATTTTCAGACGACCTAAACCATTCTTTCCAAGACAAATGCGCCGTAATCATCACCCAAAGGCAGCTCGAAATCCGTATGTAAGATTTGGCGTTCCGCCTGCACGGTTTCACCGGTTTCCGGGTTGAAACCCTCTTTCAAGGTCGTCTGAAAATACACGCCGAAGCCGCGTTTCTGCCATGCGGGCAGTTCGTTGAAATTAATGTTATTTTCAAACAGCAAATCGTGTTTTTGAGCGCGTGTCAGCCCGCTGACGGCATCCGTGGCGCGGGACACGCTTTCGCCTTTTTTACGCAGCATCCAATAGCAGTGGGCGTTGAGCGCGTTGCGGTGCGCGTCTTCATGCCGCCAACGGAAATAATCGACCACCAGTTTTTCGTTCGGCAAAACGCAAACCCGTGCATCAAAAGCGGCAGATTGCCCGTGCGCTACCGAAAAGGCAGCGCTGGCTTCGCCCGCCAATACCGAAATGATTTTGCGCGTTTTGCGTTTGAACGTATCGTCGTCGCGGCGCAACAGCAGCGAAATTTCATCGCTTTCCGAATAGCCGTACGCCACATTGAAACCGCACTGCATCAAATGCCGGACGGTGTGTGCCATCAGGTCGCGGAAGCGGATATCGAACGGGGCTTCAAACTGCCAAATTTCCTTAGTCAACCGCGTAAAGCCGCGACCGTCCAAGCGCACTACGATGAAGTTTTCCTGCGGCACGCAGAAATCGTAAGCGGTTTCGTATTGCCGCAGGCGTTTGTCCAAATCGTCGAATCGCATCACATCTCCTTAAATATCTTATTTTCTATAAATCTATCTAAAAATATATTTTTCAGCATTCTACGCTTTTTGCCGCAAAAGACCACATCAAAATATATTTTCTTTTTATTCAATAAATTAAAAATTAATTTTGAAATTTTTTTATCGTTGGCACGCTGTTGGCTATGTTGTAAATGTAACGATGCAGCAGATGCTGCGGAAAATACAGTTCTACAGGAAAGAATTTTCCGTAAATTTTTAGCTGCCGTGTCGTTACAGGGCGAATGCCGACAAGACTACAAAGTTTCTGCAGGTTCGACTCCTGCCTCGCCTAATAGGCGTTGACGTCTTGTTTTTCTAGTCGCCCACCTTTTCTGATTCAGCAGGCAAATGCCAGCCTTGTTTCCCTGAATGGTTGATGGCTTGCTGTATCGCTTGATCACTCAAGGTCGTCTGAAACTTTTCAGACGACCTACGACAAGAACCGTTTTAGGTGCATTCGGCAAATGCCGGAGGAATTACAGCCTGCAAACGCTCGAGGTCGCGGGTTCGAATCCCGCCTCTGCCGCCAACTATGGCAGAGTAGCTCAGAGGATAGAGCGCGTAAAAATTTCTCTACCCCTTGTTGCCAGATATACCACCCCTTACGGGCGGATGCCGGCAGGATTACATTAGATCGGTTATTGCGGGTTCGATTCCCGCCGCCGGAAACGGCGTAAATCCTGCCAATCTAGCCGCCCACCTTTTTCGCAGCATGGCGGACAAATGCCTTGGGAACTACATTCGTCGCAGGTTCGAGTCCTGCCCCGCTTTCGGCGGGTAGCTCAGTCGGTTAGAGCAATAAGGCGTTTCCAAAAAACTCGTTGTTTGCCGTGCTGCCCCTTATCAACACTTTCAGACGACCTGAAGAAGACATAGCCATGAACATCCTTTTCCGAAAAAAAGCTACCTGAAACTGAGCCGACTTTAAGGAATAGATATGAACACTTGGCTAATCATCGGCGTCATCGTTTTTTCGACTCTGGTTTGCGGGTCGTTCCAAACCTGCCGCAGCCGCAAACGCGAGCAGGCTTGGCGGAAACAGGCTTTTCCCGAAGCGGAATGCAGTTTGATAAAGGAAGGCTGCCGTTACGACATCGCGCTTTCAGACGGCCGCACCTTCCGCCAAGCCGAAATACTCGGCACGGCGCAGGGCAAAGAAGCAGAGTTTCTGTTCGGCTATGGAAGTATGCTTGTACTGCGTCTTTCAGACGACCGTAAAGCCTATGTGCGGCAGGCATGTATCCGCTGCGTGATTGAAAGCAAGATTTTAGAGGATTAAATATAGTGGATTAAATTTAAATCAGGACAAGGCGACGAAGCCGCAGACAGTACAGATAGTACGGAACCGATTCACTTGGTGCTTCAGCACCTTAGAGAATCGTTCTCTTTGAGCTAAGGCGAGGCAACGCCGTACTGCTTTAAAGTTAATCCACTATAAAAAGTTTAAGGGCGCAACCGGCAAATGCCGGGGAAATTACATCACTTAGGGAGTACGAGGTACGGGTTCAAATCCCGTTTCCGTCAGACAGAGGCGGAATAGCTTAACCGGAAGAGCGCGTAAAAAATGCATTTCCCCAACCCTTGTTGCAGGACGCGCCCACCCCTTACGGGCGGATGCCGGCAGGATTACATTAGATCGGTTATTGCGGGTTCGATTCCCGCCGCCGGAAACGGCGTAAATCCTGCCAATCTAGCCGCCCACCTTTTTTTACGGCAGCAGGCGGATGCCTGAAGGGATTACATTAACCTTCCACGTTAAAAAAACGTATCCCTTCAAATATTAGCCGCTGCGCTGCCACCCATTCGAGGTCGTCTGAACAGTTCAGACCACCCAAAACCAACAACACGAAAGGAAATGAAAATGGTTAACACCACCTTGTTCCAATCTATCAAAACCCGTTTGACCGCTGCCGACACACATAACGAAGCAGGCGGCATCGCCTACACGCTGACACCCAAACAACAGCTCGCCCAACTTGCCGCCACCGGCTGCCTGAACAGCACTTACTACACCGATGCGCAAGACCAGCTTGAGCAAGTATTGGAATTGGCAGAAAACCTGGATGCCGAGTTTATCGCCAAAACCGCCGTGTACGCCCGTCAAAAAGGCTTCATGAAAGACATGCCCGCGCTGTTGCTTGCCGTGTTGGCGCAGAAAGACGTGAACATGCTTGCCCGCGTATTCGACCAAGTGGCGGACAACGGTAAAATGTTGCGCAACTTCGCGCAAATCATCCGCAGCGGCGCGGTCGGCAGAAAATCCTTCGGCAACCGTCCGAAAAAACTGATGCAGACCTGGCTTTTGACCGCTACCGAAAAACAACTGTTGAACGCCGCTATCGGCAATGCTCCGTCGCTGGCGGATGTGGTCAAAATGGTGCATCCCAAACCGCGTGAAGCATGGCGTGCCGCCTGGTTTGCGTGGCTCATCGGCAAACCGTACGACCGCGAAGCATTGCCGCCCATCACCCGCGCCTTTGAAGACTACAAACAAAGCCGCCAAGGCGCATTGCCCGACGTTCCCTTCCAAATGCTCACTGCTTTGGAATTGAATAGCGGCGACTGGGCGCAAATCGCCCGCAACGGCTCATGGCAGCAGGTTCGCCAAAACCTGAACACTTTCCTGCTCCACGATGTGTTTGCGAAAAGCAAAAACATCAAAATGGTGGCAGAAAAACTGCGCGACCAAACCGCCATCCGCCGCGCCCGCGTCCTGCCTTACCAATTGCTGACCGCGTATCAGGCAACATCCGAACAGATGCCGTTTGAAATCCGCGAAGTCTTGCAAGATGCGATGGAAACCGCCGTACAAAACGTACCGGCAATCCGAGGCAAAGTCGTGGTTTGCCCGGACGTCTCCGGCTCCATGCACAGCCCGTCCACCGGCTATCGCGGCAGCGCGACCAGCAGAACCCGCTGTATCGACATCGCCGCGCTCGTATCCGCCGCCATGTTGCGCACCAACCCGAAAGCCCGCGTGATACCGTTTGAACAAATCACGGTAAACGTGCAGCTCAACCCGCGAGACAGCATCATGACCAACGCCCAAAAACTCGCCAATATCGGCGGCGGCGGAACGGCATGCAGCGCACCGCTCGCCCTGTTGAACCGCGAAAAAGCCGATGTGGATTTGGTCGTCATCGTGTCTGACAACGAAAGCTGGGCAGACCTCGGACAATGGGGCGGCAAAACCGGCCTGATGAAGGAATGGGACATCCTGAAACAACGCTGCCCCGAAGCCAAACTCGTCTGCTTGGACATCCAGCCCTACACCACCGTGCAGATGCAAAACCGCTGCGACATCTTGAACATTGGAGGCTTCTCCGACCAAGTGTTCACGCTCATCGGCTCGTTCGCCGAGCAAGGTATGGGTGCGGATTTCTGGGTGGAAGAGATTGAGAAAACCGAGCTGGTGGCGGTAAATTAGCCAAGAGGCCGTCTGAAGATAAGGTGGCAACGTTTTCAGACGACCTTACCGGTAAAAGATTGAGTGGCAAACATGAATGCTGACGAACTAGCCCTGTGCGAAACCTTTCCCGCGACCTTGCGGCATGAGGCAGAAACGCTGATTTTGCGGCAGCCCTACCGCAGCCGCTTGTCCGTCATCCAAGGGGAAACCGTTGTTTCAGACGGACAGACAATCCGCCTCATCAGACGCCAATATGCAGCTTTCCATGCGAAAGGGGACGAGGTTCGGCAACTGATGGCACACTGTCTGAATACCCGCCATCACGACGGTCATGTTCGCGAACGGCATTTCAAACCGCTGCTCGCCGCCGGACAGCCTGCGTTCGTCCTGCCTTTTGCCGCACAGTTGCTCGGCGAATATGTTTTGCCGATACAATTTGACGTTGCCGTATTTTTCCAACACAACGTTGCGGCTTTGGCACGTTTTTTCGCTGACAACCCGCTTTATTGGCAAAAGCAGAAAAACCGCATCCGCAGCTATTGGCATTGTTATCACAGCAGCCGTTATCCCGATTGGCAAAGTTATCCCGTCCGTTTGTTGGCGGAAGAAATCGATAAGGAAATCGCCCGTATTGTTTTCAGACGACCCCTCACACCAAACGTCGTCTGAAAACCCAAATAAGGAAATCAAACACTATGCAAAAATTCATCTTAATCCGCGGTCATCAAGGTTCGGGAAAATCGACTTTCGCCGAACAAAAAGCCGCCGAATTTAAAGCGCAGTATCCGGATGCGGAAATCGTCCGTATTGAAAACGACTTGCTCATGACCGACGAAAACGGCGTGTACCGCTGGTCGGGCGAGGCGGTGGATAAGGCGCAGAAACGCGGTAATGCTTTGATGACCGAGACCTTAAAAATCGGACGCAAAAATCCGAACCGCAACATTTTAATCATCCATTCCAACACCAACCAAAAGGCTTCGCGTTGCCGCCATTTGTTGGATCTGGCGAAAAAAAGCGGTTTTGAAACAGAAATCTACCGTATGCACAATTTCTATCCCAACCTGCACGGCGTGAAAGAGCATGACGTGTTGGCGGCGTATATCAAGCTGAACCAAAACCGCGTGGCAAACGAAATCCACGTCGAAGCCGTACAACCCGCCAGCGCGGAACAGCTGGAAAAAATCAAACAAATGCAGGCGTTCCAGCAGCAACCCCTGCCGTTTGACGAAACGCAGCAAACCTTCGTCACCGAAAATTATCTGCAACACGGCAGCCGCAACTTTACCGCCAAAGCGTCCAAGCGTTACCCCGAATTGCGCGTGTTGAAATACGCCCGCAGCGTGTTCTACGACAACCGCTTCGACGATGCGCTGCTGGAAATGCGCGGTTTGATTATCGACGCACACAACCGCATCATCGTGCGCCCGTTTAAAAAAGTGTTCAATTATTCGGAACGTATTGCCAAAGGCAGCCGTTACCCGATCCGCGTCGGCGACGAGCGATTGGTGGATGCGGTCGTAAAAGTAAACGGTTTCCTCGGCTGCTGCACTTTCGTCTCGCTTTCAGACGACCATCCGTCCCACGGTGCAACGTTTGACGGCAAAGTGCTGTATTCGACCACCGGCTCGCTCGACAGCGCGTTTGCTGACATGACCGCCGCACACTGCGCACAATACGAACCCCTGTTCCGCGCTTATCCGAACCACACTTTTTTGTTTGAAATCACAGATGCAAAAGACGTGCACATCATCCGCGAAGAATTGGGCGAAACCCTAATCGGCTGCATCGACGTGGCGACAGGCCGTCAGTTTACTGAAGCCGAATTGGACGAAATCGGCAAACAATACGGCATCCGCCGCCCCGAAACGCTGAAAAACATCACGTTCGGCGAGCTGAAAGGTCGTCTGAAAAACGTGGAACACGAAGGCTTTATGGTATTTGATGCGCAAAACGGCGAAATGCTGTTCAAACTCAAATCGCCGTATTACCTGATTTCCAAGTTTCTGGGACGAAGCAACGAAGGCAACATCGGACGCAAGCTCGACAAACGCCACGTCGACGAAGAGTTTTACCCCTTAATCGACCACATCCACGAGCATCGCGAAGCGTTCAACGCCATGCCTGAACTGGATAAGATTGCGTTTATTCAAGCATTCTTACGGCAACTGTAAGGTCGTCTGAAAAACGCAGAACGCTTGTGATAATATGACGGCGGCGGATGCTTTGTGTCATCCGCCCCTCATTATCACAAAAGGAAAAATGATGAAAAAAACCAATATTGTCAAAAAATTGATGCTTGCCGCCGTAATGCTCCCGTTAGCGGCACAGGCGGCGCAAGCTGCGGAGATGGCATCCTTCGGCGAACCGCCCAAAGACTTCAAAATCGACTATCAAACCGAACAAAACGGCATGATCATGGTCGAGCTCGTACCGCAAAAACAGACTGTCGACAACTGGACAAAAATGATCACCCTGCAATCCATGGCAGGCGCGAAACCGGGCGTAGAAAGATTTCGGGCAGATATGGCTTCCTTATGGCAGAATGCCTGCCCGAAAGGCAACTTTGACACCGTACGGGAAGGGGAAGAAAACGGTTATCCCTTCGTATTATGGCTGATGGCTTGCGAAAACAACCCACAAACCAACAAATCCGAATTTACTTGGGTAAAAGCAATACAAGGCAACGACGGCCTGTATGTGAAACAATACGCCTTCCGCTATGCACCCAACAAAGCCGAAGTCTTCGAGGCTATCAACCAGTTGCGTAATTTTACCGTCTGCGACAACAGCGCGAAGCATCCTTGCGGCAAAAGTGGAAAATAAGCGTTTAAACGTTTTCAGACGACCTTGATGGCAGAGTACGAGAAGGTCGTCTGTCTAAAACAAAAGCCATAATGCGCTTACGCCCCGCGTTCGAATGCCTCGATTTCGCCAACCTTAGGCGCATAACTGCTGCTTGTGTCGTGGCGCAAATCCAACCAAATATCCACCAGCGCCCAAGCGGCAGGCGCGGCAATCACATTCTGCCCCATGCACAACACCTGCGCGTCGTAGTTTTCCACCGAGCCGCGGACGGTAAGCAAATCGTGCGCCGTCGCCGCCCGTATGCCGCGTATCTTGTTGGCGGCAATCGCCGTACCCACGCCCGTACCGCAAATCAACAGCGCGCGGTCGGCACGTCCCGCCGCCACTTCCTGCGCCGCCGCAAACGAAAGCTGCGGATACGTTCCGTCCGATGACGACAAATCAACCAGACTGCCGACACGCGGATCGTTTTGTAAATGCGCTTTAAGCGCGTCTTTCAATAGTGCGCCGTTGGCAGGCGCGGCAATAACCAAACGCATACATACTCCTTAACCACATAATAAACATAACCAGCATACGCCCGCTTGCAAGACGGTTCAAGCCGATAGCCGCACTACCGCACCATAAACCGCATCGAAAAATCACAGGAAACGCAACATGAGCAAAATCTTTTTCACATCCGACCTACATTTTTCACACAAAAACATTGCCAAATTCTGTCCGCAGTTCCGCCCTTTCGACAACATCGCCGACATGGACGAATACCTGATCGAAACATGGAACAACACCGTCTCCCCCGACGACGACATATACAACTTGGGCGATTTGTCTTTCGCCCACGACATCAAAAAAATCGCAGCCGTCCTATCGCGCCTCAACGGCAAACACCACCTAATTTACGGCAACCACGACGACATCGTCCGCCGTCACAACAAATACCTGTTTGAAACCGTCAAACACGACGGACATCCGTTACTGTCATCCGCCCGAACCTACCGGAAACTGCAATTGGACGAAATAGACAATACGCTGATTTTGTTCCACTACCCGATTAACGAATGGGACGGCTGCCACAAAGGCTGGTATCACTTATACGGTCATTTGCACGACCGTCTGGCAGAAATCCCCGGCCGTGCCTTAAACGTCGGCTTCGACCTGCACGGCCGTTTCCTCACCCCGCAAGACATCGACAGCTTCCTCAGCCCACTGCCGAAAATCTCATATTTCGGAGAAAACCCGACCGTTCCGTCCCAAGTAGAGGCTGCCAAGGATTTCGTAGCACACCAGTTGCGTTCACTCAACAATAAAGCCAATCAGAAGGCGCAAAAATATAGTCAATTAAATTTAAAATAGGACAGTAACGCATCGTCAAATCGGGCGTAATCAGACAATATGGTTCGCAGATACCGCTTAATATTCGCCCACACCTTCTCAATCGGGTTGAGCTCAGGTGAATAAGGTGCAAGAGGCAATACCTTATGTCCCAATTTTTCCGCCATTTCCCGTAAGACACCCATACGGTGAAATCGTGCATTATCTAAAATAATCACCGATTTTTGAGTCAATGCGGGCAGTAGGCATTGCTGAAACCACGCTTCAAAAAAAACTCCGGTCATCGTATCTTGATAAACCATCGGAGCAATCAGCCGGTTGCCGACTTGTGCGGACACCAGAGATAAGCGTCGGTATCTTTTTCCACTTATCTGCGCTTTCACTATTTGCCCTTTCGGGCTGCGGGCATAGGGACGGAACAGGTAGCGGTCAAATCCTGTTTCATCCAAATAAACGCGTTGGTAGTCGGAAAATTCGGCCAGCTGTGTCAAATAATGCGTTACTTTGGCCGGATCTTGTTCTTTGTAAGTGGTGGTCTTTTTTTGCGCGTCATCCCCATCTGTTTGAGTGCATAGCAAACGGCGGCTGGCGTACAATCAAAATGTTTGGCGATTTCATGCAGATAGGCATCCGGGTGTTGCCCAACATATTGAGCCAGTTTTTGCCTATCCAATTTGACGGCATTTAGACCGGTAACTTGATGTTTTAGGCTGCCTGTTTGCTTTTTAAGGCGAATCCACAGGTAAAGCGTGTTTCTTGACAAGTTAAACGTTACTGCGGTTTGGCTGATATTTTTGCATTGTTCGTAATAGTTTAAAGCTTTGTTTCTTAAGTCCGCAGAGTATGCCATGGTTAGACCTTCAAAGTTGAGTATTGTACCATTTTGTTTTTAATTGACTATAAAAATCAAACTGATGCGGGTAGCCATGTTCAAACACGGATAGCGTGACTCCATCCAATATCAAAAAGGTCGTCTGAAAAACATTTTCAGACGACCCCAAGCGTCAAACAAACCATGCCGCCTCCTTTTCAATCTTGTATTGTCAAAAACAAATTTACAGTCAGAATGTTATACAGTATCATCTCAAAACTCATTTACTTTCTTTCAGACGACCTATCCCCCTCTTAGAGCAGACCGATAATTCGGTAGCGCATTACTTCGGTTCATAGCAAAATCAAAATTTGTTATATGCCGCCGATGTTCTTATCTGCTTACGCCAACTCATCACCTTAAGGTCGTCTGAATGCTTTACGACTTATGAATTCTATTCTCTTAACCGGCCTATTCCAACGGCTGCTGATTGCCCTTCTTGCAATTGCAGCATTATGGGCAATATATTTTTGGGCAGTCGCATCATGAGCATCAAGGTAGAAAATCTGACAGTCAGCTACCAACGCCGCCCTGCCATCCACCATATCGATATTACTTTTGAAGACCACAGCATGTGGGCAATTTTCGGCCCCAACGGTGCGGGAAAATCTACGCTGCTCAAAGCCATTATGGGACTTCAAAACATCGATACGGGCAAAGTGTCCCTTGAAGGATTGCAACGTAAAGATATCGCCTATCTGCCCCAGCAGTCGGACATTGACCGCAGCCAGCCCATGACTGTCTTTGAGCTTGCCGCGATGGGTTTATGGTACGAAATAGGCTTTTTTGGCCGCGTGAACGCCCAACAACACCAACGAGTGATGGCTGCATTGGAGCGCGTCGGCGTTCAGGATCTTGCCGACCGTCAAATCGCCCACCTTTCCAACGGGCAATTCCAACGTGTCCTATTTGCGCGGATGCTGGCTCAAAACGCCAACTTCTTGCTTTTGGACGAACCTTTTAACGCGGTAGATGCTCGGACAACTTACGCATTGCTAGACGTATTGAAACAATGCCATGAAGAAGGTCAAGCCATCATTGCCGTTTTGCATGATTACGAACAAGTCCGAACCTATTTTCCCCATACCATTCTGATTGCACGGGAAAAAGTTGCCGCAGGCGCAACCCATACTGTACTGACCGACGCCAATTTAAGCCAAGCCAATGCACTGATGCAAAGGCAAGAATCGGCAGATTGGTGCGAGGTATAACAAAAAAGCATTGCAAATTTCCATTGCAATGCTTTTTTATTAAAATCCTATCAAGCAATTAGCTTACGGCTGCAAAATAAAAACTGCACTATTACTAGTGCAGTTTTTTCAAATCATCCTTGAAACGATGATTAGCGTTTTTTACCGGTAACGGTAGCAACCGCCAGGTTTTCGTTACGTTTCAGAGAAACGCTTTCTACACCTTCAGGCAGTTGGATGTCAGACAGGTGAAGGATGTCGCCGGCAACGACTTTAGTGCAGTCCAAATCCAAGTATGCAGGGATGTTGGCAGGCAAAGCAACCACTTCAACAGTAGTGTTCAACAGGGATACGCGACCGCCTTGCAGTTTAACGGCTTGAGAGTTTTCAGCGTTAACAATGTGCAGGGGAACGCGGATGCGTACAGGTTGGTCGGCTTTAACGGCTTGGAAGTCGATATGTTGAACTTCGCGACGGAACGGGTGCATTTGGAAATCACGGACGATAACGTCTTTGGTTTCACCGTTCAGGGACAGTTTGATCAGTGCAGTGTGGAAAGATTCTTTTTCCAATGCGTAGAATACAGTTTTGTGATCCACAGCAATTGCAACGGGCTCTTGACCTTCACCGTACAAAATGCCGGGGATTTGGCCTTCGCGACGCAGGCGGCGGCTCGCACCAGTGCCTTGTGCTTCACGAACAGAGGCTTGAATTTCATAAGTCATGTTAAATACTCCAAATTAAATAAAACTACCGTCATCGGCCGCGACCAGCTTAAGACGGCTTCGGGGTTATGGCAGCAACATGCTGCCTGTCATCACCTCTTCATTGAAAAGATATGAGACGGATTCTTCATTGCTGATGCGGCGGACCGTTTCAGCCAAAAGGCCGGCAATCGTCACTTGACGGATACGGTCGCATTGTTTGGCCGCTTCAGACAAAGGGATGGTGTCGGTAACGACAACTTGGTCGATTTCAGACGAGGCAATACGGCTGACTGCCTCTCCCGAGAATACGGCATGGCTGGCATATGCCAAGACACGTTCTGCCCCGCGCTCTTTCAAAGCGACGGCAGCTTTACACAACGTATTCGCGGTATCAATCATGTCGTCTACAATCAGACAGGTACGACCTTGAATGTCGCCGATGATGTTCATGACTTCCGCCACATTGGCTTTCGGGCGGCGTTTGTCAATAATTGCCAAATCGGCATTTAATGATTTCGCCACAGCGCGGGCTCGGACTACGCCGCCAATATCAGGGCTGACTACGGTCAGGTTTTCAATCCGCTGCTGTTTGATATCATTCAACAGAATAGGAGTGGCATAGATGTTGTCGACAGGGATATCAAAGAAACCTTGAATCTGGTCGGCATGCAAATCGACAGTCAAAACGCGGTCAATACCTGCGGAATACAACATATTGGCCACCAGTTTGGCGGAAATCGGAACGCGGACAGAACGCGGACGGCGATCTTGGCGGGCATAGCCGAAATAGGGAATTGCCGCGGTAATACGACCGGCGGAAGCGCGTTTCAGCGCATCGGCCATCGTCAGGATTTCCATTAGGTTATCATTGGTTGGGGCGCAGGTGGGCTGCAGGATAAATACATCACGACCACGGACGTTTTCCATCAATTCGATGGCAATTTCGCCGTCTGAGAATTTGGATACTGAGGCTTCGCCTAACGAAATATCCAAGTGTTTGACAACGCGTTGCGCCAACTCCGGATTTGCGTTGCCGGTAAATACCATCAAACTGTCGTATGCAGCCATATTTTCACCTGATTTTATGTTTAACTTCCGCTCAGAAAACGTCATGCTTCCCTCTGCCTATGTCCAAGACATTACGAGCGGTATTATACGCACAATGAACGGCATAGTGAATTAAATTTGCAGCGTTATATCACTGTCACGCCTCATCACAATCCAAATTTATCACTATAAAACAAAGTTTTTCTGCGTTGTCATTGATTTTCAACATAAAAGAGCGTGTAAGGGAACTTACACGCTCTTATTTGGCTGGGGAGGAAGGATTCGAACCTTCGCATGCTGGAATCAAAATCCAGTGTCTTAACCGCTTGACGACTCCCCAATAAAGGGTGCTGGCTGGGGAGGAAGGATTCGAACCTTCGCATGCTGGAATCAAAATCCAGTGTCTTAACCGCTTGACGACTCCCCAACAAAGGGATTTGGCTGGGGAGGAAGGATTCGAACCTTCGCATGCTGGAATCAAAATCCAGTGTCTTAACCGCTTGACGACTCCCCAACTTTATCAAATCATTTGAAACAATGGATGAACGTCTAAACCTTCAACACAATATGCTTCATATGATTGTGAAACTTGTTGGTATATATTGTTTGCTTCTTGCCAACTATCCGTAGAGAGAAATATACACGCTCCAGATCCTGTCATTAGCGCAGAACCATATTCGGATAATTCACAATAAGCTTTCCAAACCTCAGGATATTCCTGAAAAACAACAGCCTGCATATCATTTCTAAACGGCTGCAAAGATTGGAAAGTCGGCATTATGCTTGGTTTGGAATTTCGTGTCAAGCTCTCATGCGAGAAAATTTTAGCAGTAGAAACATGTACCAACGGTTTGACTATCACATACCATTGTTTAGGAATTTCTATTTTGACTAATTGTTCACCGATTCCTAGTGCAAAAGCACTTTGCCCAAAAAGGAAAAACGGCACATCCGCTCCCAAACCAACCGCCAAATCAATAAGCTGTTGCCTTGTCAGCCGACATTGCCACCATTGATTCAACACGATTAACACGGTTGCCGCATCGGAGCTACCTCCGCCCAATCCTCCCCCTGTCGGAATCTTTTTCTCCAACCAGATTTCCACACCACGACAGGAACCGGTATGTTGCTGCAAAGAAAGTGCGGCACGATAAGCCAAATCTTGTTCGCAGGGAATACCTTCAGTGGGATTATGCAGAATAATCTTTTTATCATCTCGTAGCTTCAGGCAGACGGTATCATACAGCCCGATAAGGCAGAAAATACTTTCTAAATTATGGTATCCGTCATCCCTTCTGCCCGTAATACGCAAATCGAGATTCAACTTAGCAGGCGCAGGAAAGGCTTGAGCGTCGGAAGGAATGTCCATATCAAGCTCTTTTTTTATTTTTTAAGGCGGGCTGCACATTGCGTCTGATCGCTGGCAGCAGGTTCGTGGTTGACTTCGTCAAATACCAGACGGACATTTAATTTGGCATTTTCCAATTGAAGGATTTTCGGCTTGCCTTCGCTATTGGTGCTGCGTGTAATAGTCCAATTAAATTGTTCCAAACGGCCATCGGGCAACAATCGATATGGCGCATTGGCAACGCGTTTGCCATCCGCCCAAATATGCAGATATTGAACAGGCAATTCATAGCCCAGAAGTTTGTTGCTGAGTTCTTCTGCTGTTTCTGCCTGATAGACTCGACCTTTACTGTCTACTGCCAATACACCTTGATTGTCTTTACATAACTGTCCGACCGTACTGCCCAAAGGCGTATTGACGCTAATCGTTTGGACTTGATTTTGATAGGACCAGTCAAAATTAGCGTAAGAGCCTTTTTCTTCGACTTTTACTGCCAATCTTCCGTCCGCAGTGAAATCATTGACATTCTCCGCAGGCTTCCAATCATTTTGCTGAGACAAATTAGGGTGCACACAAGCGGCAAGCAAAGTCAGTGTTGCAATAGATACTATGGTTTGTAATTTCATAAATACTCCCAGAGGTTGTCTGAAAACGGTCTATCATCCCGGCTTCTTCCAATGCCTTGTTTTCAGACGACCCCTTTCATTATTTCGATTTTACGGAACGCCCCGATTGGGCTTTTTTCGTTGGTTTAGGAGCAGCCTCCACGCCGAAACGCTTCATGGTTTCCCGCAATATTTTCATATCGCCTTCACCCTTCAGGCCGTCTGTCCATATTTTTTTGGCTTTTTCCTGCTCTCCGGATGCCCACAATGCTTCGCCCAAGTGTGCGGCAACTTCTGCATCGGGATATTTTTCAAACGCATATTGCAAATAAGGCAATGCGGTTTGCACATCGTCTTTCAGGAAATACGCCCAACCCAAACTGTCATTGATGGCGGGGTTTTCCGGCTCGATTTGATAAGCAGCCTGAATCAGTTTAAAGGCCTCGTCTAAATTTTTCTTGGTCGGGGACAGCAAAATATAGCCCAAAGCATTCAAACCGTTAGCGTTATCCGGTGCCAATTCGACTACACGGCGCAAATCGGCAATTGCCTTGCCCTGATCGCCCATACGGTCATAAATCATGGCTCGTTGGTACAAAACATCAGGCAACTGCTCCATGGCATCCGGCTGCCGGCTTATCTTGGGCAACATTTTATTCAGCTCGGACAATGCTTCTTGCAAATTATCGTGTTTGGACAAAGCAAACAGGGTAACCCGTTGCAATTCCTTACTGCCGAAATAACGCCCTTCCTGTTCCGGCAGGCTTTGCGCCCGACGTGCTTCTGCCAAGGCTGCCTTACCGTTTCCTTGTTCGGCCTCTAATGAAGCACCGAAAACTGCTTTATCAAAAACATAACTGGGGGAAACAACTTTGGCAAGCCATTGTTTGGCTTTGGGATAGTCTTTAACATCGGCATAAGCCATCGCACCAATCAGGGCGGCACGGCTTTGTTGTTCGCTTGTTCCGATGTTATACGCTTTATCCAAATAATTGATAATCGTCGAAATATCGTCTTTACGATTGCTTGCCAACAACGCTGCCTGAATATACAGGTCTGGATTCGGGTTATTTTCCAACAGCGTACGCAGGCGCGCATAGGCTTTGTCGTTTTGTTTATTGGAAATCAGGTTGACGATTTCCAACTCCTGCCATACGGGCGAAAGATTGCGCGTATCGGTTTGCTCGAAGAAGCCGTTTAATATCTCGGGACTGCGTTGCGCCATCAGCCGCAAAGTCAGTAAAGTCGGCGGCAGCATCTCTGCATCCAGCCCTGCCAAACGTTGCAATGCCGCAATGGCATGTTTCTTTTTGCCACCTTGCGCACTGAAAATCACATCGGCAATCGCAGCTTCCGGCAAATCTTTATATTTCAAAGCTTCCTTATGGACTTGTGACGAAGCTTTCTCTGCCAACCCCGGCTGCTGGATTGCCGCTTGAGCCAACAGCAGGAAAATACGCTGATTCTGTTCTTCGCTGGCATTGGCCAAAATATCATCCAAACCATTCAAGGTCTTATCGCCCTGCCCCAGCAAGATATTGCGCAACCAGGTCATACGTTTTTGCGCATTACCCGGAACAGGTTCGATTTCACGCCATTTTTGATAAATCATTTCCGCCTGTTGGAACGCATTGAGCGAAACCGCCATTTCTAAAGCGCGCTCTGCCACCTCCGGCGATTTGGTATTGTTCAACATCATCATGTATGTTGCCAACGCCGTACCGGCATCACCTTTCTGCAACAGTATTTCGCCGCTCAACAAGGTAAATATCTGATTTGCACGGTTTTGTATATTCACACGGCGAGCCTGCTCGACCTTGAATTCATCAGGCGTAAAGCGGTTTCTCTTTTGAATAATCTGTTTCACGTCTTTCGGTGTTTTCACCTCGACGGCATTATCCTGCCTGGCGGCAGAAACTTGCACCGCAAACAACATCATGACTGCAGCGGCAATCGTGCGGGCGCGGGTTGGGGACAGCAACATAACAATCCTTTGTGTACAAAAAAGCCGCATCAGAATTCATACGGCCATAATCAAACGTAACTTTATCACAAGCGGCCAACTTTGTAGATTTAAGCAACCGTAAACCTATTGTAATATTCCTCCTTTTCAGACGACCCCTTGCCCTGAATTTGAACAGGTTCCCGACTATCTCTTCACGCTTAACCATCGTAATCAAATATAAGCAGACTACGACCATCAACAATTCGGCTTGAAATCAAAAAAGCTGAGTTCTGTCATTTACAGAACCCAGCTTACATCAACCGCCTGAACAAGCTTTATCAATACTGAAATATAAGGCAGTTTAAAATTTTCAGACGACCTTACGTACCATTACAACAAATTGCTGACGAAAATCAGCAAAATCACCAACGGCACGAGGTATTTCACATAGGCAAACCAAATATTGACCGTCGTATGGTTGCCTTTATAAAGCAATTCGTCCTTCGCTTCATCCTTCATCACAAAACCAACAAACAGCGCGGAGCCGAGCGCAGTCAGCATAAACAAGATGTTGCCGCTGATGTAATCGAAGGCATCGAAAATATTTTTGCCAAACACGGAAACGTCTTTCCACGGACCATAGCTCAGAATGGACGGGATGTTGCCGAAGATGAAGATGGCAGCCAGTACAATCGTAATCGCGGCGGTACGGCGGATTTTGGTTTTTTCCTGAATGGTCGTAATCAACACTTCATAAATGGTCAGTGAAGTTGTCAGCGCGGCAATCAGGAGCAGCGAGAAGAAAATCACGGCGAACACAGGTCCTGCCCACATATTCGAGAACACAATCGGCAAACTTTGGAACACCAAAGTCGGACCGGAATTGGGCGCGACGCCGAAGCTGAAGAGCGACGGAAAAATCATAAAGCCCGCCAGTACGGCGATGATGGTATTGGTAATTGCCGTGATAACTGCGGTTTGAACCAGATTCTCGTTTTTATCCAGATAACTGGACAAAGTAATCATCACGCCGAAACCCAAGCTCAGTGCGAAAAATACCTGCCCCAAAACGAAGACGAAAAGTTCGGCGGTAATCTTGCTGAAATCAGGCTTCAGATAGAAAGTAATCCCTTCCATCGCGCCCGGCAGGGTAACGTTGCGCACGACCATGGCAATCAGGAACAAAAACAGCAGCGGCATCAGGTATTTCGCTGCTTTTTCAATACCGCCGATGACGCCTTTGACCAAAATCCATTGGTTCACAATGACAAACAAGAAAGTGTAGAACGCAATTTCCCAAGGGCTGTTTTCGATGTGTTCGGTAAAGAAGCTTTTCGTTAGTTCGCCGCTGACAGGGCTGGAAATATTCAGGTTTCCGCTAATAATATTAACGATATAGCTGATCACCCAGCCGCCGAGCACCATGTAATACGCCATAATGCCGAACGAGCCAAGCAAGCCCATCCAGCCGACCAGTTTCCAAATTTTAGCGACAGGTTTGCCGTTCAACGAGCCGCCGAACGCATCCAGCGCATTCACACCTTTGCGCCGTCCGATGACGTTTTCCACCAAAATCATCGGAATACCGATAACAAACATGGCGATACAGAATAAAAACACATACGCGCCGCCGCCGTTTTCACCGACCAAATACGGGAAACGCCACGTCGCGCCGAAACCGACAGTCGCGCCGGCAACGGTAAGGATATAAGTCAAACGGTTGGACCAAGTTTGACGGGGTTGGTTGGAAGACATAAAACACCATCTGCCTTGTTGGGAAAACTTGAAATTATACGCGAACGGATTAACGGTTCTTAACTGAATATCAAAAAGCAGTATAGTGAAAACATCTGGGAATTTTGCATTTTTTAGGGGAAAACCATAAAGACAAAGGTCGTCTGAAAACAAAACAGGGGATATAGCTGGATACATTAGAAAACCATTGTCATTTTCACTATATCAAAATGTCAGGATTCAGACTTGAAACCACGATATGAAAAAACCTGCTTTGATCATGCAATCAAAGCAGGTTTTTATATTTGGTCGGAATGAGAGGATTCGAACCTCCGACCCCTTCGTCCCGAACGAAGTGCGCTACCGGGCTGCGCTACATTCCGAATGAGCAGGCATTATAGAGGAATTTTCGGCAGGATGCACGGATTTTGTTCACAATCTAAAATAAAAATAGATGAATTGCCTTCAATCTGCCCCTGTTTTCAATTAACATAACCTATCTTTAAAATTTATTTTATAAATAATCCTCAGACTTGATTTGAATCAAAGCTCCAAATTGAGTTTCATTTATAATCGCCGACATTGGAACTGAGACGACATTTCTCAAAGTCCTCAAGATTTTCTGATCAGTAGATGATGCATCTGCTTTGATTTAATACTCTCTATCTCTTTCCTCTTGATGTGTGTGTGTTTGGGTGTGGCTGTTGCCACCCCTTTTTTTTGGCTTTTATGTGAAGTAAAATCCGTAACAGCAAATTCTTAACTTCAACCATTTATCCGGAAACAAAATCATGAGCAATAAATTGACTCCGCCTGCCGAACTGCCTGATGAGCAGGATTTACGGGCGGTCTTGGCGTACAACATGCGGCTTTTCCGCGTGAATAAAGGCTGGTCTCAGGAAGAGCTGGCGCGGCAATGCGGTTTGGACAGGACTTATGTATCGGCTGTGGAGCGCAAACGCTGGAACATTGCGTTGTCGAATATTGAAAAAATGGCGACGGCTTTGGGTGTGGCTGCGTATCAGTTGCTGCTGCCGCCGCAGGAGCTGCTAAACCTGATGACCAATCCCTCTGATGCCCAACAGAGGTCGTCTGAAAACGATATTTGACTGCCGAATCATCCGCGCCCTCTCCCCACTACTTGAAAGAATAAAAAATGTCTGCAAACCTGTCTTCAGCATTGGAAACCTTCAAACAGCAACGCACTGCCGCCGAAGCGCATTATTTGAAAGCCAACCGCGTGTCGGTATTTTTCAGGGAATACACGGCGGCAGTCGAAACCTTGCTGGCGGCATTGTGGGTAGAACATTTTCAAAACAGCGCATTATGCCTGATGGCGACCGGCGGCTTCGGGCGCGGCGAGCTGTATCCTTATTCTGATTTAGATTTGTCAGTCGTGTCGTCTGAAACCGTTTCAGACGACCTTCAAGAAAAAATTGCGGCTTTCGTTCAGGCTTTGTGGGATATGAAACTTTCACCGTCGGTCAAAAGCGGCAGCGTTGACGAACTGTGTGAAAGCGTGCGCGATGATATTACGGGGGACACGGCGTTTTTAGAGGCCCGTTTTTTGTTCGGCAACCGCCAAATAGCGGACGAGTTGGCGGAAAAAATGAACGCGCAACGCAATGTAGCGGCGTTTATCGAAGCAAAACTGGTGGAGATGGAACACCGCCATGCCAAATCGCAAGGTTCGGGAGCGGTATTGGAGCCGAACATCAAAAGCTGTCCCGGCGGTCTGCGCGACATCCACACCCTGCTTTGGATAGCGAAGGCGCAAGGCTTGGCGGCCAACCTGCCTGCGCTGGTCAAACAAGGCATTCTGACGCGCACCGAAGCCGGCATGCTTTCACACGGCTACCGCCGCCTCGCCCACATCCGCATCCATCTGCATTTAAACGCAAAACGCGCCGAAGACCGCCTGCTGTTCGATTTGCAGCCGCAAGTCGCCGAAAGCATGGGCTATCAAGGCTTGAATCTCCGCCGTCAAAGCGAAGAACTGATGCGCGTGTTTTACCGCGCGATTAAAACCGTCAAACAATTGAGCGGCATCCTCACACCCATGCTGCAAAGCCGCGTTTCCTCCACGCCGATGCGCGTTACCCTGCGGATTGACGACGATTACATCCAAGTGAACAATCAAATCGCCGCACGGCACACCGATATTTTTTTCAGACGACCCGAACACATTTTCAAAATTGTCGAAATCATGCAGCAGCGCAACGACATTACCGCGCTCGAACCACAAACCCTGCGCGCTTGGTGGGGCGCGACGCGCAAAATCAACCGCAGCTTCTACCAAAATCCCGAAAACCGCCGCCGCTTCGCCGGCTTTTTCCGCAGCGGCAACGGACTGACCCAAACCCTGCGCTTTCTCAACCTCTACGGCGTGTTGGGCCGCTATCTGCCCGCGTGGGAAAAAATCGTCGGGCTGCTCCAGCATGACCTGTTCCACATCTATCCTGTGGACGACCACATCCTCGCCGTCGTCCGCAACGTCCGCCGCCTTGCCCTAGACATGCACAGCCACGAGCTGCCCTACGCCTCCGCACTGATGCAGTCCTTTGAGAAACAAGACATCCTCTATCTCGCCGCCTTCTTCCACGACATCGCCAAAGGACGCGGCGGCGACCATGCCGTACAAGGCATCGCAGACGCGCGCCAATTTGCCGCCGACCACTTCCTGACCGAAGAAGAAAGCAACCTGCTCGCCTGGCTGGTCGAAAACCACCTGCTCATGTCCACCGTCGCCCAAAAAGAAGACATCCAAGACCCCGACGTACTCGATGCCTTCTGCAAACGCGTACAAACCCACGAACGCCTCAGCGCGCTCTACCTCCTGACCATTTCCGACATACGCGGCACCAATCCCAAACTGTGGAACGCATGGCGCGCCAGCCTGCTGGAAAGCCTGTTCCACGCCGCCGGACGCTACCTCGCAGGCAACGGCGGCAACCCGCACGCCCTCTTCGGCCGCCGCCAGCAAGAAGCCGCCGAATTGCTTACCCGCGCCGCCGTCCCCGAAAAACAGCAGAAAAAACTATGGAACACGCTCGGTTCCGCCTACTTCGCCCGCCATCAGTCCCGCGAAATCCTGTGGCACGCCGCCAACCTCGTACACGACTTTGAAACCCCCATCGTCCGCAGCCGCATCCTGCCCAAAAGCGACAGCTTCCAAGTCATGGTCTTCATGCCCAACGGTCCGCGCCTGTTCGCCCGCCTCTGCCGCATCTTCAGCCGCCACGGTTTCGACATTCTCGCCGCCCGCGCCTTCATCACCGAACACGACTACATCCTCGACACCTTCATCGTACAAATCCCCTCGCAGCACGCCCCCGAAGACTACCCCGACATCCAAAGCGCGCTCGAAGCCGAACTCAACAGCTTTATCCACGGACACACCGTTGCCGAAACCCAAAGCCGCAGCCGCCGCATCAGCCGCCGCAGCCGCTACATGCCGATTGCGCCGAGCATCACCATTACCCCCGAAGAAGACTACCCCGACTGGTACTCCGTCGAAATCACCGCCGTCAACCGCCCCTTCCTGCTCGCCGACATGGCGGAAGTCTTCTTCGCCCACAACGTCAGCCTGCGCTACGCCAAAATTTCCACGCTGGACGAACGCGTCGAAGACAGCTTCATCGTCTTCAGCCCCGATTTGAAAAACCCGAAAACGCAGTCGTCGTTGAAACAGGCTTTGTTGGAACAATTGTCGGTGTGACGGTTTGATTTAAAGGAAAAGTATGAGGTCGTCTGAAAACCTGTTTTCGATTTTCAGACGACCTCTGTTTCTGATTTAAGATGGTTTTAAATAATAAAATTCTGCTTGTCGATGTGAATCCAGCTTAGACAGCAAGCAGATGCTGATACTGCTTTCACTTGTATAGTGGATTAAATTTAAATCAGGACAAGGGCGACGAAGCCGCAGACAGTACAGACAGTACGGAACCGATTCACTTGGTGCTTCAGCACCTTAGAGAATCGTTCTCTTTGAGCTAAGGCGAGGCAATGCCGTACTGGTTTAAAGTTAATCCACTATATTTTGAATCCGATATAAATGGCTCTTTACACATCAAAAGGTCGTCTGAAACCCTGTTTCCCGTTTTCAGACGACCTTTCTATCTATTTCTCTTTAAGCCAACAATTTCCGCCAGCGTTTCACTTGGAAGCGTACTTGCTCCGGCGCGGTGCCGCCCAAGTGGTTACGCGCGTTCAGGCTGCCTTCGGGTGTCAGTACGCCGTACACGTCGTCTGAAATCAGCTTGCTGAAACCTTGCAGAACTTCGATCGGCAGTTCGCTCAAATCAACGCCTGCTTGGTCGGCGTGGCGCACGGCTTGGGCGACGACTTCGTGGCTGTCGCGGAAAGGCATGCCTTTTTTCACCAAATAATCCGCCAAATCGGTGGCGGTAGCGAAGCCCTGCATCACGGCGGCGCGCATATTGTCGGGTTTGACGGTCACGCCGCGCATCATGTCAGCGTAAATCCGCAGGGTGTCGATGAGTGTGTCGGCGGTGTCAAACAGCGGTTCTTTGTCTTCCTGATTGTCTTTGTTGTATGCCAAAGGCTGAGATTTCATCAGGGTAATCAGGCCGATAAGGTGTCCGATGACACGGCCGGATTTGCCGCGCACGAGTTCGGGCACATCGGGATTTTTCTTCTGCGGCATGATGGACGAACCTGTGCAGAAACGGTCGGCGATGTCGATAAAGCCGAAACGCGGACTCATCCACAAAATCAATTCTTCGGACAGGCGGCTCAGGTGAACCATAATCAGCGAGGCGGCGGCGGTGAACTCGACGGCAAAATCGCGGTCGGATACGGCATCGAGCGAGTTTTGGCAGATTTGTTCAAAGCCCAGCAATTCGGCGGTGATTTCGCGCTGAATCGGATAGGTCGTACCGGCAAGGGCGGCAGCGCCGAGCGGCATACGGTTGACGCGTTTGCGACAGTCGGTCATACGCTCGAAATCACGTCCGAGCATTTCGACGTAGGCGAGCATATGGTGTCCGAAGCTGACGGGCTGGGCGACTTGCAGATGGGTGAAACCGGGCATGACGGTTTCGGCGTTTTGTTCCGCCAAATCGACCAAAGCCGTTTGCAGGCTTCGAATCAGGTCTTGAATGACGGTAATCTGGTCGCGCAGCCACAGGCGGATGTCGGTGGCGACTTGGTCGTTGCGGCTGCGGCCGGTATGCAGGCGTTTGCCGGCATCGCCGATTTTTTCGGTCAGGCGGCGTTCGATGTTCATGTGGACGTCTTCCAAATCCAGCGACCAAGAAATAGTACCGTCCTTGATTTCTGCTATAATCTCCGCCATTCCCTGACGAATCGCCGCCAAATCTTCTTCACTCAAAACACCTGATTGAACAAGCATTTGCGCGTGAGCCAGCGAACCCTGAATGTCCCACTCGGCAAGCCGTTTATCGAAATCGATCGAACCGGTGTATTTTTTCACCAGTTCGGAAACAGGCTCGTTAAAACGGCCCGACCAGGTTTTGTCCTTACTCATGGTTTCGTCCTTCAGATAAAATAACAGAGCCAATAAGGCTCGTATAAACGCATTAAAAGAAAACGGTTGGAAATTTTATGTCTATTATACGTCAAATCAACAATACATTCGCCGTCCCGGACCTGCGCAATTCGGCAACAGTCGTGCGCCTTTTGATTATTGTCTTGGGCAGTCTGTTCTTTTTACCCTTGATCAGCGATTCTTCGCTCTCCTATTCCGCAGAGATTTACCATCATTCCCAATGGGTGTTTCCCGTATTGCTGGGGATTTTGGTTAAAGCCTATTTTGTCAATATCTTCACCCCTGCCATCAAAACATCGCCCTACGGCGTCATTATTACCTATTTTTTGAACTTATCGATATTTGCAATCGTCGATTTCTTCATTCTGAAAACACACGGCAGAACGCTCTCGCAACATTTCTTCCTGTTCAACCTTTTCCTGCTCGGGCTGATGTATTACGAAGCTTCGCGCCGGAACGGCCTTGCGCCTTCGATTTCCGAAGCCCGCCTCAGCGCGCTGACTGCCCGCATCCGCCCGCATTTCCTGTTCAACAGCCTCAACGCCGCCATCAGCCTCATCCGCCTGCGCCCGTATGATGCGGAAACCCTGCTGGAGAACCTCGCCAACCTCTTCCGCGCCCAACTGCGGGACGGCAGTCAAAGCAGCACTTTAGGACAGGAAATCGAATGGGCGCAGGAATACATCGCCATCGAACAAATCCGCATGGGCCATATGCGCGTGCAAGTGATGTGGCAGCACCAGGCGCCCGATGACGCGGAAACGCCGCACCTCCTGCTCCAACCCCTTTTGGAAAACGCGGTCTTCCACGGCGTCGAATCGACCCACCGTCCCGGCATGATTACTGTGTTTACCAAGCTCAACAAATCATCCATCTACATCCGCATCGAAAACCCGTACACCCCGCCCGAAAGCAGCGAAAACGCCAAACCGCACAAAGGCAACTCAATGGCATTGCACAACCTCAAAGAACGCCTGACGCTGATGTACGACAACGATGCCAAAATCCAAAGCCGCCAACTCGACGGCATCTTCCGCGTCGATATCCGCCTGCCTTACCGCAAAAAAGCCTCTGATGTGAACAGACTGTTCGGTTAATACAACCATCCCCCAAAGGTCAAAGGTCGTCTGAAAAATTTCAGACAACCTCAAACAAACCACCGTCAACCTTATGAAAACCAAAACAATCTTAAAATGGCTTCCCGTGGTTTTGTCCGTCTTGGGCGCATTGGGTTACAGCTCGCGCGATACCGAAATCATCCGCTCCGGCGTGCAATTCGCTTCTGCGCTCACAGGCAGCAGCCATCTCGGTATGGAAGCCTTCGGCGCATTATTATCGGAAACCGTCAAATCAGGGTCGTCTGAAAATACTGTACACCAAAGCCATCCGCACACTCAAAAACGCAATTCCACCACTCCCCATACCTATCGCGGCAAAATCTCCAAAATCCACGACGGCGACACCCTCCACGTTATCGACGAAGACGGCGCAAAACACAAAATCCGCATGGCGTATATCGACGCACCCGAAATCAATCAGGCATACGGCACGCGTTCGCGGGACAACTTGATTGATGCCGCCGACGGCAAAAAGGTGAAGGTACGCGTATTTGAAACAGACCGCTACCAACGCGAAGTCGCGCAAGTTTCCGTCGGGACGACCGATTTGAACCTCATGCAACTCCGCGACGGAGCGGCATGGCATTACGACAGCTACGCCAAAAAACAACAAAGCAAAACCGCCTATACCGATTACGCCGCCGCCCAAAAACAGGCGAAACAAAAACGCAAAGGCTTGTGGAGCGGTAAAAATCCCCAAGCCCCGTGGGACTTCCGCCGCGAAGAGCGCGAAGGGCAAAACGGCGGGCACAACGAGCGCCGTCAAGAATCAGGCGGACAATGGTTTGGCATTTGGTAACCGGTGGCTCTCGACATTTAATTTTCCAAGCGGATTTTTGTTTATAAACGGAAGATTCAAGGCGGAAACCGCAACAAGGTTGGATGCCTTGCGAGGATTTCCAACGCAACGGAAACTATTGAATCTCGACAGCTCCCAGTATAAAAAAGTCGTCTGAAAAATATTTTCAGACGACCTTTTAATGAATCCAACAAATTAACGGCATTGCAGCCAAGTCCGTTTGAGATGATCGACATCCGTCACTTTGCAGACATTTCCGGAGCAGCTGACCGAATAATCTACTTTGGTCGGATGCCCCCATTGTTTGAAGCCGGCACGAATTTTGCCGTTGGGCAAGGCAGACACGCTGACCTTGGCTTCGGTTTTAGGATCCTGACTGTTCCATATCGGATCGGCCTCTATGCACAAATCCGCCGACCGAGAGGCAGTACGGATGGCTTTTTTCAAAGAAGCATCGGCATATCGGTTCAAAATCTTCACACCCGATTCATCATCGCGGCTTGCTTCTTGATAAATCTTCTTCACCAAACTGACCTTGGCGGCATTGTCTCCGCTTGCAAAAGAGACAGACGGCACCAGTAACGCAGCGAAAAGTATGGTCGCTATTTTGTTCATATTATGTTTTCCTAAAATCAAATCCCACCCTTCCATACCGTCCAATACATTATTGAAACCATACTCAGTATTGACTTGGCAGGGTTCAGCCGTAAAAATACAAAAAGAATTATATCCATTGGATATGCTTTTTCAAACCGATTTAAACGTCATCACCCATTATCCATCCTATGAGGTCGTCTGAAATGCCTGTCATGCTGATTGTCCGTCCGTCCGCGCGTGCGGGAGACGATGTGCGCACCTGTTCGCAGGCAGGGTGGCGCGCGCGGGTGTTGAGTCCGGTTGAAATCGAGCCTGACGAAGCGGCGTTGCGCGGCTTGAAAGAACAGTTTTCCCGTGCGGATGCGGTGTTTTGGGTCAGTCCGACGGCGGTTGAAACCGCTGCGCCGTATGTGGATTTTTCAGACGACCTGAAGGTTCAGGTTGCGGTCGGTCAGGCAAGCGGTCAGGCTTTGCAGCGGTGTGGCGCGAAAAATGTGTCTGTGCCGCAAGAAGGCAACGACAGCGAGGCAGTGTTGCGGCTGCCGGTTTGGGATACGCTGCCGCAGGGCGCGCGCGTATTGATTGTGCGCGGACGCGGCGGGCGCGATTTTTTGGCGGAGTCGTTAAAGAAAAAAGGCTTTGCGGTGGAAATCGCGGAAGCGTATTTCAGACGACCTAATGGATTGAATTGGCAGGATTTTGATGCCGAATCCATTGATGCCGCCTTTATCGCTTCGGGCGAACTGGTGCGCGGGCTGTTTTCGCAGGTTCCGCCGCAATTTTCCCGATTCTTCGAATCCTTGTTATACTTCACCCATCATCCGCGTATAGCCGACGCGCTTCGCGAGGCGGGTGCGCGCCACATACGGGTCGTCGCTTCTCTGAAAGCGGCACTTTCATCATTTCCTAAGGAGCAAACCGATGAGCCGGTCTGAAGACAATCCATCCGAAGCAAACGAAGCCGGTCGGCCGATTATCGTCGACAGTCAGGGTAACGCGGGGTCGTCTGAAACAGTGGCTCCGAAAAAGGCCAAGCAGCCTAAAACCTCCGAATACGCAGGAACACACATGTCTGAATCTAAAAATCTTCCTCAAAACCAACCCGCCCCCGTCATCATCAAACAATCCGGCGACAGAGGGCTGGCGGTAGGCGCGCTGGTGCTGGCGCTGCTGGGTTTGGGCGCAAGCGGCTTTTTGTTTGTGCAAGGACAAAACGTCTTGAAAAACCAAGAGCTTTCGTTTAACCAAAAGCTCGATAAAGCCGCCTTGGGCGAATCTGAAAACGCTTTACTCCTGAAAGACCATTTAAACCGCCAAACCGCCATCCAAGCCGAATTGGAGCGCTTGAGCAAAGCCCAAATGGCAAACAGCGAACAAATCCTGTTGACGCAAAAAGCGTATCAGGAGCTGACCAAAGGGCGCGTCAACTGGCTGGTTGACGAAGCGGAAACCATGTTGAACCTCGCCTCGCAGCAACTGCTGCTGTCGGGCAACGTACAAGGCGCGGCGGCGGTGTTGGAACATATCGACGGCCGCCTGAGCCGTTTCGACCAGCCCGAGCTGCTGCCCATCAAACAAGCCGTCAGCCATGATTTGGCGGCATTGAAAAACCGTCCGTATGTCGATATTTCCGGCACGGCGCTGCGCCTCGACCGTTTGGAAACCGCCGTTTCCGGCCTGCCGCTGGTGTTGGACGGCGTATTGCAGCCGGGCGAACAGGCGCAAAGCAACGGCGCATCTTCAGGCTCTTGGTGGCAAAATACTTGGGATAAATCTTTGGTTGCACTGAAAGGGCTGGTGGAAGTCCGCCGACTCGACAATAAAGACGCGATGCTGCTGTCGCCCGAACAGGCGTATTTCGTCCGCGAAAACCTGCGCCTGCGCCTTTTGGATGCGCGTACCGCGCTAATGCAGCACAACGGCGAGGTTTATCAAAGCGATTTGAACTACGTCGAAGCGGCAGTCAAGCAATACTTTGACGGCAAATCGCCCGCAACACAGGCATGGCTGAAAGAGTTGTCCGAATTGAAAGCGCTGGATGTACGTATGATTTCAGACGACAGTTTGAAAGCCAGCCTCAGCGCAATCCGCGCCTATCAAGACGGTACGCGCACTCCGGTCGCGCTGCCCGAACCCGTAACAACCGCCTCGTCCGCGCCCCTGCCCTCCGCCGCGTCCGAAGCTGCCGCTCCTCAAACCGCCTCGCAGGTGAATGAAACTGCTTCCGCACCGAAAACCGCACCGGCTCCGAGGGCTGCCCATCCTGCCAAAGCAAGACCCGCTCCTGCACAGAAACCCGCCCCTTCCGCCCAAGCAGACACGAAGCCTTTAGAAGCTCCGGCGTTGCCTTCCGAGGCCAAACCGCAAAACATTTCCGAGCCGGAAAAGAAAGCGGCCCCTGAAAAACAAAGCCGCCCTGCCGCCGATGCTGAGACCAAAGGAGGCCGTGCATGAAAGCCGTCGTCTGGATTGTCGTTTTATTCGCCACTGCAGTCGGTATCGTCCTAACTTCCGGTATTTACACAGGTAATGTCTATATCGTCGTCGGACAGGTCATGATGCGGGTCAACCTGCACGCCTTTATCTTAGGGCTGGTTCTGTTTGTCGTTACCCTGTATTTCCTGATCAAATTCATCGTCGGCCTGATGAACATCCCCGCCCGTATGCAGCGTTTCGGTACGGCGCGCAAAGGCCGTCAGGCAGCCGTTGCTTTGAACAGCGCAGGTTTGGCGTTTTTTGAAGGCCGCTTTGAAAAAGCGGAGCAGGAAGCCGCCAAAGTATTGGAAAACAAAGAAGCCGGCGACAACCGCAACCTCGCGTTGATGCTGGGCGCGCACGCCGCCGACCAAATGGAAAACTTCGAACTGCGCGACCACTACCTGAAAGACATTGAAAAACTGCCGAACAAACAGCAGCTTTCCCGCTATCTGTTGTTGGCAGAGTCCGCACTCGGCCGCCGTGATTATCCGACCGCCCTGGAAAATCTGAACGCTGCCGCGCGCATCCATCCCAACCTGTCCCGCCTTGCCCGCCTGCAACTGCGTTATGCCTTTGACCACGGCGATGCGGAAGATGTGTTGGCGAAATCCGAAAAACTGATGAAAGTCGGCGCGATTAACGATTTTGAAGCGGAACAATACCAAAGCTGGGCATACCGCCGCCTGTTGGCGGAAGCATCAGACGCAACCGGTCTGAAAACCTGTCTGAAGCGCATTCCCGAAGCACTCAAGGCGGACGAATTGTGTGTCGCCATTGCCGAAAAATACGAGCGTCTCGGACTCTATACCGAAGCCGTCAAATGGGTGCGCCAATACTACCCGCAAAACCGCCGCCCCGAACTTTTGGAAGCCTTCGTCGAAAGCGTCCGCTTCTTCAACGAACGCGGCCAGCAAAAAGCCATCGACCTTGCCGATTCTTGGCTGAAAGACAAACCCGACGACGCGCCGCTCTTGATGTACCTCGGACAGCTTGCCTATGGCCGCAGCCTGTGGGGCAAGGCGCAAAGTTACCTCGAAGCCAGCATCGCCCTGCAACCGAGCATCGCCGCCCGCCTCATGCTGGCGCGCGTACTCGACGAAACCGGACAACCGCAAAAAGCTCAGGAACAGCGGAAATTGGTTTTGGAAGCCGTCTCCGATGACGAACGCCACGCAGCGTTGGAGCAGCATAGCTGAGTTTGGGAAATATCTTTATCTATCCACCTTTTCAGACGACCTTTTATTGCGGAAACCGCCGCAAAGGTCGTCTGAAAACCGTTTTCCTTCCCCGTTTTACAAACAAACCGAAAGCCCCACATGACCTCTTTGAAAAACGACACCTTTCTCCGCGCCCTGCTCAAACAGCCCGTCGAATACACACCGATTTGGATGATGCGTCAGGCGGGGCGTTATCTGCCCGAATACAAAGCCACACGCGCGAAAGCGGGCAGCTTCCTCGATTTGTGTAAAAACACCGAATTGGCGACCGAAGTCACCATCCAGCCCTTAGACCGCTTCGATTTGGACGCGGCGATTCTGTTCTCCGACATCCTGACCGTCCCCGACGCAATGGGCTTGGGTCTGTATTTTGCCGAAGGCGAAGGCCCGAAATTCGAACGCGCCTTGCAACACGAAGCCGACATTGCCAAGCTGCAAGTTCCCGATATGGAAAAACTGCAATACGTCTTTGACGCCGTCGGCTCCATCCGCAAAGCATTGGACGGCTGCGTACCGCTTATCGGTTTCTCCGGCAGCCCGTTCACGCTCGCCTGCTATATGGTCGAAGGCGGCAGCAGCAAAGAATTCCGCACCATCAAAACCATGATGTACTCGCGTCCCGATTTGCTGCACAAAATCCTCGACACCAACGCCCAAGCCGTTACCGCCTACCTCAACGCCCAAATCGACGCGGGCGCGCAGGCCGTGCAGATTTTCGACACTTGGGGCGGCGTCCTGAGCGATGCGGCGTTTAAAGAATTCAGCCTCAAATACATCCGCCAAATCGTTGCCGGTTTGAAACGCGAAAGCGAAGGCAGACGCGTTCCCGTTATCGTGTTTGCCAAAGGCGGCGGGCTGTGGCTGGAGGGCATGGCGGAAATCGGCGCAGACGCATTGGGCTTGGACTGGACGTGCAACATCGGCGAAGCACGCCGCCGCGTCGGCAACCAAGTCGCCCTGCAAGGCAACTTCGACCCGTTTGCCCTCTTTGGCACGCCTGAATCCATCCGCACCGAAGTCGCGCGCATCCTAGCCGACTACGGAAACGGCAGCGGCCATGTCTTCAACCTCGGACACGGCATCAACCAACACGCCGACCCCGAACACGCCAAAATCTTAGTCGATACCGTACACGAACTGTCGCGCCAATATCACGCCTGATTGGGCGTAACGTAAAAGGTCGTCTGAAAACCCAATCTGCTTGCCGGTTTGGTTTTCAGACGACCTTTTTATATTGGATGAAAAGTAAAAATCAGACATTTTCTATTTAATTGACTGCATATTTACCCAAATCAAATTGATTTCACATATTTCAAAAGGCAGGTATGATGATGTTCTTTAAAACAACCTTTCCAATTTCAATAAAATCCATCTTTTTAGGGGCTGTCAACATTTAATTTTCCCGGTGGATTTTTGTTCACAAAGCGGAAGATTCAAGACGGAAACCGCAACAAGGTTGGACACCTTGCGAGGATTTCCAACGCGGAAGATGCTGCTTTGAGGATAAAAAGACACGGAAACTATTGAATGTTGACAGCCCTCTAGGAACACACACATGAACTTTCAAGACTATTTCGTCAATCTGATATTGAGCGGCGTGATGATTATCGGCGCTTATCAGTTTTACTTTTATACCCAGCGCCACCCTTTGCGCAAAGAGATTGTTTGGAATTCCCCGATAGACGAAAAAATCCCTTTCCGCCCGCGTTGGTCGTGGATATACAGCTTCCTTTACTACCCCGCCATCCTCTACCTCAACATCATCGCCACCGACCACCGCCATTTCAACATGATGGCGTTCAGCTTCCTGATGTTGCTGTTTATGCAAATGCTGTTTTTCTGGCTGTTTCCCGTTTCCACCCCGCCGCATTGGCGCAGCATCAATACCGGTAAAACACCGTCCGAATGGTTTTTACAGTTTGTTCAAAAATTCGACCAAGCCAGCAACTGCTTCCCCAGTATGCACGTTTCCGTCGCCATGCTGACCGCCCTGCACGCGCTGCCGACTTTGGGCGCCGCCGCGTTCCTCTTTCCCGTATTGATTGCCCTGTCCTGCATCTTTACCAAACAGCACTACCTGATTGACCTGCCCGCAGGCGCAGCATTGGGCGGCTTTGCCTACTGGCTGAGACCTTTGCAAAAATAGTCTGTTAACGAAATTTGACGCATAAAAATGCGCCAAAAAATTTTCAATTGTCTAAAACATTCCTAAATATTGAGCAAAAAGTAGGAAAAATCAGAAAAGTTTTGTATTTTGAAAATGAGATTGAGCATAAAATTTTAGTAACCTATGTTATTGCAAAGGTCTCTGGCTGTATCTTTTAGTGCTTTGACGCACCCAATCCTAATAAAAAAACCTAAAAGGTCGTCTGAAAACGAGCGAAGCGAGTTTCGCTAAAACGAGCGTAGTGAGTTTCACTAAAACAAAACTCAAAAGGTCGTCTGAAAACGAAAAACACCCGCTTATCGGTGTCAACTCGTTTTTCAGGCGACCTTTGTATATACTCACCATCTGAACCTTACCGCCTCAAACCAGTCAGACTCAAAAATATAGTGGATTAACTTTAAACCAGTACGGCGTTGCCTCGCCTTAGCTCAAAGAGAACGATTCTCTAAGGTGCTGAAGCACCAAGTGAATCGGTTCCGTACTATCTGTAACTGTCTGCGGCCTCGTCGCCTTGTCCTGATTTAGTTAATCCACTATACATCCACTCCCGCCATTCCTCCACCGCCTATCGAACATGACTTTTCTAAAAGACATCACCTGGACAGAAATCTTCATTTTCGCCCATACCTGCGCCGCGCTCGGCTGCGTCTTGCGCGTGTTGTACAAACAAAAAAACATCGGCTCCACGTTTGCCTGGCTGATTATCCTCTTCCTTTTCCCCGTCTTCGGTACCATCGCCTACCTGCTTATCGGCGAGCCGCGGCTCGGCACGGCGCGGGCAAAGCGCACGGGCGAGATGAACCGCTTCTACCAAAGTTTCGCTGAAACCTACCTCTCCGACATCTACCTCGGCGTCGGCGAAAACGTCAAATCCCGTTATCACGGCATCAGCAAAGTCGCTGCGAGCGGAACGGGACTCGGCGCGACGCGTAACAACGCCATGACGCTGCTGTCCACCACCGATGAAATCATCGACACCATGCTTGCCGACATCCGCGCCGCCCGCCATTCCTGCATGCTCGCCTTCTACATCATCGAACCCGAAGGCAGGATAGAAGAACTGTTAAACGAACTCCTCGCCGCCGCCGACAGAGGTTTGGATTGCGCCATCCTCGCCGATGCCGTCGGCAGCAGCCGCTTTTTCGACAGCGGCTGGGTAGAAACCCTGCGCGAAGCCGGCATAGAAGTCCACGCCTCCTTGCCCGTCGGCGTCTGGCGCACCTTCTTCACCCGCACCGACCTGCGCAACCACCGCAAAATCCTCGTCATCGACAGCAAAATCGGCTACACCGGCAGCTTCAACCTCGCCGATCCCCGCTTCTTCAAAAAAGATTCAGGCGTCGGCGAATGGGTGGACGTCATGATGCGCTGCACCGGCCCGCTGGTACTCGAACTCTCCGCCGTCTTCTTTGCCGACCTCGCCGTCGAAACCGACGAAAACCTCGAAAGCGTGCAGCAATATCTGACGCAGGCGCAAGAGCGCATTCCCGAAATCCTTCCCGAAAAAATGCAGCAGGGCGACATCGTCGCCCAAGTCATCCCCTCCGCGCCCGAACAAGGCAGCCACGTCATTTACGAAACCATCATCAGCGCGATTTACGCCGCCACCAAACAAATCACCATCACCACCCCCTATTTCGTCCCCGACGAACCCCTCCTGATGGCATTGACCATCGCTGCCAAACGCGGCGTCAAAGTTACCCTGATCCTGCCTGCCAAAGTCGATTCCTTCATGGTTCGCTACGCCTCCCGCGCCTACTACCCCATGCTGCTCGACGCAGGCGTCAAAATCGCCATGTTCGAAGGCGGACTGCTGCACGCCAAAACCATGACCATAGACGAAGACTACGCCCTCTTCGGCACAGTCAACATGGACATGCGCAGCTTCTTCCTCAACCTCGAAATCAGCCTCGCCATCTACGACCGCGACATCACCAAACAAATCTGCAACCTCCAACGCGACTACCTCAAAAACAGCAGCTACATCACCGTCAAAGCATGGCAGCAACGCTCCAAATTCCGCGGGCTGATAGAAAACACCGTCCGCCTGATGAGTCCGCTGTTATAAGCAGGCTTACCGTTCGCACAAGACCAAAGGTCGTTTGAAAAGCTTAGAAACCTTTTCAGACGACCTTTTTGTTTGGATAACAGTTGTCAGCCCGAAGACAGATAGATAATATAAACCGAATATTTTTCATCTCGCCCGCGCCCCGTAAACCAATATTCCCGGGCTTGGTACTTGTAAAATTTGAGTCAAAAGGCAAACAACAATGAAAAAAACTTGGAATCAAATACTTGAATCAGCGCAACCTGTGGTTGATTTTTTGTCATCAGACAGTTTCTTTTCCCGTCCTTATGACGGCGATCGTGAAAAATTTATCGTTACCGCCTCTCCGGAGGAAGCCAGATATCTGTTAGGCGATGAATGGGATGAGTGGCAGGAGATTATAGAGGCTCAGCAATTCCCAGATTCGGATGATTTTGATTGGCACTACTTGATTGGTCGTAAATTAATTAATACCAATTGCTTGGGGGCTCTAGATAAGAATTTACATGGGGCAGATAAAAAGCTCACGATAGAGGGTGTAGTAAACTTCCTTGAGGAAACAATGCCTTATTATATGGACATTTTATTGAATTGTTACGCCAATAATTATATGCCGGAAATTTGGAAAGATATTTTGTATGTTTTCCAGCATAACGGTTTCCCTTGCGGTTGGAAAGGAGATTATCCGGAAGGAAAAATGATCGTTTTTTCTAATGAATAAAGGATGAGAAAACCGTAATCCGTTTGAAATCTTAATTCATGTGTATGGGTTGGTTTGAAAAGGTCGTCTGAAAAACTTGAAACCTGTTTCAGACGACATCAAAGTCAACATCCCGTTCCACTTCTAAGATCAGTATTACGACGAAGAAAGCGGGTTACACTACATCCGTTTCCGGTATTACGACCCTGAAATCGAGCGGTTCGTGAGTCAGAATCCTATTGTGTTTGCCGAAGGAGTTAAAACATGGAGTTTTTTTAGATAAAGATAATTATTGTTGTGTAAAAAATACTGCTAATCCTGATGAACAAGTTATCGGAGACTTTTTTGAAGGAGACATTCAAGGTTGCGATTACACTGTCAATTTATTCATTGATGTCATTAATCAAATTAAAAATGATGAAATAGAAAACTGGCAGGGAACAGGTAATGCCCACACAATTTCCATAACAAAAGATAAGATAAATATTTTTAACGAATTTACTGAAATGGATGTAACTATTTATGACTTTGAATACTTTTTGTCCCTTTTATATCAATGGAAAAAATTGATTGAAAGTAGGACCATAAATCAAACTTGATTTTTTGATCATTATTCACAAAGTTAGTTTGAGTCGAAGACCCAACATTTAAAAAGGTCGTCTGAAAAGTTTAAAATCCGTTTCAGACGACCTCTTAAAACAAACCCTGCTTACAAAGGAAATAACCGCATGAACCCCATCCGCCCCTTCTTAGACCATACTCCGCAAGTCCACGAGTCCTGTCTTATCGATGAAACTTCGGTCATCATCGGCGAAGTGTCGCTTGCCGAAGACGTATCCGTCTGGCCCTATGCCGTTTTGCGCGGCGACGTGAACAGCATTAGCATCGGCGCGCGCAGCAATGTGCAGGACGGCAGCGTTTTGCACGTTTCGCACAAAAACGCGGAAAAACCTGAAGGCTCGCCCCTTGTCATCGGTGAAGACGTTACCGTCGGACACAAAGTCATGCTGCACGGCTGCCGTATCGGCGACCGTGTTTTAATCGGTATGGGAACAATTATTCTGGACGATACTGTCGTCGAAAGCGACGTGATGATAGGCGCAGGCAGCTTGGTGCCGCCGCGCAAACGTTTGGAAAGCGGCTATCTTTATGTCGGCTCGCCCGTCAAACAAGTCCGCCCGCTGACCGACAAAGAAAAAGAGTTTTTGAAATATTCGTCCGCGCATTATGTGCGTCTGGCAGGACAGCACAAGCAATCAAAATAAGCCCTCTGCACTACCTTATCGCTATAATTGGTGGGGCTTTGCTGCCTGCTCCTGATTTTCAGACGACCTATCCCGATACCGACCATGAACCCCAAAACCCTGCAAGATTTCCTACATGCCCACATCCCTGCGACCGCCCTGCTCGACCTGAGCGTCTTGGAAACCACAGCGGATCAGACCGTACTTTTCGCACCCCACGCCCCCAACCGCAATCATAAAAATACTGCCTTCGGCGGCAGTATCGCATTGGCGGCAACCGTCGGCGGCTGGGCAACTGTCTATCTCCATTGCCCCGAATCGGATGGCAATATCGTCATTCAAGAAGGTACTACCCGCTACCTGCGCCCTGCCCGAGGCAATCTGACCATCATCACACGCAGTCCGCCGGCTGAAGAGTGGCAAAAACTCAAAACCATGTTCGAGCGCCATAAAAAAGGAAAAATCACCCTGCAAACCGAAATCTATTCGGAAAACGAATTGGCTGCCGTCTTTGACGGACGTTTTGTCGTATTGGGATAAGGTATCGGCTGTTTCATAGACAAAGGTCGTCTGAAATTTTCAGACGACCTTTTTATATCCAGTGGATGTCTGTTCACACCCACAGCCAAGCCCAAACGCTGCGTCCTTCACCTTGCAGCAACACCAGCGTTCGGCAGGCGGAGGCTGTGTTCATACATTCCAACCCGATGCCGTGTGCGGCAAGTTCGGCGGCGATTTTCGGATGGAGGAACTGCTGCTTCTCCCCCGTGCCGATGATGATGACTTCGGGCAAACCGTCCGACTCGGAGGTCGTCTGAAACAGGTCGGCGGCAGTCAGTTCGGACGGCATTTGCACGTTCATTGCTTCGATTTTGCCGTTGCGCCAGATGATGGGGGCGGTGTAGGTTTTGCCGCCCGCTTCGATTGCGCCCGCCCGATAAGCGGTCAGGCTTAGGGTTTCATCGGTTTTGTTTTCTTCAATCAGCATTTTTCTTCCGTTTCTTTCTCGGCTTGATATATCAATTTCAAACAGGCTTGCCGCCCTTTCGCCGCGTTCCGTAAAAAAGGTGCAAAATCAGGCAATTTCAGGTAGGATGGGCGACTTTAGCCTGCGCCTTCCGCCCTTGCAAAATCAGCATTATATCAATCTGCGGCGGCGGTGCGTTTCGGGCTTTCTGAATTTCTGTTTTTACTTTTTGATTTAAGAGAATCGGCTCACAAGGAGGCACAATGAAGCCAGTAAACATCGGTCTTTTAGGTTTAGGTACGGTCGGCGGCGGTACGGCTGCCGTGTTGCAGGACAATGCGGCGGAAATCAGCCGCCGTTTGGGACGCGAAGTGCGCATCAGTGCCGTATGCGACTTGAGCGAAGAAAAAGCCCGCCAAACCTGTCCGTCCGCAGCCTTTGTCAAAGACCCGTTCGAACTGGTCGCGCGTGAAGACGTCGATGTCGTCGTCGAATTGTTCGGCGGTACCGGCATCGCCAAAGATGCGGTGTTGAAAGCCATTGAAAACGGCAAACACATCGTTACCGCCAACAAAAAACTGCTCGCCGAATACGGCAACGAAATCTTCCCGCTGGCGGAAGAAAAAAATGTCATGGTGCAATTTGAAGCGGCTGTGGCGGGCGGCATCCCGATTATCAAAGCCCTGCGCGAAGGCCTCGCCGCCAACCGCATCCGCAGCATCGCCGGCATCATCAACGGCACCAGCAACTTCATCCTCTCCGAAATGCGCGAAAAAGGCAGCGCGTTTGCCGACGTATTGAAAGAAGCGCAAGCGTTGGGCTACGCCGAAGCCGATCCGACCTTCGACATCGAAGGCAACGACGCGGGCCACAAAATTACCATCATGAGCGCGCTGGCATTCGGTACGCCGATGAACTTCCCCGCCTGCTACCTCGAAGGCATCAGCAAACTCGACAGCCGCGACATCAAATACGCCGAAGAACTCGGCTACCGCATCAAACTTTTAGGCATCACCCGCAAAACCGACAAAGGCATCGAATTGCGCGTCCATCCGACCCTGATTCCCGAAAGCCGCCTCTTGGCAAACGTCAACGGCGTGATGAACGCCGTGCGCGTCAACGCCGATATGGTTGGCGAAACCTTATATTACGGCGCGGGCGCGGGCGCATTGCCGACCGCTTCCGCCGTGGTTGCCGACATCATCGACATCGCACGCCTGATTGAAGCCGATACCGACCACCGCGTACCGCATCTGGCGTTCCAACCCGCACAAGTCCAAGCGCAAACCATCCTGCCTATGGACGAAATCACCAGCAGCTATTACCTGCGCGTCCAAGCCAAAGACGAACCGGGTACGCTGGGGCAAATCGCCGCGCTTTTGGCAAAAGAAAACGTGTCCATCGAAGCCTTAATCCAAAAAGGCGTGATCGACCAAACCACCGCCGAAATCGTGATTCTGACCCACAGCACGGTCGAGAAAAACATCAAGCGCGCCATTGCCGCCATCGAAGCATTAAGCTGCGTGGAGAAACCGATCACCATGATCCGCATGGAAAGCCTGCATGACTGAGCCGAAAAACGAAATGTCCGCCGAAGAGCAAGCCACGGCGCGTAAAAAAGCGAAAGCCAAAATCCGCACCATCCGCATTTGGGCGTGGGTCATTTTGGCGCTGCTCGCCGCCACCGCCCTGCTCTCGCAGTGTGCCATGTCCAAACCGCAGGCAAAGCAGAACATCTTTGAGTCTTGCGTGAAAAACATCCCCTTTGCCGAAAAATGGCAAAACGATTTGAAAGAAAGGGACTTGGATTCAAACAACAGCAAACTCGCCACCGATTACTGCACCTGTATGTGGGACAAGCCTTTGGACAAACTCTCCGAAGATCAAATCCGTTCATTGGGCAAACTCAGCCCGCAAGAGCAGCTCGACCTGCTCGGCGGCGCGCAAGCGTTTGAAGATCGCGACAGGCAGTGTGTGGCAGGTTTGAAGGCGGAATAATCCGGCTTTGACATGGCAAAAAGGTCGTCTGAAAAAACTCCGTTTGTTTTTTTCAGACGACCTTTTTATTGATAAGGGATTCACTGCACATCAGGATGGAACAACAAACTATGCTCGTGCGATCGGTTTCTTCCCTTCCAACCATACCTTCAGTTTTTCCTCATCCAAAAACCAATGGCAGATTTCTTCGTCCCCATCCAATAACACGGGGACAAGCTCGTTATATTGTTCTTCTAAAACAGGGTCTTCATCGACATCGAAGATTTCCAACTCAAAACCGAATTCCTCTTGATACGGCTTGAGCTGTTCACGCATTTTGTGACAGAGACTGCAATATTCTCGAAACATCAGGGTCAGCTTCATGGCGGATGCTTTGTGGTGTGGTAAACGAAAAACGGATTGTAAGATAAAGGCTGCCGTCAATGCAAAGGTCGTCTAAAACCTTGATTTCGGTTTCAGACGACCTTTGATAATGCTTTAGACAAGATTAGGATTGCACATTGATACCGGCGGTAACTGTCGTTTGTGCACTGTTGGCATTCAGGAAGGAAGCCGCCAACTCGCCGCAGCAGCCGCAGCAGGTCGCAACGCCCAATTGAGCCTGCAAATCGCTCATGGTACTCGCGCCTGCAGCGATGGTTTCTTTGATGTCATGGTCGGTAATGGCGTTGCAAATGCAAACAAACATGATGTGCTCCGTGTTTTCTTTCGCTCAGTATTGATAGTGTGTTTTATTCTTAAACGTGAATATAAATAAAAACAGTTTGCATTGCAAGACCGGTTCGAACAGTTTTATTTGGTAATTTTCTATTGATTTTCCTTTTCCGATTGATTCGATAGATTGGAACCATATCCTAAAAACAGCAAAGCCACGCACGTCATAACATTTCACAACAAATATAGTGAATTAAATTTAAATCAGGACAAGGCGACGAAGCCGCAGACAATACAGATAGTACGGAACCGATTCACTTGGTGCTTCAGCACCTTAGAGAATCGTTCTCTAGAGAATCGTTCTCTTTGAGCTAAGGCGAGGCAACGCCGTACTGGTTTAAAGTTAAGCCACTATAAAAAATACAGGCTACGCAACGGCAAGCCTGTACTTTTTATCTTTTCATTTTGCAATACCGCTATTTCCCCTTCACATCAATCACCCACACTTCCGACTGTGAACCCAAGCGCAGCGGAATCCCCCAGAAACCGTAGCCGGACGTGACAAAAAAGTGTCTTCCGCCGATTTCCTCGTAGCCGTAGGCAAGGCGGTAAAGCGTGCGCACAATCAGGTTTGCCGGCGCGATTTGACCGTTGTGGACATGACCGGAAACTTGAACGTCAATAGGCAGCTTGGCGTGCGCCTCGACTTCGGTCGGGCGGTGATCCATCAGCAAAACGGGCTGATCGGTATTGTGGTTTTCCAGCAACTGCGCAACAGACGGACGGTCGTGGTCCAAATCGTCGTTGCGGCCGACGAGCAGGAAAGCATCGTGTTGCAACACTTGGTTGCCGAGTACGGTAATGCCTGCCGCTTCGAGGTCATGGCGGATGCGAGCGCTGTCGCCGAACATATCGTGATTGCCCAAAGTCGCGTAAACACCCAGCGGCGCTTTCAGACGACCCAGATGCGGCTGCATATTCTCTTTGCGGTAGGCATCGACGTTGTCGTCCATCAAATCGCCCGGCAACAGGATTAAATCGACTTTTTCGCGGTTCATGATGTCCACCAGCTTATCCAGTTGCCGCGCGCCGAACAAAATCCCCAAGTGCAGGTCGCTTGCCATGCCGATACGCAGCGGTTTGTCCATTTTCTTATCGATCACGACGGTCTGATGACGGACGACGGGCGTATAAGCGTTGTACATCCCCAAGCCGACCAAACCTAATACAAACAGCGGCGCAAACAAGCGCAGGCTGCGCGACAGCAACCGGCTGGCCACGAATTTGCGCAGCAGCAGAAACAGGACAAATGTCGCCAGCGCCGCATACATCACAAACAGCAGCAACACCATCCAAAATGCCATGATGCGGAACATAAAATGTCCCAATTCCAACAAAAGCCCAGTCAGCAGGCCGTTGGTCACGAAATACGATACCCCCATCAGCCAACGCCTACCCGCCTTGCCGACCACCGGCGCGAATAGCCATTGCAACGAACGCCCCAGCCCGAACGTGAAAAGCTGGAGCAATACAATCATAATCAAAAACATCGTGCCGAACATAAAGCGAACCTGTTGAAAATCAAAACACAAACGGCGGATTCTATCATATCCGCCCTTTCAGACGAGGTCGTCTGAAAACCTTAAGTGCTATAATACCGCCTGAAAAATCCAATAAACTGAAAAGGAAACACAATGCCCTGCCCGCAAACCGCCATCATCCCCGACCACGCCCAAGCCGGCATATTCATCGAAGCCGACATCCGCGACGGCCGCTACGACGACATCAAAACCGCCTGCCAAAGCTCGCTTGAAGCCTTGGAAAAACTCAAAACCCGCTTTCCCGAAGATATTTTAGGCATGACCATCGCCTTCGGCAGCGACGCATGGAAAGCGTTCGGACACGCAGAAGAAGGCAGCGAAATCAAGCCCTTCCCCGTCATGGGCAACGGTCTTGCCCCTGCGACCCAGCACGATATTTACATCCATATCCAAGCCTACCGCCAAAACGCCGCCTTCGCGCTCGCACAATCCGTCCTGTCCGAGTTCGGCGACAGCATCAGCATCGCCACCGAAGAACACGGCCTGCGCCTGTATGAAGACCGCGGACTGGACGGCTTTGTCGATGGCACTGAAAACCCGCAAGGCGATGAAAAAGTCCGCGAAGTCGCCATTATCCCCGAAGGCCGACCCGATGCCGGCGGCAGCTACGTCCTCCTGCAAAAATACCTGCACGACCTGAAAAAATGGGATGCCGTCCCCGTTGCCGAACAAGAAGCCAGCGTCGGCCGCAGCAAAGAAACGAATGAAGAATTCAGCAAAGACGTGCGCCTGCCCGATTCACATTTAGGCCGCGTCAACCTGAAAGAAAACGGCGTGGGTCTGAAAATCGTCCGCCGCAGCCTGCCCTTCGGCAAAATCAGCGGCGAACACGGCCTGATGTTTACCGCCTACTGCCACACCCTGCACAACATCGAAGTACAGCTTTTACATATGTTCGGCGATGCCGACGGCAAAACCGACCTGCTGCTCAAGCATCTTTCCACCGCCGTTTCCGGCGCATATTACTACGCCCCTTCGGTCGAGCGTTTGCAGGATTTGTAAAACCGCGTTGCCGATGTGAAATATTGAAGCCCTAAGACGAAAGGTCGTCTGAAAACTTGAGATTCAGGTTTTCAGACGACCTTTTTCATGACGTTTGTGGGAAATTCAATTATTATCCCCACCTAATTTCAAAACTAATAATAAAAAGGGAAACAGTTTTGCTGAAATATTATGGATTGCCGTTTTGGGCAGTCGGCGTCATTGCCTCGTTCGCTTTGCCGTCCGTACCGCATTGGGCTGCGTGGCTGGCGGCGGCATTGGTTTTGCTGGCGGCTTCACGGCGGTTTGCGGTGGCGGGAATGATGCTGTGCGTCCTGCTCGGCGCGGCTTACGGCGTGTTTCGGACGGAAGCGGCTTTGTCGGCGCAATGGCCGCTGAACGGGGCTTCGGAGTCGGTGTTGACGGTTGAAGTCGCGGATATGCCGCGCGGCGACGGGCGGCGGGTGCAGTTTGCGGCGAAGGCGTGGACGGAGGACGGGCGGCAGTTTGATTTATTGCTGTCGGATTATCAGAAACGCGATTGGGCGGTAGGCAGCCGCTGGAAGGTGTCGGCACGGCTCAAGCCGGTTATCGGCGAAGTGAACCTGCGCGGGTTGAACCGCGAGGCTTGGGCGTTGGCAAACGGTTTGGATGGTGCGGGTACCCTGGGCAAAGGCAGGAGCTTGGTTCGCGAGGGCGGCGGTGTCGGCTTGGCGGTGTGGCGCGATGCGGTCAGCCGCCGTTGGCAGGCTGTCGAGGCGGACAGCCCGGATTTTTCGGACGGTATCGGTCTGATGCGGGCTTTGAGCATAGGCGAACAATCGGCGTTGAGGCCCGAACTGTGGCAGGCGTTCCGACCTTTGGGCTTGACGCACTTGGTCAGCATTTCGGGGCTGCACGTTACGATGGTGGCGGTGTTGGCGGGTTGGCTGGTCAAACTAATTTTCAGACGACTGTCTTGGATACCGGCAAAACCGCGCGTGTGGATTTTGGCGGGCGGCGCGGCAGGGGCTTTGTTTTATGCGCTGCTGGCGGGTTTTTCCGTGCCGACGCAGCGCAGTGTTTTGATGTTGGCGGCGTTTGCCTGGGCTTGGTGGCGCGGCAGTCTGTCTTCGGGCTGGACGGCATGGTGGCAGGCTTTGGCGGTGGTGGTGTTGATTGATCCATTGGCGGTTTTGGGTGTTGGCACTTGGCTATCGTTCGGCTTGGTTGCCGCCTTGATTTGGGCTTCGGCAGGTCGTCTGAAAGAACGCGGCTGGCGTTTGGCTGTACGCGGACAATGGGCGGCGACGGTTTTGTCAGTGGTACTGCTGGGCTATATTTTTGCGTCGTTGCCCATCATCAGCCCTTTGGTCAATGCGGCGATGATTCCTTGGTTTTCTTGGGTATTGACGCCTTTGGCGCTGCTGGGGTCGGTGTTGCCGTTCGCACCTTTGCAATGGGCGGCGGCAGGTTTGGCAGAATACACTTTGCGCGGCTTGGTTTGGCTGGCGGAGGTGTCGCCCGAATTTGCCGTAGCCGCCGCGCCTGTGCCGCTGTTGGTTTTGGCTTTTGCGGCGGCTTTGCTGTGGCTGTTGCCGCGCGGACTGGGTCTGCGGCCTTGGGCGTGTTTGGTGTTGGCTGGATTTGTGTTTTACCGCCCCGACCGTTTGGACGACGGGTTGGCGCGAATTACCGTGATGGATGCGGGACAGGGTTTGTCGGTGTTGGTACAAACGCGCAGCCGCAACCTGCTGTTTGACACGGGTACGGTGCAGGCGGCGCAAACAGGTATCGTGCCAAGCCTGAACGCCATGGGCGTGCGCCGTTTGGACACGCTGATTCTGTCGCATCACGACAGCGACCACGACGGCGGGTTGGACGCCGTTTCCGATATTGAAATCGGCGAAACGCTGGCGGGACAGCCTGAGTTTTATCCGAACGCAAAATTTTGCGCCGAAGCACAATGGCAATGGGACGGCGTGAATTTCGAGTTATTGAGGTCGTCTGAAAACCCGGTCGGCGAAGACAATGACCGAAGCTGCGTCTTGCGCGTCGTTTCCGACGGGCAGGCATTGCTGGTTACGGGCGATTTGGGCGTCAAAGGCGAAGCGGGGCTGGTAGAACGCTACGGCAGCTCGCTGTACAGCCAGATTTTGATATTGGGACACCACGGCAGCAATACGGCTTCATCCGGCGGTTTCCTCAACACGGTCGCCCCCAAATACGCCGTCGCCTCCAGCGGCTACGCCAATGCTTACAAACACCCCACTCCCGCCGTCCAAACCCGCGTCCGCGCACACGGCGCGACTTTGTTGCGGACGGATTTGTCGGGTGCATTGGTATTTGAGCTGGGCGGCGATGAAGTCTTTAAAGGTCGTCTGAAAAAGGATAAGTTTTATTGGCAGAAAAAGCCGTTTGAGTAAACGTATTTGCCGAATGATAGAAACAGGTTTTCAGACGACCCCAAAGCCTCTATGCCGTAAAAATATAGTTATCCTTGCTTTATGTGAATCCAGTTGTGGATATATCGGATTAACGGTTGATACTAAAAGGAAAAATAAGACTGCCCAAAAAACAGGCAGGGGCGAAATAGAGATTTCAGACGACCTTCATCACGCGTTTGTGCATTATCCGTCTTCATTTACCGTCGCCCAAATGGCGGCGGTAAAACCGGTCAATATCCGCTATCGCTTTTTCATCATTCGGCCTCAAATCGATTTTCAAATCGGCAAGCCGTATCAGCATCAGGTCTTCTTGTTCCGCCACCGCGCAGCTGACTTCCCCGCTGCTGCGAAGATGCGCGATGAGTTCGTCCAACTGCCGCAGGGCGTTTTCGTAGGCGGCGTTTTGTTTGTCTTCTGCCATATGGATTCCGTTTCTCATAGACAATAAAAAATGGCGGGGAATCAATCCCGCCATTATTCTACGGCATAAGCCGCACGTTTAATTAAGCAGCCTGAATGTTAGCAGCTTGTTTGCCTTTAGGGCCGGTGGTTACGTCGAAAGACACGCGTTGGCCTTCTTTCAGGGTTTTGAAACCTTCCATGTTGATCGCTGAGAAGTGAGCGAACAGATCTTCGCCGCCTTCGTCAGGAGTGATGAAACCAAAACCTTTAGCGTCGTTAAACCATTTTACGATACCGGTTGCCATTAGAAACTTCCTATACTTAAAAATTAACAAAATCAGCAAAATAAGGCATACAGCAAACTTAAACGTTCAGCGTTTCTCCCTAGCTTTATATACTTGGTCGAGTGCCGGCTTCTGCTTAACCGTCTTTTTACATTTGTTAAGCCAAAACGTCAAGCCATACAAGGGAAAAAGTGCGAAAATGGAGGAAACCGACCAAAATACAACAGAAATCGAAATAAACCTTATAATCACTATATTTATAGATTCATTTGATATCAAACCTTTCACAAGGTCGTCTGAAAACAAATCCTCTTCCACAAAGCCAAAATATTTATGAACAACCCAAACACACATCACGAATCCGATACACTTTTAAGCGACCAAAAAACCGCCCCGCCGAAACGTTACGGCGTATTTTTGCTGAACGACGATTACACCACGATGGAATTTGTCGTCGAAATCCTGACCGAAATCTTCATGCTCGGACAGGAGCAGGCGGTGGCGGTGATGCTGTTGGTTCATCACGAAGGCAAAGGCTTGTGCGGCACTTACACACGGGACATCGCCCAAACCAAGCAGCAGCAGGTCATGCAGCGGGCAAAAGCCGAAGGGCATCCGCTGCAATGTATTGTCGAGGAGATTTAATATGCTTTCACCCGAATTGGAACAGATTTTGCAGCAGCTTTACCGCGAAGCGCGTAAGGCTCATTATGAATTCATCAGCCTCGAGCATCTGCTTTTGGTGTTAATCGAAGAAGACGCCTCCGTCCCCAACGTCCTCAAGCTCTGCGGCGCGGATTTAAAAGTGTTATCCGAACAACTCGCCGCCAGCGTTGCCGAAAATACCCCGCAGATTCCCGACCACCTTTTAGATACGGTCGAAACCCAGCCCACGCTCGGCTTCCAGCGCGTCATCCAGCGGGCGATGGTGCATACCCAATCCGCAGGCAAAGGCTTGGTCGAGCCTTTGGACGTTTTGGTGGCGCTGATGAGCGAAACCGACAGCCATGCCGTCTATTTCCTCAAACTGCAATCGGTTACGCGTTTTGAAGTTTTGCGCTGCATTGCCCACGGCGCAACCGAAGACGACGAACACAAAGGCTTTTCAGACGACCCCGACAATGATTCAGACGACCCCGTTGAATCGAAAAGCGGCTCGCTGTCGGACTACACCGTCAACCTCAACGCCGAAGTCAAAGCCGGCCGCATCGACCCCTTAATCGGCAGAAAACACGAAATGGAACGGCTGGTACAAATCCTGTGCCGTCGCCGCAAAAACAATCCGCTTTTGGTCGGCGAAGCAGGCGTGGGCAAAACCGTGCTGGCGGAAGGCTTGGCGCATCAAATCGTCAACGGCGACATTCCCGACGCGCTCAAAGATGCCGAAGTGTACGCGCTGGATATGGGCTCGCTTTTGGCGGGCACGAAATACCGCGGCGACTTTGAAGCGCGGATCAAATCCATATTGAAACAGCTCGAAAAAATCCCGCACGCCATTTTGTTTATCGACGAAATCCATACCATCATCGGCGCGGGCAGCACCAGCGGCGGCACGATGGACGCGTCCAACCTGCTCAAACCCGCGCTGGCGAAAGGCTCGCTGCGCTGCATCGGCGCGACCACCTACGACGAATACCGCACCATTTTCGACAAAGACCACGCCTTAAGCCGCCGCTTCCAAAAAATCGACGTGGTCGAGCCCACCGTTGCCGAAACCGTGCAAATTCTGCGCGGCTTGAAACCGATGTTCGAAGGCTTCCACCAAGTCCGCTACACGCAAGGCGCACTCGAAGCCGCCGCCGAACTCTCCGCCCGCTACATCAACGAGCGTTTCCTGCCCGACAAAGCCATCGACGTAATGGACGAAGCAGGCGCGGCGCAACGGATTCTGCCCAAATCCAAACAGAAAAAAGTCATCGGCAAAGCGCAAATCGAAACCGTCATCGCCAAAGTCGCGCGGATTCCCGAAAAAACCGTGTCAAACGACGACAAACAAGTGCTGCAATTCCTCGGCCGCGATTTGAAAAACATGGTTTACGGTCAAGAAAACGCCATCGACGCGCTGGTTGCCGCCGTCAAAATGTCGCGCTCCGGCCTCGCCCTGCCCGACAAACCGATAGGCAGCTTCCTCTTCTCCGGCCCGACCGGCGTCGGCAAAACCGAAGTCGCCAAACAGCTTGCCTATTCGATGGGCGTACCGCTGCAACGCTTCGATATGTCCGAATACATGGAGCCCCACGCCGTATCGCGCCTCATCGGCGCGCCACCGGGCTACGTCGGCTTCGACCAAGGCGGCCTTTTGACCGAAGCCGCCAACAAACATCCGCACTGCGTATTGCTCTTGGACGAAATCGAAAAAGCCCATCCCGACATTTTCAACGTCCTCCTGCAAGTCATGGACGCAGGCAAACTGACCGACAACAACGGCAAGAGCGCCGATTTCCGCAACGTCATCCTGATTATGACCACCAACGCAGGCGCGGAAAGCCTCAGCCGCCCCAGCCTCGGCTTTACCGCCAAGCGCGAACGCGGCGACGAAATGCAGGCGATCAACAAACTCTTCACGCCCGAGTTCCGCAACCGCTTGGACGCAATTATCCCGTTTGCCCCATTGTCCGAACCCGTCATCGCCAAAGTCGTGGACAAATTCCTGCTCCAGCTCGAACACCAGCTCCTCGACAAAAAAGTCGAAGCCGAATTCACGCCGGCATTGCGCAAGTATTTGGCGGAAAAAGGTTTCGACCCGCAAATGGGCGCACGCCCGATGCACCGCCTGATTCAGGAAAAAATCCGCAAACCGCTCGCCGACGAACTCCTGTTCGGCAAACTCGCCGACGGCGGCTTCGTGCGGATAGACTGGGATGCGGCGAAAGAAGAAGCCGTGTTGAAATTCAAGAAAAACAAAGCCAAACCTGAAGCAGCAGCGGTTTGACGGATAAAGGCAAAAGGTCGTCTGAAAACGAGATTTCTGTTTTCAGACGACCTTTTTCAATGGAATCGTTTAATTTCGCGAATGATGTTCGTCAACGATGTTTTTCAGGCGGATGTTGGCGACGTGGGTGTAGATTTGGGTGGTGTTGATGTTGGCGTGTCCGAGCATGAGTTGTACAGCGCGCAAATCGACGCCGTGATTGACGAGGTGGGTGGCGAAGGCGTGGCGCAGGCCGTGCGGGCTGAGCGAGGTAATGCCGGCGGCTTCGGCGTAGTTTTTGACAATCATCCACGCGAGTTGGCGGGAGATGCCGCTGCGTTTTTGGCTGACGAAGACTTCGTCGCAGATTTTGTTTTTGAGCAGTAGCGGGCGCGATTCGGCGCAATAGCGTTCGACCCAGTAAACGGCTTCTTCGCCCATAGGCACGATACGCAGTTTGTCGCCTTTGCCTATGGTGCGGATGCAGCCTCGGTTGAGGTCGAGGTCGCCCAGTTGGAGCTTGACGGCTTCGGTTACGCGCAGACCTGTGGCGTACATGACTTCAAGCAGGGCTTTGTCGCGCAGGCCGTGCGGCGTGTCGGTATCGGGCGCGGCGAGCAGGTTTTCGATTTGCGCTTCGGTAATCAGGGTGGGCAGCTTTTGCGTCTGTTTCGGGGCTTTGAGGAAACGGGTCGGGTTGTCCGTCCGCCGCTCGGTCTCTTCCAACCAGGCGTATAGGCGTTTGCAGGCGGACAAGGCGCGCGCCTGCGAGCTGTGCTTTTCGTCCGCCGCATAGACGGCATCCGCCAAATCGGCGGCTTCGGCATCCAGCCAAGTATGCCCGCCCGCTTCCAAGCGCGCGGCGATTTTTTCCAAATCGCGGCGGTAGCCTTGCAAAGTGTTATGGCTGAGACGGTCTTGCAGCCACAGGGATTCGAGCAGTTTGTCTATGAGTTCGTCGGTCATGAGGTTTTACGGGTAGTCCGAAGATGGGGGATCGTGGATCGAATATGAATCAGGACAAGCCAACCCTGCCCTGATTGACGTCCATTATAAAAGGTCGTCTGAAAATGAAAACCTGCTTGGGCAGAGCCCGCCATGTTCGTTTTCAGACGACCTTTTGCTGTATTACGGCTTATCGGGACAGCGTTTCCAACACTTCCTGCGCGTGTCCGGCGACTTTGACTTTGCGCCATTCGTGGATGATTTCGCCGTTTGCGTCCAATACGAATGTGCTGCGTTCAATACCCAAAGACTCTTTGCCGTAGAGCTTTTTCAACTTGATCACGTCAAACATTTTGCACACGGTTTCGTCTTTGTCGCTCAACAATTCAAAATTGAAACCTTGTTTGGCACAGAAATTCTGATGCGATTTCACGCCGTCGCGCGAGATGCCGACGACGGTATAGCCGAGTTCTTTGAATTGCGGCAAACGGGCGTTGAAATCCAAGCCTTCGGTGGTGCAGCCGGGCGTGCTGTCTTTGGGGTAGAAATAAACAATCAACGGCAGATGTTCGGCAGAATCGAAGTCATTGCCACTGCTTGAGGGCAAAGTGAATCGGTATTGGGTCATGATGTCTCCTTTCAGACGACCTAAGACGGAAACGTAGTAGCGGGCAAGGAAATAAAATGAATCCCCAACATAGCCGCTTCGGCGTTTCACCACAATCTTGCAAACTGCGTCAGCGTTCGCTCAAATTCAGATAATTGCGCGTTCCCTGCAAATCGTTCAGCGCATTGAGCAACAGTTGGAAATGTTCGTCATTGCCTTGCAAGTCCAACTCGTCAGCATTGACGGTCAGCAACGGGGAATTTTGATAAAGGTGGAAAAACTGGCTGTATCCCTCGTGTATCCGCCCCAAATAGCCTTCGGGGAAAAGATTGATGATGCCGTCGCCGCGTTTTTGCAGGCGTTTGCGGTTGCCGTCCACAGCGGTTTGCAGGTAGATCACCAAATCGGGCGCGGGATACTGCGGCAGGATTTTTTGTTTCAAATCGGCGAAGAGCTGCTGCTCGTCTTCATTCAACACGACCGGCGTGAAAATCCGGTCTTTTTCCAACAGGAAATCGGCGACCACCATGCCGCCTTGTGCATATTCGTTTTTGATGATGTCCACGCTTTCGGCGCGGCGCATCAGGAAAAAAAGCTCGGTTGCCAAGCCGTGATGAGAGGCGTTGGCGTAAAACTTCATGAGGAAGGGGTTGTGTTCGGGGTTTTCCGCCAGCGACAGCGCGCTGAAATGTTCTGCAAGGCGGCGGCTCAAGGCGTTTTTCCCGCTGCCGATGGAGCCTTCGACGACAATATAACGGTAGTTCATGGTTTGATTAATGATTTTGTTTTGATATTTTGGAAAGGTGGCATTTTATCAGACCGACGGAGTTTGCCCAAACCTGCCGCCGTCCTTCTTGAAAGGTCGTCTGAAAAAGGAAACTGCCAAGCCATTTTCCTTTTCAGACGACCTTTTGAACCGAGCTAGCTTCAAATAAAAACTTTGACACGCGATTGAAGCAAACAGATGTTTTTATTTCACCGTCTTGCTTCAAACGGCTTCTTCTAACAGGCGTATCCCTTCCTCGCCCAAAGCAGCCGCCAAATCCGCCACCCGTCCGTGTCCGCCCAAAACAAAATCGGGCAGGATTTCAGCAAGCGGCTTCATCACAAAGCTGCGTTCGTGCGCGCGCGGATGCGGCAGGGTTAGATGCGGGTCGTCGCTGGAGATGCCGTCAAAATCGATGATGTCCAGATCCAATGTGCGCGGGGCGTTTCGGAACGTGCGTTCCCGCCCGAAATCCGCCTCGATGCGGTTCAACACGGCAAGCAGCGAAACGCCGTCCAATGAAGTGCGGACGGAACAAACGGCGTTGACGAAATCAGGCTGATCGTCGTAGCCGACCGGCGCGGTTACGTACAGCGAGGAAGTTTTTTCGATTTGAATCTGCGGATGCGCCTCCATCGCGGACAAGGCGGCACGGACTTGGCGGGCGGGTTCGGCAAGGTTGCTACCCAAGGCGATGACGGCAAAATGGGTTTGCGGCATGTTCAGACGACCTATTTAAAACGGCAGCGTTTTGGTTTTGGCAAGATAGACAATGCAGCCGACACAAGCCATTGCCAAAACATAAACGGTATAAAACTTCGGCGAACGCGGACGGGCGCGCATCATGACCATGCCCAAGCTGATGTAAACCAGCAGCAGCAGAATTTTGCTGCCGAGCCACGGCGAATTGAAGGGCGAAAAGTGGGTAATCTTCATCAGCCACAAGCCGGTAAAGAGCAGCATGGTGTCGTTGAGATGGGGAAGGGCTTTCCAGATACCCGCCAAAGGTTTATCGGGATGCCGCCAAAGCAGGAAAAAGCGGATATTGAACACCAAAATGGTGATGGTGACGAAAATCTGATGGCTGTATTTTACAAACAGATATTGCATAGCGGTCGCACGTTATTGTTTTTGAAAGAAGCGCCTATTCTACCCCAAACATTCATTCTTGACGTAACTTTTCAAACGCCAACAAATACGGCGGGCAGTTGCGGCGGTTGATAAAACCATAACGCAAAACGGCAAATTCATCCTGCGGCAACCGCTGCGCCCAATCTTCGATTGCCTGCGCTTCATGCCGCCCCGCCTCATGCCCCGGATACAGCACGGCAACCGCCACCCCGCCCGTTTTCAGCAGCGATAAGGCGGATGCCAACGCGCGGATACTGGTTGCCGCTTTTGTCGTACAGCTTTTATCGCCGCCAGGCAGCCAGCCGAAATTGAATACCGCCGCGTCCAGCGGTTCGCGGATGTGGGTGGCTAGATTTTCATGTCCGTCCAATATCAGCTCCACCCTATCCGCCATGCCGGCTTCTTCCAAGCGCATTCGGGTGTTTGCCAATGCCTGCTCTTGAATATCAAACGCCCACACTTTCCCGCCTCTACCGACCGAACGCGCCAGCATCAGCGTATCATTGCCGTTTCCCGCCGTACCGTCCAAAGCGCGGGCATCGGGTTTTAAGGCTTGTTTGAGAAGCGAGTGTGCAAAAGGGAGGATGTTTTCGAGCTGCATAAGATGAAACCGTACAGGGGTCGTCTGAAAATAAAAATACCTTACCGGCCAAGCGGTAAGGTATCAGAATCGATTAATGCGTTACATACATTATTCGGCAGGTTGTTGCACGGTCTCAACTTGAACCGGGGCAGCCGCAGCGGCTTGGGGTTTGTTCTCGTGTTGCAGGCTTACGGCACGGGCAGGAACGATCGTTGAGATGGCGTGTTTATAAACCATTTGGGTAACGGAAGTATTACGCAGCAGAACGACGTATTGGTCAAACGACTCGACTTGGCCTTGCAGTTTGATACCGTTGACCAGATAAATCGAAACCGGAACGTGCTCTTTACGCAACGCATTCAAAAAAGGATCTTGTAACATTTGTCCTTTAGCTGTCATATTCTAAGCTCCATTATTATGATTTTGAAATCGTTTTGAAAACGAACATGAGTCGGATTGTAGACCCGAACGAGAAAAATTACCAACTATTTTTCCGTAAGAATATGCAAACCTCTATCAAACGACGGGCTTTCCAACGATTTTTTACACGAATGTGTTATACAAATCATTTTAATACAAACGATTTTTACAATAGGGAGCAGGTTGGCAGATTTGGATTTTCAGACGACCTTACTATCAGATAAAACATTTTTATTACAATACCTTAGCTAAAATCTTTAAGAGGATTCACCTCCAACCGCCCTACTCGTCCCGACTGCAATCTAAAAGGGGCATGCTCGCGGTGTACCCCTTGTTCCGTCAGATTTATTTGCTGTGCTGTTTTTTCACGCTGACTTTGATTTTCTTTTTAAAACGGTTTTTCTCTTTCTTGCGGCCTTCACGTTTTTCGATGCGGTTGCTCAGGCTGACGCGGCGCAGCGGTTTTTTCTTCGGTTTGTCTTCCGCATTTTCATACGGGTTTTCCGAAACATTGTATTGAATCCGCAGCGGCGTGCCTTGCAGGTTGAAGGCTTTACGGAAGGTCTGGGTCAGGTAGCGCGTATAGCTGTCGGAAATCGCGTGCAGCGAATTGCCGTGTACCACAATTACGGGCGGATTCATGCCGCCTTGGTGGGCATAGCGCATTTTCGGGCGCACCAAACCTGCGCGCGGCGGCTGTTGGCGTTCGATGGCGCTTTGCAGGACGCGGGTGATTTTCGGCGTCGGCATCTTGATCATGGCGGCGTTGTAGGCTGCCTGAATGCTGTCGAACAATCCGTCGATACCGCGTTCTTTCAATGCGGAAATGAAGTGGAACTTGGCAAAATCGAGGAAATACAGTTTGCGGGAAATGTCGCGTTTGATCTGCTCGCGGCGCTCTTCGCTGATGCCGTCCCATTTATTGACGGCAACCACCAGCGCGCGTCCTGCCTCCAAGGCGAAACCGGCAATCGTGGCATCTTGGTCGGCGATGTCCTGCTGCGCATCCAACACCAAAACGGCAACGTTTGCCGCCTCAACCGCCTGCATCGCTTTGATAACGGAGAACTTTTCCACCGCCTCATCGACTTTGCCGCGACGGCGCACGCCTGCGGTATCGATGATGGTAAACGGTTTGCCTTCGCGTTCGAAATCAATGTGGATACTGTCGCGCGTCGTGCCCGCCATATCGAAGGCAATCACGCGCTCTTCTCCGAGAATGGCGTTAACCAGTGTGGATTTGCCGACATTCGGACGACCGATAACGGCAAAAACAGGATGTTTTACATCGGCTTCTTCGGCTTCAGGCTCAGGGAATTTTTCTAAAATTTCTTCGATTAAGTAATACACGCCGTCGCCGTGTGCGCCGGAAATAACGTGCGGCTCGCCCAATGCCAGCTCGTAAAACTCGGCGGCAAGCACGGCTCTGTTGCCGCCCTCGCCTTTGTTTACCGCCAGATAAACGGGGCGCGGGCTTTGGCGCAGGCGGTCGGCGATAATTTTGTCTTGCGGGGTCAGACCGGTGCGACCGTCCACCAAGAACACGACGGCGTCGGCCTCATCGACAGCCTGAAAAGTCTGCTTCGCCATTTCGTGCAAAATGCCGCTGTCCACAACCGGCTCAAAGCCGCCGGTATCGATGACGAGATAAGGTTTGCTGCCGATTTTGCCGTGTCCGTAATGGCGGTCGCGGGTCAGGCCGGGCAGGTCGTGTACAAGCGCGTCTTTGGTGCGCGTCAGGCGGTTGAACAAGGTGGATTTGCCGACGTTCGGGCGTCCGACAAGGGCGATGGTAGGTTTCATGATGGGGTCTTTCTGTGTCAAGTGTCGGTTCGGAAGCGAACCTGCAACACAAGCAGGTGTTTTCAAAACACGGTAGGTTAAAAAAGATAAGGGGTCGTCTGAAAATAGATTCAACAGCAACAATGGCTTGAGCTGGAATTTCCGTCCCATACAGCCATCTTCGACTTGGGGAACTTGCCTGCGCTTATCAACTTCAAATATGGTATGGCGAGTTTCATCCGATCATAGTTAATGGATTTTACGCAATGAAAAAGATCATCTTAACATCACTATGCATTTTTCTCCCTGTGAATTTCGGTATTGGCTTATTGTTCGGCGTTTATCAAACAGACCGACCACTCAAAATCATAGTCTCATTAATTATCAGCACGCTCTTTTATATCGTACCTATGTATTTTCTACTCAAACGCAAAGCCAAATAATCTGCCTTTTCAGACGACCTGTTCGGCGAATCTTGTCCCCGCATAATACATATTCAAACAAAAGGTCGTCTGAAAATATAGTGGATAAAATTGCAATGATACGGCGTTGCCAACGCCCTTATGCACTACCCGTACACGGCGGGCGTTGCCGCCTTGTCTCATTTTTATTTTAATCCACTATATAAAGTGGAACACAATTAAAACAGACAAGGCTTGCCGGAAAGATTCCGACAAGCCGCATACGTCTTTCAATTTTTCAGACGACCTTATTTTTGCGAATCCAGCTTCATTTGCAGCAATTCGCGTTCGATGGCGTCTTTAGGCAGCTTTTCCAAAGCCTGCTGATAGCTTTGCGCGGCTTCTTTGGTTTTGTTTTGCGCGGCATAAACATCGCCTTTCGCTTCCAAAAGCAGCGGCTCGAAATCGGCTTCAACTTTCGTATTCAAAGCTGCAATCGCGGCATCGTATTTTTTCTGCTGCAACAGGACGATGCCCAAACGCTGCGCCGCCAATGCTTGAACCAGCGGGGCTTTTTGGTTTTTCAACACCCAGTTCAGATGACCTTCCGCCACATCGTAACGGCGGGCATCATACTCGGTCGCAGCCGCCATCAGCGTCGCTTGCGCGGCGGCAATGGAGTCCGGATAATTTTGCTGGAGGTTGGTCAAATCGGCATTCACTTCGGCTTGCGAGGCTTTTGCCTGCATTTTATCGACGATTTTCGCCAATACTTCGGCAGCTTCCTGACTTTGCGAAGCTTTATGGCTCTTATACATGGTATAGCCCAAATAACCCAACGCCGCCGCGATCAGCAGGGCAAACAGCCATCGGCCGGTACTTTTCCAAAAGTATTTAAAATTGTCTAATTCTTGTTGTTCTTCGAGATGGGCTGCCATTTATGCGTTCTTCCATTGTTGTAAAGTGTGAATTAAATCGTCGGCGGCAACGGTTTGCTGACCGTGTGCGCCGTTCATGTCTTTAAACGTAACCATACCGTTCGCCAATTCGTCTTGCGCAACAATCAGAGCAAAGCGCGCGCCGCTGTTGTCGGCTTTTTTCATTTGTGCTTTCAGGCTTTGATAGCCGGAATGCTGCATCACGTTGAAACCTTGTGCGCGTAAGGTCTGCGCGTATTTCATCACTTGCAAATCCGCACCCTCGCCCTGATGCATGGCGTACACGTCAGGCGCGGCATTGACTTCCAGCGAACCGTATTCGCTAACCAGCAGCAGCAGCCGCTCGATACCCATTGCAAAACCGATGGACGGCGCAGGCTTGCCGCCGAGTTCTTCAATCAAACCGTCGTAACGGCCGCCGCCGCACACCGTCGCCTGCGCGCCGAGTTTGTCAGTCGTCCATTCAAAAACGGTTTGGTTGTAATAATCCAAGCCTCGCACCAGCCGCGGGTTTTCGACGTATTGGATGCCCAAGCCTTCCAGCATGGCTTTGAAACGGCTGTAATGATTGCGCGATTCCTCGCCCAGATAATCGGTCAAATGCGGCGCGGCATTGCAGATTTCCTGCAAATCGGGATTTTTGGAATCCAAAACGCGCAACGGATTGGTTTTCAGACGACGTTTGCTGTCTTCGTCCAATTTGTCTTCATGACGGGTCAGATATTCGACCAAAGCCGCACGGTGCGCCGCACGTTCTTCGCGATTACCCAAACTGTTGATTTCCAAAGTCAGGTAATCGCGGATGCCCAGCTTATCCCACAAATCCGCCGACATGGCGATGATTTCCGCGTCGATGTCCGGACCTTCAAAACCCAACGCCTCGATACCAACTTGATGAAACTGGCGGTAGCGTCCTTTTTGCGGACGCTCGCGGCGGAACATCGGCCCCATGTACCACAGCTTTTGCGGGCTGTTGTACAACAGATTGTGTTCGACCACCGCACGCAGGCAGGATGCCGTACCTTCCGGCCGCAGGCTCAGGCTCAAAGAGTCATTGGAATCGGAAAAAGTGTACATTTCCTTACCGACCACATCGGTTTCTTCGCCGATGGAGCGGACAAACAAACCCGTCTGCTCGACAATCGGCGTACGGATTTGCTGATAACCATAAGCACGCGTCCAGCGGCCGACCACATCTTCAAATGCCTGCCAAAACGCAGCGGTCAACTTGAAATCTTTTTGTTCGACGGGCAAAAGGTCGTTCATGCCTTTGACGGATTGGATTTTTTGTGCCATTTCAAATAGGGATACCGTAATCAAAATAGTCGGCAATTATAGCTGATTTTTAAGGAGTTGTGAGGTTTCGGCAATGAAGGATTTAGACTAAAAGGTCGTCTGAAAACCAGTGTGGCGATTTTTCAGACGACCCCATATATTCCAAGCAGCCGAAATACGGCGAGGATGACATTGTAGCCTTTTTATTTTGTTTTATAGTGGATTCACTTTAAACCAGTACGACGTTAAACCAGTACGACGTTGCCTCGCCTTAGCTCAAAGAGAACGATTCTCTAAGGTGCTGAAGCACCAAGTGAATCGGTTCCGTACTATCTGTACTGTCTGCGGCTTCGTCGCCTTGTCCTGATTTAAATTTAATCCACTATACTATACAATCCCATCATCCTTACCCAACCACCCGCCCAAACCGTGAAAATCCTCATCCTCGGCAGCGGACAGGTCGGCTCGACCGTCGCGCAAAACCTCGCCTCCGTTTCCAGCAACGACGTTACCGTTATCGACATCGACGAAAAAGCCCTACAACACATCGGCAGCCGCCTCGACGTCCAAACCATACTCGGCAACGGCGCATCCCCGTTTATCCTCGAACAGGCGGGCGCGGCAGATTCCGACCTCCTGCTCGCCCTGACCCGCAGCGACGAAACCAACATTGTCGCCTGCAAAATCGCCGCCGACCTCTTTAATATCCCCAGCCGCATCGCCCGCGTCCGTTCCAGCGAATATCTGGAATACCCCTACCCCGAAAACGACGATACGGAAAACGGCAGCCTTACCGTCTTCGACATCACCGAAACCATCAGTCCCGAACAGCTCGTTACCGAACAGCTCGTCGGGCTGCTCAGCTACACTAGCGCATTGCAGGTATTAAGATTTGCCGGCGACAAAGTCCGCATGGTCATCGTACAGGCGCGTAAAGGCGGGCTACTCGTCAACCGCGAAATCGCCGACATCAACCAACACCTCCCCGAAGGCGCGGACTGCCAAATCTGCGCCATATACCGCAACAACCGCCTCATCGTCCCCACGCCGCAAACCGTCATCATCGAAGGCGACGAGGTACTTTTTGCCGCCGACATCAGCAGCGTCAACATCATCATGCGCGAACTGCGCCCCAAAGAAGCGCGCACCCGCCGCATCATGATTGCCGGCGGCGGCAACATCGGCTACCGCCTCGCCAAGCAGCTCGAATCCAAATACGACATCAAAATCGTCGAACACAACCCCCGCCGCGCCGAGTGGCTCGCCGAAAACCTCGACAACACCCTCGTCCTGCAAGGCAGCGCCACCGATGAAACGCTGCTGGACGAAGAATACATCGACGAAATCGACGTATTCTGCGCCCTGACCAACGACGACGAAAACAACATCATGTCCAGCCTGTTGGCGAAAAACCTCGGTGCAAAACGCGTCGTCACCATCGTCAACCGCTCCAGCTACGTCGATTTGCTCGAAGGCAACAAAATCGACATCGTCGTGTCGCCGCACCTCATCACCATCGGCTCCATCCTCGCCCATATCCGCCGAGGCGACATCGTTGCCGTCCACCCCCTCAGACGCGGCAGCGCGGAAGCCATCGAAGTCGTCGTCCACGGCGACAAAAACACTTCCGCCATCGTCGGTAGGCGCATCAGCGGCATCAAATGGCCGGGCGACTGCTACATCGCCGCCATCGTCCGCGCCGAAACGGGTGAAGTCATCATGGGACACCACACCGACACCATTGTCCAAGACGGCGACCACATCATCTTCTTCGTCTCCCGCCGCCGCGTCCTGCCCGAACTCGAAAAACTCATCCAAGTCAAAATGGGCTTTTTCGGCTGAGACCGTCAGAGGTCGTCTGAAAACCTGTTGCAGCAAAGACAGAACTTGTTCAACTTCATTGAAGCCGCGCTTTCAGACGACCCAACACAAATTATCCAATATCATCCGTTTCCACATCCGATACCAAAAGGAAAATCCATGTTACGCCCCATCCTTGCCGCCCTCGTTCTCGCAACCGCCCTGCCCGCCGCAGCCGAAACCGACACCCTTCATTACAACATGATCGAATTTGCCGAGTCCGCCAATCTCGAAATAACCCGCGACACCATGACCGCCTACTTCAGCATTGCTTCCGAAGGCAAAGACCGCGCTACGGTGAACAAAGCGTTTCAGAAAAAATTCAACGACTTCAACAAAGCCGTACAAAACAACAAACTCCAAACCGAAATCCTCAACCGCAGCGCCAGCCCGCGCTATGAATACAACAACAACGGCAAACGCATCCAAACAGGCTGGGAAGAAGAAGCCGTGTTCAAAGTCGAAAGCAAAGACTTTGACGCCATCAACCGCCTGATTGACGAAACGTTGCAAACTGCCACGCTCAACCGCATCGGCTTCAGCATATCCAAAGAAAAACGCGAAGCCGCCGTCGATCAAGTCAGCAAAGCCGCCATCCTGCGCTTCAAAGACCGCGCGCAAGACTTGGCGAAAACGCTCGGTTTTTCCAACTACAAAATCGTCAAACTCAATTTAGGCCACATCGGCAACCGTTCCATAGACAACGGTTTCGCCCGCGCCAAAATGATGAATGCCGAAGCCGCTATGTTCAAGCGTTCGGCAAGCGACGAAAACAACGCTATCCAAGCCCCTTCTCCCGGCTCAGAAGAAATCAGCATTACAGTCAACGGCTTGGTGCAGATGTAAAACGCTTCCCAAACAAAAAGGTCGTCTGAAACCCAAACCGGTTTTCAGACGACCTTTCTCTATTCCAACAATCAAGCCAAGCTGACTTCCAAGTTGTCAATCAGACGCGTCGTTCCCAAGCGGGCGGCGGCGAGGACGACGAGGGCTTTGTCACCGGTGCGTGCGACGGCGAGGCTTTCGGCATGGCGGATTTCGACGTAATCGACCACCCAGCCCGCTTCGGTCAGGCGGCGGACGGTTTCTGTTTCCAGACCGACGTAATCGAGATTGCCGTTTTTGAGTTCGGCGGCGACGCGCTGCAATTCGCGGTACAGACGCGGGGCTTCGGCGCGTTCGGCTTCACTGAGGTATTGGTTGCGGCTGGAAAGCGCGAGTCCGTCGGGAGCGCGGCCGGTATCGACGGGAACGATGTCGATATTGAAATTCAGGTCTTCGACAAAGCCTTTGATAATTGCCAACTGCTGATAGTCTTTTTTGCCGAAACAGGCGGTATCGGGTTGGACGATGTTGAACAGTTTGCTGACGACAGTGGCGACACCGCGGAAATGCCCGGGGCGGAATTTGCCGCACAATTCGTTTTGGAGGTTGGGCGGCTCGACGTTGAAACGTTGTTCGACATTGGGATACAGCTCTTTTTCGTCGGGCGCGAACACGACGGCTACGCCTTCGTTGGCGAGTTTGTCGGCGTCTTGTTGCAAGGTGCGCGGGTATTTGTCGAAATCCTCGCCCTGTCCGAATTGCAGGCGGTTGACGAATATGCTGACGACGACGTTGTCGGCGCGTTTTTTGGCTTCGCGAACGAGGGCGAGATGGCCTTCGTGCAGATTGCCCATAGTCGGTACAAAGGCAACGCTGCCTGCGTTTTTGCGCCATTCGCGTAATTCTTTAATGGTATGAATGATTTGCATGGTGGAAAATGTCCTTTATCTTTTTCGGGATTGCGGCGCTCAGCCGCTGTATTTTGTCAGCCCGAAAATCACGCGCCGATTATACGCTGGGAACACGGACAAACAAAGGTCGTCTGAAATTCGGTTTTCACGATGAAAACCTTTTCAGACGACCTTTTCAGTTGAGGGTATCAAGCAAACGAATGTTCCGCAGCGGGAAAGGTTTTGGCTTTGACTTCATGGACATACGCTTCAACGGCAGCTTGGACGCTGTCTTTGCCCTGCATGAAGTTTTTGACGAATTTGGCGGTTTTACCCGGAAAAATGCCGAGCATATCGTGCATGACTAAAACTTGTCCGTCGCAATCCACACCTGCACCGATACCAATGGTCGGGCAAGAGACGGTTTCGGTTACTTTTTTCGCCAATTCCGCCGGCACGCATTCCATCAACACGATGGCGGCACCCGCTTGGTCGTGTGCTTTCGCATCTGCCAACAAGGCTTCCGCCTTATCGCCCCGCCCCTGCACTTTATATCCGCCAAATGCAAACACGGACTGCGGGGTCAAGCCGATATGGGCGCAGACGGGAATGCCGCGCATTTGCAGGAATTCGGTGGTTTCCGCCATCCAAACGCCGCCTTCGAGTTTGACCATATGCGCGCCTGCCGCCATCAGTTCGGCAGCGGCGGCAAACGCCTGTTCTTTACTCTGCTGATACGCACCAAAAGGCAAGTCGCTGACAATCATCGCGTTTTCCGTACCGCGTGCGACGTTTTCGGTGTGGTAACACATATCGCGCAGGCTGACGGGCAGCGTGGATTTGCGCCCCTGCACGGTCATGCCCAAGGAATCGCCCACCAGCAAGACATCAACGCCGGCGTTATCCATCAACGCGGCAAAGCTGGATTCATAGGCGGTCAGCATGGCGATTTTTTCGCCTTCTGCCTTCATCTTTTGCAGTGTGTTCACAGTAATCATTAGAATGTGTTCCGCCTTTTTCAGACGACCTTTTAGATTAAAACGGGCTATTATAGTGAAATGCCTGCCACCCTGCCACCCGAACGGCAAACGCAAAACAGCCCGATTGCTCTTACAATCGGGCTGTTTGATTGGTGCCGGCACCAAGAGTCGAACTCGGGACCCCCTGATTACAAGTCAGGTGCTCTACCAACTGAGCTATACCGGCTTACTGAAATACCTTGCGGCACCTTCAGCGATAAACTGGTGCCGGCACCAAGAGTCGAACTCGGGACCCCCTGATTACAAGTCAGGTGCTCTACCAACTGAGCTATACCGGCAAAGAAGCCGAATTATGCCGTTAACTGCCCCGCTTGGCAAGAGCCTGTCGTCCACAAAGTAAATTTTTATAAAAAATATCTGATTTAAAAAGAAATTTATTTCAAGCGTAATGATTACCCCATATATGAACCAAGCCGCTCAGGCATATAACCGAAAGGTCGTCTGAAAAACACCCGCACAAAAAGCATTTCAGACGACACTCTGATAAAATACCCCCCTTTCCCCTCCATCCGTCCACATCATGCCACGACACCCCTACCGCCGCCTGCGCCCCGCCAAGTCCGACCTGCCCGAAGTCGGCATTTCAGAAGAAGGCAACATCCGCTCGCTGCATCTGGGCAGCGACACCATCCAAAGCTCGATGAACCTCGACCATCCCGCCGAACTGGTTTTGTCGTACAGCCGCGCGATGATGGGCTGGCTTCTGTTTGCGGAAGAAACGCCGAAACACATCACCCAAATCGGCTTGGGCGGCGGCTCGTTCGCACGCTGGATAGACAGCTACCTGCCCGACACCAAACAAACCGCCGTGGACATCAACCCGCAGGTCATCGCCGTCGCCCGCAGCCTGTTCGAGCTGCCGTTTGAAGGGGAAAACTTTGAAATCGTCGAAGCGGACGGCGCGGAATACATCAAAGTGTTCCGCCACAATACCGACGTGATTTTGGTGGACGGCTTCGACGGCGAACAAATCATCGACGCGCTGGTGGAAGAACCTTTCTTCCAAGACTGCCGCCACGCCCTCTCGCCTGACGGCGTGTTCGTCACCAACTGGTGGAGCGGCGACAAACGCTACCAACGCTTTATCGAACGCCTGCTCAACGTCTTCGAAGGCCGCGTGCTGGAACTGCCCGCCGAAAGCCACGGCAATATGGCGGTGATGGCGTTCCAAAGCAGTCCGAAAGAGCAAAACCTCGACAAGCTGAAAAAACGCGCGGAAAAATTAAGCGGACAATACGGCTTGGATTTCAAACGGATGTTGAACGATTTGAAAGCAAACAACCCCAACAACGGCAAACATTTTTATCTGTGAGATGAACAGGTCGTCTGAAAACCCAAATACAGATTGGGCGACGGCAACACCTGATAAAGCAATAAACCGTCCTCACAGCACACACAAAATAAAGGAAAACCCATGTTAAAACCTGACATCATCCAAATATCCGGCCCTGTCGGCCTGCTCGAAACCATCTTCCTGCCTGCCGCGCAAACACCTGCACGCGGTGTGGCAGCCATCAACCATCCCAACCCGCTGCAAGGTGGCACGAACACCAACAAAGTCATCCAAACCGCCGCCAAAGCCTTATCGCAACTCGGTTTCCACTGCTACCTGCCGAACCTGCGCGGCGTAGGCAACAGCGAAGGCACACACGATTACGGACGCGGCGAAACGCAAGACTGTATCGCCGTCATCGACTATGCCCGCGCGCAACACCCCGAAGCCGAACTGTTCGCATTGGCAGGTTTCTCCTTCGGCGGCTATGTCGCCACCTTCGCCGCCCAAGAGCGCGAACCGGATTTGTTGCTGCTTATCGGCGCGGCAGTACACCACTACACCGACCGCCCCGAACCTTCAGCCGTCCCTGACATTACCAAAACCCTGATGATTCATGGCGCAGAAGACGAAGTCGTTGAAATCAGCAAGGCTTGGACATGGGCGGAACCGCAAGGTTTGCCGGTTATCACCATCGCCGGCTCATCCCATTTCTTCCACGGCAAACTCATCGTCCTGCGCGATACCATCGCCCGATTCGTGCCGTCGGTTTTACAACAAAAATAAACGGAGCATCATATTAAATAATATGATGCCAAACCTTGCCGTGCAGCTTGTCCATACTGAATCCAATATGACAAACAACACAGCATGACCGCCGTTTTAATTGCCTAAACAATATTTTCAGACGACCCCGCTGACTATATAATTCCGCCTATTGCCTTTATTTTAATGATCCAGAATCCAATCATGCGTTACAAACCTCTTTTACTCGCCCTGCTCATCGGTTTCGCTTCGCCTTCTTTCGCCGCCAAAGACGCGCCTAAGGAAAAGGCTGCGCCTGTCAAAAAAAGCGTCAAAGACAAAAAAGACGCCGAACCTGCTAAAAAAGAAGCTGCCAAAGACAAAGCGAAACCTGCCGCGAAAAACGCTAAGGACAAGGCAGATGACAAGCCCGTAGCCAAAAGCAAAAAGGAAACTGCCGAAGTGGCGAAAAACGAGCGTGCCAAAGAACGCAGAAACGACAAAGAAACCAAAAAACAAGATAAAGCCGACAAAAACAAAAAAGGTGAAGCCAAAGCGGAAGAGAAGGCAGGCAAAGCCGTTCCCGCAAAAACCGAGCCTGTAAAAGGCAAAGACAAAGCGGCAGACAAACCCGCAGCCAAAAACAATGTAAAGGCAAAAAAAGAAGCCGCCGAGCTGCCTAAAAAAGACGAAGCAGCGGCAAAACAGGACAGAAAAACCGTCGAGAAAAAAACGGACAAAGCCGATAAGAAAACCGCTGCCGCCGATTCAGACGACTTCAAAGCCGCAGTGACCGCCGCCGCCAATGATTTGGAAAGCAAAAAATCGCTGCGCAGCCGCAACGAGGGTTTCATCGTCCACGTCAATACCACGTTGAAACAGTTGCAGCAAAGCCGTATCAACCTGTCTGCCATCAACCGCCAACAGCGCGACGCATGGGACAAGTTTCAAAAGCTCAATGCTGATTTGAACCACCTGAAAACTCAGGTTTCCAATACGCGCGCGCAAATTTCCCGTTTCGTTTCAGGCAACTATAAAAACAGCCAACCCAACGCCGTTGCCCTGTTCCTGAAAAATGCCGAGCCGGGTCAGAAAACCCGCTTCCTGCGTTACACCCGCTATATCAACACCGCCAACGATCAAGTCATCAAAGACCTTGAGAAGCAGCAAAAAGAGCTGGCAGCGCAAGAGCAGAAAATCAACAACGAACTGGCATACCTGAAAAAACTTCAGGTCAACATCCAGTCCTCGCTGCGTCGCCAAGGTGTAACCAACACTGCCGAACAGGCGGAAAGCCGCCGCCAAAACGCGCAGATGGCAAAAGAGGCGCAGAAAAAAATCAACCACAAAGAAAACGAACAACGCCTGAACAATCTGTTGAAAGACTTGGAAAAGCGTAAAGCCGAGCAACGCCGCCAGGAAGCCGAAGCGCGTAAAAAAGCCGCCGAGGCCCGTCTTGCCGCCGCTGAAAAAGCGCGCAAAGACCGCGCCGTCGCCGCGCAAAAAGCTGCCGACGAACGCGCCGCCATGTCCAACCTGACTGCAGAAGACATGAACATCCGCGCGCCTTCCTACGTCAGAATCAGCAATGCCAACAGCTTCAGCCGTATGCAGGGTCGTCTGAAAAAACCGGTCAGCGGCACGCTTGCCGGACTCTTCGGACAAGACCGCGGCGACGGTGAAGTTTGGAAAGGCGTGTTCTACCAAACGACTCCGGCAATCGTCAGCAGCATCGCCGGCGGTACGGTTACCTACGCCGATGAACTGGAAGGTTTCGGCAAAGTCATCGTCATCGATCACGGCGACGGCTATATCAGCATCTATTCAGGTTTGAGCGAAATCGAAGTCGCCAAAGGCTACGCCGTAGCCGCTGGCAACCGCCTGGGCATCAGCGGAACCCTGCCTTCGGGCATGGAAGGCCTGTATTTGGAAGTCCGCTACAACGGGCAGGCAATGAACCCGCTCTCCTGGATAAGCTGACCTGCAAACCGGTTTGACATTTTCAGACGACTTTTTGCCGTATCACGGGGTCGTCTGAAATTTAACAACCCGACCCGACGGCCCTATATTCAAAAGCTTTTACACCCGCGCAGATATTTTTTACGCTAACCCTGTTGTTTAACAAGCGTAAATCGCATACAGTCTTGCGAATGTATATTCAGGTCGTCTGAAGCAATATTTCCCACCCCGTTTCACAGTCATTACGGTCTGAAATGAAATAAGACAAAAAGAAAGCCATTCATAATGTCAACATCCACTTTGAAAAAAGTCGCACTCTACACACTCGGCGCATTCAGCGGTGTCGCCCTCAGCTTGAGCGTTCAAAGCTTTGCCGCCGAAAAAGACAAAAAAGACAACGAAACCCTGCCCGTACAATCCATCCGCAACATGGCGGAAGTCTACGGGCAAATCAAAGCCAATTATTACCAAGACAAATCCGACGCCGACCTCTTTGAAGGCGCGATGAAAGGCATGGTATCCGACCTCGACCCGCATTCCGAGTATATGGATAAAAAAGGCTATGCCGACATGAAGGAATCCACCAGCGGCGAATTCGGCGGCTTGGGTATGGAAATCGGTCAGGAAGACGGCTTTATCAAAGTCATCGCCCCGATTGAAGATACGCCCGCCGAGCGTGCAGGCGTGAAAAGCGGCGACTTCATCGCCAAAATCGACAACGTTTCCACACGCGGCCTGACCACCAGCGAAGCCGTGAAAAAAATGCGCGGCAAACCGGGTACCAAAATCACCCTGACCCTTTCGCGCAAAAACGTGGACAAACCCATCGTCGTCAACCTGACCCGCGCCATCATCAAAGTCAAAAGCGTCCGCCACCACCTGCTCGAGCCGAACTACGGCTACATCCGCGTATCCCAATTCCAAGAGCGCACCGTAGCGGGCATCAACGAAGCCGCCAAAGCCCTGATTAAGGCAAACAAAGGCGCGCCGCTCAAAGGCATCATCCTTGACCTGCGCGACGACCCGGGCGGTCTGCTTGACGGTGCGGTCGGTGTCTCTGCCGCCTTCCTGCCCGCAGACGCAAAAGTCGTCAGCACCAAAGGACGCGACGGCAAAGAGGGCATGGTATTGAAAGCCCGTCCCGAAGACTACATCCGCACGAGCGGCAGAGACCCGCTGGCAGATCTCCCCGCCGAGTTGAAAACCATCCCGATGACCGTGTTGATTAACTCAGGTTCCGCTTCCGCCTCCGAAATTGTCGCCGGCGCGCTGCAAGACCACAAACGCGCCGTCGTCGTCGGTACGCAAAGTTTCGGCAAAGGCTCGGTTCAAACCCTGATTCCGCTGTCCAACGGCAGCGCAGTCAAACTGACCACCGCGCTGTACTACACGCCGAACGACCGTTCAATTCAAGCGCAAGGCATCGTCCCAGACGTCGAAGTCAAAGACAAAGACCGCGCCTTTGAAAGCCGCGAAGCCGACCTCGCCGGACACATCGGCAACCCGCTCGGCGGCGAAGACGTCAACAGCAGCAACGAAATCAGCACGCCTGATTCAAACGAAACCGCCAAAGCCGACGAAAACGCCAAGTCCAAAAAAGGCAAGGACAAAGATAAAGACGAAGACCTCTCCAGCCGTCGTATTCCTAATCCAGCCAAAGACGACCAGCTCCGCAAAGCCTTGGATTTGGTGAAAAATCCAGCCGAATGGCAGAAGTCTTTAGGTTTGGCGGCGAAAAAACCGGCTCCGAAAAAAGACAAGAAAGACGGTAAAGACGAAAGCAAATAAGCTCAGTCCGAATCCTTGAAAAAAGGTCGTCTGAAAACGCTATCAGTTTTCAGACGACCTTTTCACACTTCAAAAAACCCATAGGGAAAACATCATGGCAAAAGCCCCCAAAACCATCTACCAATGTACCGAATGCGGCGGCACTTCCCCGAAATGGCAGGGCAAATGCCCGCATTGCGGCGAGTGGAACACGCTTCAGGAAAGCCTTGCCGCACCCGAACCGAAAAACGCCCGCTTCCAATCTTGGGCAGCGGATACCTCAACCGTCCAATCCCTATCCGCCGTGACTGCCACCGAAGTGCCGCGCAATCCGACGGGCATGGGCGAACTCGACCGCGTATTGGGCGGCGGTTTGGTCGATGGTGCGGTCATCCTGCTCGGCGGCGACCCCGGCATCGGCAAATCCACGCTGCTGTTGCAAACCATCGCCAAAATGGCGCAAAGCCGTAAAGTGCTGTACGTTTCCGGTGAAGAATCCGCCCAACAGGTCGCCCTGCGCGCGCAGCGTTTGGAACTGCCGACCGAAGGCGTGAACCTGCTTGCCGAAATCCGCATGGAAGCGATTCAGACGGCCTTGAAACAGCATCAGCCCGAAGTCGTCGTCATCGACTCCATCCAAACCATGTATTCCGACCAAATCACCTCCGCCCCAGGTTCCGTGTCGCAGGTGCGCGAATGCGCCGCCCAACTGACGCGTATGGCGAAACAAATGGGCATCGCCATGATACTGGTCGGACACGTGACCAAAGACGGTGCGATCGCCGGCCCACGCGTACTGGAACACATGGTCGATACCGTGCTGTATTTCGAGGGCGACCAACATTCCAACTACCGCATGATACGCGCCATCAAAAACCGCTTCGGCGCGGCAAACGAACTGGGCGTGTTCGCCATGACCGAAAACGGTTTGAAAGGCGTGTCCAACCCGTCCGCCATCTTCCTTGCCAGCTACCGCGACGACACGCCCGGCTCGTGTGTTTTGGTCACGCAGGAAGGCAGCCGCCCGCTTCTGGTCGAAATTCAGGCATTGGTTGATGATGCGCACGGCTTCACCCCCAAACGCCTCACCGTCGGCCTCGAACAAAACCGCCTCGCCATGCTGCTTGCCGTCCTCAACCGCCACGGCGGCATCGCCTGTTTTGACCAAGACGTGTTCCTCAACGCCGTCGGCGGCGTCAAAATCGGAGAACCCGCCGCCGACCTCGCCGTCATCCTCGCCATGCTCTCCAGTTTCCGCAACCGCCCGCTGCCCGAAAAAATGGTTGCCTTCGGCGAAATCGGCCTAAGCGGCGAAGTCCGTCCCGTCGCACGCGGACAAGAGCGGCTCAAAGAAGCGGAAAAACTCGGCTTCAAACGCGCCATCGTCCCCAAAGCCAATATGCCGCGCAACGAAAAAGAGTTTCCGAATCTAAAAATCTTCGGCGTTTCCAGCCTTCAGGAAACCATCGAAATCTGCCGCGATGCGGAAAATTGACAGACAGCAATCGAAAAGGTCGTCTGAAAACCTATTCACAGTTTCAGACGACCTTTTCATTCTCTAATACTCAATGCTGTTATAATCCGCAAACCAAGTAAAACAACGACTTCAAAAGGAAAAACATGACACTCAAACCTCCCGTCCGCATCGCCGTTACCGGCGCCGCAGGGCAAATTGCCTATGCGACCCTGTTCCGTATCGCCGGCGGCATTATGCTCGGACGCGACCAACCCGTTATCCTGCAACTGCTCGATCTGCCACAGGCGCAACAGGCATTGCGCGGCGTGATTATGGAAATGCAGGATTGCGCTTTCCCGCTCCTTGCCGACATCTTCGCCACAGACGACCCCGAAATCGCCTTCAAAGATGCCGACATCGCCCTCTTGATCGGTGCGCGCCCGCGTACGCAAGGCATGGAACGCGCCGACCTGCTGCACGCCAACGCCGAAATTTTCAAAGTACAAGGCGCGGCGTTGAACAAAGTTGCCCATCGCGACGTCAAAGTCCTCGTCGTCGGCAACCCTGCCAACACCAACGCCTACATCGCCATGAAATCCGCACCTGACATCCCGCCGGAAAACTTCACCGCCCTGATGCGTCTCGACCACCACCGCGCCGTCAGCCAAGTCGCCGAAAAAATCAACCGCCCGATTCCTTCCATCGAGCAAATGTGTGTCTGGGGCAACCACAGCCCGACCATGTACGCCGACTACCGCTACGCCACCAGCAACGGCGAGTCCGTCAAAGACATGATTACCGAACCCGATTGGAACACCGAAGTCTTCATGCCGAAAATCGCCGGACGCGGTGCCGCCATCATCGCCGCGCGCGGTTCGTCGTCCGCCGCTTCCGCCGCGAATGCCGCCATCTACCACCTGCGCGACTGGCTGCTCGGCAGCAGCGGCAAATGGATAACGATGGGCGTCCCCTCCGACGGCTCTTACGGCATCCCCGAAGGTTTGATTTTCGGTTTCCCCGTCATTTGCGACGCAGGCAGCTACCGCATCGTCCAAGGCTTGGACTTGTCGGATGAGTTCAGCCGCCAACGCATCGCCGCGACACTGGCGGAGCTGGAAGAAGAACGCGCCGCCATACAAGATATGCTTTAATAGATCGAGGTCGTCTGAAAACCGGTTTTCAGACGACCTCGACTGACATGAATACCACGGAGTCCCCATGACCACATTGGCCAACAAAAAACTCGCCGTCCTCATCGACGCCGACAACGCCCCCGCCGACATCATCGACCGACTGCTCGAAGAAGTTGCCAAATACGGCATCGCCAGCGTCAAACGCATCTACGGCGACTGGAGCCACGGCCTTTCCAAATGGAAAGCCGCCCTCCTGCCCCACGCCATTATCCCCGTCCAACAATTCGCCTACACCAAAGGCAAAAACGCCACCGACATGGCGCTGGTCATCGACGCGATGGACTTACTGTACAGCGGCAATTTCGACGGCTTCTGCATCGTATCCAGCGATTCCGACTTCACCCGCCTGGCAAGCCGCCTGCGCGAAAGCGGGCTGACCGTGTACGGTTTCGGCGAAAAGAAAACACCCGAAGCCTTCCGCAAAGCCTGCGACAAATTCATCTACACCGAAATCTTCCGTCCCGAAAAACAACGCCAAGAAAAAGAGAAAAACAGCGGCAAAAATACCCCCGCCGCCGCCCCTGATGCGCTGTCCCTGCTCAAACGCGCCGTGCGCGAAAACGCCGACGACCTCGGCTGGGCAAACCTCGGCCCCATCGGCAGCTACATCAGCAAAATCAATCCCGATTTCGACTCAAGGCTTTACGGCTACGGCAAACTCTCCGACCTCATCAAATCCTTCGACATCTTCGAACACCGCACCGACAACAACCAACTCCAAGTCCGCCGCCGCAAATCCGCCGACAAGCCGACAGAGAGGTCGTCTGAAAACCCGGTGGCAAGCCATCAGGCAGAAGAAACCGTTTCAGACGACCCCAACGCCGCACCAAAACGCAAAACGCGCGGCAAGCAACCCAACCCAGCCAAGAACGAAAACACCGCGCCAAGCCCTGCGGCAGACACCGCGCAACCAACACCCGCAAAACCCGAACCCGCCGCAAAAAGCAGCAAACTGCCCGTTACCCGCGTGATCCCCGCCGTACAGCAGGCAGTCGATACCCACGCCGACGAACAAGGCTGGGCGCGTTTGAGCGACGTATCGAAGCAACTCGCCGCACAAGGCACCGACCCGCAGCAATACGGCTTTGAAACCATAAACCACCTCATCCACGCCATCTACACCGACTGGCTGGAAATCAAAAAAGCCGGTCGTGGCGAACGCCTGCGCGTCAACAAACGCTTTACCGCCAAAGGTTAAACCATAGATTTGAAGGACAAGGCTAATCTGCCGCCCACAATCCACAGAGGTCGTCTGAAAACCTCAAAACCGTTTTCAGACGACCTTAACCTATTAATAGGTTATTAATAAATAATTTAAAAGGATAGATAGTAAAATGCCCAATTCCAAACGCAAAGAATTTTTTAAAACCTTACGGAATGATTTTTCAGAATATGGTATGCAAACCTTATTACTTGGATTAACCGCAGTAATAACCACTTTGTTATCAAGAAGATCATCACAAGAAAGATTCATAGATATTCTTGTCAACCACATTATACCAAGTGATGAATTTATCCCAAAATTAAATACTTATATTTTATCAGCGATAATATTCTTTCTTATTCTAACCATTCTATCCACCACTCTTCCTATTCTTTTTAATAAAATAATTAAAAAAGAAAAACAATCAACTATAATAAACAATACCGATAATAAAACAATAAGTGACGAAAATCCTAGTAAAATAGATAAATTAAAAAAAATTCATATCAAGTTTGGCAGCCATCTTATATTTAAAAGAACTGCTTCTACAATAGCAAATACTGGCTCGGTGATACTATTGTTAGCATTTTTTGTTACACTTTTATATTGGTTCCCCCAATTTTTTAACCTAAACAAAGAGGAAATAGAAGAAATAAGCAATAAGGATTTAGTTATCTTTTGGGTAATTGCATCAATATATTTCTTTGTTTCAATATTCTTGAAGAGTATAAGCACTGTGTTCATAGAAGAACCAATAAAACGATCAAAAAGAAAATCCTCGTCGCAGAACCTCCCTAATAACAAAAAAACAACTCCCTGTGAGGTAAGCGGTACCACACCTCTAGAAGACGTAATTCGCCAACTGAAGCTTCCTAACTCAAAAAAACAGGAAACTATTGCCGACCTTATTACGCATTCCTTTGTTTGGGTTAATGATGAATATGAGGTTAAACTCAAAGACCCTGAAAATCTAAAAATCGAGCTAATTTTAGTGCCTAAACAAAGCGATACAAATCAACCTCAAAACTCAGTTGAAAAAACTAAAAACATATCTTAAGGACTATCAGCATGACGAGTAACGAGCCGCAAAAATTGGTCTACAGGCGCTGTTCGGGCACAGCCGAAATGCGTGTCGGCAAAGTAGCTTGCAGCATCGAACTGCTGGGCAAATAAACCCGTTATTTGCCGCTACGTTTTTTATGTAACCGCAGCCAAAAGGCAAAAGGTCGTCTGAAACCTGAACCGCTCCCAAAGTTGGACGCCCCATCCAACCACAAGGGGCGATTCGTCGTTCAGACGACCTTTAATGCTAAAATGTCCTCTGTTTGCCACACACACCGTTTTTCATGAATATTCTCGAAGCCTTATTATTATTGGTCCTGCTGATCGTCATCAGCGCATTCGTTTCCTGTTCCGAACTCGCGCTCGCCTCGGCGCGCAAAATCAAATTGCAAGTCATGGCAAAAGACGGCGGCGACACGCGCGCGCTGGATGTGCTCAACATGCAGCAGCAGCCGGGCAGTTTCATTACCGTCGTCCAAATCGGTTTGAACGCCGTCGCCATTCTCGCCGGTATCGTCGGCGAAGCGGCGGTGCGCCCTTATTTTGGCGGTTTGTTGGCAAACGCGGGCAGTTGGGGCAGTACGGCCGCGTCGCTGCTGACGTTTGCACTGGTCACGGGCAGCTTCATCCTGATTGCCGACCTGATGCCCAAGCGCATAGCGATGACCCATCCCGAAGCAGTGGCGGTGCGCATCGTGCGGCCGATGATGTTTTTGATTTTTATCCTAAAGCCTTTCGTTTGGACATTTGACGGACTGGCGAACGCGATATTCAAACTCTTCAAAATTTCCACCGTTCGCCAAGAGCAACTGACTTCGGAAGACATCTACGCCGTCGTCGATGCGGGCGCGCAGGCGGGTGTGTTAAAAGAACAGGAACACTACCTGATTGAAAATATTTTCGACATGCAGGCGCGCACGGTGACTTCCACCATGAGCACGCGCGAATACATCGCCTATTTCGATAAAAACGACGGCAGCGATACCGTGTTGGAAATGATGTCGGAAAAACCGCACAACAAATTCTTGGTGTGCGACGGCGATTTGGAGCGCGTCATCGGCTACATCGAATCGCACACGCTATTGACCTTGTTTTTAAAAGAAAAAGACGTCCGCCTGACCGACAAGCGCGTGTTGCGCAAAGCCTTGTTTATCCCCGACACGCTGTCGCTTTACGATGTCTTGGAAACCTTCAAAACTTCCGGCGAAGACTTTGCCGTGGTGGTGAACGAATACGCGCTGGTGGTCGGCGTGGTAACGCTGAAAGACGTGATGAGCATCGTCATGGGCGAGCTGGTCAATACCGAAGAAGAGCTGCAAATCATCCGCCGTACCGAAGATACTTGGCTGGTGGACGGCGCGACCCCGCTCGCCGACGTCATGCGCGCGCTGGACATTGAAGAGTTTCCCAATTCGGAAAACTACGAAACCATCGCCGGCTTTATGATGTATTCCCTGCGCAAAATCCCGAAACGCACCGATTTTTTAGTTTACGCGGGCTATAAATTTGAAATCATCGACACCGAAAATCTGAAAGTCGACCAGCTTTTGGTGTCTAAACAAAGCGATACGGTAGAAAAAATATAATCAGCCGCAGAAACCATCCGAAAAACTTAAAAAATATAGTGGATTAAATTTAAATCAGGACAAGGCGACGAAGCCGCAGACAGTACAGATAGTACGGAACCGATTCACTTGGTGCTTCAGCACCTTAGAGAATCATTCTCTTTGAGCTAAGGCGAGGCAACGCCGTACTGGTTTAAAGTTAATCCACTATAAATTTCAAGGACAAATCATGATAGCCAATACCGAACCACAAAAATACGCCCGCAGCCTGCACGCCCCCATCAGCCTGGGCACGACTTCAGACGACCGCTTTATGCCTCGCGGCTACCTCGCGCATTTCGCTACTCTGCCGCAATTGGTATTGACCGAAAAGCTGGACGGGCAAAACAACTGCTTCGCCGCCCACGGTCTTTATGCCCGCAGCCATGCCGCCCCTACCCAACATCCGTGGGACAAACCGCTGCTGCAACGCTGGCAGCACATCAAAGACGACTTGGGCGACCTCGAACTTTTCGGCGAAAATATGTACGGCATCCACTCCATCGCCTATTCGCAGTTGGAAAGCTATTTTTACCTGTTTGCCGTCCGACGCGGCGGACATTGGCTGTCGTGGGAAGAAGTTAAATTCTATGCCCAGCTGTTCGACTTCCCCACCGTCCCCGAACTTCCCATCGTGCAGCCGCTTGCCGACTTCACCCAAAAATACGCCGACGAAGACACCGCTTTGGCGCAATGGCTGCTCGCCAATTTAGGTGCAACATGGACAGACAGCGTGCAAACCGCAGGCAAACTCGGCGGCTACGACCCGAAAACAGGCGAAGCATGCAGCGAAGGCTTCGTCATCCGCAACGCCGCCGGTTTCGCCACCAACAACGGTAACCTGCCCGTACAGTCCAACGAGTTTGACAACCTCTTTAAACTTGTTCGCGCCAAACACGTTAAAACCGATGTGCATTGGACAAAAACTTGGAAGCCCGCCCGCCTTATCGACTACGACAAATACCATTGGCAAAGCTGGCAATTTCAGACGACCTGAAGTCAAGTCATCCAATAATAAGAAAGACGACCATGTGGACATTCCCCCATTACACACCCGGCAAACTTCCCGACTGGCAAGCCTTGGAACACCGTTTCAGCTGGTTTGCCGACATGAAAAACGTGCCGCAGGATCCTGAATGGCACGCTGAAGGCGATGTGTTCGTCCATACTAAAATAGTGTGTGAAGCCCTGCTGCAACTGTCTGAATTCCAAACACTCAGCGAGCAGGAGCAACATATCCTGTTTGCCGCCGCCATGTTGCACGACGTAGAAAAACGCAGCACCACCAAGCGCGAAAGCCAAGGCGGCAAAGAGCGGATTGTGTCTCCGAACCATGCCAAAAAAGGCGAATACACCGCCCGTACCCTGCTTTATACCGAACTTGCCGCGCCGTTTGCCGTGCGCGAAGTGATAGCAAAACTCGTGCGCCTGCACGGACTGCCGCTGTGGGCAATCGACAAACCGAATCCGGAACGCGCCGTCATCGCCGCTTCTTTGCAGGTCAATACCGCCCACCTCGCTATGCTTGCCAAAGCCGACGTTCTGGGCCGTATCTGCCGCGACCAACAGGATATCCTGCTGCGCATCGACTTGTTCCGCGAGCTGTGCGAAGAAAACGGCTGCTGGGGCAAAGCACGCAATTTCGCCAGCGATTACGGCCGCTATCTTTACCTTAACGGCCGCAGCGAAATGCCCGATTACCAGCCGTTTGACGACCGAACCTTTGACGTGTACGCCATGTGTGCCATAGCGGGCAGTGGCAAAGACAGCTATATCCGGCAACACCTTGCCCATCTGCCCATGCTGTCGCTGGACGACATCCGCCGCGAGCGCAAACTCGACCCCGCCGACCCGAAACACACCGCAGAAGCCGTGCGCTTGGGTAAAGAGCAGGCAAAAGAATACCTGCGCGCCCGCACGTCATTTGTCTTTAACGCCACCAACCTCAACCGCGACCTGCGCAGCAAGTGGCTGCCTATGTTCGCCGACTACGGCGCGCGGGTACACCTGATTTATTTGGAAGTGCCTTACACGCAATTGCTGTCGCAAAACCGTAACCGCGAACATTCCGTGCCGAATGATGTGATACACCGTATGATCAACAAGCTGGAAATCCCCGATTATAGCGAAGCGCATACGGTGGATTTTGTAGTTTCCGGTTAACCGGCCCGCATCCGAAGTGCAGTTGTCAACCATAAAGGTCAGGCAGCCTGCGAAAATGAGCATCCATCAAATTTCTGGATTTATCTGGGATTGAATAGAAAAGGTCGTCTGAAATCTTTCAGACGACCTTTGTTTTGTGATTTAAGCCTTATGTTTTTTCTTGAGCGCGGCGTTCAGGATGCACCCTAAAATAAAGCCGACGGTTGCGGGCAGCAGCCAGCCCAGCCCGACGTTGTAAAGCGGCAGTGCGCCGTTGATGTCGGCGGCGACTTCTTCACTGAAACCGAACGCGGCTTTATAGGCATCGAGCAAACCGACTGCCAGCGTTGCCATCATGGTGCAGAAATAGACGATGCGGCTGCCGCTGAACAGTTTGTGCAGGAAGACCAGCAGGATGATGACGATGGTCAGCGGGTACAGCAGCATCAGCATCGGAATGGAGAAGATCAGGATGGAGGACAGGCCTTTGTTCGCCAACGCCATAGACACGACCGTATTGACGACGACGAACATTTTGTAAGGAATGCCGGGACACAGGCGGTTGAAATATTCGGAACATGATGTAATCAGTCCGACGGCGGTACTCAAGCAGGCGAGCAGGACGATGACGCCCAAGAGGATGTTTCCGGGGACGCCGAAGTAGAAATTTGCCGTTTTCGACAACACTTCCGCGCCGTTTTCCTGAAGTCCCAAGCCTGACACGCTTGTCGCGCCCATATAGCCGATGAAGAGGTACACCAATGCCAGACAAGATGCGGCAACGATGCCTGAAACGGCGGTCGTCCGCAGCAGATCGGAGCGGTTGTCCACACCCATCGCGCGCACGGCGTCAATGACGATAATGGAGAACACCAGCGAAGCGAGTGCGTCCATTGTGCCGTAGCCTTCCAAAATGCCTTTTATGAACGGACGGAGGCCAAAATCGCCTTGTGCCGCTGCGGGAACGCCCATCGGATTCAACGCGGCATAGCCGACCAAAACGGCAATCGTCAAAAGCAATACGGGCGTCAGGATTTTACCGATGCGGTCCACCAGTTTGCCCGGCGACATCGACAGCCAATACGCCACGCCGAAAAACGCCACGCTGAACGCCGCCAGCCCGACTGTTTTTTGGCTTTCAGTCAAAAACGGCGCAACGGCAATCTCAAACGACACCGTCGCCGTACGCGGCATGGCAAACAAAGGCCCGATGGACAAATACAGCGCGACGGCAAACGCCACACCGTACCAGGGCGCAACCCTTGATGCCAGCGCCTGCACATCGCGCGAACCGGAATAGCCGATGGCAATCACGCCCAACAGCGGCAGGCCCGCGCCGGTCAACAGGAAACCCGTCATCGCAGAGAACCAGCTTTCCCCAGCCTGTTGTCCGAGATAAGCAGGGAAAATCAGATTGCCCGCACCGAAAAACAAAGCGAACAACATCAAACCGACCGCCCACAGCGAGGCTTTACGGTTGAACGGGGAAACACTGTTCATAAATTCGTACCTGTTTGTTTATAGTGGATTAACTTTAAACCGGTACGGCGTTGCCTCGCCTTAGCTCAAAGAGAACGATTCTCTAAGGTGCTGAAGCACCAAGTGAATCGGTTCCGTACTATCTGTACTGTTTGCGGCTTCGTCACCTTGGCCTGATTTAAAGTTAATCCACTATATAAAGGGCAGTTGATTAAAATGGGTATGGGTTTGCCAAGCGTGAAATCATCATGCCGTTTCGCCTTCAACGTCGGCGGCGGGGTCGTCTGAAATGCCCTCTTCCGCTTCCGGGCGTTCTAAATTTTCCTGTTTCAGGCTGATTTCGATTTCGCCGTAGTTGTCCGGCTGGACGATGCGGACCAAACCTTCTTTGGCAAGCTCCAAGAGCGCGATGAAATTGACGACCACATACGCCGCGCCCTGCTCCGGTTTGAACAAATCGCTGAATTTGCATATCCCGCTCTCGTTCAGACGACGTAAAACCGCCGTCATCTGCGCGCGCACGGAAATGGTTTCCTGAATCACTTCATGGCTGCGCGTATGTTTCGCCCGCGACAAAATGCCCAGCCACGCCTGCGTCAAATCGGCGACATACACCTCCGGCAGCTTCGCCTCGACCGCGATTTCCAACGGCAGATACGCCCAAGCAAAATCCCTTCCCGCGCGCGGCAACGCATCCAAACCCTGCGCCGCCAGCTTCATCTGTTCGTAAGCCAAAAGGCGGCACACCAGCTCGGCACGCGGATCCGCCTCCTCATCCTCGATCTCTTCGGGACGCGGCAGCAGCAGGCGCGATTTAATTTCAATCAGCATCGCCGCCATCAAAAGATATTCCGCCGCCAAATCAAACTGATACGCTTCCATTTGGGCGATATAGTGTAGATATTGCTCGGTAATCTTCACCATCGGAATATCGAGAACGTCGATATTCTGTTTGCGGATAAGGTAAAGCAGCAAATCCAACGGCCCTTGGAAGCTGCTTAGGACAACCTTCAAAGCATCGGGCGGAATAAACAAATCCTGAGGCAAATCGGTTACGGGTTGGCCGAATACCCACGCGACAGTATGTTCAGACGACGTTGCCGCGGCGGAAGAGATAAGGTGTTCTGAAGGCATGATTAGAAGAGCTTTTTCTTATTAGGTTTGATGGGTGGTTAATCAATAACGGGGTCGTCTGAAAACGCAGCGGGTTTCGCTAAAACAAGTGTAGCAAAACAAAAATCAGCCTTTTTTGCGTTGGCTTTTCAAAGAAGCGATGGCAATGGCTAGCGTTTGCGCCAACGCCATGCCCAGCAGCGGCAAAACAGCGAAAAACGAGCCGGTCAGCACCGTAACGGCATCGCGGGAAAACACAAAGCCATCGCGTGCCAGCATCGCGATTATCCAAACCGACAATAGCAGCCATTCGCAGCCGACCAAAAACCAAATCATCCCGACCGAGCAGCGTTTGCGCCACTTCATGATGGCAGCGTGCAAAAGGCTGAATATCGGAACGGACAGGAAAGGATAAAGGAAATTGGTAAACGGCCGCGGAGAGCCGTCCTGAAAACACAAATAATCGCCCGACTGCATGTCGCATCCCATTGCGCCAAACATCGGATCGACGGCATACATCAACACGCCGAACCACACCGCATAAATCAGGCTGGCAATAAAATAGGCTTTGAAAAATCGGTTCATAGGCAAAAAAGGTCGTCTGAAAAAATAAATTTCAAAAGGCTTAAACCCACATCAAATTTTCTGATTGGCATTTGCAGAAGAGACCAACACACTCAGTGCTTGAACTGCTGCCATGCCATAAACAGGCAATCCGAAAAGAAGAAGTCCTCCTATTGACGTCCAACTATCCAGACTACTCCACTCCCACAGCAAAAAAACGAACCAAACAATCCACCATTCGACAATAGGCAAGGCAAGAGTCATCGAAGTTGTACAGCGTTTGGTCCACTTCATAATGCCGGCATTGAGTAGGGACAATAACATCACGGATAAAAACGGAAAGAAGAAAAACTTCAAAGACACTTTCTCAAAAGCCGACATTTCATGAGCTCGTGAACAATACTCTGCATACTGTTCATTGTCAGCGTCAATATCAAAACATTCGAATCCTGAAAACAGCAAACCGACACTGTACACCAGCAAACCGAAGACAACCGCATAAATCAAGCTGGCGATAAAATAGGTTTTAAAAAATCGATTCATCTCATTTCCGTCCCGCAATATGCTCCACCGCCGCCTGCGCGCAGTACAGACCGAACGAAGCCGTCACCAGCATACTCGCGCCATAGCCCGCGCAGGACAGCCCTTGCGGCGCAGTATCGGTCGAACACGCTTCGTCCGATTGCGGCGGCGTAATGTTTTCAGTCGAGAACACACACGGCACGCGCATTTTTTCTTTGGTATCGCGGCTGAAGCCGTAGCGTTTGCGCAAGGTATAACGCAGGTTGGCAAGCAGCGGGTCGTGGGTAACGCGGCTCAAATCAGCGGTTTGAATCAACGCCGGATTTTTCTGTCCGCCCGCGCCGCCGCTGAGGATAAACGGCTGATTGTGCCGCACGAAATAAGCCGCCATCGCCGCCTTGACGCGCACTTGGTCTATCGCGTCGATGACAAAGTCGAAAGGTCGTCTGAAAAGCGTTTCCAGATTGTCTTCCGTCACAAAATCCTCGATTTCCTCCACTTCGCATTGCGGATTGATTTGGGCAATGCGTTCGCACAACGCCGTTACCTTCGCCTTGCCGAAATCGTCGGTCAGCGCATGAAGCTGGCGGTTGACATTGGACTCGGCGACGTTGTCCAAATCAATCAAGGTCAAACGACCGATGCCCGTCCGCGCCAAAGCCTCCACCGCCCAAGAGCCTACCCCGCCCACGCCGACCACGCAGACGTGCGCGCTCGAAAACCGCGCCAGTGCTTCATCTCCATAGAGTCTGGCAATACCGCCGAAACGGCGCGAAGGAAGAAAAACGGTGTCGTTCATACCCAACCTTGTGATATATCAATAAATGAATGAAAATCAACGCAAAACGCTGCGGACGAATGCGACACATATTATACTGGAAAGCAGACGGGCTGTTGCAGCAGCCCGAAAGAGTCTATAATCGTTTCATATCGGACCCTTCCCAACCGCATGAAACAAAGTGCCGCCTGCGGCGCAAAAGGAGAATGAACTATGTACAAACATCTGGTTGTAGCCGTTGACGGCAGCGAAACTTCCCTCAACGCCCTGAAACACGCCGCCGAGTTGGCAAGCGTCAACAACGCCCGCCTGACTTTGGTACACGTCGCCAACCCCGCCGAATACATGGCGCTCGCCCCTGAATTCCTGCAACACGAAAGCTACGAGGCCGCTGCCGTCGCCCAAGGCAACGAAGTCTTGGACTTCGCTGAAAAAACCGCCCGCGAAAACGGCGTGGAAAACATTGTCAAACACCTGCTGGTCGCCAACAAAGGCGCGCGTGAAATGGCGCAGGATTTGGTCGATTACGCCGATGAAAACGGCGCCGACCTGCTGGTACTCGGCACACACGGCCGCACCGGCCTGATGCACCTCCTGATGGGCAGCTTCGCCGAAACCGTTATGCGCCAAAGCCACCTGCCGCTTCTGATTATCCGCAGCAAAGCGGAAGAAGCGTAAGGGTTGCCCTACTGAAGAAGGTCGTCTGAAACTGCTTCGACAGACGCAGTTTCGATAATGTCCTTATCCGTCAAATAAAAAGGTCGTCTGAAAACCTGAAACCTGGTTTTCAGACGACCTTTGTCTTGCAATCCGTTTTATCCGTCCGTTTTCAGCATCCGCAAGAAGCTTCGTCGGATGCCTGGAGGCTCAAGGCTTTGCGTTTTTTGGCTTTTTCATAGCGGCAGCGTTGGCGCTCGGTGGTGATTTCCAACGGCGGGACGGGAACGGGTTTGCCGTCTTCAACCGCGACCATGGTGAAGTAGCAGCTGTTGGTATGGCGCACTTCGCCGGTGCGGATGTTTTGCGCCTCGACGCGGATGCCGATTTCCATGGAGGTTCGGCCTGTGTAGTTGACGCTGGCGTAGAAGGTTACCAAGTCGCCGACGTGTATCGGCTCTTTAAACAAGACTTTATCGACAGACAGGGTAACGCAATAGTTGCCGCTGTAACGGCTTGCGCAGGAATAAGCGACTTGGTCGAGCAGGCGCAAAAGTTCGCCGCCGTGGACGTTGCCGCTGAAATTGGCGGTGTCCGGCATCATCAGTTCGGACATGATGAGTTCGTGTGAAGGGAGTTGGCGGGTTTGGTCCATGGTGTTCCTCTTTTAAAAATGAATGTTTGTGTTAGACGGGCGGCCGTTCAGTGGTTGGGATGGTTTTCAGACGACCTTACTGATTGTATTTAATATATGAATATACGGAAATTGGATTTTTTTATGGGTTTATAACCATTTTCTGCGCGAGAAGAAAATCAGCAGCCCGACGATGATGCACAGCATCAAACCTAAAACGATAAAATAGCCGTAATGCCAATGCAGCTCGGGCATGTTGTCGAAGTTCATGCCGTAGATGCCGGTGATGACGGTCAGGGGCATGAAGATGATGGTGATGACGGTCAGGACGCGCATCTGCTGGTTCATGCGGTTGGACTGGAAGGAAAGGTAGATGTCCATCATGCTCAACACCATGTCGCGCGAGGCGTCAAGCGATTCGAGAAGCTGCATGTTGTGGTCGTAAACGTCGCGCAGATAGACGGTGGACTCGCCTTTGAAAATGGTGAAATCGACACGCACGGCAAGTTGATAGAACACGTCGCGTAAAGGCAAGAGCGTGCGGCGAAGGCGGACGGCATCGCGCTTGAGACGGTGGATTTTTCCGAGGATGTCGCTGTTTTCGTTTTTAAACAGGGATTTGTCTATGGCTTCGACGCGGTTGTTGTACTCTTCCAAAACGATGAAATAGTCGTCCACGATACGATCGAGCAGGCAATAGGCGAGGAATGCGGTGTTTTTGCCGAGGATACCGCGCGGGTTTTCGCTCATTTGGCGGCGCAGCTGGCTGAACAGCCCCAGCGGTTTTTGCTGGAACGACAACACGAAATCCTTGCCGATAATCAGATACACTTGGTCGGAATTCAGTTTGCCGGCGGCGGTGTAGTGGTAAACCTGCGCGGCGATAAACAGATAATTGTCGTAGTCTTCGATTTTGGGGCGTTGTTTGCGGCTGAGGATGTCTTCGATGACCAGCTCGTGGATGCCGTAAGGCTCCAGCGTGTGTTTGAGCAGCGCGGCGTCGTTGATGCCGACGAAATGCAGCCAGTTGGTCTGCCCCGCTTGCGGGCGGGCGATGTCGGGCAGTTTTTTACCCGCGAGATAATCGTGTTGGGCAAACGTATCGGCGGAATAAAGCGTCTGATGGATGGCGGAACGCGGCGCGTTGTCGGTATTGCTGCGCGGGACGGTTTGGTCTTGCGGGATTTCGGCTGGGTCTACGCTGTTGGGCTGTTTGCTCATAAAATCGGATAAGGCAGGATGGATAATGTGTTTTTCTGTTGTAAATGTTGTATAGTGGATTAAAATAAAAATGAGACAAGGCGGCAACGCCCGCCGTGTACGGGTAGTACATAAGGGCGTTGGCAACGCCGTATCATTGCAATTTTAATCCACTATAAAAAAGGTCGTCTGAAAGGTTCAGACGACCTTTATGCTTGAGAAAACCGTTTCGGATATAGCGGATTAACTTTAAACCAGTACGGCGTTGCCTCGCCTTAGCTCAAAGAGAACGATTCTCTAAGGTGCTGAAGCACCAAGTGAATCGGTTCCGTACTATCTGTACTGTCTGCGGCTTCGTCGCCTTGTCCTGATTTAGTTAATCCACTACATTTTACAACCCTTGTCGGTCGAGCCAGCGTTCGGCATCCAGTGCGGCTTGGCAACCGGAAGCCGCGCTGGTGATGGCTTGACGGTAGGTATGGTCTTTGACGTCGCCTGCCGCCCATACGCCTTCGATATTGGTCGCGCCGACGTTGTCGCCCGTACCGCCTTTGGTTTTCAGGTAGCCGGTTTCGTCCATATCGAGCTGGTCTTTGAAAATGTCGGTGTTGGGTTTATGGCCGATGGCGATGAAAACGCCTTTGACGGCGATGTCTTCGGTAGTGCCGTCGTTGTGTTTCAAACGAGCGCCGGTGACGCCGCCTTCGTCGCCCAAGATTTCGTCCAGATTGCTGTTGAGCTTGAGGATGATTTTGCCTTCTTCAACGCGCTGCATGAGTTTGTCCACCATGATTTTTTCGGCGCGGAAGCTGTCGCGGCGGTGGATCAGGGTAACGGTATTGGCAATGTTGGCGAGGTAAAGGGCTTCCTCTACCGCGGTGTTGCCACCGCCGACGACGGCCACGTCTTGTTGTTTATAGAAGAAACCGTCACAGGTCGCGCAGGCGGATACGCCTTTGCCGGCAAAGGTTTCTTCGCTGGGCAGCCCCAGATATTTGGCGGATGCGCCGGTGGCGACGATCAGGGCGTCGCAGGTGTATTCGCCCATGTCGCCTTTGAGGGTGAAGGGACGGTTTTGCAAATCGACGGTGTGGATTTGGTCGAAAATCATTTCGGTGCCGAAGCGTTCGGCATGGGCAAGGAAGCGCGCCATCAGTTCCGGGCCTTGTACGCCTTCGGCGTCTGCGGGCCAGTTGTCGACTTCGGTGGTGGTCATCAGTTGTCCGCCCTGTTCGACGCCGGTAATGATGACGGGCTTGAGGTTGGCGCGGGCGGCATAGACGGCGGCGGTGTAGCCGGCGGGGCCTGAACCGAGGATGATAAGTTTGTGATGGTTGCTCATGATGTTTTCCTTACTGAGAGATTGAGTGTGTTTCAGACGAGGTAGATTTTACTTGAAACTCAGGTCGTCTGAAAATGCAGATGCAACCGCATCCCCTTTTTCTTTTGATAAAAGGTATTGACTAAAGGCATCTTTCATTTTACGGCGATGCATAAACAAAGGTCGTCTGAATTTTCAGACGACCTTCATCTGCTTTAATCGGCAAATCAGCGAACTCTGTTACGCTGTCTTTCTCTGATCAGCACTCTTTGCCGAATCGGAAACCCGTTTTAAACAATCAAATGGCTTTAGCGGCGGCGGCCAAAACCGCGACTCATTGGGCGGCGATAATTGGACGGCTGCTGGGTTGTTTGGCGGTAACGTTGCTGTTGCGCCGCCTGTTGTTGCGCAGGCAGGCTGCGGGTATTGAGTTGCTGGCTGGTACGGCTGTTGGGACGGGCCGTTTGATAATAATGGGCGCGTGCGCGCTGGGCAATCGGGCTGTTTTGATTACGCGCTTGTGTGAATTTGTTTGCCAGCGCGTTACCGATGAATGCGCCTGCCGCCGTACCGACCAAGCTTTGCAGCAGCCAGCTGCCAGTGGATTGGTCATAAATATATTGTTGTCCGTCTGTTCCGGTCACAGGCTGTCCATTGTTGCCGTTGGCTTGCGCTTCGGCTGGAATGGTATCTTTCACACCTTCCGGCGTGAGTTGGTAAATCGTATTGTCTTGTTGTTGGGCAAGTTGCTGCTGAAGTGCTTCGATTTGTTTTTGCTGCTGCTCAAGCTGGGCTTGGGTATTGTCTTTGCAGGCAGCGAGAGCAAGTGAGGAAAGTGCGGCTAAGGCAATGAGTTTTTTCATTTTTTTATCCTTTTTGAAGTGGTATTGTCTAAGCCGAGCGTTATCGGCAAACTGCGCATCAATATACTGCGCCTTGCCGTGGAATATGGTGCAAATTTGATTTTTATCAAGTGCGTCAATATGGTTTACAAAGGCAGGCGGGGAAGTTTGGCTGCGAAAGCAAGGCTGTTGGCAATCAGGCTGCCATGGTTTTCCATTTCGTGTTCGGTTTCGACAATCAGCAAGTTGTCAGGACGGCGGGCATGCAGGCTCATATGCATTTGGGCGGGGGTAAATGGGAGATGGTGGCATTTGGCAAACGCTTGGGCGCGTTGGTTGGCGGTTTTCAGCATAGGCAACAGCGTGATATCCAGATGAAAACGGTGTACCCCCAATACCAAGATGCGTGCGGCAAAAAAATCGGCTTCCTCCGTAAAGACAGCAGGGCTGTCTGCTTCAAAATCGTGCCTTTCGCCTGCAATCAAAGTGGCAACCATACGGATTTGCGGAATCAATGCCTCGCTAATCAGCGTATCTGCACTGCCCGGCAAGGCTTGGGAAGCTGTTGTGTGATGGCTGTTGCCGTCAACAATCATTTGGCAGCGGTGTAAAGGAAGGTTTTTTGTTTGGGCGTTTATGGACGGTGTCATGGCTGTAATCCTGATTCAGTTGTGTTTTATTTCATATTTCAATTGATGCGGCCATGTATAGGTAACAAAAAAGCCGCTCAAATGAGGCGGCTCTGATTTGCGTATCCTATCTCTAATCTGTTTCAGACAAGCGCAAAAAAGTACCGCACGTTTGTGTGGTACCAATAGAAGAAAGCAGATGAATGATGCGCTGTTTGCATGACAGAATACATAAATAATGGAATAGGTAATGTGTGCAGTTTAAAACAAAAATTCTAAATATTTCAAGAGCAGCAAGGGAAATAATACAAAAATATTTATAACTTATTATTATTCATATGATTTTATTTCAGTTTAAAACCACATATGCTGCATATTCACTTCTTAACAAAGCAGGGAACCGTCTCTTTTACTGACAAAGTATAGTGGATTAACTTTAAACCAGTACGGCGTTGCCTCGCCTTAGCTCAAAGAGAACGATTCTCTAAGGTGCTGAAGCACCAAGTGAATCGGCTCCGTACTATCTGTACTGTCTGCGGCTTTGTCGCCTTGTCCTGATTTAAATTTAATCCACTATATTAAAAGAAAAACGGCATATCCGAAAGGATATGCCGTTTATGGGTGCAGGGACTGCTATATTTGGCAGTGGTTTGTGTTTTAGTCCTCTTGCGCCGCTGTTTGCAGGTAGTTCGGCAAACCGACTTTGCCGATCAGCTCCTGCTGGGTTTCGAGCCAGTCGATGTGTTCTTCGTTGATGTCTTTTTGTTTTTCCAACAAATCACGGCTGACGTAGTCTTGCTGTTGTTCCGCGATGGCGATGGCAGCGATGAGGGCATCGTGTTTTTCCTGTTCTTTTGTCAAATCGCAGGACAGGATTTCCTCAGTTGATTCGCCGATCAGCAGCTTGCCCAATTCTTGCAGGTTAGGCAGGCCTTCCAAGAACAAAATACGCTCGATTAAATCGTCTGCGGATTTCATTTCGCGGATGGACTGTTTGAAGAAATGTTCGCCCAATTCTTCAAAGCCCCAGTTTTTCAAAATGCGGGCATGCAGGAAGTATTGGTTGATGGTAACCAAGAGCAAGCCCAAGTTTTTGTTCAGCTCGCGGATAACTAAGCGATCGCCTTTCATTTTCAGCTCCTTATACGCTTAATTACAGTTGGCTTTGATAGTAGTTGCCTTCGCCGACGAGTTCGATCAGACGCAGTTGTTGTTCCAGCCAGTGGGCGTGATCTTCTTCAGTGTCTTTCAACTGGGCAATCATCAAATCACGGGTAACGTAGTCTTGTGCTTCTTCGCACAGTTTGATGCCTTTTTTCAACGCATCGCGTACTTCGTACTCGGTGTTCAAATCCGCTTTCAGGCAGGAAATCACGTCGGTACCGATGTTCAGTTCGGCACGGGTCATTTTAGGCGTACCGCCCAGCATCAGGATACGGCGGATGAAGTCTTCGGCGTGGGTGGTTTCTTCTTCCATCTCATGATTCAGACGCTCGAACAGTTTGTTGTAGCCCCATTCGGAGTACAGGCGTGAGTGGATGAAGTATTGATCGCGTGCAGCCAGCTCGCCGGACAACAGTTCGTTCATATAATCGATAACAGCTTGATTGCCTTGCATAATTCTTTCTCTTTCTTTGAAATTGTAAAGTGTCTGTAAAAAACATTGCGTGTTGTTTCTTGATGGCTGAATTGTATGAAAAAGCCTGACGCTTGACAAATTTTCTATTTAAAATACAAACAATTATCAAAAGAAACAGAAGCCTTAAAAGGTCGTCTGAAAATTCAATACCTTGTTTTATATAGATATTTGTTGCCATTGGTATTAAGAATCCATTTCAACATTCAAAAATATTTACACTTTTTAACCATAAATAAAAGCAAATAAATTACAAAACCCAATCAAATTTTATTATTAATTATTCTCAAATGCTTTTATCGTCAAACTGTGCCGCAGTACGCATATAGTGAATGACGGTTGAACCAGGACAAACGCCGTACCGATTCAAATTTAATCTACTCCCCCTCCGTCCGATAAGATGAACCGTGATATAATCGCGAGTTACTTTTTGATAAAAATCATTTGAAATACATATCACCATGAAACAAATTCGCAACATTGCCATCATCGCCCACGTCGACCACGGCAAAACCACATTAGTTGACCAACTGCTGCGCCAATCCGGTACATTCCGCGCCAACCAGCAGATTGACGAACGCGTGATGGACAGCAACGACCTTGAAAAAGAACGCGGCATTACCATCCTCGCCAAAAACACCGCCATCGATTACGAAGGCTACCACATCAACATCGTCGATACCCCGGGACACGCCGACTTCGGCGGCGAGGTGGAGCGCGTTTTGGGTATGGTGGACTGCGTCGTATTGTTGGTGGATGCGCAGGAAGGCCCGATGCCGCAAACCCGTTTCGTTACCAAAAAAGCCTTGGCTTTGGGACTGAAACCGATCGTCGTCATCAATAAAATCGACAAACCGTCCGCCCGTCCGAGCTGGGTCATCGACCAAACTTTCGAACTCTTCGACAACTTGGGCGCAACCGACGAGCAATTGGACTTCCCGATTGTCTACGCTTCCGGCCTGTCCGGTTTCGCCAAACTGGAAGAAACCGACGAGAGCAACGACATGCGTCCGCTGTTCGACACCATCTTAAAACACACGCCCGCACCGAGCGGCAGCGCGGACGAAACGCTGCAACTGCAAATTTCCCAACTCGACTACGACAACTACACCGGCCGTCTCGGCATCGGTCGTATCCTGAACGGACGTATCAAACCCGGCCAAGTCGTTGCCGTGATGAACCACGATCAGCAAATTGCCCAAGGGCGCATCAACCAGCTTTTGGGTTTCAAAGGTTTGGAGCGCGTACCGCTTGAAGAAGCCGAAGCCGGCGACATCGTGATTATTTCCGGTATCGAAGACATCGGTATCGGCGTAACCATTACCGACAAAGACAATCCCAAAGGTTTGCCGATGTTGAGCGTGGACGAACCGACGCTGACGATGGACTTTATGGTGAACACCAGCCCACTGGCGGGTACCGAAGGCAAATTCGTGACCAGCCGCCAAATCCGCGACCGCCTGCAAAAAGAGTTGCTGACCAACGTCGCCCTGCGCGTGGAAGATACCGCCGATGCCGACGTGTTCCGCGTATCCGGACGCGGCGAACTGCACCTGACCATTTTGTTGGAAAACATGCGCCGCGAAGGTTTTGAACTGGCAGTCGGCAAGCCGCGCGTCGTGTACCGCGACATCGACGGTCAAAAATGCGAACCTTATGAAAACCTGACCGTAGACGTACCGGACGAAAACCAAGGCGCGGTAATGGAAGAACTCGGCCGCCGCCGTGGCGAACTGACCAATATGGAAAGCGACGGCAACGGCCGTACCCGCCTCGAATACCATATTCCCGCGCGCGGCTTAATCGGTTTCCAAGGCGAATTCATGACCCTGACGCGCGGCGTCGGCTTGATGAGCCACGTATTCGACGACTACGCGCCCGTGAAACCCGATATGCCCGGCCGCCACAACGGCGTACTGATTTCCCAAGAGCAAGGCGAAGCCGTCGCTTATGCCTTATGGAATCTGGAAGACCGCGGCCGTATGTTCGTATCGCCCAACGACAAAATCTACGAAGGCATGATTATCGGCATCCACAGCCGCGACAACGATTTGGTGGTCAACCCGCTCAAAGGTAAAAAACTCACCAACATCCGCGCTAGCGGCACCGACGAAGCCGTGCGCCTGACTACGCCGATCAAGCTGACGCTGGAAGGTGCGGTCGAGTTTATCGACGATGACGAGCTCGTTGAAATCACGCCGCAGTCCATCCGTCTGCGCAAGCGTTACCTGAGCGAACTGGAACGCCGCCGCCACTTTAAAAAGCTGGATTGATTCCACTAGGCTGTTGATGAAATGAAAAAAGGTCGTCTGAAATTTTCAGACGACCTTTTTATTGTTCGCTATTCGTTCCCATACAAAATTGCCGTTTATAGTGGATTAACTTTCAACCAGGACGGTGTTACCTCGCCTTAGCTCAAAGAGAACGATTCTCTAAGGTGCTGAAGCACCAAGTGAATCGGTTCCGTACTATCTGTACTGTCCGCGGCTTCGTCGCCTTGTCCTGATTTAAAGTTAATCCACTATAGTTAATCCACTATAAAAAACAGTCGGGTTTGATTTTCAGCCGCTCAAAGTCAGAAACACCTTTCAGTCAACCTGAATCAGTTGCGGCGGCTATTTGTTTTCGCCGTATTTATCATGCAGATTTCGGATTTCTTCTTTCAACCATTCATCCCAATCGGGGCGTAAACGGCGGAGCTCTTTGTTCCAATACAGACAGTCCCAAGCCATGCTGCGCGAGGCCTCGGTATCGCGCTCAAACATTCGGGCGACAAAAGGTTCGAGCGTTTGCGCGCTTTTGAACATACCGCCGTATTCTCCGTAAGTGCGGCAGGTTTCGGGATGGAGCATTTCCATCAGCGTTTCAATGTCGCTCTGCAACGTAAGCCATGAACCGTTTGACTCGTCCAACCCAAGCACATCGCGTAACCAATGTTTGATGTTTTCCAAAGCTTGAAAACGCGGGTCATGCCACAGCAGGCGCAGGGCGACAAGCTGACTTTCGGCTTCCGTTCGACCTTGCGGGTTTTCATGATCAAAAAGGGAAACGAGTTCGTACAACGCACGATTGCGCTGCTTTTCCGGCAGCGCAAGTAAGATGTCGCAGACTTGTTCGGAAGTCTGCCAAAGAGGAAGTTTGGAGAGGGTCATGGGCTTTGAGGTCGTCTGAAAGTCAATGAACATGACTAAATCAATTGATTCATTTGATTTTCGTAACGAAGCTGCTTTTGAATTGAAAATATGAAAATCCGCCCTAGGTCGTCTGAAAACCGATTTCAGACGACCTCTCTGCCTTAAACCATCAACCGCAATATCGGCAGTCCAATATGTCTTTGCGGATGTCGTTCAACAGGAAGGCTGCGGTGTCTTCGTGTTCCGCCTGTACGAAGACAAATAGTCGGGCGATGATTTTGCCGATGAAGACTTTTTGCAAGGCGCAGGCATCGGTCAAGGTGCGTTCCTGCAGGAAGCTGCGGATATCTTCGGGTAAAGTGTAGTCGCGCGCAACGGCGGCAAAGCGGGCGTCGGTTTGCAGACGATTGAGCAGGGTTTGGTTTTTGTCCAACTTAATGCCTGCTTCTTTTTCTTCGGCGGTGGCACGGACGAACTGGTCGTAAATTTCGGCATAAAGCATATCGTTCGGACCTTCGAAGATGGTGAAGGGGCGGATGTCGATAGCGATATTGCTGGCGGTGTGTCCGCGTTCAAAACCCTTCGCGCCCAAGAGTTTTTGCAACATTTGGGCGGCGGCGTAAGTGTATTCCGTGGCGAGGGTTTTGATGATGTTTGCCTCCATCAGCTGATGGGCGACGGGGGCAACGGGCGAAACGCAATGGCAGACGTAGCGGTAAAGAATCTCGGAAACCTGATGGCGGCGTTGGATTTCGCGGCGTTCGTAATCAACGAATTTGATGTCGTGGCGGACGTATCGGTTCAGGTTGTCAAGGATGTATTCCATGATGCCGTGCGTCATGCCGATCAGTTGCAGGCGGCTGCGGATAAAGATGTTTTGGAACGCGCGCAAACCGGCGGCGTCGCTCTGCGAGAGTTTCATGATGGCGGCGGCGGGCATTTGGGCATCAATGCGGTTGACGGCGTAACGGACGGCGCGCAGGCCTTCGGATGCGAGGGCTTCGTAGCGGATGTATTGTTTGGGAACGAGCAGCAGGTTGATGACTTTGGAGAGTTTGCCGTTTTTGCGCTCTTTGGCGGCGACGAGGAGAAAGTCGCTCTGCGAGTTGCCCTGCCAATATTTCGCGGCGTTGACGTAAATCGTTTGTTCGTCGATGTATTCGTAGTAGGACTGCATTTCGCGGGCAATCGCCGCGCCGGAGGTTTCGGGTTCGGTAATACCCAAACCACCACCCTCGCCTTTGAAAACCATGTCCAAACCTTGCGCGACTTGCGCTTCGTCGCCAAACTCTTGCAGAGGCTGCAACACCAGCGCACCTTCGATGCCGGTACGCAGGGTAACGGGCACGCCGTAATGCCCCGCAATCCGCAGGACTTCTTGGATTTCAAACTGGCTGCCCTTGCGGCCGCCATGTTTTTTGTCGAGGAAGGGCAACAGCAAACCCGCCTGCTTCAAGGCAAGCCATTTGTCTTCGGGCAGGTATTGCATGAGATTGAGGTCGTCTGAAAAAATGCGGCGGAATGCGGATTCGATGTGCTTTAAAAAAGCAGCCGTGTCCATAGTTGACGGCTGCGCGCTTGATTCGGTGTGTGTCATCATGATTCTCGGTTAATCGGCAGTTATTAGAGTTTAGAGCTAAATTTCTAGGATTTATACCACAAACCCGTTTAAGCGACAATGATTATCAAGTGTGGACGGATTTTCAGCGTGCAAACGCATGATTACGCCGCCCCGATAAACCGATACGGTGCTACCATAACGCAAAACACCGCCGGAACACTGCCATGTATTCACAACACAGCGAACGCCATTTCAGCAACCGCAACAACTGGCTGCGCGCAAGCGTATTGGGCGCGAACGACGGCCTAATTTCCACTGCTTCGCTGCTGACGGGCGTCGCGGCCGCTGCACCCGATTTCCAAACCCTGCTGCTGACCGGCGTTTCCGCCCTGATCGGCGGCGCGGTTTCGATGGCGGCGGGGGAATACGTTTCCGTATCCAGCCAGTCGGACACGGAAAAAGCCGATTTGCACAAAGAACGCCACGAATTGGAAGCCAATCCCGATGCCGAACTGGCAGAACTGACCGAAATCTACCGCCGCCGCGGTTTGTCCGACGCACTTGCCGCCGAAGTCGCACAGGCATTGATGGAACACGACGCGCTCTCCGCCCATGCACGCGACGAAATCGGCATCACCGAAACCTCCGCCGCCAAGCCCATGCAGGCCGCGCTTGCCTCCGCCGGTTCGTTCTGCGCCGGCGCCATACTGCCGCTGCTGGTCGCGCTGACCGCTCCCGCCGCCCTGATCCCTACGCTGGCGGTAACCACTTTGTGCGGACTCGCTGCGCTGGGTTACGCCTCCGCCAAACTCGGCGGGGCACCCGTCGCACCCGCCGTCTTGCGCGTGTGCCTGTGGGGCGTGGCGGCATTGGCGGTTACGGGCATGATCGGCAAACTGGCGGGTGTAGCAGTTTGAACGGAGGTCGTCTGAAAACTTGTAGCGAAACCCGTCATACCGGTTTTCAGACGACCTTTTTGATAATCAGCGGTTCTCTATGTTTTTATAGAAAACGGCTTATGAAAAAAATCCTCTAAATTCTGTCGTAAGGAATTTAGAGGATTTTTGGTTTTAGGATAGCGTTTTACAAAATTCGCCTATACGGTTTATTCGTCTTCGAATTTTTCCAAAAACTCATCGCTCACTTCATTGAACTTATCGGTACTGTCCAAGATTTTCTCGTTGTTCTCGTCCAATTGCTCTTCATCTTCTTCCGAACCGTGTTTGCCGGAAGCGCGGATTTGAATCAGCTTTTTATAGCCGTCTTCCATCAAATCGCTAAAGAAACGCAGATGGCTTTTCAAAGCATTCAACAGGGAAGCATCGCCTTTGTATGCACCCAATTTATCGGCTTGTGCGATGTAATTGGGAATCGCGGCTATCCACTGCACACGGACATTTTCCGCTTGGGCATAATCGCGTTTGTCCATTGCCTGGTTCATGTCTTCCATATGGTAGAGCATAAAATTGGCAATGCACATCAACTCATTGTTGTACTCTACTGCGTTATCGTAGCTGCCTTTGGCGTAATACACGCCCTCTTCCTCATTCCAGCCGCCGCGTTTTGGCGAAGACGATGCGCCGCCAGTTGCGCCAAACAGTTTTTTAATGAATTCTAAGATCATAATTTTGCTGCCTTTCTCATAAGTAAAGTACACAGACAGGGAAAAGTATAACGCAAATCTGAAATGCCTGCTAAAAATATAGGCAACTGCCTGCCCTTTGTCCTACAACCAATTCCGACTCCATCCACCATCTAATTTAGTTTGCGACTTTTCCAATTTCCATTCGCCGTTTTCATTAACCATCAAAAAACGGTAGAAGTGACGATCATCTTGGGTATAGAGCCAGATTTTGCGCCCCTGTTTTTCCTGATCTATGAAAACATGGTTTCCATATGTACCTTCCGGCTGCCCACTGGTATGGTAACGGCCTTCCTTGCTTTGCCGTTCTGGCAATTTTTCACTGCCGTATTGTTGGAACAGGGCAATCGTGCGTTCTGTCCAGTCATCATCAAAGTTGACGAAACTAGCCTCACATTCCGTCATGGCATCAAAAAAAGCCTGCAACGCAGTTTGGGCGGCCTCTACATCTGCCGGTTCAGGGGGCGTTTTCTGCTTTTTAGCCTGTTCGCGTTGTTGCTGCTCGAATCGGGCGTATATTTCGTCTGAAAACTGTTTGGCGATAATCGTCAAACGCGGATTACTTGTAACCGACATCAATCCAGCTTCACTGATTCGAGTATGGTTCAAATGTAACATATCCAATTTAGGCATTCGGGCAGCAAGTTGCAATGCTTGATCGTCAAACATAGTATGTTCCAACTGCAGACAACGCAATTTGTGCCCTTTCTCTACAAATGCTGCCAGCCCGCTTCCATCAATTTTGGCATGAGTTATCCACAAATACATGAGCTTGCCCGCATCAGCCAATGCAGCCAATCCTTTATCACTTATGGCAGTATTATCCAAAGTCAGATTCACCAATTGGGGCAGCTTGGCAATTTGGGCGACATCATTATCCTCTAGCGGACAATCGCGAAACACGATACCTTTGAGTCGTTTGTATTGCAGCAATTCCTGTATTTCTTCCGCTGTAAATTTTTGATGTATAAATTCCGCTGATGTGTCAGATTTTTTTAAATTGGCTAATAACATTATTTTCCTTCTAGCCACGGATGGCAGGCATAAAATAAAAAGAAGTACAATGATACCGCACCTCCGATGCGGTTGAGGTCGTCTGAAAGCCATCAAACCATTTTTTCAACGACCTCTTCATTCCAGAAATAGGAATAGTTATACCTTATCACAAACCATCTCAGGTCGTCTGAAAACCAACCAAACTATCCCGCTCCTTACACCCGCTTGTAATCTGCTAAAATCCCGCTTTTACAACCCACCACGGCAGCCCGAAAAATTTTCCGGCTGCCGCAAGCCATTGTCCCTACGCCATGAACTACCCTATCCCCAAACCCCGTGAAAAATCCCGTTGGCTCAATCTTTCGCAAGGCTCGCTGCCGCTGGCTTTGGCGCGCTATCTGCCGCATAAGCGGCTCAAAGTCGTGCTGACCCAAGATGCGGAACAGGCGTTGCGCCTTCAGACGGCATGGCGGTTTTTCCGCCCGCACGACACGGCGGTGTTCCTGCCGGACTGGGAAACGCTGCCTTACGAGCGTTTTTCGCCGCATCAGGATTTGGTTTCGGAGCGGCTCTCGGCGTTGTGGCAGATTAAGAGCGGCGCGGCGGATGTGCTGTTCGTGCCGGTTGCCACGGCGATGCAGAAGCTGCCGCCCGTGCCGTTTCTGGCGGGGCGCACGTTCTGGCTGAAAACAGGGCAGACTCTGGATATAGGCCGTCTGAAAACCGATTTGGTGGATGCGGGCTACAACCATGTTTCCCATGTTGTCGCGGCAGGCGAATTTGCCGTGCGCGGCGGTATTGTCGATTTGTTCCCGATGGGCAGCGAGATGCCTTACCGTATCGATTTGTTCGACGATGAAATTGACAGCATCAAAACCTTTGACACCGACACGCAGCGCACCATCTCCCCCGTTTCCGAAATCCGCCTGCTGCCGGCGCACGAGTTCCCCACCGACAGCGAGGCGCAAAAAATCTTCCGCAGCCGCTTCCGCGAGGAAGTCGATGGTAATCCGAACGATGCCGCCGTGTACAAAGCCGTCAGCAACGGCCACTTCGGCGCGGGCGTGGAATACTACCTGCCGCTGTTTTTTGAAAACGAGCTGGAAACGCTGTTTGATTATATCGGCGAAGATGCGCTGTTTGTCTCTTTGGGCGACGTTCACGCCGAGGCAAACCGCTTTTGGAGCGACGTCAAATCACGTTATGCCATGGCGCAGGGCGACGAAACCTATCCGCCTTTGCTTCCACAGCATTTGTATCTCTCTGCCGATGTGTTCGCAGGCCGTCTGAAAAACTACGGACAGGTGCTGCCCGATGTTTCCGGCAAGGAACACACCCTGCCCGACCTTGCCGTCAACCGCCAATCCGACGAGCCTTTGCAGGCATTGAAGGATTTTCAGACGACCTTTGACGGGCGGATTTTGCTGTGCGCCGAAAGTCTGGGACGGCGAGAAACCATGCTCGGCTTCTTGCAGCAAAATGGTTTGAAGGCCAAACCTGTGTCCGACTGGCAGGGCTTTTTATCGGCGCACGAGCCACTGATGATTACGGTTGCGCCGTTGGCATACGGGTTCAAACTGGGCGGGCTGCACTCTCCGAGCCAACAACAACCTACTCCCGCCTCCGAGGGAGAAGGCAAAGCAGTTGCCGCTCAAGGTGCCATCGCCGTCATCACCGAATCCGAGCTCTACCAATACGTCGCCCGTTCGCGCGTCCATAACCGCCGTAAGAAACACGCCGCCGTTTCAGATGGCCTGTTGCGCGACCTTGCCGAAATCAATATCGGCGACCCCGTCGTGCACGAAGAACACGGCATCGGGCGCTATATGGGCTTGGTAACGATGGATTTGGGCGGCGAAACCAACGAAATGATGTTGCTCGAATACGCGGGCGAAGCGCAGCTTTATGTGCCTGTTTCGCAACTGCATTTAATCAGCCGCTACTCCGGCCAGGCGCATGAAAACGTCGCCCTGCACAAGCTCGGCAGCGGTGCGTGGAACAAGGCGAAGCGCAAAGCCGCCGAAAAGGCGCGCGACACCGCCGCCGAGTTGCTCAACCTCTACGCCCAACGCGCCGCCCAATCGGGACACAAGTTTGAAATCAACGAGTTGGACTATCAGGCGTTTGCCGACGGCTTCGGCTACGAAGAAACCGAAGACCAGGCCGCCGCCATCGTCGCCGTGATTAAAGACCTGACGCAGGCGAAGCCGATGGACCGCCTTGTTTGTGGCGATGTCGGTTTCGGCAAAACCGAAGTCGCCCTGCGCGCCGCGTTTGTGGCGGTGATGGGCGGCAAACAGGTCGCCGTACTCGCCCCGACCACGCTTCTGGTCGAGCAGCACGCGCAAAACTTCGCCGACCGTTTCGCCGATTTCCCCGTGAAAGTCGCCAGCCTTTCGCGTTTCAACAACAGCAAAGCCACCAAAGCCGCGCTGGAAGGAATGGCGGACGGCACGGTCGATATCGTTATCGGCACGCACAAACTGGTGCAGGACGACATCAAATTCAAAAACTTAGGTTTAGTCATCATCGATGAAGAACACCGCTTCGGCGTGCGCCAGAAAGAGCAACTCAAACGCCTGCGCGCCAATGTCGACATCCTCACCATGACCGCCACACCGATTCCGCGCACCCTCAGCATGGCGCTCGAAGGTCTGCGCGACTTCTCGCTGATTACCACCGCGCCCAGCCGCCGCCTTGCCGTCAAAACCTTTGTCAAACCGTTCAGCGAAGGCAGCGTGCGCGAAGCCGTATTGCGCGAACTCAAACGCGGCGGGCAAGTGTTTTTCCTGCACAATGAAGTGGATACGATTGAGAATATGCGCGAGCGTCTGGAAACTCTGTTACCCGAAGCCCGTATCGGCGTGGCGCACCGACAACTGCGCGAGCGCGAGCTGGAGCAAGTCATGCGCGACTTTTTGCAGCAAAGATTCAACGTATTGCTCTGTTCCACCATCATCGAAACCGGCATCGACATCCCCAACGCCAACACCATCATCATCAACCGCGCCGACAAATTCGGACTGGCGCAACTGCACCAGCTTCGCGGGCGCGTCGGCCGCAGCCACCACCAAGCCTACGCCTACCTGCTCACGCCCGAATACATCACCAAAGACGCAGAAAAACGCCTCGACGCCATCGCGGCGGCAGACGAACTCGGCGCAGGTTTCACCCTTGCCATGCAGGATTTGGAAATCCGCGGCGCAGGCGAAATCCTCGGCGAAGGACAATCCGGCGAAATGATGCAGGTCGGCTTCACGCTCTACACCGAAATGCTCAAACAAGCCGTGCGCGACCTCAAAAAAGGCCGCCAGCCCGACCTCGACGCACCGTTGGGTATCACCACCGAAATCAAACTGCACAGCCCCGCCCTGCTGCCCGAAAGCTACTGCCCCGACATCCACGAACGGCTCGTCCTCTACAAACGCCTCGCCGTCTGCGAAACCGTGCAGCAAATCAACGCCATACACGAAGAACTCGTCGACCGCTTCGGCCTGCCCGAACAACCCGTCAAAACCCTCATCGAAAGCCACCACCTGCGGCTTGCCGCAAAAGAATTGGGCATAGACGCCATCGACGCCACCAGCGAAGCCGTCACCGTTACCTTCGGCAAACACCACCAAATCGACCCGACAGAAATCATCCTGCTGATTCAGACGGATAAAAAATACCGGCTGGCCGGGGCAGATAAATTGAGGTTTACGGCTCAGATGGAGGATGTGGAGATGAGGATTAAGACGGTGAAAAGTGTGTTGAAGACTTTGAAAGAAAGGGTGCTGAAAGAATAGAGAGAAATAAAGAAAAAGGTCGTCTGAAACTGTTTCAGACGACCCATATATTACAAACCTGTTATATACAAAATGACGGTTTTAGGGATCTAACCTACAATTATCGATGTAAAGTAAGTGAATGATTCAATAGCAAAATATATAACTAACAGAGAATATACTATAAGAAAACAGTACAACCATAAGTTAATATTATGAATGCTTTGGAATATATCGACTCCCCTTTAGACTCAATATCAACTAACAATCCTTATGTAATAACTGAGGTAATCGAATTGACTGAGGAGAATCGAACAAAATTAATCCTTATAGATTATCTTCTAAATAATTTATTAAATTTAAATAATTACCCATATCTTTTAGGATATAACTTATATTTAAAAGCTAATCTATCAGAAGATAAAAATAGAATTTCCCTTTTAGAACAAGCAAAAATTCCCTTTAAAAAGGCTACTTCTGATTCTGAAAATGCTATGTTTGCCAAAGCCTACCTAGCACATATTTATTATGACTTAAAGGAATTTAATCATTGCCTTGATATGATAGAGCAAATTCCGGATAATTACTTTTCAAAACTATCCAGCCATCAAAATTGGCGAGACTTAAAAATCCAAGAGTTAAAAATATGTTGCCTAATCAAATTAAAAATATTTTCTGATTTTGAATTTATTCTACATAGTTATTTGCTAAAAATTTCACGTTCAAGTGAACATGATATACCCGTACCAATAGAACTTTCCAATATAATGAAAAATATCAAATAACCCAAAATTAATGTCTTACATTATTATTTATAAACTATCACGTTTCTTAAAAATTGGTGCTCATCCATCTAACCCACAAGGGTATTAAGATACAGATTAAGGTTATAAAGAGATTATTGAAGACTTTGAAAGAAAGAGTGATAGCAAATTAGAGGATATTGAAGAAAAGGTCGTCTGAAATTTTTCAGACGACCTTTAATAACTATTTTGCTTACTCTAAATATTTAATACCTTATATAGGACACTAATATGGGTAAATTTCATACCCCTCTGGGCAAATTGACCTTTATTACTGAAGAAACAACAAACACATCTTTTCTTCAAGGTATATTTAATGAAATGTCTTTCTCTATTCAAGTTAGTCAACCATTTGATTTGGAGGAAATAGATTTTAACTTTATTCAAAGTAAAATGAATAACTTTCCTCAGATCAAAGCAAAAACTGAACTATTCTTAAGAAATATTTTATATACCCAACCCAAACAACTTGGATTTAATCATTACAAAGATAAATTAGACGAAACCAAAGAATTGATTTCTTTTCCGGAGTTTATGTTTCATGAAAAAACAAAAGATTGGGATATCGTATTTAGAGAAAGTCAGCTCCCTATTGCCGAGCCATACGGCATTTTAATCAACTACCACGATGATGATGTTGTTGGATTTGAGGATCTCTCAGATTCGGAAGAGTTATAAGAGTGTAGTACGCATGCAGGCTAATTTAGAGTTTTCATATGACTTGCTATAAACTATTCTATTAACTTCAAATCCAATATACTCAAATCATTATTTGTTGGCATGGTAAGCGTAGGTTAGGTTGGTAAACCCAACAACAACCTGAATGTTGGGTCACGACCCAACCTACATCTGCTAAGGAATTTATATGAAAATATCTGTTTTGAAAAAAATATCCGTTGCACTATCCATACTGGCGGCATTGCCGTTTCAGGCGGCATGGGCGGATTCGGCGGCCAATGCGCGCGCGGACCGTCAGGAACAGAACCGGATAGCGCATTGCCTGCAGATGTACGGCAATATGAACTGCGTGCCGGAGGGCAGCTTTGTTTCACCGCAGCAAAGACAGCTGGAAATGCAAATACAGCGCGGCCGCGAGGCAGAAGAACGGTTGAGGCAGCGGCGTTGGCAAAACAGCGGAACAGCAGACGGACAGGGTGGCACAATGCGCAGAGAAAACCATGCGGACGGCGGCTATACGGTGTACCACTATACCGACGGCAGTCAGCGCGTGTTGGAAACCGTGATGCCGTATGACGAAAACGATAAAGTCCACGGCGTGGTCAAAGGCTATTATCCCAACGGCAAATTGAAATACACGCTGCCGCACCGCCACGGCGTGTATTTCGGCGAGGCACGCGAATACGATAAAAACGGCCGCCTGCGTCTGATTAAGCGTTATGACGACAAGGGCGAGCGCGTTTATCTGCGGGAATATCCGTAAGAATAGTAAGCGTAGGTTGGGTTGGCAAACCCAACAACAACCTGAATGTTGGGTCACGACCCAACCTACATCTGCTGATCCAACAGCTTGCTATAAACCATGAAACTTGGTTCCTTCAATTTTAAATCCTATCGAGTTAATACTAAAAATGAATCTTAAAAAATATCTGATTACTTTACTCTTTATATTCTTTATACCGCAAAATACTATGGCTGATTCTTTTGAAATTTACAGATATTCGGGTAAAAAACTATCGATAGAAAAAGAATACTCCCAGCCTCTATTCCTCTCCATGAAAGAGATAGAGGCTAAAGGATTAAACATCTCCGACTACAATATATCATGTAGCACTTACATTGATAAAACAGAAAACAAATATTATGTTTTTACCTACTCTCCCCAAGTATTAAATCCTCATCATAGAGGTGGACATGGAATTATTGAAGTCCACATAAACGCTAAAACTCATGAAATCAAATCACATTTTTCAAGATAGCCTCCTGCATTAGAAACAAGACAAGGTAAACTATTATGAAAAATAGAGATTCTCTGAGTTTTGATGCTTATTTGGCATGTAAAGATTTATCATCTACTGAATTACTCAATATCCTGTTGAATTCTAATACTCAAACTCAATACGAAGCAGCTAGAAGATTGCAATTTTTCCAGTATCGTGAAATCAAAGACATCATTAAAAATGTTCTCTTAACAAGCCAGTATAGTCGGCATAGGGAACTTGCTGTTTTTATTCTCGGACAAATTCAAAATAAGCTTGATAAATCTGAACTTGAAGAGGTTTTATCTCTTTTAATTGATTTTATAAACAACGATAAAAGCATTAAGGTAAAATCCTCAGCGATATCTTCTTTAGGGCATTTGTTTCACAATTATGATTTAGGAGAGGAAGAATTCTGCGTAATAGAAGAAAAAATTAAATTAATTTGGCAAATATATAGATATTCTATTGTTATTGCTACTGCGTTCAGCTCTGCATTTTTTCCCAAAAGGGATTATATTGAAGAATATCTAATAAAAAATTTAAATAGCAGACACCCCAAAGTTATCTCTTGGATTGTGTATGCATTAAAAGAAAAAATCTATCACTCGAAATCGATTGAAACTTTGCTATTGAACAGATTAGACCATTCTCGCGTAGAATCATATATTTATATTGAGATAGCTGCCTATTTAATTTCAATCAACTGTGAACAAATTATTCCATATATTGAAGATATGGTATTAACACAAAACAAAATTGATGATGAAATTTATATAGCACTTAAAAATAATTCATCAAAAAGTTTTTCATCCATAAGAAAAATAATGTTGGGGAAATTTCAATAAATTATTGGTATACCTTATAATATCCCATCTTTTATGCAGACAATTTTGTTTTATTCTTAAACTCTATTTAATAACAAGGATTTATAATGAAATCTCATTTTTTGATATTTTGCGCATTGCTTACATCTGTCAATATCGCCAAGGCTGATACGATGGAAACCATGCGTATGTACGATAAATCTTTGTCTAAGGTTTTGGTAGAAGCTGCCCGCGATGGCAGTTTTATTGACTTGGATAAAATCGGTCGCAGTATTGACATCCCCGAGTTGGCGCATGAAATCAATCGAACTGCTAACCATACGATAAAAAACGACAAGCAGTTCAACAGCACATACCATGTTAACCAACAACCCCATCAACAATACGGTATCCGCAGTATTTCGTTTGCCGAATGGTCGTCTGAAAAAGGCAAGATGAAGCAGCTTGAATTTGAACTTCACCATAACCGCTGTCCGTTACCACCTACAAACTATGAAGAGTTCGCAGGCAACCCCAGCTTTATCGGCCATTTAGACGGTAAAGACATATCCATTCTTACGTTACCTGCTCCGGCAAAGGCAAAACTGCTTTTTATGAAAAAACGTAAAGACAATTGCGCGGTCATGATTGTTCAAGAATTTGTCACAGCCGATTTCGGACCTAGAATTCATAAATAAAAAAGAACACTACAAACCACAGATAAAGCTTCGTTACTATGTTCTTTTGAACTGAGCCACTATATACTGGATTAACTTTAAACCAGTACGGCGTTGCCTCGCCTTGCCGTACTATCTGTACTGTTTACGGCTTCGTCGCCTTGTCCTGATTTAAATTTAATCCACTATAACTTCCAAATCAAGCAAAGGGTCGTCTGAAATCGTCAATTCGTCTTTCAGACGACCTTTCTTCCACTGGAATTTTTGATTTTTCAAAATCTCAACGTAACAAAAAACCTGCCCGAATCGTCGGGCAGGTTTGCTTATGGCTGAACCGAGTCGAATTAGTTTTTGTCCAAGTCGACCAGTTTGTTTTTGGCAATCCAAGGCATCATGGAACGGAGTTGCGCGCCGACTTTTTCGATTTGGTGGTCGGCAGTCAGGCGGCGGCGGGCGGTCATGCTGGCGTAGTTGACGGCACCTTCTTGGATGAACATTTTGGCGTATTCGCCGGTTTGGATGCGTTTGAGGGCATTGCGCATGGCTTCGCGGGATTTGTCGTTGATGACTTCCACGCCGGTAACGTATTCGCCGTACTCCGCGTTGTTGGAAATGGAGTAGTTCATGTTGGCGATGCCGCCTTCGTAAATCAGGTCAACGATGAGCTTCATTTCGTGCAGGCATTCGAAGTATGCCATTTCGGGCGCGTAGCCTGCTTCGGTCAGGGTTTCGAAGCCGGTTTTGATCAGTTCGACCACGCCGCCGCACAATACGGCTTGTTCGCCGAAGAGGTCGGTTTCGGTTTCTTCGCGGAAGTTGGTTTCAATCACGCCGCCTTTGGTGCCGCCGTTGGCTGCTGCGTAAGACAGGGCGATGTCACGGGCTTTGCCGCTTTTATCTTGGTAAACGGCGATCAGGGAAGGCACGCCGCCGCCTTTCAGGAATTCGCTGCGTACGGTGTGGCCGGGGCCTTTGGGGGCGACCATAATCACATCCAAGTCGGCACGCGGTACGATTTGGTTGTAGTGGACGTTGAAGCCGTGTGCGAAAGCGAGTACCGCGCCTTGTTTCAGGTTAGGCTCGATTTCGTTTTTATAGACGACGGGTTGGTTTTCGTCGGGCAGCAGAATCATTACTACGTCTGCTTTTTTGGTGGCATCGGCTACGGACAATACTTCGAAGCCGGCTGCTTCTGCTTTTTTCCAAGAGCCGCCTTGGCGCAGGCCGACTACTACGTTTACGCCTGAATCTTTCAGGTTGGCTGCGTGGGCGTGGCCTTGCGAGCCGTAGCCGATGATGGCGACGGTTTTGCCTTTGATCAGGGACAGGTCGGCGTCTTTATCGTAATAAACTTGCATTTGATTTCCTTTGGGTAAAATGGATTCCGGCTTTATGTTGAGGATGCCGGACGGTTGGATTGAGGGTAAAGGGTTAAACGGAGAGTTCTTCCATCAAAACGATTTCGAGCGCGTCGGTTTTGCCGTCGATGGCTTTGACGAAACCTTGGAAATGTTCGCTGGCGTTGTGCGCGTCGATGGCGGCTTGGGATTTCCAGTTTTCGACGAAGACGAAACGTTCGGGTTTGCCGATTTCCTGATGCAAATCGTAGCTGATGTTGCCTTCTTCCGCGCGGCTGGCTTTGACCAGGCTTTGGAACAAGGGTTTCAGCGTTTCCGTGTATTCGGGTTTGACGGTAACCAGCGCGACGATTTTAATGTTTGACATCAATCTCTCCTGCCGTTTCTGTTTTCAGACGACCTCCTAGGTCGTCTGAAAACCTGACGGTGTTAAATTTTCAAAATACGCTCGCCGCGACCGATACCGGCTGCGCCTGTGCGTACGGTTTCCAAAATCTGGGCGCGTCCGACGGTTTCGAGGAAGGAGTCGAGTTTGTCGGTCGAGCCTGTGATTTCGATGGTGTAGCTGCGGTCGGTTACGTCGATGATGCTGCCACGGTAGATTTCAGTCAGGCGTAAAAATTCGTCGCGGTCTTTGCCGACGGCGCGGACTTTTACCAGCATCAATTCGCGTTCGACAAAACGGCTTTCGTTCAAATCGACCACTTTGACCACCTCAATCAATTTATTGAGTTGCTTGGTGATTTGTTCGATGACTTGCTCGTCGCCGTGGGTAACGATGGTCATGCGCGAAAGGGTTTTGTCTTCGGTCGGGGCTACTGCCAAGGAGTCGATGTTGTAGTCGCGAGCGGAAAAGAGGCCGACCACGCGGCTCATCGCGCCTGATTCGTTTTCCATCAGAACAGATAAGATATGTCGCATTGTCGTTCTCCTTACGCTTTCGGGTTTTCGCGCATATGCGGCGGCAGGACCATTTCGTCCAAACCTTTGCCGTTGCCGACCATGGGCAGCACGTTTTGTTTCTTATCGGTCAAGAAGTCGATAAATACCAGACGGTCTTTTTGTTTGACTGCTTCCAAAAGCGCGCCTTCAACATCGGATTTTTTGTCCACGCGGATGCCGATGTGTCCGTATGCTTCCGCCAGTTTGACGAAGTCGGGCAGGGAATCGAAATAGGTTTCCGATTCGCGGTTGCCGTAATACAGCTCCTGCCATTGGCGGACCATGCCGAGGTAGCCGTTGTTTAGGGTAACGACGTTAATCGGGACATGGTATTGGAAGCAGGTAGACAATTCCTGGATGTTCATCTGAATCGAACCCTCACCCGTAATGCAGAATACGTCTTGGTCGGGAGCGGCGAGTTTTGCACCCAACGCATACGGCAGGCCTACGCCCATCGTACCCAAGCCGCCGGAATTGAGCCATTGGCGCGGGCGTTCGAACGGATAATATTGCGCCGCGAACATTTGGTGTTGTCCCACGTCCGAAGTGATGATGGCGGAATTGCCGGTAACTTCGGCAAGTTTCTGCACGACATATTGAGGCTTGATGATTTCGCTGTCGTTGTCAAACCACAGGCAGTTGCGCGAACGCCATTCTTCGATGTTTTTCCACCATTTGTCCAAAGAGTCGGCGGCAGGAGCATCCTGCTTGCCCCACAAGGCAATCATTTCGGACAAGACGTTTTTCACATCGCCGACAATCGGAATATCGACTTTCACGCGTTTGGCGATGCTGGACGGGTCAACATCAATATGAATGACTTTTTTGGCTTTTTCAAAAAATTTGGACGGAACGGAGACGACACGGTCGTCAAAACGCGCGCCCACTGCCAACACGACATCCGCGTTTTGCATGGCGAGGTTGGCTTCGTAAGTGCCGTGCATACCCAGCATGCCTAAGAATTGGCGGTCGCTTGAAGGGTACGCGCCCAACCCCATCAGTGTGCCGGTACATGGTGCGCCCGTCATGCGGACAAACTTCGTCAGCTCTTCCGAAGCATTGCCCAATACCACGCCGCCGCCGAAATAAACGATCGGACGTTTGGCGGAAGCCAACATTTGGATGGCTTTTTTAATCTGCCCGATATGGCCTTGCACGACAGGTTGGTAAGAGCGGATAAAGATGTCTTCCTGCGGATAGCTGAATTTCGCCATCGCCTGCGTTACATCTTTGGGAATATCGACTACGACCGGGCCGGGTCGGCCGCTGGCGGCGATTTGGAATGCTTTCTTGATGGTCTCGGCAAGCTCGTTGACATTGGTTACCAAGAAATTGTGTTTGACGCACGGACGGGTAATGCCGACCGTATCCACCTCTTGAAACGCATCCGTACCGATGAGCGAATTGCCGACCTGTCCGCTGATGACCACCAGCGGAATCGAATCGCTGTATGCGGTGGCGATGCCTGTCAGCGCATTGGTCACGCCCGGACCGGAAGTAACCAGTGCGACGCCGACTTTGCCGCTGACGCGCGCATACGCATCTGCCGCGTGTACCGCCGCCTGCTCGTGGCGGGTCAGGATGTGCTTGAATTTATTGAGTTGGAAAATAGCGTCGTAGATTTCGATGACTGCGCCGCCCGGATAGCCGAAAACATACTCTACACCTTCGGCTTTGAGACTTTGCACTATGATTTGTGCACCTGATAATTGCATAATGACCTCTTTTATACGGCTTCAAACCAATAGGGGCAACCCGCCTCGCCACAGCACCTGTAATGCAAGCCCTCCAAGCAGCGGTTTAGGGTACGCGCATTGAAGGAACACGGCGACAGTCAGACTGTCCAATCAATTGGAATGAAACACAGAGTTTATGAATGAAAGAATGCAAACGATAACGCAAACCGCCTGTTCAATCAAGACAAAATCTTTCATCTTTTAACATTATCCGAATACCGAAAAGATTGAGTATTGATTTTTATAAAATAAATATTCGGGCATTCAGAATATATTAATGAAGATTGTTGACAGTTTTTATAGAAGGGGTCGTCTGAAACCCGTTTTACACTGTTTTCAGACGACCCTCAGGCTACCACCCTCCTCCTCCGGTTTCGCATTCTCTATAAACTCATTTCTCCCGTTTTGTCTATGCCCTCCGGCATGTTTTCCAAGAAGAGATGCAACAAATGATCAATCACCAAATCATTGGTGGTGCTGCAATAAGGCCTATTTGCATAATGTTCTTTGTGATGATGGTATTGGCTTTTGATAATGGCGGAATCCTGAACCATCAGACGTTCAAGAAACGGGCGGAACAGATGGAATTTGATGGGCAAAGGAAAGCGGCTTTTAGGGAAATGGACTCGGACATTTAAGCCCATACTGCCCTTGTTTTGAGGGATAAAGAAGGCGGAAATCCGATATTCATGACTGTTCGGTGTGAAGTAATCGATACGCACCAAACCCGGGAAGGTAAATGCCGCATCGTTAACGGTAATGCCTTTGTCGAACAGCTTGTTAATCAATCCGTTTTGCTGTTGATTGAGACGATAATGCGTCACGAAACCGCGTTCATGGTGGCTCTGGCTGATCTGCATGCTTTGCCTGCCGTTGTTGCGCAGCAGTTTGGCATGGATATAGCGCGTATGGGTTGGGTCGAGGAAGTTTTCGATGGCGTGGATAAAATCGCCTTCCATATATCGGACGGCGTTGGCGGTTTCAAAACCTTCCGGCGCTTCAAAATCGGCATACGGTTCAAAAGGAATATCGGAAACCAGACAAACCCACACCCAATCGTCGTACTCTCGGCATGGAAACGTAGGAACACTCTCAGCTTCTTCACAAGCACACATCCCGCCGACAACAGTCAAAACTTTGCCTTGCGCGTCAAACTCCCAGCCGTGATAACAACATTGGAGTTTGCCCGAAACGATTTTGCCCGCACTCAGCGGCACATGCCGATGCGGACAGCAATCATCCATACAGGCTGCTTGTCCGTTCAGCCTTACCAATACCAGCTGCTGTCCCAACAATTCGCGATGAACGGGTTTGTCTTTCAGCTGCTTGCTCGGTATCAACGGATACCAAGCGCGTTTCATTTTTTCTATGTTCATGGTTTGTGTCGTTTTATTTGATTGTGATGTTGAATCAACTTTTATAGTGGATTAACTTTAAATCAGGACAAGGCGACGAAGCCGCAGACAGTACAGATAGTACGGCAAGGCGAGGCAACGCCGTACTGGTTTAAAGTTAATCCACTATATGTTGATACACCTCTTTTGAAACTTACAGCATGGATTAACCTAGGCAGCTCTTACGTTTATAGGGGCGGTAAGCTTTTCCATTAAAGCGGTAACGCGTTTCGGTGCAATATCCTGCATTGCCTTCTGTAACGGCGATATCGCGCAAGCCGTTATGTTGTTTCGGCAAGATATTGATTCCATAGCCTCCGTCTTCCAACAAGACCTTTGATTTGCCGCGTCCGCTGGAGAGGATTTGGAATTCTGTCAATGCGCTGCCGCCCATTGTGCAGACTGCGACGAAATATTTGGCGTCCTTTTTCGGGGAAAGTGAAACAGGCGCAACGGCAAAATCACCGCATTCGTTTTGTATGGATTTGAACGCAGGCTCTACCTTTGCATTTGCGGAATATTGACGGAATGCCGGATTGCCCGATACTTCCAACGATATCGTTTCGGCGGATGCGGCCGCAGTGGCGGCAAGGCAGATGAGTAAAAACGTTTTTTTCATGATGTACTCCGTTTTTTAAGTTCAATATTTATGTTTACAGTTTGTATTTAATCAGGATTTTTTTGTAATACCCCTGGCTCAATGCGTGTAACAGCTTCCAAATAAGCCGGCGCGCAGGTCGGAGATGGGACGTATAGACCGCCATATATTCGATTTCAGGTACTGCGCCGCGTACCCTTTTGAAATCAGGCGCACCGGAACTGAAATTTAAAGGGACATCCGCTTCGATACAGGTTTGCATGGAACGCGTCATGCAGCGGCGGTATAAGGCATCACTTTGCGGCTTGGCATCATCGTAGCCGACGATGGGCGAAGTAGCGGTATTGCTGTCGATGACCACGCCTGATACTCCGGCACTTTCACCGGTTTTGCCGTCACGCAGTAGAAATAAATTCAAGATATCGCGCGATACGGCTTCGCGCATAAATTCAGCGGTAAATTGTACGTTTTGCTTGGAATATTTGTTCAGATACAGGCGGTTGTACCAATGCACCGCTGCTTCAAAATCCGCATCGGGACTGTCGGCATTCAAACGCTCAAAAACATAACGTCCGTCATTAAATATCTTGCGGTCGCGTTTGGCATTGGTTTTTGCCATGACTGCCTGCCAATCGTCCATAATGTAAACCTGCCGCGTCACCACCATTTTCCAACCGAGCTGTTCCAACCGTTCAATCAAATCCTTATGCTGGCGCGGATTCAGCGAACGGACGGACAAAGCATGCTTCGGCCATTTTGCGACGGCGGCTTGGGTCAGCTTCGACATTGGGGTCGTCTGAAAAGCCTCAGAGAAGCTATTGGTAGAGAGGCAATAATTGTTCAGCGTCACCATACGGTCAATCTGATTCAGCCGCAAAATGCCGCTTAATGCCGACAACAAACCGGCAGCAAGCATACGCTGCCCGCCGGGTAGTTTGACCAACTCGTCCCTCGCATAATCCACGATTGCCGAATGCGGCGACGCGGTATAGCAATTAGGCGTGATCCGGTCGATGACGGTGCAGGGAATATCCAAACCGTCGATATTCAAAGCCTCGGCGCGGGCATTCATATTGGCAAACAGGCGTTGCAGCGGAATGTCTCGGAACAATGCCGAAAATTCGTGGGACAGATCAGTTTTCATCGCCGTCAAACTCAATATCAAAAGTGCTGGCGCTGGTTAAAGGCTTATGATGCCGGATACTGCGCCACATCATCTCGCCCAATGCCAGCCATTGCGCATAGAAAGGCAAATCGGCAATCACATCATCGGCTCGGCGGAAGTCCTGCCAAAGCGCCGTCCATTTTCCCTCTTTCCAAGCCCGATAACCGAAAAGCAGCGGCAAGGTCGCGCCGACCCGTAAAGGTTTGGATGGCGTGTTGTGTTTCCGTTGCTGCAAGCGCCCTGCTCCGTCAAATATCAAATCCTCGCGTAAAAGATGCAGACCGCTGGTCGCGCGGGGGTTGCATTCCAACAGCCACAAATCGTTTCCGTCATCAATAAAGTCAAAAGCCGCCTGTCCGTGATACGCGTTTTGCTCGGCAAATTTCGTCACAAATTCGTCCAAACGCGGGTCGGAAAGCGGCTCGAAATAGGTCGATGCCGAATCATTGAGCAGGTAGCGCGGGCGGTAGGCGGCATGCGCCAACACGCTGCCGTGTTCGCAAATCACATAATTGCACACCCCCTGCCCCGTAATGAAATCCTGCTGCACCCAAGGATAATCCGCACTGATATGGATGTTTTTCAGACGACCTTCCGTTACGCCGCGTATTACGGAACGACCGAAACGCGAATAAACGGGCTTCAATACCGTTTTCTTCACGCTGTCGTATCCGACCTCACCGACCGATGTAATTCGGCGCGTAGCCGGAAAACGCACCGTCATATCCTGCGGCATCCGCTCGAAAAAACGGAATTTGTCATGCAGGGTGAACAACGTTTCATAATCGGGCATCCAACATTTAGCGCGCTCCGATTCCGGCAAATCCAGCCTCGCCAAATAAAAAATATCTTCACAGGTCGGAATCACACAATCCACCTGCGCTACCAATTCCGTCATAGCACGCGCATAGCCGGCGAAATCCAAACGCGGCGCGGGAATGCGGCGGTATCCGCCCAATCCGGCAAAAATGCCGACCGGAAAATGCAGGCTGTCGCAAAACACAACCTGATGCCCGCCGCGTTTGGCGAACCGCGCCCATTCCAGCGCAACGGGCGCACGGGGAGAAGTAATGAGGATGTTCAATTTGTATTCCTGAAGCGTTTGGCTTTGCATCGATATAGTGGATTAACTTTAAACCAGTACGGCGTTGCCTCGCCTTAGCTCAAAGAGAACGATTCTCTAAGGTGCTGAAGCACCAAGTGAATGGTTCCGTACTATCTGTACTGTCTGCGGCTTCGTCGCCTTTTCCTGATTTAAATTTAATCCACTATAATTTATGTCGCCAGAATGACAGTGTATCACATTGTCAAAAAAGGTCGTCTGAAAACAGGATGAACCGTTTTCAGACGACCTGCATACCCTGCCTCCAAACTCTCTGCCGACTTCCCGATATACCCTACGGAAAATAGGACGAATCAGTAAACAGCTTGCAAGCCGTTTCTTTGCTTCTCCACTCAAACTTTGCGGATAGTCAACTATGGTACTTATAGCCACTTGCCAGCATGTATGTTTTAAAACATAATGACCCCGCTTATCTATACCAGATGCTTCACAACAACAATACCATCCCTCAGCAAATCGCGCCCACCCTACTCTTCCGACAACATCCCCTGCGCGTTTTTACTGATGACACGTTACTCAAAACCGTCTGAAAACAAATGTTTGAACGTTACGCTTTCTATCCGTGACAAGCACGGAAAATGGTTTTATCCGACTGTTATCCAAGTGAGGACGCCTCCTCTTTAATTGAATTCCTTAAACAATTTCTTGCCGCTTCGCAGCCCGATGTCCCTCCCAAACCGACTTCATCATAACGATGATTATGGTTTAGCCGCTGCCTGCGTTACCGAAATTGCACCGATGGGGCTGAATTGCCCGAACTGTTGATTAAAAAATAGCTTAGTGTGATGTGGACATCAGGTCGTCTGAAACCGTCTTCTGTCTTCGTTTTCAGACGACCCCTGACCCGCGCGACTCAACATCATGCGCTGTCACAACACGCCCCCTTTTATCGGTATCCATTACTCAATGATGTTTACCGAAACCGGTTTTATTACAAAAAAACGAAAGGACTACCTCATGTCGGACAATACGCAACCCACGCGGCAGGGCTTGCCCTCGCTGCCGAAAAGCACGATTTGGATGCTCAGTTTCGGTTTTCTCGGCGTTCAGACGGCCTTTACCCTGCAAAGCTCGCAGATGAGCCGCATCTTCCAGACGCTCGGCGCCGACCCGCACAGCCTCGGCTGGTTCTTTATCCTGCCGCCGTTGGCGGGGATGCTGGTGCAGCCGATTGTCGGTTATTACTCAGACCGCACTTGGAAGCCGCGCTTGGGCGGCCGCCGTCTGCCGTATCTGCTTTACGGCACGCTGATTGCGGTTATCGTGATGATTCTGATGCCGAACTCGGGCAGCTTCGGTTTCGGCTATGCGTCGCTGGCGGCTTTGTCGTTCGGCGCACTGATGATTGCGCTGTTGGACGTGTCGTCGAATATGGCGATGCAGCCGTTTAAAATGATGGTCGGCGACATGGTCAACGAAGAGCAGAAAAGCTACGCCTACGGGATTCAGAGCTTCTTGGCGAATACGGGCGCGGTTGTGGCGGCGGTCTTGCCGTTTGCGTTCGCGTATATCGGTTTGGCGAATACTGCCGAGAAAGGCGTCGTGCCGCAGACCGTGGTTGTGGCGTTTTATGTGGGCGCGGCGTTGCTGGTGATTACCAGTGCGTTCACGATTTTCAAAGTGAAGGAATACGACCCGGAAACCTACGCCCGCTACCACGGCATCGATGTGGCAGCGAATCAGGAAAAAGCCAACTGGTTCGAACTCTTGAAAACCGCGCCTAAGGCGTTTTGGACGGTTACTTTGGTGCAGTTTTTCTGCTGGTTCGCTTTCCAATATATGTGGACTTATTCCGCTGGCGCGATTGCGGAAAACGTTTGGCACACGACCGATGCGTCTTCCGTAGGCTATCAGGAAGCGGGCAACTGGTACGGTGTATTGGCGGCGGTGCAGTCGGTTGCGGCGGTGATTTGTTCGTTTGTATTGGCGAAAATCCCCAACCAATACCATAAGGCGGGTTATTTCAGCTGCCTGGCTTTGGGCGCGCTCGGCTTTTTCTCCGTTTGCTACTTCAGCAACCAATACGCGCTGGTGTTGTCTTACATCTTAATCGGCATCGCTTGGGCGGGCATCATCACTTATCCGCTGACGATTGTGACCAACGCCTTGTCAGGCAAACACATGGGCACTTACTTGGGCTTGTTCAACGGCTCCATCTGTATGCCCCAAATCGTCGCTTCGTTGTGGAGCTTCAAATTGTTCCCATTGCTGGGCGAGTTGCAGGCCAAAATGTTCTTGGTAGGGGGCGTTGTCCTGCTGTTGGGCGCGTTTTCCGTGTTCCTGATTAAAGAAACACACGGCGACGCATAATTTTCTTCATTTATCGGCAGGAGGGTCGTCTGAAACTTCTGCCGACGCTTTATTTGATTTAAGTAAGACGAACCGTATTTCAAAACGGTTTGCCATAAAACCATCAAAACAGGAGCTTTACGATGTATACAAGAATCATGGAAGTCAGCCCTTGGACGCTGCGTTCGGCAAAACTGGAAAAAGAACACAAACGGCTGCAAGAGAGCCTGACCAGCTTGGGCAACGGCTATATGGGTATGCGCGGCAGCTTTGAGGAAACCTATTCCGCCGACAGCCACTTGGGCACCTACATCGCCGGCGTGTGGTTCCCCGACAAAACCCGCGTCGGCTGGTGGAAAAACGGCTATCCCAAATATTTCGGCAAAGCCATCAACGCGCTCAATTTCAGCAAAGTCAAAATCTTTGTCGACGGGCAGGAAGTGGATTTGGCGAAAAACGACGTTGCCGGCTTCTCCGTCGAACTCGATATGCAGCACGGCGTGTTGCGCCGCTCGTTCACCGTATTCGGCGTGCGTTTCGATGTGTGCAAATTCCTGTCCGTCGCGCAAAAAGAGCTGGCTCTTATCCGCTGGGAAGCCGTATCTGTTGACGGCAAAACCCACCAAGTCCGCATCGATTCCATCATCGACGCCGACGTGAAAAACGAAGACTCCAACTACGAAGAAAAATTCTGGCAGGTATTGGACAAAGGCGTTTCAGACGACCGCTCCTACATTGCCACCCAAACCGTCGCCAATCCCTTCGGCGTGGAACAATTTATCGTCAACGCCGAGCAAACCTTCGCCGGCAGCTTCAAAGCCCTCGGCGGCAGCCAAACCGACTGGCAGGTCTCCAATTCTTTCGAAGCCGAAGTCGGCGGCACGCCCGAAACCTTCGAAAAACGCGTGATTGTTACCACCAGCCGCGATTATCAGGGCTTGGAAGCGGTGAAAGCCGCAGGCCGCGCCTTGTCGGAAAAAATTGCAGGCGTTGCGTTTGAAACCTTGCTGGACGCGCACAAAGCAGGCTGGCTGCACCGTTGGGAAATCGCCGACGTGGTTATTGAAGGCAGCGACGAAGCGCAACAAGGCATCCGCTTCAACCTGTTCCAACTGTTCTCCACCTACTACGGCGAAGATGCACGCCTGAACATCGGCCCCAAAGGCTTTACCGGCGAAAAATACGGCGGCGCGACCTATTGGGACACCGAAGCCTACGCCGTGCCGCTCTACCTCGCACTGGCGGAACCCGAAGTTACCCGCAACCTGCTGCAATACCGCCGCAACCAACTGCCGCAGGCGCAACACAACGCGCGCGAACAGGGCTTGGCGGGTGCACTCTATCCTATGGTGACGTTTACGGGCATCGAGTGCCACAACGAATGGGAAATCACCTTCGAGGAAATCCACCGCAACGGTGCGATTCCTTACGCCATCTACAACTACACCAACTACACCGGCGACGAAAGCTATCTTGCCAAAGAAGGTTTGGAAGTCTTGGTCGAAGTGTCCCGCTTCTGGGCGGACCGTGTCCACTTCTCCAAACGCAACGGCAAATACATGATTCACGGCGTAACCGGCCCGAACGAATACGAAAACAACATCAACAACAACTGGTACACCAACACCCTCGCCGCATGGGTATTGGACTACACCCGCGAAGCCTTGGCGAAATACCCGCGTCCGGATTTGAACGTGAGCGCCGCCGAGCTGGAAAAATGGGCGGACATCAGCGCGAATATGTACCGTCCGTATGACGAAGAACTCGGCGTATTTGTGCAGCACGACGGCTTCCTCGACAAAGACATCCGCCCTGTGTCCGCGCTTTCGCCCGACGATTTGCCGCTCAACCAGAAATGGTCGTGGGACAAAATCCTGCGTTCGCCCTTCATCAAACAGGCGGACGTATTGCAAGGCATCTATTTCTTCGGCGACCGTTTCAATATCGACGAAAAACGCCGCAACTTCGACTTCTACGAACCGATGACCGTGCATGAAAGCTCGCTGTCGCCGTGTATCCACGCCATCCTTGCCGCCGAACTGGGCAAAGAAGAAAAAGCCGTGGAAATGTACCAGCGCACTGCCCGCCTGGACTTGGACAACTACAACAACGACACCGAAGACGGCCTGCACATCACCTCCATGACCGGCTCGTGGCTCGCCATTGTCCAAGGTTTCGCCCAAATGAAAACCTGGGGCGGCAAACTCAGCTTCGCACCGTTCCTGCCGAGTGCGTGGACAGGCTACGCCTTCCATATTAACTACCGCGGCCGTCTGATTAAAGTCGCCGTCGGCAAAGAAAACGTCGTCTTCACCCTGCTCAAAGGCGAGCCGCTCGAATTGCAGGTGTACGGCAAAGACATCACGCTCAACGGCAGCCATACCGCCGCGTTGGAAAAATAAGGAGGGCGCAAAATGACTTTCACCGCAGTCCTCTTTGACCTCGACGGCGTCATCACCGACACCGCCGAATACCACTACCGCGCATGGAAAAAGCTCGCCGAAGAACTGGGTATCAGCATCGACCGCAAGTTTAACGAGCAGCTCAAAGGCGTGTCGCGCGACGATTCGCTCAAACGCATCCTCGCGCACGGCGGCAAAACCGTCGGCGAAGCCGAGTTCGCCGAATTGACCCGCCGCAAAAACGACAACTACTTGGAGATGATTCAGGCAGTCAAACCCGAAGACGTGTACCCCGGCATTTTGCCGCTGCTGGAAGCATTGAGGGCAAACGGCAAAAAAATCGCCCTCGCGTCCGCCAGTAAAAACGGTCCGTTTCTACTGGAACGCATGGGGCTAACCCACTTCTTCGACGCCGTCGCCGACCCTGCCGCCGTCGCGCATTCCAAACCCGCCCCCGACATCTTCCTCGCCGCTGCCGAGGGCGTGGGCGCAGACATCCGCCAATGCATCGGCATCGAAGACGCCGCCGCCGGCGTCGCCGCCATCAAAGCCTCCGGCGCCTTGCCCATCGGCGTGGGCAAAGCCGAAGACTTGGGCAGCGACATCGCGCTGGTCTCCGGCACCGCCGAGCTGACCTACGCCTACCTGCAAAACGTGTGGACACAGTCGGGCAGGTAAAGCGCGTCAGGTAAAGTTGTTAAGGAAGTAAAAAGGTCGTCTGAAAACCTGAATTTTGGTTTTCAGACGACCTTTTGTTTATCTTACACATAAATATAATGGATTAAATTTAAATCAGGACAAGGCGACGAAGCCGCAGACAGTACAGATAGTACGGAACCATTCACTTGGTGCTTCAGCACCTTAGAGAATCGTTCTCTTTGAGCTAAGGCGAGGCAACGCCGTACTGTTTTAAAGTTAATCCACTATAAAATTTGCCGCAACGGCTTCAGAATGTGCGTTCTCCTGTTGGAGCGACCTTTCAGAAGATTTTTTGCGAAACCTGAATGTAAGCCTGCGGCTTACCGCCCTCTCCCTAACCCTCTTCCGCGGGGAGAGGGGACAAATTGGCTGGAAATCCCAAACACGGTTGGGGTTCCGTATTCTCAACTCCCTCCCCCACGGGAGGAAGGGACAAATTAGCTGGGAATCCCAAACATGGTTGGGGTTCAGTCTCCTCAATCCCTCTCCCGCGTGAGGAAGGGACAAATTGGCTGGAAATCCAAAGCATAGTTGGATTTCAGCATCCTCAATCCCCTCTCCCCGTGGGAGAGGGTTAGGGAGAGGGCAGCAAACCGTCAGGTTTGCTTTTTAGCAATCCTTGGCGGAGCAACCTCAACCCTGCCGTTCCAGCATCCCTTGAAACCGCAACAATGCCAGCCATAAGAATCCTACGCCGATACAGCCCATGATCAGCATATGCCCCCACACGATTTCAATCCCCGCGCCGCGGAACAGGATGTCTTGCGAGAATTTGACGAACTGCGTCAGCGGCCAATATTCGCTGATCAGTTGCGCCGCGTGCGGCATGTTGCTGCGCGGGGATGCGCCGCCGGCAAACAGGTTCATCACGATATACACCGGCAGCATCAGCATACCGAACTGTCCCATCGTCGATGCGAACGTGGCAATCATGATGCCCAGCGACGCCACCGAAAACAGGAACAACGCCAGCCCTACCGCATAAAGCGGCACCGAGCCGATGAGCGGCACGCCTATGCTCAAATGCACGATAAACCACAGCGACGACAATGCTGCCACCCAAATCACGGCGGCATTTGCCAGCACTTTGCCCATCATCAGTTCGAACGCATTGACCGGCATCACCAGCAGATGCTCGATTGTGCCGCGTTCGCGTTCGCGGATAACCGCCGCCCCTGTCAATAAAATCAGCAACATACACGACATCGAGCCGATTTGCGAAGTCGGCATAAACCACGCGCTCTCGCCGTTGGGATTGTAATAAGTATTGATGACGGGGCTGATTAACTCCGGCCGCGTCACGCCGGTGAATTCGTAAATTTCGCGGTTGATAATTTGCGAAAGATACGAAGCGCCCACCCCCGCCTGCGTCATTGACGTCGCATCAACCAAAAGCTGCAAATCAGGATTGCGCCCCGCCGCCATGTCGCGCTGAAAATTGGGCGGCACTTCCAAAATAAAGGTGAACTCGCCCTTGTCCATCAATTCGTCCGAATCCTCGCGCCGCACGTCCTCTACCGGTTTGAAAAACGGATGCTGCACGGCATCGCGGATACGCATGGACAAGACCGAACGGTCTTGGTCGATGATGCCGACAGTGGCGTTTTTCAAATCCGATCCGACCTGTGACATCTGATAAATCGTGGCGGTAAAGATATACCCAATCAGCACCATCAGCACCGGATCAGTCAGCACGCTGCGGAACTCTTTGAGCATCAGGGTCAGAATGTTTTTCAGGGTACGCATGGGGATTCCTGTTGGTAGCTTGCTTTCTCAAAGGCCGTCTGAAAAATTGTCCGGCTGTTTTCGGCTTTACAGCCTCGGTTTTCCCATTAAAAGTCCGGCAGCAGGTTCGCCGTGTACACACAATAGAGTCTGTTTTTTCCCAAAAAATCCGTCGAAACGCAGCGGATAAAGACAACGCATATGGAATCGGCTACCATGCCGATTGGTCAATCCAACTCGTTTGGTCAGACCGACGATGTATAATTATGTTTTTCAAATAAGGTCATTTGGGATCAGCTTTGATTTCAGACGACCTATTTCATCAACCCAATCTAAGGAACTATGATGTCCGTCAAACCTTTACTGCTCTGCCTGCTTCTCGCTTCCCCTGCCGCTTTTGCCGGCAATCTGTCCTGCCATGAAAGCCCGAAATCCACGGGCAACCCCGAACTCGATGCCATCGTGACCCGCTACGAATGCCGTTATACCGGTTCGCTGCAACAAGCCTACTCCGCCTTTATGAAGCAAGGTTACAACGGCGAAGCGCCCTACTCTAAAACCGTTCCTTCCACCCTGCCGCGCAAAAACCTGACTCTGAACGGTAAAGAAAAAATGGACTGCGGCAACACGGAAAACGCACAACCCGAAACCTTTGAATGGTCCTTCAAACTGCGCCGTAAAAATCCCAACCATATCAATATGGAATACCAAAGTTTGGATTGCGCTTCAGGCACTCATACCGATACGGAATTTAACCGCAACGGAAAAACCGTCAAAATTATTCACAAAGTTTACTCCTCATAAGCGGATAACATCCATATCGTGAAATTTGACGTTTGCCGCATCATGGGTGGGACTACGGATAAACTGATACGAAATGGCAAACCCACTCCGTAGCAGTTTAATCAGGAGTCCCACTTATTCCTCCAGCGCCGCATCCACCGCCGAGAACGCATGGATGGCGGTGCTGTCGAACACGGGCAGCGGGCTGTCGGTTTCGTTCACAAGCAGGCAGATTTCAGTGCAGCCGAGTATCACGCCCTGCGCGCCTTCGTTTTTCAGACGACCTATCACGTCGTAAAAGTAGCGGGCCGATTCGGGGCGGATGCGGTTCAGGCACAGTTCGTCAAAAATAATGCGGTGGATTTCGTCTTGTTCGGCGGTGGTCGGAGCTATGGTTTTCACGCCCTGCGAACCCATCCGCTCTGTATAAAAACCGTCGCTCATGGTAAAGCGCGTGCCGAGCAGGCCGACGGCGGACAAGCCCTGACGTTTGATGGCGGCGGCAGTCGCATCGACGACGTGCAGCAAGGGGATGCCGGCCGCCTGTTCGATGGCGGGGGCGACTTTGTGCATGGTATTGGTGGCGAGCAGCAAAAAATCCGCGCCGCCCGCTTCGAGCTTCCGCGCGCTTTGCGCCAACACGTTTCCCGCCGCCGCCCAATCGCCGCTTTTCTGCAAACGGACGATTTCTTCAAAATCCACGCTGTCGAGCAGGATTTTGGCACTGCGGTTGCCGCCCAAGCGGCAGTTGGTTTCACGGTTGATGATTTGGTAGTAGAGCACGGTGCTTTCGGGGCTCATGCCGCCGATGATGCCTATGGTTTTCATGTTTTTTCCTGAAATTTAATAAATAAAGTCTGAAAAGCTCAAGACAAGAAAGTACATCCTACGGCTGTTGCGGCATTTCTTTTTCAAAACGGAAGAAATATTCAAACGCTTCATCTTGCCCCGCTGCTTGCGGTCTAGTGGTATCGGGGTGGTGCGGATTGAAAAACTCTACGATTTTAAAGCCGCATTTATTGACGTAGAAATGGATGTTGCGCTTCTCAAAATACGGCGTATGCGTTTCCCACACGCGTACTTCGGGGTGCAGCCGCTCTATCGCACGCCACGCTTTCCCGCCCAAGCCGCTCCCGTGTTTCTGCGGGAACATAAATAGCAAATCCAACGAACCGCGCTCCGTTTCGGCATTGACGACAATTACCGCGCCGCCTGCTTTTTCGCCGTCGGCAACAATGTGATAGCTCTCTGCTTTGGGTGCATTCATGGATTCTTCGATTTCTTCTCGGCTGATAACTTCTTCTCCGTCGTCCAAATCGTCTGCCACCGCCAATCTGAACGACTGCTGCAAGGCGCGGATAAACTCGTCTTTTTCGTGTTCTTGAACGGGGATAAGGGTAATGTCAGTCATCATGTTCTCTTGTATCTAATGTGTGAAATTAACCAATCCTAGCGCGTCAGCATGAAGCTGTCGTCTATCAGCCGCCACACGTTTTCTGCGGGCGTTTGCGCCAATACGATACTCAACCAGTGTTCTTTGTTCATGTGGTAGGCGGGCAGGATGCCTGCCGTCGCGCGCCATGCGCCGATGTGTTCGGGGCGGCATTTGACGTTGACGATTTCCGTCAGACCGCCCTCGCCCCTGCCCAGTTTTTCAGACGGCACGGGCATATACAGGCAGAACCATTTGCGGTTGCCCGTGTGGCGGAACACGGCAAAGTCGGGGGATTTCGCCCACGGATATTCCGCCGCCGCGCCGTAGCGTTCGGCCAGTCCGTCAAACAGGGTTGTTCGGTTCATGGCGTTTCTTTCTTTAATCGTGGGTTAAGGTTCGGGTCGGGCATCAAGACCCGCCTGCTGAGTTTTCAGACGACCTTTTTCTACTTCTCCTGCTTCTTCAACAACACGCACGCCAGAATCAGGCTGGTGGCGGCAAAGGCGGCGATGGCGGCATATTCATGCAGCAGGTCGGCGGTGTGCAGCCCTTTGGTGAAGCTGCCGACGCTGACGGTGTAGTACCACGACGACGGGAAGGTTTTGCCGATAATCAGCGCGCCGCCTTCCATGGTGGACAGCGGGTAGAGAAAGCCGGAATAGGTTTGCGCGGGTATCATGGTGATGATGGCGGTGGCGAAGATGGCGGCAAGCTGGGAGCGCACGAAGCAGGAAATCAGCAGCCCCAGCGCGGTGCTGGCGGACACCATCAAGAGCGTGCCGACGGCGAGTCCGGCAAACGAGCCTTTGAGCGGTACGCCGAACAGGTAAATAATCATCAGCATCATGGCGGCGAAATTGACCATGCCGACGGCGATATAGGGAAGCTGTTTGCCGATCAGATATTGCGCCACGGCGGCGGGCGATGCGTAGAAATTGGCGATGGAACCGATTTCGCGTTCGCGCACCACGCCGACCGCCGACATCATGGCGGGTATCATCATCAACACCAGCATCATCACGCCCGGGGCGATGGCGTTGATGCTGTCGAAATCCTGATTGTACATAAAGCGCGGTTCGATGCCGGCGGGGGCTTTGAGCGAAACGGGCAGCCCGCTTTCGGCGATGCGGTCTTTGGTGTAGGCGGTGATCAGGCTGCCGATGTAGCCGCGGATATTGGTGGCGTTAAACGGCATGGAGCCGTCCACATAAAAACCGACTTCGGGTTTGAGTCCACGCGCCAAATCGCGCCCGAAACCGCTCGGAATATCGATGACCAATATGGCGCCGGAGCTTTTGAGCACGGTGTCGATTTCGGCTTCGGACTGTATCGGCGGCTGTTGGAGAAAGTAGCGCGAACCTTCGAAATATTCGACCAGCTCGCGGCTGGCGGCGGTTTGGTCGCGGTCGTAAACGGCGAATTTCAGATTCCGCACGTCAAACGAAATCCCCCACGATACCGACGCCATGATAATCAACGGGCCGAACACGGCAAAAAACAGGCGGATTTTGTCGCGCAGGAGTTCTTTGGCTTCGCGGCGGGCGAAGGTCCAAATCATGGAAAAACGGTATTTGAAGGTGTCAGTGTTTGGGTTGTCTCGTAAGGTGTGTGAACTTTGTTCACGCACGCCGTTTTGAGTTTCAGACGACCCTGTATCTTTTCCTTGAAGGTCGTCTGAAAGTTCAAAATACCTGTCATCCGTTCCCCCTTCCGCGTACGTGGCTTGTGCCGAATACCCTACGGCCGGATTTTCCGCCGGTAGGGTGTGTGAACTTTGTTCACGCACGCCGTCTGTATTTTGGAGCAACTCGCGTTGATCACTTTCAGAGTGCGCAGCCTCCTGGCGGGACGACCTTTCCCCACCTTCCCCACCTTCCGCTTCAATCAGATACTGCACAAACGCTTCTTCCAAATCCGGCGCATTCTGCCTTGCCGCCAGTTCGGCGGGCGTGCCCACCGCCAACACGCGGCCTTTGTGCATAAAGGAAATGCGGTCGCAGCGGGCGGCTTCGTTCATAAAGTGGGTGGAAACGAAAATGGTGATTTTGTCTTCGCGGGAGAGTTTCAGAAGATGCCGCCAGAACATATCGCGCGCAGCGGGATCGACCCCTGAAGTCGGTTCGTCCAAAATCAACACTTCGGGGTGGTGCAGGCAGGCGGCGGCCAGTTGCAGGCGTTGGCGGATGCCCAACGGCAGCGATGCGGGCGCGGTGTCGGCAACGTCCGCCAAATCAAACTGTTGCAGGGCTTCTTCCACCGCCGCCGCGCCTTTAGCGCCCATCTGGTAGAGTCTGGCGTGCAAATCCAGATTGCGGCGCACGCTCAGTTCTTCATACAGCGAAAACGCCTGCGACATATAGCCGACGCGCATTTTCGTGTCCAAGCCGCCCGCGTCTATCGGCTTGCCCAACAGCGTGGCGTCTCCTTCGGTCGCTTCCAACAGGCCGGTCAGCATTTTCATGGTGGTGGACTTGCCGCAGCCGTTGCTGCCGAGAAAGCCGAAAATTTCGCCTTTTTGAATGGTAAAGCTGACATGGTCCACGGCGGTAAAATCGCCGAAACGCTTGGTCAGCCCGAGCGCTTCCATCGCGGGCGGCGCATCGGGATCGGGGACGAACGGCGTAATGTCCAAACCGCCCGAACCCTGCTGTTTCTCCGGCGGCAGCATTTTGACGTAGGCCTCTTCCAACACATCGGTGCCGTAATCCGCCAGCACATCGGCGGTAGGCTTGTTTTCCAGCAGCCTGCCCGCGTCCATCGCCAGCAGCCGCTCGAAACGCTGCGCCTCTTCAATATAGGCGGTCGCTACAATCACGGTCATGCCCGCGTGTTCCCGCCGCAAATCGTCCACCAACGCCCAAAACTGGCGGCGCGACAAAGGGTCCACGCCCGTGGTCGGTTCGTCCAGAATCAGCAAATCCGGGCTGTGCACCAGCGCGCAGCACAAACTCAGCTTCTGCTTCATCCCGCCCGATAGCTTGCCCGCCGCCCTGCCGGAAAACGGCGCAAGGCGGGTCGCCTCCATCAGCCGCGCAATCTGCCGCGTGCGTTCCTGCCCGTCCAAACCAAACAGCCGCGCGTGAAAATCGATATTCTCATACACCGACAAGGTAGGATACAGGTTGCGCCCCAAACCCTGCGGCATAAAGGCGATGCGGTGCGACAAATCCCGCCGCACGTCCTTGTCCGCCATATCGCCGCCCAACACTTCCACCCGTCCGTCCTGAATCACCTTCACCCCCGCCATCAGCGAGAGCAGCGTCGATTTGCCCACACCGTCCGGCCCGATCAAACCGACCGTCGCGCCTTTCGGAATGTCCAGCGACACATCGTCAAGCGCAAGGGTCTTGCCGTAGCGGTGGGAAAGGTTTTGGATGGAAACGGTGTTCATCAGAATTTCCTTAATCTGCTATTCGTTTTTTCAGACGACCTCAAGCCAACATCATCCCCAAAACGCTTCTTCAAACCCTGCCGCGCATTCGTGCGGCAGTTCCCGGTACAGCAACTCGTGCAATGCCGCACTCAATTCTGCAACCGTACAACAGCCTTCTTCATCATAAACCTCCCTGCCCTCCCCCTGCCATTTCTGTTCAAAATCATAAATGTCCAATAAAGTTTGCATCAGGGCAGCCACGGACGGCGCAACAAGGCGGCGTTTTTCTACCGTGCCGTAACCGGTCATCAGCCAATAAACAGGGCTGTCAGGTGAAGCGGTATCGGCAAAAAGAATCGAATCGTCAGACATTACGCCAAACACTGCCCATTCTTCGCGCCAGCCTTCTATCGACAGATATTGTTCGGCTTTGATGTCCCAGCCAAACGCCCAATCGTTCCAAATATCCGGCAGCCTTGCATAAGTCAGCCATTGCAAAAACAGGGTTTCCATTTCCAGCCAATAATCGGCAAGCGGGTTTTCACTCCGCCACGCGCCGTCCATATGGCGGTAAAACCCGTCCAACGCGCCCAAATACAGATGCCGCCCGCCTTCCAACGGCGGCAATTCTTGCGGCTCTTGCTTGTAAGGAAGACCAAAAGTTTTGGCAAAGGTTTGAATCAGTTTATCGTTCATAGCATTGACCGTCATGTTACGCAGATACAGCGTTAAATTGATTTTGGATGGCTTGGGTCTCTATATTACTTTTCTTCAACGGAAAGTTTTACAATTTTTCAGACGACCTCAATAGCGTCACATGCAATGACAAATACCGCCTGATTTATCTAAAGGATACAACGAACAAAGGTCGTCTGAAAACCGTTCCTGAAATTGAGGAAACCGATATTTTCAGACGACCTTAACGATATTGGAACCGATACGCTTAACAACGGCTTTTTTCAGTCAAATATCGGATACACGGTTTACCGCGCTTTATTCCGCCAACCAAATCAGGCTGACCATGCGGCCGGTTTGTCCGTCGCGGCGGTAAGAGAAGAAAGTGTCGCGTTCCAAGACGGTGCAGTGTGTGCCGCCGTAGATCATGTCCACCCCTTCGCGGCGCAGAACCAAACGCGCCAGTGCGTAGATGTCGGCAAGATATTTACCGCCGCCGATATCTTCGAATGCGTCCGCCGCTTCGGGCATGGGGGCACAAAATGCGTCGAAAACGTCTTGTCCGACTTCGAATGCGTCCGCGCCGATGGCAGGGCCGAGATATGCCATGATTTCGACGGGCGCGACATTCATTGCGGCTATGGTGTTTTGCAGCACGCCGCCCGCCAAACCGCGCCAGCCTGCATGTGCGGCAGCGACGACCGTACCGGCTTTATCGCAGAACAAGACAGGCAGGCAGTCGGCAGTCATCGCGGCGCAGGCGGCTTTGCCTGTGTTGTCCACCGAAGCGTCTGCGTCGGGCGTGTTGCCCAATGCGTCGGCAGCGTTGACGACGATGGTGCTGTGGATTTGATTGAGGTAGGCAACGGGCAGCCCGACCTGTTCCTGCACGATTTCACGGTTGCGGCGCACGGCGTCAGGATCATCGCCGACGTGCAAACCGAGGTTCAAACTTTGATACACGCCTTGGCTCACGCCGCCGTTGCGGGTGGTAATCAGGGTTTTCACGTTGGCGGGCGCAGGCCAATCGGCTGTCAGGAAATTTTTGCCTTGCGGGGCGAGGTTTAAGGTTTCTGTGATGGTTTTCATGTTTTTATCTGAGTAAGGAAAGGTTTGAAAGGAATGCGTCTATCGGCTTCGTATTAACGCATCTCTACGACTTCCAATAATTCTGTGTTTTCCAATCGGTAATAAAGGTCATAACCCCGACCATGCTTATCTTCTCCTTGATTGGGCAGGAAACTGATACAGGCAAATTCTTTATTCTCGGAAATATTGAACCAAATAGTATAGTTCCTCAAATCCGATTGATTCTGCAAATAACGATCAAATTCTTTTTTAGCCGCAGCCATTACCAATAACAAACTTCCATCTAATCTAAATAAATAATCAGATTCAAAAGCATCTCTCCAAACTTTTTCCTGATAACTCATGTCGGCACCTAAATCCTCTATCTTAAATTGACCATTCAGTATGGCAAGTAAGCTTTTTCAACCGTATCGCCTGAATATTCCCATCTGCCTTAGAAAGTAATCAAGGTCATTTAAATAATACAATTGCGTATTAACGCATCCCCACTACTTCCAATAATTCCGTATCTTCCAGTCGGTAATAAAACTCATAACCCCGACCATATTTATATAGTCCTCTATAAGGAATTTCAAAAAATATCCCACCCACCATTTCATCTATTTTGGGTATAAAGCCGATATTGGCAAATTCTCCATTTTCGGAAATATTTAACCAAATAATATAGTTTTTCAGATCCCATTTACCTTGCGAATAACCATCAAATTCTTTTTTTGCAGCAGCAATTGCCAATAAAAAATTCCCGTCAATTTCAGATAAATCGTCTAATCTAAAAGCATCTCGCCAAACTTGCTCCTTATGACTCATCATCATCTCCTAAGCTACTCGTTTTAAATCGACTTCTCGATATATTGAATGCGATATTGGTATGAAAAGTCTGATCAGACTAGTTGTACAAACCGTTTTCATCTAAAGGCAGATTCATCTGCTTGGCAATATTTTGTGCGGCAGCCGCGAAATCTTTTTTGTCTGACGGCTTGCTATAAATAAAAGTCAAAATTTGAACGTATGGTGCGGGATACGGGCGGCGATATTCCAACGTAAAAGATTCTCTGTAGCCTTTGCTTCTCCATCTGATTATTGATAAGTGGTCATTCTCAGAAAGAGGATATTCCATAACGATTTCGCTGCCTTCCCAATGCGTCAGTACACGTTTGACAGGGTCGTATTGCCAAGACTCATCCTGTAATTTTTCCAATGCTCTTTTTTTGGATGATAGAGACAAATACAGGAAGGGCAAAATCATTATCAAAAGAAATGACAGGAAGAAGAAACCGGAGCCTATGTTCAGAATCTCCATATCCTCCATAATCAACATACCCACCCATACGGGTAGCGCAATCATGGAAACGATGGCAGCTTTAGTGGCAAGTCGGTATGTTTTTTCAGACGACAAATTGCCGTAACCCGCCAGCCACTGCATTTCGCCGTCCATTTGTGCAAGATTTACCAAATCTGAAGAAGACATCTTAATCCCTCACATAAACCACTTCGACATCGTAGTCGTCTTCGTTCCAATCATCGTCGTCATCCGTGCCGAGTTTGTCCTGCCATTCTTCTTCGTTGCTCAAAGACGAATCCAAGCCTGCTTCGAGGCGCAGGACGGAGAGCAGGTGGTAAATATCGTCGGGAATCGGGGCTTCAAAAGAGACGGTTTCGCCGGTTTTCGGATGGACGAAACTTAAGCGGTAGGCGTGCAAAGCCTGACGCGCGCCCAGACTTTTGACGGCTTCTTTTACCGGTTCGCTGCACGGATGGCGCAGGTTGCCGTAAACGGGGTCGGCGGCAAGCGGGTGGTTGGCTTCGCGCATATGGACGCGGATTTGGTGCGTCCTGCCTGTTTCGAGCGAGCATTCGATGTAGCTGTGGGCAAGATAGCGTTCCAACACTTTGACGTGTGTCACGGCAGGTTTGCCGCCGAATTTGACGACCGCCATTTTCAGGCGGTTGTGCGGATCGCGTCCGATTTGGGTTTCGATTTTGCCGTCAAAGGGAACGATGCCGTTGGCGACGGCGCGGTAGATGCGTTTGACCGTGCGCTCTTGAAGCTGTTGCACGAGGGAATTTTGTGCGGGCAGGGTTTTGGCGACCACCATCAGGCCGCTGGTTTCCTTGTCTAGTCTGTGGACGATGCCCGCGCGCGGAATCTGGCTCAATTCGGGACAATGCGCCAATAAACCGTTGAGCAGCGTCCCCGTCCAGTTGCCTGCGGCGGGGTGGACGACCAGTCCGGCAGGTTTGTTGACGACAATGACGGTATCGTCTTCGTACACAATATCCAAATCCATCGCTTCGGGTTTGAACGCGAGATTCTCTTCGCTCGGAAGTACCGTTACGCTGATGGATTCCCCGCCTATCATTTTGTCTTTGGGTTGGGCAGGCTTATCGTTTACAATAACCGCGCCTTCTTTAATCCACGATGTCAGGCGGCTGCGCGAATAATCAGGCATGAGCTTTGCCAACACTGCATCCAGCCGCCCGCCCGCAAGCTCCAGCGGAACAGTCAAATTAACACAACTTTCTGCTTCGGGGGCTGACGTAAAGTCTAAATCGTCGCTATAATCGGCTTCATTATCAAAGGAAGTATTCTGCATGAAAAAAATTCTTTTAGTAGTTTCGTTAAGTCTGGCACTGGGTGCCTGTGCAAGCAATAAAGGTACGGTCGATAAAGACGCGCAAATCACACAAGATTGGAACGTGGAAAAACTCTATGCCGAAGCGCATGACGAGTTGAACAGCAGCAATTATACGCGAGCCATCAAGTTATACGAAATTTTAGAATCCCGCTTCCCCAACGGCCGCTACGCGCAACAGGCGCAGCTGGACACCGCATACGCCTATTACAAAGACGACGAGCCTGAAAAAGCCCTCGCCGCCATCGACCGCTTCCAGCGCCATCACCCGCAACATCCGAATATGGATTACGCGCTTTACCTCAAAGGCTTGGTTCTGTTCAACGAAGACCAATCCTTCCTCAACAAACTCGCCTCGCAAGACTGGTCCGACCGCGACCCTAAAGCCAACCGCAGCGCATACCAAGCGTTTGCCGAATTGGTACAACGCTATCCGGAGAGCAAATACGCCGCCGACGCAACCGAGCGCATGGCAAAACTGGTGGACGCTTTGGGCGGTAACGAAATCTCCGTTGCCCGCTACTACATGAAACGCGGCGCCTACCTCGCCGCAGTCAACCGCGCCCAAAAAATCGTCGAGCGTTACCAAAATACCCGCTACGTCGAAGAATCGCTCGCTATGATGGAGCTGGCTTACAAAAAACTGGACAAACCCCAACTCGCCGCCGACACCCGCCGCGTCTTGGAAACCAACTTCCCGCAAAGCCCGTTCCTGCAACACCAATGGCAGCCGAACGATATGCCTTGGTGGCGCTACTGGCGTTAAGGCTTGAAGTTTAAGGCATAGTGATACCGTATCGCCCTATGCTTTTCTGAAACCAAAGGTCGTCTGAAACTGAAAAATACAGTTTCAGACGACCTTTTTATGTTTCAAGCAATCGTTATTCGTGGGCAAAGCCCACGCTACCGTTCCTACATCGCCTGACCGACTGCGACATTTCAAAAAATATAACGAATGCAAACAAAAGCCTCTATACCTCCAGCAGCCGTCATTCCCGCGCAGGCGGGAATCCATCGGAAACCCTAAGAAACAGATATTCAAAAACAGTTGCCGAAATTCAAAAGTGGATTCCCGCCTGCGCGGGAATGACGGCAGAAAAATATCCCGTCGGATACGGTTATCCCAACCTACACCGACAACCCAAAATCGTCTGAAAACCACCGTAGCGTGGGCTTCACCCACGAATCCCACAAATTACAAAAAGGTCGTCTGAAACCCAACTTTCAGACGACCTTCTTTCTAATCCCATCTACTTCATCGCAGCCTTCAACGCAAACGCTGCCAGCAGTGCGCCGAAGCGGTACTTGCGTGGAATGGCGAGTCCTGCCGTTTTATACAGCAGGCTTGTCTGCGTCAGCTCGTTGCCCAAATCCAGCAGCTTCATCAGCGTGTCCGACTTGCGTTCTTCCTGTTCCTTCAATTTTCGCTGTTTCAAATACGATGCCTCAATCCTCAGGCGGACGAGTTTGGCTTCCAGTTGCAGCAGTTCGCGTGCTTCATCGCGTTCCGTTTTATTCATCGTCCCCTCCTTCCTGCATATCTTGACCGCGCAGGCAGGCGATGTCTGCCCGGATGTCCTGCAAGGTTGCCGCGATTTGGTTGTTTTGGCTGCGCCAGTCTTTTGCGACTTTGCCGAACAAAATTGCAATGACGATCAGGCTGAGGGCGGTTATCCCGAAAAATACCCATATCGCCGCAGTATCTGACAACACGCGGTTTAGTCCAAAAAGCAGGCTGATGAATGCAATCAGCAGCAATATGCCCGATACGACCAGCCATATGATGATGCGGAACACGTTTTCCGCCTGCTCCGCCAAATCCAGATTCAAAATCTGCAACCGCAGCAAAAGCAAATCAATACCTTGATTCAGCAGCGTTTTCGTATGTTCGATATTTTGTCTGATACCCATATTCCGATTTCCCTGATTGCTCCGAAACGGACAATCCGAAGGCTTTGGGGTCGTCTGAAACCTTTGCCGCCCCTCATAAGCAAACGCCGCCGGAACAAGACTTCTAAAAATCGTGTCCGGACGGCATTCCTGTTTGACCGATTATCGGCGGTTCAGCAAGACGCCGACGACCAAGCCTGCCAGTGCGGCAAAGCCCATTGCGTAATAAGGTTTGTCGTGTACGGCTGCATCGGCTTGGCGTGCGCCGCGTTTGATGCGGTCGCCCGCTTCTTCTCCAAATTCGGCAAAGCGTTTTTTGCCTTCTTTGAAACGCTCTTCTGCCAATTCTTCAAATTCGTCGTATTTTTCGCGTGCTCGGTCAGCGTGATATCTGATTCGGTCGCCAGCTTCTTCTTGAAAATCGTGTAAACGATCCTTGGCGGCTTCGAGTTTTTCCTGCAATTTGGCTTTGGCTTTTTTACCTTCTTCCGAGCCGGCTTCCACGCCTTTGGTGTACAGCTCTTCGACATCGTTCATTACATCTTGAATGTCTTTCAACAAAGCTTCTTTGCGGGATTCAAAATCATGTTTTTTCATTACCTTCTCCTTGATGTCCTTACCATTGAAATAACAGATTGTTCATCTGTTAATCGATTATAACCCCTTTACACTTCTGCTCAAGTCAATTCGGCTAAAGGTGGTTTGAAAACATGTAAAGATTAACGCGGGAGATAAAAAGGTCGTCTGAAAACTTTCAGACGACCTTTGGGCCTCTTTAAAACTTTTCCGTCATGCAAACTGCTTCTTGGCGGAAGAGTTCCGTGCAAACAGCCTACCACTTAATTTTCAAGGCAACGGAGGCATTGCGCGGCTTGCCGTAGAAATTGCTGCGGGAGTTGGTGTAATAGCGTTTGTTGGTCAGGTTGCCGACGTTGACCGCCAGTGCGGCTTGTTTGTTGATTTTATAGCGCGCCATAACATTCCATATCGAATAGGAAGGCTGCCACAGGGCTTTGGGTTTGTCGGAAACGTAATATTGCCCGTTGGAAAGACCATGTCCCCAAGGTTTGGGCTTGGTGCCGCTGACCCAGCGCATCCCCACCCCCATCGTCAGCTTGGGGGTAAAGTCGTAGCTGGTGAAGAATTTGAAGGTTTTATCCGGCGCGGTATAGGTGCCGCCGTACTCCAGATTCATGTCGTCCCCCAAGTCGTTGGAGGAGTTGGGCGCATCGTAAGGTTTGTCTATCTTCAGTTTGACAAAGCCCGCCTGCATCCGCCATTTCGGGGTAATCTGTCCGGCAAGGTTAATGTCGAACCCCCTGCTGGTATAGCCCTTACCCGTACCATATTCCCAATCGCCTTGGAAGCACCACGGTTCGTTGCCGTTTTCCCCACCGTATTTCCATTCGTAACAACGCGAGCCTGTAGGTTCGAGCGTGGGGTAATTTTTCTGGGTCATGGTGAAGTAAGACAGGGCGAAATTCAGCTTGTCGTTCCACAAGCCGCCTTTGATGCCGACTTCTTTGGAATTGCCGGTAATCGGCGGCAGCCATCCGCCGCCCTCGCCATAGGCCGGCCGATTCCTTAAAACATTGTTGGTTTTCAGGATGCCGGTATAGCTGGCGTAAGCATTGATGGTCGGCGTCAGTTCTACAATCACGCCGCCGTACGGGACGAATTTGCGCACCGTATCGTGATACATCCTGCTTTTATTGTGATCGGGGGCGTACCCTTCGTCGGGCATTTCGACCGTATCGTCCGTTATCACGTTGTTTTTGTTTTTATAAAACGACCATTTCCCACCCCCTTTGTCCCGCCATGTCAGCCAACGCCCGCCTATCACCGCCGTCAGCCACTTGGCCGGCTTGAGTTTCAGGGCAAAATAGGGACCGTATTGTTCCGAAGCCAAATGATCACGGGAAATCAACCCGTCCGGTCCCAATTTTTTCTCCCAAGCCCGGTTGTACCCCAACATGGGATAGCTGCCGTTATTCCAGTAATCAAGCGGAATCGCCTGCCATAAATAGAAGTTACGGTCTATCGGTTCCCCCGTCATGGCCGCAATACCTGTAGGCTTTGCATCATCGACATTCAATTCGCCGCTGCTGCTGAAATTATAATCGTCCCTCGTCTGGGTATGGCGGATGCCGCTAAAACCGACAATAAACTGCTGGTCCTGTTCAAAAAGTTTGAAACGGCTGTCCAGATGGATATCGAATGCCTTGTCGTCGTATTTGTCGCGTTCGCGGCCGAAATCGTAAGTTGCCGCGTTAAATTGCGGCGCGTAGCCGTTTACCCCCATATCGCCGTAACGCAAGTCGCTTTTGGTACGGCTGCGGGTATAGGCGGTTTGTAGCTTGATATGGTCGTTGAAATGATGTTTGTATTCGGCAAACATATTGTCACTGGTGGCTTTGTTAAACGCCCATTCCGCCCCGTTGTTGAAGCTCGGCGGAACGTCGCGGGCATCTATCCAATGTGTCGGGGAATCCCCCAACTCGAAATCATAATCCTGGATAACTTTCGAATAACGCATCAACCCCTTGGTCGGCGCACCGGTGATGTTGCGGTGCTGACGGCTGAAGCCAAACGTAAAGCTGTCTTTGTCGGTTGGCGTCCAATCGAATACAGTGTAGAAGGCATGGGATTTGCGTTTGATTCTGTCCATAAAGCTGTTGCCGTTCTCCCATGTTCCGACGACGCGGCCGCGCAGGGTTTGGGATTTGTTCAACGCACCGCCGTAATCGAATTCGACACGTTTGTTGTTCCAAGAACCGTATTTCAGGTTCAATTCCCCCGATTTTTTCGCCATCGGGCGTTTGCGCACGAAATTGACGCTGGCCGCCGGATCGCCCACTCCGGTACTCAGCCCGTTCGAACCGCGGATGATTTCCACCCTGTCGTAAAGATAGCTGTCCTGTGCGGCAATGAAGCGCGGCCCGCCGAGCAGGTATTTATTGGCCAGCACACCGTCAAGCTGGTAATTATCGACGGGGAAGCCGCGCGAATAATACTGGGCTTCGCCCATGCCGGTAACGGAGTCCTGCAATACGGTAATACCCGGAGTTTCTTCCAGCACCTGATCGAGGTTCTGCAAATTCTGATCCTGCATCTGCTGCTGGGTGAAAACGGTTACACTTTGCGGGGTTTCTTTGAGTTTCAAGTCAAGCTTGGTGGCCGAGGTGCTGCCTTTGACGGTGTAGTTGCCATTACTCTGGGCGGGTGTATTTCTTGCCCCCTTTACGGTAATTTCGTTCAGATTGACTTTATCGGGTACAGTTTGAGCATATGCGGATGAAAATGCAAAAGCGATGACGATACTCAAACAGTTAGGCTGCCACGGGCTGTTCATAACTGCTCCTTAATGGGAAATGAATTCAGATATGAGTAAGGTCGTCTGAAAAAGTAAGATAGGAAGATGTTGATATGATTGATTTGTTTTTGAGAATGATTATATATTGAATAAAAATTAAAGATAACACTGCAAAGTATAGAATATCCGACAATTTATGTAGCTTATGCGACAATCTGTACGATATAGTGGATTAACTTTAAACCAGTACGGCGTTGCCTCGCCTTAGCTCAAAGAGAACGATTCTCTAAGATGCTGAAGCACCAAGTGAATCGGTTCCGTACTATCTGTACTGTCTGCGGCTTTGTCGCCTTGTCCTGATTTAAATTTAATCCACTATAACGCTGGAAACAAACGCCTAACGAAATTCTCAGATTATGGCAAACCAAGTAAAAAGGTCGTCTGAAAACCTGTTTCCAAGTTTTCAGACGACCTTTCGGTTTTTCAGTCAAAACGACCAAGCGTTACGCCAAGCCTTTTGCTTTCAACACTTCCAGCATGGTGCTGCCCAATTCGGCAGGGCTGCGGGTGTAGGCGATGCCGGCTTTTTCGAAAGCGGCAAATTTTTCTTCCGCAGTACCCTTGCCGCCGGAGATAATCGCACCGGCGTGGCCCATGCGTTTGCCTTTAGGAGCGGTAACACCTGCGATGTAACCTACAACAGGTTTGGTTACGTTGGATTGGATGTATTCGGCTGCTTCTTCTTCCGCAGTACCGCCGATTTCACCGATCATGATGATGGCGTCGGTATCTGGGTCTTCTTGGAAGAGTTTCAGCGCGTCGATTTGGTTCATACCCGGAATCGGGTCGCCGCCGATACCGATACAGGTTGATTGACCCAAGCCCAGTTTGGTAGTTTGTGCCACGGCTTCGTAAGTCAATGTACCGGAACGGGAAATGATGCCGATACGGCCAGGTTGGTGGATATGGCCCGGCATAATGCCGATTTTGCACTCGCCCGGAGTAATCACGCCCGGGCAGTTAGGGCCGACCAAACGTGTGCCGTTGCCGTTGGTTTCCAGATAGCGTTTGGCTTTGAGCATGTCCAGAGTCGGTACGCCTTCGGTAATCACAACCACCAAGCCTACGCCGGAATCAACCGCTTCAACGATAGAATCCAATACAAACGGAGCGGGAACGTAAATTACGGATGCGTCTGCGCCGGTTTCTTTAACGGCTTCTTTCATGGTGTTGAACACGGGCAGGTTCAGGTGGGTTTGACCGCCTTTACCCGGGGTAACGCCGCCGACGACTTTAGTGCCGTAAGCCAGAGCTTGTTCGGAGTGGAAAGTACCGTTTTTACCGGTGAAACCTTGAACCAATACTTTGGTGTCTTTATTAATCAATACGCTCATTCTTTTCTCCTTAGGCGTTTACGGCTGCGACAATTTTTTCGGCTGCGTCATTCAGGCCGTCGGCGGAAGTCAGTTTCAGACCTGATTCGTTCAGGATTTTCGCGCCGAGTTCGGCGTTGTTGCCTTCCAGACGGACAACGACAGGCACGTCAACGTTGATTTCTTTAACGGCTGCCACGATGGCTTCCGCAATCATGTCGCAACGGACGATACCGCCGAAGATGTTGATCAATACGCCTTTGACGGATTTATCTTCGAGAATCAGTTTGAACGCTTCAACTACACGCTCTTTGGTCGCGCCGCCGCCTACGTCGAGGAAGTTGGCAGGTTGGCCGCCTTTGAGTTTGATGATGTCCATGGTTGCCATCGCCAAACCGGCACCGTTCACCATACAGCCAATGTTACCTTCCAAAGCAACGTAGTTCAGATCAAATTCGGAGGCTTTCAGCTCGCGTTCGTTTTCTTGGGATTTGTCGCGCAATTCGGCGATTTTCGGCAGGCGGTAGAGCGCGTTGCTGTCGATACCGATTTTGCCGTCCACGCAGGCCAGCGCGCCATTTTCGCGGACTGCCAGCGGGTTCACTTCAAACAGGGCGAAGTCGTTTTCGACAAATGCTTTGTACGCGCCGGTCATCAGTTTGACGAACTCGTTGATTTGTTTGTCTTTCAAGCCCAGTTGGAACGCCACTTCACGCGCTTGGCAAGGTTGCAGGCCGACCAGCGGGTCAACGGTTACTTTGAAGATTTTTTCAGGGGTTTCGGCGGCAACTTTTTCGATTTCCACACCGCCTTCGGTCGAAGCCATGAACGTAATGCGACGGGTAGAACGGTCGACCACCGCGCCCAAATACAGCTCGGTTTGCACCGGATACATGTCTTCGCAAACCAAAACGCTGTTGACCGGCTGACCGTTGGCATCGGTTTGATAAGTAACCAGATTGGTACCAATCAGGCTTTCTGCCACTTCTTTGGCTTCTTCACGGCTTTTGACGACTTTTACGCCGCCCGCTTTACCGCGTCCGCCTGCGTGGACTTGGGCTTTGACGACAGCAAATTTGCCGCCCAGTTTGTCGTAAGCGGCTGCGGCTTCCTCGCCGTTGTGTGCCAAAATACCGCCTTGCACAGGCAAGCCGTAGCCTGCCAGCAGTTCTTTAGCCTGATACTCGTGTAGATTCATGGATTTCTCCTTTAGATTAGTGGAATGCCCTGAGACTGCCCATAAATGGCAACCCCGTGCGTTTCAGACGACCTTTCGGCGGTCGGAAAATCGTCGTTTCACTTGCTGAACGGCAACCACATCCGCGCAAGCAGATACATGATTGCGCCGCCGCCCCCGAGGATAAAAAAGACGATGCCTTTTTTACGCGAATTCGGGCAGAGCAGGTAAACGGCAAGGCTGAAACTGATAAACAACAATGCCACGCGCCAAACCAATTCTTTGTCTTTGAAACGGTTGAGCGTATAAGTTTCGGTCATCATCACATACATCTGCCACAACGCGGCCATACACATGCTGATGATGCCCATCGGTATAAACAGGATACCGATTACTTCTTTATTCATAATCAAATGCTGTCTGTGAATGTGTCGCCGATTATATAGTAGATTCTGCTTAAATCGTCATTCCGGCCAGGGAACAATAGCAACTGATACGCTCTATTTTCTCTCTATACCTATCGGAACATTGCTTCCGAACATTCATCTTTCCGAAAAGGTCGTCTGAAAAAGTTTCAGACGACCTTTTATGCTTTACTTGACCTCATCAGCCGTGCAAAGCGCGTTTGTCGGCGGCCAGTGCGGCTTCGTGAACCACTTCGGACAAGGTCGGATGGGCATGAATGATGCGGGCGATGTCTTCGCTGCTGGCGAAGAATTCGAGCGCAGTGACGCCTTCAGTAACCAATTCGCTGACAACCGGACCGATCATGTGTACGCCTAAGATGCGGTCGGTTTTGGCATCCGCCAACACTTTGACCGTACCTTTTGCCTTGCCCATCGCCAACGCGCGACCGTTCGCGCCGAAGCCGGAAGTACCTTTTTTGTATTCCACGCCTTCGGCTTTGAGCTGCTCTTCGGTTTTGCCGACCCAAGCGATTTCGGGGTCGGTGTAAATCACGAACGGTACACTGTTGAAGTCGATATGCGGTTTCTGACCGGCGATGCGCTCGGCAACCGCCACACCTTCGTCGCTGGCTTTGTGCGCCAGCATCGGGCCGCGAACCACGTCACCGATTGCCCAGACATTAGGCAGGTTGGTGCGACATTCACCGTCCACTTTGATAAAGCCGCGCTCGTCTTTTTCCAAGCCGACGGCTTCGGCGTTCAAGCCTTTGGTGTTCGGAATACGGCCGATGGCGACGATGAGTTTGTCGAAGACTTCGGTTTTGGCTTCGCCTGCGGCAGTTTGGTAGGCAACGGACACGCCTTTGCCTTCAGATTTGATGTCGCCGATTTTCACGCCCAGTTCGATGTTCAAGCCCTGCTCTTTGGTGAAATATTTGAAGGCTTCTTTGGCGATTTGCTGGTCGGCGGCGGCAAGGAAGGTCGGCATGGCTTCGAGGATAGTGACTTGCGATCCGACGCGGTTCCACACCGAACCCATTTCCAAACCGATCACACCCGAACCGATAACGCCCAGTTTGGCGGGCACTTCGGTCAGGTTCAATGCGCCTTCGTTGTCCAATACGTTTACATTATCGATGGCAACCTGCGGCAGCGGACGCGGCACGGAACCGGTCGCCACGATAACGTGTTTGGCTTCGATAACGGTTTTTTCGCCTTTGTTATCGACTTCGATTTGGTAGGCATCGCCGTTTTTTCCGGCAAACGAAGCCGTACCGAACAGGCTGGTTACTTTGTTTTTTTGGAACAGGAATTTCACGCCGCCGGTGAGCTTGGTTACGATGGCGTCTTTGCGCGCAATCATTTTCGCCGCGTCGAATTTGATGTCGCCGACGCTGATGCCGTGTTCGGCAAAATCATGCTGCGCAGTGTGGAAATGTTCGCTGGATTGCAACAGGGCTTTGGAAGGAATGCAGCCGACGTTCAGGCAGGTACCGCCCAGCGCGGGCGCATCGCCTGCTTTGTTGACGCCCGCATCGACACAGGCGGTTTTGAAACCCAGTTGGGCGGCGCGGATGGCGGCGACGTATCCGCCGGGGCCTGCGCCGATAACTACTACATCGTATTGAGACATGTGAAAAATCCTTTGTTTGACATTTTTGCCGCAGGAAAACCTTCGGCAGCGGTATAGTGGATTAACTTTAAACCAGTACGGCGTTACCTCGCCTTGCCGTACTATCTGTACTGTTTGCGGCTTCGCCGCCTTCTCCTGATTTAAAGTTCATCCACTATATTTTGCATAAGAGGTCGTCTGAAAGCGCGGCTTCAATGCAGTTAAAACTCATTCTGCCTTTTTCAGAATGCTAAGCCTGCCTGCAGGCACGACCTTTGAAACTTCAGCCCGATTGTTCGGACGCATCAGCGGCGGCAGGAATGCGGGCTGTATTCCCTGACTTCCTGTCCGGTGAAATTGTTGTAAACGCGGACGGTAGCGTGCGGATAACGTTTGCACAAAACGCTGCGGGCGACGGGAATGCCCGCTTTGTTGCTGTCCATTTCAAAACGCTTGTTCAACATTCTGCCGCGCGCGTCGTAGGCGTTGACGGAATATTCCTTGCCTTCGAATGCGGCACACGCGCCAAGCAGGGAAACGACAGCCAAAAGCGGAAACAGGGAAATGGGTTTCATGGATATGCTCCTATGGATTTTCATACCGTTTGCTTCTGCACGGAAAATGGCAGCAACAAACTTTCTCCCTTAGATTTCAAACATCCCGCCGTTTTCAGACGACCTTTTTTCTTTTCAAGGTCGTCTGAAAACCGGTAAGCAGCCCGATTTCAAACTGCTTTGTTTTGATCCGCTTTATATCCCTTTGGCGGCGTTTACAGATCCAACAACAGGCGTGCCGGATCTTCCAGCGCGTCTTTGATGGCAACCAAAGTCAGCACAGCTTCGCGGCCGTCGATAATGCGGTGGTCATAAGAGAGCGCCAGATACATCATCGGGCGGACAACGACTTGACCGTTTTCCACGACTGCGCGCTCTTTGGTTGCGTGCATACCCAAAATGGCGGATTGCGGCGGATTGATAATCGGGGTGGACATCATAGAGCCGAACGTACCGCCGTTGGTAATGCTGAACGTACCGCCGGTCAAATCTTCCAGCGCGATTTTGCCGTCTTTGGCTTTTTTGGCGTAATCAACGATGGCTTGCTCGATGTCGGCAATGCTCATTTGGTCGGCATCGCGCAGAATCGGCACAACCAAACCGCGCGGACTGCCGATGGCAATACCGATGTCGAAGTAACCGTGATAAACGATGTCGTTGCCGTCAACGGAGGCATTGACCACCGGATATTTTTTCAGCGCTGCAACAGCTGCTTTGACGAAGAAAGACATGAAGCCGAGTTTGGTACCGTGTTCTTTCTCGAATTTTTCTTTGTATTTCGCACGCAAGTCCATGATGGGTTTCATGTTGACTTCGTTGAACGTAGTCAGAATCGCGTTTTCCTGTTGCGAAGCCAAGAGACGCTCGGCAACACGGGCGCGCAGGCGGCTCATCGGAACGCGTTGTTCAGGACGTGCGCCTGCTGGAACGGGGGCTGGCGCAGCAGCGGGTGCAGCAGCAGGTTTGGCGGCGGCGTTTTGCACGTCTTCTTTCAAGACGCGACCGTCACGGCCGGAACCTTGCAGCGCGTTCACATCCACGCCGGTTTCGGCTGCCAGCTTCGCAGCGGCAGGCATGGCAGCATTGGTTTGCGCAGCAGCGGGAGCGGCTTCAGGTGCAGGAGCGGCGGCTGGGGCTTCAGCAGAAGTGGAAGCAGTTGCAGCAGTATCGATACGCGCCAATACTTGTTCGGCGGCAACGGTTTCGCCGTTTTGAGCGATGATTTCAACCAATACGCCGGCTTGTGGAGAAGGTACTTCCAGAACCACTTTGTCGGTTTCGATGTCGATCAGAATTTCGTCGCGCGCTACGGCTTCGCCGACTTTTTTCTTCCATTCCAAGAGCGTGCCTTCGGATACGCTTTCGGACAGCATGGGTACTTTTACGTCAATAATCATTTTGTGTCTCCGGATGGTCGTTGGTTTTCAGACGACCTGTTGTGTGTTATCTCTTTTGTTTGGTAGGCGTTCCGTCTGGAGTGTTTCATTCGGAACGCCGCACCGTATTGCGTTACAGCGTCATTGCGTCTTCAACCAGTTGTTTCAGCTGGGCGACGTGTTTGCTCATATAGCCGACGGCTGGCGATGCGCTGCTCGGACGGCCGGCGTAAGACAGTTTTTGGCTTTCGCCGATAACGTCTTCCAAGCGGTGGCGGATTTGGTAGAACGCGCCTTGGTTTTTCGGCTCTTCTTGCGCCCAAACCACGGATTTCGCGTTCGGATATTTCGCCAACTCCGCGCGCACTTCGTCGTATGGGAACGGATAAAGCTGCTCGACGCGGACGATGGCGACATCGTTTTCCAGTTTGCGCTCGGCGCGACCTGCTTCCAAATCGTAGTAAACCTGTCCGGCGCAAAGAATCACGCGTTTCACGCTTTCATTGTTGCCACGCTCGGCGGTATCGCCGATAACGGGGCGGAAGCGCGAACCTTCGGTAAAGTTTTCCAGCGGACTCATCGCACCTTTGAAGCGCAACAGGCGTTTGGACATGAAAATCACCAGCGGTTTGCGGTACGAACCCAAGACTTGGCGTTGCAGCAGGTGGAACATTTGCGACGCTTCAGACGGCATGATGATTTGCATATTGTGTTCGGAGCACAGTTGCAACCAACGTTCTACGCGGCCGGATGAGTGTTCCGGACCCTGACCGTCGTAGCCGTGCGGCAGGATGGTGGTCAGACCGCAGAGACGGCCCCATTTGGTTTCGCCGGACGACAGGAATTGGTCGATGGTCACTTGCGCACCGTTGGCAAAGTCGCCGAACTGCGCTTCCCAAATGGTCAGTTTGTCGGGTGCGGAGCAGGCGAAACCGTATTCGAACGCCATGACCGCTTCTTCATTCAAGATGGAGTCGATAACGAGGAATTCGCCTGCACCTTCGCCCATATTGCGCAGCGGTACATAAGTGCCGTCATCCCATTTTTCGCGTTTTTGGTCGTGCAATACGGCATGACGGTGCGAGAACGTACCGCGTCCGGAGTCTTCGCCGGAAATGCGCACGCCGTGGCCTTTGGTGACCAGGCTGGCGTATGCGAGGGTTTCCGCCATACCCCAGTCAATCGGCTGACTGCCCGCAGCCATGCCTTTGCGCGCTTCGAGCACGCGTTTGGCTGTCGGATGCAGTGCAAAGCCTTCGGGAACGGCGGTAAATTTCTCGGCAAGACGCTCGATGTCGGCAGCGGGCAGGCCGGTTTCCACATCTTCGCGCCAGTCTTTGCCTTGGTATTTGCTCCAGTCAATTTGCGTGCGTTGGAAATTACTCAACGTCGTTTGTTCGACATGTTCGCCTTTATCCAAAGCATCGCGGTAGGCTTGGATATAGCCGTCGGCTTCTGCCTGCGTCACCACGCCTTCTGCGATCAGTTGCTCGGTGTACAAAGCACGCGCTCCGGGGTGTTGCGATACTTTTTTGTACATCATTGGCTGGGTCAGGGTCGGATCGTCGCCCTCGTTGTGGCCCCATTTGCGGTAGCAGACGACATCGATCACGATGTCTTTGTTGAATTTCTTACGGTAGTCCAACGCGGCTTGGATGGCAAAGCAAACGCGTTCCGGATCGTCGCCGTTGACGTGGATGACCGGAGCGGAAACCATTTTCGCCACGTCGGTACAATGCACGGTCGAGCGGGTGTCGCGGGTATCGGAGGTGGTAAAGCCGATTTGGTTGTTGATGACGATGTGAACCGTACCGCCGGTGGTGTAGCCGCGCGTTTTGGACAGATTGAACGTTGCTTGATTGACGCCCAAGCCGACAAATGCAGAGTCGCCGTGAATCAATACGGGCAATACTTTGTCGCGGCCGTTTTCACCCAAACGTTTTTGTTTGGCGCGTGCAGAACCTTCAACGACAGGATTGACGATTTCCAAATGCGACGGATTGAACGCCAAAGAAACGTGCATCGGGCCGTTCGGCGTAGCGATGTCGGAACTGAACCCCATGTGGTATTTCACGTCGCCGCTGGGCAGCTTGATTTCGGCACGGCCTTCAAATTCGGCAAACAAATCGCCCGGTTTCTTGCCCAAGATGTTGACCAAGACATTCAGACGACCTCGGTGTGCCATACCGATGATGACTTCTTCGACACCATCTTTACCTGCGTTTTGAATCAGGTAATTCAGACCGGCAATCACGCTCTCGCCGCCTTCTACGCCGAAGCGTTTCTGACCGACATATTTGGTATGTAGATAACGCTCCAAAGTCTCGGCAGCGGTCATTTCTTTCAGGATGCGGCGTTTCTGTTCGGCACTGTAGCTCGGGGTGGACAGCACATCCTCGAAATAATTGCGCAACCAGCGGCGCTCTTCGGTATTGGGAATGTAGATGTATTCCAATGCGAGGTGGCCGCAGTAGGTTTGCTTGAGGTTGCTGATGATTTGGGACAGGGGCAGTTTGCTTTGGCCGGAAAAATCGCCCTCGCCCATATTGAACTGAACCGCCATATCGGCATCATTCAGTCCGTGGAATTTGGGATCGAGGGCTTCAATGTTGCGTGGCGGGATACGTTTGAGCGGGTCAAGCTGAGCAGCGCCCACACCTTGAATACGGTAAGCAGAAATCAACCGCAGTACGCCGACCTGTTTCTTCATCATGGCTTCATCCATACCGCCGGCAATAGCCGCTGTCGATTTGGTTTTTGCCAAATTGGCGAAGGATTCACGGATCGGAGCATGGGCGATATCAACATCCGCCGCACCGGGCTGCTTGCTTAAGTCGGTGAAATACTGCTTCCATTTTTCATCGACCGAATTGGGGTTTTCCAGGAAATTCTCATACAACTCCTCGATGTAGGGAGCATTTGAACCGAACAGATAAGAAAAATTGAGTTTTTCATCCATCATGACGCGAGCTCTTTTCTTTAAAATATAAACAAAGGGTAGAATTCCATGTGTTTCAACGGAATCCATGCCGTTTGAAATGACACTTCATTCTACCCTATTTCCAGCCAAATTACTTGTATCTGTTTCGTTTGCTGCAGACAAACTTATTTAAAAAAACTATTCGGCTTTCTCAAATGAAGTTCTGACAACATATTAATATACCGATTTTCAGCGTTTATCCGCCGGCACATAATCGCGGCGTTCCGCACCGGTATAAAGTTGGCGCGGACGGCCGATTTTCAGCGAAGGATCGCCGATCATTTCATGCCAGTGCGAAATCCAGCCCACGCTGCGTGACAGGGCAAAGATGACGGTAAACATTTCGGTCGGAATGCCCAGCGCGGACAGGACAATACCGGAGTAGAAGTCGACGTTGGGGTACAGCTTGCGCTCTACGAAGAACGGGTCTTTCAGAGCAATTTGTTCCAATTCCATTGCCAGCTTGAATTTCGGACTGTCTTCCAAGCCCAATTCTTTCAGTACTTCATAACAGGTTTCACGCATGATGCTGGCGCGCGGATCCATATTGCGGTACACACGGTGTCCGAAGCCCATCAGGCGGTATTTACGCTGTTTCACGCCTTCCATATATTCGGCAACACGGGACACATCGCCGATTTCGTCCAACATTTTCAAGACAGCTTCGTTCGCGCCGCCGTGGGACGCACCCCACAGACAGGCAATACCGGCAGCGATACAGGCAAACGGGTTCGCACCTGAAGAACCTGCCAGACGGACGGTCGAAGTCGATGCGTTTTGCTCGTGGTCGGCATGAAGGATAAAGATGCGGTCGAGCGCGCGTGCCAATACAGGATTGGGTTTGTAGTCTTCACATGGTGTGGCAAACATCATGTGCATGAAATTTTCGGAATAAGAGAGGTTGTTTCTCGGATAATTGAACGGCAGACCGTTGGAATAGCGGTAGCACATTGCTGCAATCGTCGGAATTTTGGAAATCAGGCGGTAAATCGCGATTTTTCGGTGTTCGGGGTTCGTAATGTCCAGACTGTCTTGATAGAACGCAGACAATGCACCGACCACGCCGACCATCATCGCCATCGGATGCGCATCGCGACGGAAGCCACGGAAGAACCAAGTCAGCTGTTCATGCACCATCGTATGACGGCGGACGGTATTGTCAAATTCTGCCTTTTGCTCAAGCGTCGGCAGTTCGCCGTAAATCAGCAGGTAGCAGACTTCCAAATAATCGGATTTTTCGGCAAGTTGTTCGATGGGATAACCACGGTAATACAGCAGACCTTTGTCGCCGTCGATATAAGTGATTTTGGATTCGCAGCTTGCTGTTGAAACGAACCCGGGGTCGAATGAGAATAAGCCTGTGTTTTTCGTCAGTGCGCGGATATCGACCACGTCATGACCGATGCTCGCTTCCAATACGGGCAGTTCTAAATCCTCTTGATTGGGTACGTTGAGTTTAATTGATTTGGACATATTTATCGCTCCTTTGTAGGTTGGGGCTTTCGTTGCTGCCTATGCAGCACGGTCTTTATTTTCAGACGACCTCCGTATCCTAGAAATCCGCCGAAAGGCAGGCGGATTTCCAATACGTCAAGCTTGTCTGATTTTTTCAAGCATGGGGATAAGGTGTTCCTTGTCTGTCGCCGAATGTCCGTTGATCAGGGCAAGAAGCTCTTGATCTTGAAACTCAAGGATTTCGGAAAACTCGGACAGCTCTTTATCGCTCAAATGCTCGAATTCTTTTTCCATAAACCTGCCGAAAATCAAATCTAACTCCAATAATCCCCGGCGGGTTTGAAAACGGATTTTCCGTTTGGCAATATCGTCAAAAACCATCATTTCTTAAACGGCTCGTTTCAACATAATTTCTTTAATCTTACCGATGGCACGGGTCGGATTCAAGTGTTTAGGACATACGTCCACGCAGTTCATGATGGTATGGCAGCGGAACAGGCGATACGGGTCGTTCAAATTATCCAAACGCTCGTTGGTGATGGTATCGCGGCTGTCGGCAATGAAGCGGTAGGCGTTCAGCAAACCGGACGGACCGACGAATTTGTCGGGATTCCACCAGAACGACGGACAGGCAGTTGAGCAGCAGGCACACAAAATACATTCGTACAAACCGTCCAACTCTTTACGCTCTTCTTGGGTTTGCAAGCGCTCTTTGTCGGCATCGATCGGATTGTCGTTAACGACGTAAGGCTTGATGGAATGGTATTGTTTGAAGAACTGGGTCATGTCCACAATCAGGTCGCGGATGACGGGCAGACCGGGCAGCGGGCGGATTTTGACAGGCTGTTTTAGGCTGCGTAAATCGGTCAGGCACGCCAAGCCGTTTTTGCCGTTGATGTTCATACCGTCCGACCCGCAAATACCTTCACGGCAGGAACGGCGGAAAGACAGGGTATCGTCTTGCGCTTTCAGGCGCACCAGCGCGTCCAAAAGTTTGACGTCGGTAGGTTCCAGTTCCAACTCGTAACGTTGCATATATGGTTTGGCATCAACGTCCGGATTGTAACGGTAAATTTCAAAACTCATTTTTTCCATGAGAAGTGTTCCTTTTCTCATAAACCGCCTGATGGTTTTATGTTATGGGTTCAGGCTGTTCAGTGTGGTGGTGTATTTGATTTTCAGACGACCCCTTGTGATACGGCGGTCGTCTGAAAACGCATCAGTAAACGCGCTTGGCCGGTTTGATGTATTCCACGCTCAAAGGCTTGGTGTGTACCGGTTTGTAGGACAAGGTGTTGGTATCTGAATGGTACAGCGTGTGTTTCATCCAGTTTTCGTCATCGCGCTCAGGATGGTCGTCTGAAGCGTGCGCGCCGCGCGATTCTTTACGCGCTTCGGCAGACACCAAAGTCGCTTTCGCTACTTCAATCAGATTATCCAATTCCAAAGCTTCGATACGCGCGGTATTCCACACTTTGCTCTTGTCTTTGATTTCAGTACGTTTCACACGCTCAGCAATCGCCATGATTTCTCGAACACCTTTGCTCAGAATCTCATCGGTACGGAACACGCCGGCATGCAGTTGGACGGAGCGTTGCAGTTCGCGACGCAGTGCATCAACATTTTCGCCACCGGTCTGGTTATCCAAGCGTTCGATACGTTGGCGGGTCAGCTCGCCAGCATCGGCAGGCAACGGTTTCCAATCGCTTTGCTCTTTGATGAATTTAATCATACTGTCGCCGGCAGCTTTACCGAACACCACCAAGTCAAGCAGGGAGTTGGTACCCAAACGGTTCGCACCGTGTACGGAAGCACAAGCGCACTCACCCGCAGCATACAGACCTTTCACCGGCACTTCATATTCGTCGCCTTGCGGCACAACAACTTCACCATGATAGTTGGTCGGAATACCGCCCATCATGTAGTGGGTAGTCGGCACAACGGGAATCGGGTCTTTAATCGGGTCGATACCGGCAAACTGGATGGAAATCTCGCGGATGCCCGGCAGTTTTTCCATAATTTTTTCGGCACCGATATGGTCGATTTTCAGCAATACATGGTCTTTGTTTTTACCGCAGCCGCGACCTTCGTAAATTTCCATCGCCATCGCACGGGAAACCACGTCGCGCGAAGCCAAGTCTTTTACGGTCGGCGCATAGCGTTCCATAAAGCGTTCGCCGTCGGCATTCAACAGAATACCGCCCTCACCGCGTACGCCTTCGGTAATCAACACGCCTGCACCTGCCACACCGGTCGGGTGGAATTGCCAGAATTCCATATCTTCCAACGGGATACCTGCACGAGCGCAAATGCCCAAACCGTCGCCGGTATTCATATAGGCATTGGTGGAAGACGCATAAATACGGCCGCCGCCGCCGGTAGCAAACATCACGGCTTTAGCGTGGAAAATATAAACTTCACCGGTTTCCATTTCCATGGCGGTCACACCGATCACGTCGCCGTTCTCATCGCGAATCAAATCTTGCGCCGTCCATTCCACAAAGAATTGCGTATTAGCACGGACGTTTTGTTGATACAAGGTATGCAGCATTGCATGACCGGTACGGTCAGCAACCGCGCAGGCACGTTCTACTGCACGTTTACCGTGTTCGGCAGTATGACCGCCAAAAGGACGCTGATAAATTTTGCCGCTTTCCACGCGGTCAAAAGGCATACCCATGTGTTCCAACTCAATCACCGCTTCAGGCGCGGCGCGACACATAAACTCAATCGCATCTTGGTCGCCCAGCCAGTCTGAACCTTTCACGGTATCGTACATGTGCCAGTCCCAACGGTCTTCCTGCACATTACCCAGCGAAGCGGAAATACCGCCCTGCGCCGCTACGGTATGCGAACGGGTCGGGAACACTTTAGACAAAACGGCACAATTCAGACCGGATTTGGATAATTGGAGGGCTGCGCGTAAACCTGCACCACCACCGCCGACAATCACGGCATCAAACTTGCGAACAGGAAAACCCATACTTACCCCCAAATTACTTTAATTGAATACACCAAGCAGCCGACCAGCCAAACGATGGTGGCAACCTGCAAAAACAAACGCACGCCGAAGGGTTTGATATAGTCCATCCACAAATCGCGGATACCCACCCAAGCGTGCAAAAATACGGCGATAAAGCTAACCTGGGTGAACACTTTCACCCAAACTTGATCGAAAAATGCCTGCCATGCCGAATATTCTTTAGGCAGGGTAAACAGAATCACTAAAAGCGCGACGGTATAGATCAACATGATAACCGCAGTCGCACGCTGCATCGCCCAATCGCGCAAACCGTAATGGGCACCGGTCAATTTACGTTCTACCATAACAACGCTCCCAAAACGACGGTCAGCACCAATGCGGCAGCAAACACCAATTTGGCGGTATTGCGCGCAGTATTCAGCTCAAGGCCTTTGTGTGCATCCAAAAATAAAAAACGGATACCGGCGAGAAAATGGTGCAGATAAGCCCATAACACGCCGATTAAAATCAACTTGACCAAAGGATTGGAAACGATGGCACGGTAAGTTTCAAACGCCGACTCGCGGCTCAACGTACCGGACAGGAGATACAGCAAAACGGGAAGCATTATAAATAACCCTACCCCGCTGATGCGGTGCAAGATGGAGACAATTCCCGGTATGGGCAACCGTATATTGGGAATCTCCAAAAAGACAGGACGCGGTTTGACGGACATAGCCAGTTCCTCTGTATTTTTTTATCAGCTCAAAACCAATAACTCAAATTACATCGAGTTACATAAACTATAATTTACCTGTTTTATCCGATTTTGAACAGTCTAATTTATAAACAATCTAATAAATTTTACCAAAAAACATCATAAACTGTACCAATAACAAAACACTATCCATTAATAATTGAACCAATACCGCTTCAACTGCCGTTCGACAACCTCCATATGGCTTTCATGCCCTGCAATACCATCTTAATATCTTTGTTTTTATAATATATAAATAGAAATAAATATTATTTTTATAATCCAATAACCACAAAATTCGAATATAAATCGAACCGCAAAAACATTACATTCAACGCCTGTGATCGGTATGTTTCAGACGACCTCTTCAGCACCTATCACAAAACTGCACTATACTGACATTTCTTTGCCTTACTCCGTTTTATACTTTGCCCGCATTACGGCAAACCCTTCCCACTCAATTACTGTGAGGCTTGTTATGAAACATTCCGAAGAAAAACAATACACCCAGTCTTCCGATCCGGAAAACTTTATCCCCAAATTCAGAAGGCGCAATTTGGATAAAACGGGTTTTCTCAATAAACTCGCCCGTTTTGCAGGTCGGTTGGGCGAACCCATCGTACGCCAGTTGTATGCGCTGTATTATCTTTGGGACTCCCCTCACACCCCCAGACGCGCCAAAATGATTATCGTCGGCGCATTGGTTTACTTCCTCAGCCCTATCGACAGCATTCCCGATTTGCTGGGTCCTTTGGGATTCAGCGACGACATTGCCGTCATTACTTTGGTGTACAGCCAGATGAAAACTTACCTGACGGAAGACATCAAAGAGCGGGCAAGACTGGCAACCGAGAAGCTGCTGCGTAAAACATCATAAATATCGGCATCCAAAACAAAAGGTCGTCTGAAAATTTTCAGACGACCTTTTGTTTGAAATGAGGAACTTATTTCAACGGAGTCATATTCATGACTTCCATCAGGAAGTTGGTAAATGCCGGATTAGAAGGTTTGTTACCCATATTTTTCCAGCGTTGCTGCCATCCGCGCAAGGCGTTTTGGATATACAGCTTGGATTGTTCGGTATTGATTTCGCCTCGTTGGCTGTCAACGGCAGAACGCAGATAAACCTCATATACGCTGTCATCCACGACATTACGGCCGACAAGCTGAATGCGGAACTTGTTCAGATATTGGGCAGCTTGAACCTTGGTCATTTTTCCTTGGCTGACCTGATAGCTCAAACGCGTTGCCTCATCGCGGATTTTTGAAACATCACTCCAATGCGAAGAAGCCAAACTGAACGCCGCAGATTTTTCACCCTTAGTCGTTTTAACATTAGGCTTAACATTAGTCGGACGGACAGGCACTTCTTGCAAGCTTGGGACATAAATGGTCTCACAACCGGCAAGTGCCGCCAACGCAAATAAGATGGGGATATATTTTTTCATGTCTACCATTATAATCAGGATTATCCAGATAACCAAATTCTATATCAATCTGACTTTTTCTGTTGACTGAATTACAACAACTTTCGCCTTACATTCCAATCTTTACACGATATGGTGGTTTAAATCCATTTTTGCGCCACACCATGCCGCAAGACCGCAAAAAAGACCGCCGAAGCGGTCTTTTTCATCACTTATTTTCTTCCAACCTTATTATGCCAAATCGGCAAACAGAGGCGTAGAAAGATAACGTTCGCCATAAGAAGGCAGCAGCACGACAATCAGTTTGCCTTCGTTTTCAGGCTGTTTGGCAAGCTGCAGCGCGCTCCATACTGCCGCACCGGAAGAAATACCGACCAAAATACCTTCTTTTTCCGCCATCGCGCGGGCGGTTTCAAACGCTGCTTCGTTCGGAACTTGGGAAACACTGTCATATACTTTGGTATTCAACACGGTAGGGATAAAGCCGGCGCCAATACCTTGAATCGGGTGCGGACCTTTTTCGCCACCGCTCAAAACCGGAGAAGCCTCAGGCTCGACGGCAACGACTTTGACTTCGGGTTTGTATTTTTTCAACACTTCACCCACGCCTGTAACCGTACCGCCCGTACCGACACCCGCCACAAAAATATCGACTTTACCGTCAGTATCGCGCCAAATTTCTTCGGCGGTCGTTTCGCGGTGGATTTGCGGGTTCGCCTCGTTATCGAATTGGCGCGGCATGAAATAAGTATCGGGATGTTCGTCCACCAAGGCTTGTGCTTTTGCAATCGCCCCTGCCATACCTTCGGACGCAGGAGTCAAAATCAATTCAGCACCGAACGCACGCAACAGCATTTTGCGTTCTTTACTCATGCTTTCAGGCATCGTGATTGCCAGCTTGTAGCCGCGCGCCGCGCACACCATTGCCAAACCGATACCCGTATTGCCGCTGGTCGCTTCAACAATTACGGTATCCTTACCGATTTTGCCCGCTTTTTCGGCGGCTTCAACCATCGCTTCGGCAATACGGTCTTTCACGCTGCTGCCGGGATTGAAAAATTCCAGTTTGACGGCGATTTCGGCTTTCAAACCTTCAGTCAGACGGTTTAATTTGACCAACGGGGTGTTGCCGATCAGCTCGGTGATGCTGTTTGCAATCTTCATTTTCTACTCCAGATTTTGATGTGATATGACCTGTATATTAAAGACAGGTCGTCTGAAAAACCAATATCGAATGTTTCTTTATTTATAACTTTTGGTTGTTTGGCTTGATGCGTCCTAATGAAGTCCGATTTCTCCGACTATCGCCCCCGTGACTAAAGTCTGCATGACCAAAGCCATCAGCCAGCCCAGTCTGAGTTGCGCTTTACTGAACACTGCCGGCGACTGCTTGGCAATACTTCTGCGGTGCAGATAAAAAACCGCCATCATGACAAGCTGCAAAATAAACCAATAAACAGGCTTGAGCGCATACAGTTTCAACAATGCCGGAAACGTAAAAGCCAAAGAACGACCCGGCAGCAGAAAATACAATATCACGGCAATCGACACAAAAGCCAAAGTCATCAATACATTGCTGACGGCAAACACGCTCAAAAACGGATAACGCAAATCCGCCTGCCAAAAACCAGTATCCGCCTGCTTTTTCCAATGAAAAGCAAAGAAAAACACACTGGCAAAAGTCAGATAAAAATGCGGGACAAACAACGGACCGACATGGGTAATCCCCCACATTCCCGGCAAAAGCTGCGATCCCAAAATCGACACGCCCAGCCACAAAACAACCGAAGCCCAAAACCACTGGAACATTTCAGCGCGGAAAATCAATCCAAAAAACACCAGCCCATAAGCAACAACTGCGAGAAAATCCAAATTCGTCCAAATCATGAATACTGCAACTCGCCTTCAAAAACCGTTTGAACAGGCCCTGTCATCAAAACGTCCTCACCATGCGACCAAGTAATAAACAAATCCCCGCCCGGCAGCGAAACCTTCACTGGCACACCTTCCGCCAACAGCCCCAACCGGACGCCCGAAACCACAGCCGCACAAGCCCCCGTACCGCAAGCCTGCGTTTCACCCACACCGCGTTCAAATACGCGCAGGCGGATAGATTCCCTATCGACAATCTGCATAAAGCCGACGTTGACACGTTCCGGAAACTGTTCGTGTGACTCAATCGCCTCACCCCAATGAGCCACGGGCGCAGTCTGTACATCCTCGACCACGATCACAGCATGAGGATTGCCCATATTCACACAACTGACCTGCACCGTCTCCAAACCGACCATCACCATATGCGTCAAAGCATCATCCGCTTCGTCAGGAACCGGCACAAACGGGATTTCAGACGACGTAAAGCGCGGTTTGCCCATATTCACGGTCACCAAACCATTATCCAACAACTTGGGAATAATCACACCCTTAGCCGTTTCCACCAAAATTTCCTTTTTATCGGTCAAGCCTTTATCCGCCACAAATCGGGCAAAACAGCGCGCACCGTTGCCACACTGCTCCACCTCGCTGCCGTCCGCATTGAATATACGATAACGGAAATCCACCGCATCGGAAGACGGTTTTTCTACCAACAGCAACTGATCGAAGCCCACCCCTCTAAAACGGTCTGACCATTCGGCAAGCGGCGCAGTCAGTGGATCAAAATCCTGCCCGATACCGTTTACCACCATAAAATCATTGCCCAAACCGTGCATTTTGGTAAATTTCAAGGTTTTCATTGTTTTTTCCAGAATTCGTTATCGATTAAATAGGGAGCGAATATCCAAATATTCTTAACCTTTTTACTTTGCAGAAAAATCCGTCTGAAGGGTCGTCCGAACAGCATTCTACACTATATATATGCTATATCGCAGATTTTCCCGACTTCATACCGCCATACGCCGATATCCTTATTATCCATACAGTCTTAATGCTTCTTTCTCCCACCTTAATCAAAGCTAACGTCCTCAACCGAATAAAAACGATATAATTCAATAAGAAAGTCGCCACATTCGGCTTTAGTTTCATAATATAGTGGATTAACTTTAAACCAGTACGGCGTTGCCTCGCCTTAGCTCAAAGAGAACGATTCTCCAAGGTGCTGAAGCACCAAGTGAATCGGTTCCGTACTATCTGTACTGTCTGCGGCTTCGTCGCCTTGTCCTGATTTAAATTTAATCCACTATGTCATTGTCCATCCGATACAAAACCACGCCTTTCCGTTACCGTCTGCAATCAGGTTCATACTCATAGCGAGGAAATGCCATGAAACCCTCAATTCCCCTCATCCTTCTCTCTCCCGCACTCTGCGCCTGCACCGCCGGCACGCCCGGCATGTCCATAGGTTTAGGCATAGGAACCGGTATCGGACACCATGTCGGACTCGGCACTTCCGTCAACATCCCGATTACCTTAGACAAAAATAAAACCGCCCCAAACAATACAGGCGGCATCAATATTATTGACGAACAAATCGTGACTTATTTCGATACACACGGCAATCCCAGCAACAGCGCCGTCAAGGGCGGCTACTACCGTCAACTGAAAAACAAACGAGGCGATCAATATACCGTACAAGATTTTTACAGCGACAACAGCCGGAAGCGGACAGATCCCTATACCTTAAGCCGCAGCCAACTGATGCAATTCTTCGCTACTCCAAGCGATGGTTCACTCACCACATACGCCTATAACGGCGCCGTAATGCAACACCAAGAGTTCCGCAACGGCAAACTTGTCAACGCCAAATATTAGACAAAATAGCATCCTGACAGGCCAACTACGCCTATTGCCATTTGTACTATATTGGTTTCAAACACAACTATTCACAAAATAAATACTTTTAACATTCAACTATTTGTAATATTACTACGCTCCATCTGAAAAATAATATTGACACTTTTTTTTCAGACGATATAATGCACCCCATTCCCCGATAGCTCAGTCGGTAGAGCGACGGACTGTTAATCCGCAGGTCCCTGGTTCGAGCCCAGGTCGGGGAGCCAAATTTCAAAAGCCTGAACATAATGTTCAGGCTTTTTTGTTTACCAATCCTACTTTGGCTTCTTCAGCATCCTTCTTCGGATGCTTCCCAATCCCAACATCCTTGCACCCGTGTCCCACACACACCAAACATTAATCAAAATTTATATAAATCAATAATTTAACAAACAGATATCAAATAAAGCATACCCTGATCATTCACATAGATAAAAACATTATTTTTTCTAAATACATATATTGAAGAATTCTTTTCACATAGCCAATCGCACTTTTCAGCAAAATTCAGCCAGTCTTCAATACCCGAGAATTCTGAAAACAAATCATTTAAAACTACAGATTTGGCATTTGTGTTCTCAAAATTTATCTGCATACCTATTATTTTTTTATTTTCTAACGAGAACATTATATTTTCATAAGTATCTAAAAATATTTTTGATTTTTTAGAAGTTCTCATAGGGTTTAATACAAAGTCTTTGATTTCTTGGCAAATATCTTCTTGATCATCCCCTACATGAAGCTTACCAATCCTTCCGCTTTCAACAATATCGCTAACTAAATACGGTCCACATCGATTCATCACCACTTCCTCACACACAAATTTAGTCTTATACCCACTAACCTTTTTAATTGGCAACCTTATTTATACCGATATCAGGAATTTTCCATTCTTCTAATAAACCCAGGTCGTCTGAAATTTTTCAGACGACCTTTTTGCTTCTTTATTTCGACCAGCCTCCGCCCAATGCCTTATACAGCGACACCAGCATCTGCGCCCTTGCCAGCCGCGCCGCAATCAGGTTTTCCTGCATTTGGCCTTCGGTGATATGGGCTTTGAGGGCGACATCCAGCGTTTTGTAGCCGTTGCGGAACATTTTTTCCGTATCGGCAGCATGGCGTGCCGCCTGATTATGGGCGGTTTGCAGCAGTTCGGTCTGACGGCTTAACGATTCCACGCCTTGATACGCGCTGTCAACTTCGCCCAGCGCGGTCAGGAGCCGTTTGTCGTATTCCAGCAATGCCGTCTGAAGGCGCGCGTCGGCGGCTTTGATATTGGCCTTGATGCGGCCGTTGGTGAACAGCGGCGTCTGTATGCCCACCGACAGCAAACTTGCCCAGCCGGTCAGCGAACGGTCGCCGTCCACACCGATGCGCCCGCCCTGCCCCATAAAGCTGATGGTGAAACGCGGCAGCAAATCGGCTTTGGCACTGGCGAATTTGGCGGCGTAGGCATTGACTTGCGCCGCCTGCGCGCGCAGGTCGGGGCGGCGTTCCAGCAAGCCTTGCGGCGTCTGCCCGCCCGGCGCGGATGGTTGGCGCGCCAACACATCGGCAGACGATTCGGGCAGCGTAAACGTCTGCGGCACGTTGCCGGTCAACACGGCGATACTGCGCACATAAGCGGCGTATTCCGCCCCTATCGTGGCGCGTTTGGCTTCCGCTGCGGTCAGTTGCACTTTCGCCTCGTTCACTTCATAGCCGCTGACATGTCCCGCCTTAAAACGCCCTTCGATGTAGCGCACCATCCGCCGCAAGGTGGCAACGGTTTGGTCGGCGGTTTTCAGACGGCCTTGAGCCGCACGCGCTTTGAAATAATTGTCGGCAATATCGCCCGCCACCAGCATTTGCGCGCCGTACGCCAGCTCTTGTTGTCCGAGTGCGGCATAACGTGCGGCATCGGCATCGCTGCGTTTCTTGCCGAAAATATCCGGCTCCCACGAAGCGGTCAGTCCGCCGTACATACTGGTGCCTGTGGACTCGATGGTATCGCCGTTTAAAGACGAGGCCTGCGGATAACGCGAGAGCAACGCCCTGGCATTGCTGTCGAGCGGGTTATCCATTTTGCTGTAATTCGCCCCCACCTTGCCGCTCAGTCCGACTGTCGGCCCCAAATCGGCACGCGCCACCCCAGCCACGGCACGGGCTTCGTTCAGACGGCTGACGGCGATTTTCACATCATGCCCCTGCGCCAAACCCTGCGCGATTAATCCGCTTAACACCGGATCGTTCCACTGCTGCCACCACGCCCCGATGTCCGCATCGCCCTTCGCCGCCGCATCCTGCGTAAATGTTTCGGGCAATTCAACCTGACTGTTTAACGGAACTTCTGTGTTTTTACAGGCAGCAAGCGCCAAGGCTGCGGCAATACACAATAAATGGATTTGATTGAATTTCATCGTATTTTCCTTTTTGAAAAGGTTTTAGCGTTCCGTGTTGGCGAAATTTGTTTCGCTCGTTTTCAGCGTGCGCAGCCTCTTGACGGGGCAACCTTTCAGACGACCTTTCAGAAGATTTTTTGCGAAACCTAGGAACCTGAATGTAAGCCTGCGGCTTACTGCCCTCTCCCTAACCCTCTCCCACGGGGAGAGGGAACAAATTGGTCGAAACCCTAATAAGGAGAGGGAACAAATTGGTCGAATCCCTAAAAATGGTTGGGTTTCAGCATCCTCAATCTCCTCTCCCACGAAGAGAGGAGACAAAATTGGCGGGAAACCCAAAGCATGGTTGGGTTAATGAGGCATTAGATTTTCTTTCGAAAAATATGGGTATCAAAAAAGCCTTGAGACTTGTTGGCTAGACAAACCGTACCCTATCGAAGCTAACGCCTATAATAAATAGTCCGTATCAAGTATGGCAAGTTCACAGGACTTGCGCCTGATTCCACGATATAAAGCCTATATTCATGATAAACAGCAGGACGAAACCCATCGACTAGGTCGTCTGAAATCCAATTTCGCTTTTCAGACGACCTTGTACCGTAAATTAATTCTGCAAATACAATGTTGCTTACCGCACAACAGCTTTTCCTACCGTTACGCCTTCTATACATCCTTCTCATGACAAGAATGCTACAATTGGCATATTTTTTACCGTTATCGGACAGGTGTTTTATGCAGTATTTCTGCCTACTCATCCCCATCCTCATTGGCTATTTTCTTGACGAAATGACCGTCGGCGTCATTTTCGGCTCTATTTTATGGTTGTTTGCGCGGGAACTCGGCAAACCGCGTCAGGAAGAACATGATGCAAAACTGCAAAACCTGGAAAAAGAAATCGAGTTGCTGAAGCTGCGTTTGACGGCTTTGGAACAAGAAACCGTTCATGATAAAGCAGAAGTCGGGCAGGCTAGGAAACTGCGCGCTGTTTTGTCCGAACATGCCGACGATATTCAGACGACCCCTGCGCCACTTCATGAGAAGGTTGAGCCTGCGGCGACTGCGGACAATGCGCCTGTCGAGCCGCACATCGAACCGGTTGCCACCCCCTCTTTTTCTGCACCTGTTCCTCCTGTTTCCGCCGAACCTTCCGTACAGCCCGAACCTGCTCTGTACGCAGACAGCGTAGAAACACCTGCCCAAGTTTCCGCTATTCAAGAAGACGAACGCAAACAAGACGCGCCTGTCCTGCAAACGTCGTCTGAAAACGAAGTGCCGATGTCGTCTGAAAATATATCTGAAAACGCAGACGCAGATTCTCGTGAAACCGTTATCCGTAAAGAAGAAGGTTTCGATTTGAAATTCTCCGAAAATCCCATTGTTGCTTGGTTCCTGCGCGGCAATCCGCTGCTGAAAACCGGTATCGTGGTGCTGTTCCTCGGCTTGGCGTTCCTCTTGCGCTATGCCTCCGAGCGGATTTATGTACCGGTGGAAATGCGTTACCTGACTGTGGCAGGCGCGGGTCTGGCGGCGGTTATCGGCGGCTGGAAGCTGCAAAGCCGCAAGCGCGAATACGGCTTGGTGTTGCAGGGCTTCGGTGTGGCGGTGATGTATCTGACCGCTTTGGCGGCGTTGAAACTGCATCCGCTGCTGCCCGCACCGATTGTGTTCGTGCTGATGGTGGCGATGGTCGTATTGATGGCGTTGCTGGCGATCAGGCAAAACGCGCAGATTATGGCGCAGGTTGCCTTGGTCGGCGGTCTGGCGGCGCCCATCCTGGTATCGGACGGCAGCGGCAATTATTTGGTGCTGTTCTCCTACCTTTCCCTGCTCAATGCCGGCGTAGCGGCGATTGCTTGGTTTAAGGCATGGCGGCCGCTGAACCTGACGGGTTTCGCCGGAACCTTCGCCATCGCCGCTTTGTGGGGCATGCAAAGCTATACGCCGCAGCATTTCGCCACGACCGAACCTTTCCTGATTTACCACTGGCTGCTCTACACCTTCATCGCCTATCTGTTCGCCCGCCGCAAGCTGACGGAAAACCGCGAAGACACGCTCGCGCCCGTTGCCGACAATGCGACGCTGGAAGAAATTTGGAACAACCTCTGCTCCCACGGCCTGCGCGTCCACGTCCTCGACCATACTTTATTGTTCGGCACGATGGCGGCGGCGTTCGGACTGCAATACCGCATGGTGGAACACTGGCCGTCCGCGGACGCATTCTCCGCGCTGGGCTTCGCCGCCGTTTACGGGCTTGCCGCACTGATGCTGAAACGGCAACAGGGTTTGTATATCCTGCGTCAGGCGTTTGTTGCCCTGTCGCTGCTTTTCCTCACGCTCGCCGTTCCGCTTTACTTTGAACGCGGCAACACCGTCATCCTGTGGACGGTAGAATCCGCGCTCGTGTATTTCTTCGGACTGCGCCAACAGCGTCCGCATATGCGTCTGGGTGCGCTCGTCGTGTATCTGCTGGCGGCGCTGACCCAACTGAGCGGTTATCAGGAGGGAGAATCCACCATCCTGCAAGGTCAATGGTTCACCACCCTGCTGACCCTGTTCGGCGGCGCGGCAATTTACCTGCAATGGCATTTCTACCGCCGTAAAGGCTCGGCACACTGGGAACACACGCTTCAAAACGCAACCCTCTGCGCCGCCCTGCTCTACACATCCATCCTGCCTTTACTGTTTTTCGCGGAACGCGGCAGCATCATCGTTTTCTCTGCTTTGGTGGCGGCTTGGGCGTTCTGCCGAGGCAAAGGCAAGTCGGACGTGTTCAGCACATTCGCCTTGGGCAATGCAATATTTATCCTGCTCTTCCAAGCCTCGATTAATAATGAACCCAACGGCTTCCTGACACACTGGCACCTCTTTGCCGCCGCGCCACTGCTGTTTGCTGCAGCCTACATGCTGCAATACCCGCGCGTCCAAACCGAATTATCTGAAAACCAAGACAAACAAGACAAATCCCTCCCGTTCTCGCAAATTGCGGGCTGGGCTATCCTCGTTATCGCCCTGATGTTGGGCGGCTTCGCCACCTACACCCAATGGACGGGCGAAGAAACCCTGTTTATCGAGCTTTGGGCATTGCCGATATTCACCACCTTGCTGTTGCTTGCCAACCGTTTGAACTGGAAAGAGCTTTTTCAGACGACCTTGGCATTCCTGCCCCTGTTTGCCCTGCACTTCATCGGCTATCATCTCGAACACCTATGGACGGCCGCCGCAGCCCTGCCGCTTGCCGCCGCCACCGTGTTGAACTTCGTCATCCTGAATAACCGCCGAACCAATGCGCCTATCGGCTTGCACAAACTCAACATCATCATGCTCGGCATCCTTTGGTCGCTTTGGTCGGGAATGTATGTCGGCGAACTCGTCGACGGCGTTTGGTCGCAGCTCTCGTGGCTTGCCGTACCGCTGATCATGTGGGTCGTCCTTCATACGCAGCGGCAGCGCGGCTTTTTCAGACGACATCAATCCGCCTATCAGCATTCCGCCCTGCCGATAGCCGCCCTTGCCGCGGCAAGTTGGATGATATGGACGAACTTCTCTACTCCGTTCCAACCCACGCCGTTGCCGTATATCCCGCTGCTTAACCCGCTGGAACTCGCCTGCGCCGGAATGCTGTGGTTCGCCCTGAAGTCCCTGCCCGAAGCTCTGCCTGCAGAATACCGCCGCGTGAACGCGCCCGGCGTCGCCGCCCTCGCATTCATGGTCATCAGCGCGGGCGTGATGCGGCTGTGGCACTTCTACGACGGCATCACTTGGCGCCTCGACATCATGCTCCAATCCTTCGGCCTGCAAGCCAGCCTCTCCGTCGTGTGGGCGGTTACCGCCATCATCCTGATGGTGTACGGCAACCGCCGCAAACTGCGCCCCTTCTGGATGACCGGCGCAGCGCTGATGGCCGTCGTCGTCGTCAAGCTCTTCCTCATCGAGCTTGCCAACAGCGGCGGCATCGCCCGCATTGCCTCCTTCATCATCGTCGGCGTGCTGCTGCTCTTGGTCGGCTGGTTCGCACCCGTTCCGCCCAAAGCGGTGGAAAACGAAGAAGACAAAGCATAGCCCAGTCCCAAAGAAAAGGTCGTCTGAAAACCGACAGCAAGTTTTGCTAAAATATTTTCAGACGACCTTCAGGCATCCCGAATCCAACCCGGCATGGCAGAAAATCCGACCACTTTTGTCAGGCCTGCTTCAATCTGAGCGTGCTTTACCGATTATTGATGGATTAAAATACACATATAGTGGATTAACTTTAAACCAGTACGGCGTTGCCTCGCCTTGGCGTACTATCTGTACTGTCTGCGGCTTCGTCGCCTTGTCCTGATTTAAAGTTAATCCACTATAAATTTAATCCACTATACAAAATGAAACAGTCTAAAGAGGAGATTAAAAATGCCCAACCGCAGCGAACTTCCGTTGATTTATTCCTGTTCCGGATGTTCTGACGTAGCGCAACTTGCCAACAATACCGCCGTAGCACTCGATCACGCCGGCGAATTTGAAATGTCGTGCATTTCCGGCGTGGGAGGCAAAGTCGCACCTTTAGTACGCAAAGCGCAGTCCGGCAGGCCGATGCTGGTCATCGACGGCTGCCATCTGCATTGCGCCAAGTCGTGTTTGGAAAACGTAGGCGTCGAAATTTCAGAAGAACACCACGTCAAACTCTATGACTTGGGCTACAAAAAGCGTTTTGGCAAAAGCTATGACGAAGCGGCGGTAGAAGAAGTCTATCAATATGTCTTAACTAAAAAACACGATGTGTTAAGCAACTAGCCACCTTTTCCCCAAGCAATCCGTCTGCAAAACCTTCAACACAAACCCGAACGGATGACAACCGTTTCAAAACAAAGGTCGTCTGAAAACCGATAGCAAGTCTCGCTAAAGCGTTTTCAGACGACCTTTTTTAATAGGGAGAACGTTACCGCCCGATTGCCAACTTATTCAATATAGTGGATTAACTAAATCAGGACAAGGCGACGAAGCCGCAGACAGTACAGATAGTACGGAACCGATTCACTTGGTGCTTCAGCACCTTAGAGAATCGTTCTCTTTGAGCTAAGGCGAGGCAACGCCGTACTGGTTTAAAGTTAATCCACTATATCTTGAATGGGAAAAACAATTGCTGCTTAGACGGTACAGCGGCTTACAGGTTTCAACTTCATGCTCAATATTATAAAATCCATCACCTTCCCGACATCCGCACCGCCCCATGAACTACGCCCTAGATGCCCTATGGTGGAAACTCACCAACCCGTCCGTCCGCGCCCTCGCCACTCTGCTGACTGCTCCGCCGCTTTGGCAAAGCGGCTGCGAATTGAGCGTCCGCACACTATTGGGCGAACACGGCTTCCGCTATCTTTTGGATTTGGACGGCAATCCCGCCCCCTTAGACGACTATCTCGCCGAACACGCCCCCTTCGGCAACCGACTCGGCATCTACGCCGAACACCTGCTCGCATTTTGGTTTGCCCATGCGCCGCATACCGAATTGCACGCCTATAACCTGCCCGTGTTTTCAGACGACCTCACGCAAGGCGCCGCCGATTTCATCGCCTCCATCAACGGCAAACCCTATCATATCGAACTGACCTGCAAATATTACGGCAGCGGCAGCGGCAAATCCGCAGACCTGTGCGGACTCAATCCCAAAGACACTCTCGCCGCCAAAGCCGCCAAACTGCCCCGCCAACTCGCCCTGCTTCAATCCCCCGAAGGCAGCGAAACCCTGCGGCAAAACCGTCTCCCCGACGCGCCGCAACCCGCCTCAATCATACGCGGCATCGGCTTTTTCCCCGTCGGCGCAGATTCCGCCGAAGCCCCGCTGAACCCATACTGCTGGCGCGGCGTCTTTATCCGAGACTGGTCGGCATATCCGACCGCCGAAGGAGTACGCTACCACCTCATCGACCGCATGGCATACCTTGCCCCCGCCCGCGTTGCCGAGGCGCAAATCCTGTCCGACCATGACGTCCGCCAAATCGAAAGCGGCTTAATCGCCAAACTCGAATTGCGCCCCGACGGCTTTTGGCATGAAATCGAACGCATCATGAAGGTCGTCTGAAACCTGATTCAACGTTTTCAGACGACCTTTCCAGTATAATCCAAGCCTTTTCCCCCGATTGCGAACCCACCATGACCCCGATCCAACTCGACCATACCGCCAAAGTGCTGGCTGACATGCTGACCTTCAAACAGCCTGCCGATGCCGTTCTGTCCGCCTACTTCCGCAAACACAAAAAACTCGGCAGGCAAGACCGCCACGAAATCGCCGAAACCGCCTTCGCCGCCCTGCGCCATTATCAAAAAATCAGTGCCGTCCTGCGCCGCCCGCATGCCCAGCCGCGCAAAGCCGCACTTGCCGCGCTCGTCCTCGGCAGAAGCACCAACATCAGCCAAATCAAAGACCTGCTCGACGAAGAAGAAACCGAGTTCCTCAGCAGCCTCAAAGCGCGCAAAACCGAATTTTCAGACGACCTCCATACCGCCGCCGAATTACCGCAATGGCTGGTGGAGCAACTGCAAAAACATTTTAGCGACGAAGAAATCCTCGCCTTCGGCCGCAGCACCAACCAAGCCGCGCCACTCGACATCCGCGTCAACACGCTTAAAGGCAGACGCGACAAGGTGCTGCCGCTGCTTCAAGCCGAAAGCCCCGATGCAGAAGCCACGCCCTATTCCCCTTGGGGCATCCGCCTGAAAAACAAAATCGCCCTCAACAAACACGAATTGTTTTTAGACGGCACACTTGAAGTCCAAGACGAAGGCAGCCAGCTCCTCGCCCTGCTCGTCGGTGCCAAACGCGGCGAAATCATCGTCGATTTCTGCGCCGGCGCAGGTGGCAAAACCCTCGCCGTCGGCGCGCAAATGGCAAACAAAGGCAGAATCTACGCCTTCGACATCGCCGAAAAACGCCTTGCCAACCTCAAGCCCCGCATGACCCGCGCCGGACTGACCAACATCCACCCCGAACGCATCAGCAGCGAACACGACAGCCGCATCGCCCGCCTCACCGGCAAAGCCGACCGCGTTTTGGTCGATGCCCCCTGCTCCGGCTTAGGCACACTGCGCCGCAATCCCGACCTCAAATACCGCCAGTCGCCCGAAACCGTCGCCAAACTTTTGGAGCAGCAACACAGCATCCTCGATGCCGCCGCCAAACTGGTCAAACCGCAAGGCAGGCTGGTTTACGCCACTTGCAGCGTGTTGCCCGAAGAAAACGAAATGCAGGTCGAACGCTTTTTGAAAGAACACCCGGAATACGAACTGTTCGACTGCGCCGAGCTGCTCGCCGCTTTGAAAATTGATTTGAACACCGGCAAATACCTGCGCCTCGATTCGGCGAAACACCAAACCGACGGATTCTTCGCCGCCGTTTTGCAACGCAAGGAATAAATGTTCAAATAAGGCGTGAACACACGAAAGGTCGTCTGAAAACCTGATACTAGGTTTTCAGACGACCTTTTTGGCGCAGATTAAAACGAATTTAATCGGGCAATGCCCGTTTGCCGAAATCCTCAAACGATAAAGAAGAGAACAGGCAAAGCATCCCGTTTCCCTAAAATCCAAACATACAAAAAGGTCGTCTGAACATTTTCAGACGACCTTTTGCGTTGTTGAAACTTAAGCCAAAGAAGCGTTTACAAATGCGGTCAATTGACCTTTTGCTAAAGCGCCGACTTTGGTGGCGACGTTTTCGCCGTTTTTGAACACCATCAACGTCGGAATACCGCGCACGCCGAATTTGGCGGGGGTGGCTTCGTTTTCGTCGATGTTGATTTTGACGACTTTCAGACGACCTTCAAATTCGGCGGCGATGTCGTCCAAGATCGGAGCGATCATTTTGCAAGGGCCGCACCAAGGTGCCCAGAAGTCCAGCAATACGGGTACGTCGGATTTCAAAACGTCTTGTTCGAAATTTGCATCGGAGGTGTGGATAATCAGTTCGCTGCTCATGAGTTTTTCCTTTTTGTGTCAAATTGAATCAGATGTTGTGCAGGATAGGGCTTGGGGCTGAAAATTTCAAGTGTCGCAAAAGTGTAATAGCTTTTTTGTAAGGTTGCCATCGGGATTGGCTAATGTTTTTTCAGACGACCTATCCGGCAGTTCAGCCTGCCCTAAAGCTCATCAGATGGCGCGTGTAATCGCTGGAAGGGTTGGCAAATACGGTTTCGCAGCCGCCCTCTTCGACGATTTTGCCGTCTTTCAGCACCATCACGCGGTGCGACAGGGCGCGGATGACGGCGAGGTCGTGGCTGATGATGATGAGGCTGAGACCGTGTTTTTTCTGCAAATCGGCGAGCAGCTCCAGAATCTGTTGCTGCCATTGTACGTCGAGCGCGCTGGTGGGTTCGTCCAAAACGAGGATTTTCGGGCGGACGATGATGGCGCGGGCGATGGCGAGCCGCTGGCGTTGTCCGCCGGAAAAGGCGTGCGGATAGCGTTCGAGTGCGTCTTCGGGCAGACCGACCTGCCGCAATACGTCTTGCACGCGCTGCCGCATTTCTGCGCGGGACAAATCGGGTTCGTGGACGCGCAGGGCTTCGGAAACAATATTAAAGACGTTCATGCGCGGGTTGAATGCGCCGAAGGGGTCTTGGAACACCATTTGGATGTCGCGCCTTGATTCGCGCGTCCAGGCTTCGCCGTTGATTTTCAGACGACCTTCCGCGTCGATAAGGTGCATCACGGCTTTTGCCAGCGTGGTTTTACCGCAGCCGCTCTCGCCGATGATGCCCAGGGTTTCGCCCGCTTTCAAATCGAAGGAAACCGGTTCCAGCAGGGTTTTGCTGCGTTTTTTGAACCAGCCCGCCGTTTCTTTGACGGCAACGGAAAGCTGCTCCGCCTGCAAGACGGTGGCGGGATTGCCCGCCAAAGGTTCGACCTTGCGCGCGGCACCGGCGTTCAACAGCATTTTCGTGTATTCGTGTTGCGGACGGGCGAACACTTCCGCCGCTGCACCCGTTTCGACAATGCGTCCGCCACACATCACGGCGACGTCGTCTGCAAAGCGGCGGACAAGGTTCAGGTCGTGGGTGATGTAGAGCATGGTCATGTTGTGCGCCTGCTGCAAACGCGCCAACAAATCGAGAATCTGCGCCTGCACGGCGACATCCAAGGCGGTGGTCGGTTCGTCGGCAATCAGGAGCTTGGGTTCGGCGGCAACCGCCATCGCAATCATTGCCCGCTGCCGCTGTCCGCCGGAAAGCTGGAAGGGATAGGCAAAGGCTTTCTGCTCCGGCTCGCGGATGCCGGTTTCCGCCAAGAGTTCGACCGCCCTCGCCCATGCCTGTTTTTTGTCCAAGCCCAGATGCAGGGTCAGCACTTCGGCAATCTGCGCGCCGACGCGCATCACGGGGTTAAGCGCGGTCATCGGCTCTTGAAACACCATGCCTATTTCCCGCCCGCGCAGCTTTTGCAGGGCGCGTTCGGATTGGGTCAGCAAATCGTTGTCGTCAAACTTCAGACGACCTTCAAACGACACCAGCGGATTCAGCCGCATAATGCCCTGCGCCAGCACGGTTTTACCGCTGCCGCTCTCACCAACCAATGCCAGTTTCCTGCCGGCCTGTACGGTCAGGCTGACATCGTGTAGGACTTGCTTGCCGGGGAAAAAGGCGTTTAGGTTTTCAATTTCAAGGATGGGTTTCGTCATGGTATCGAGGTCGTCTGAAAACGGAAAACGGGTGGAATCAAATCGGCATTACCCGCCGCACGGGCAGAAATCTTTACGAAGCAATAAGCCAATATCTGAGATGAACAAGAAACACGCCCAACAAACATCGGCTTTCTGCTTTTCAGACGACCTCTGATTCAAACCCGCAAACCGAGGTCGTCTGAACGCTTATTATTTCTGAAACTGCTCTTTCAACACCCGTTTCAACACTTTGCCAGTTGCGTTTTTCGGCAGTTCGTCTTTAAAGTAAATCTGTTTGGGGATTTTAAAATTCGCCAAATGTCCGCGCAAATGGGCGCGCACGTCGGCTTCATCCAACGTTTCGCCGTCTTTGAGTTGGATAAAGGCGATAATTTCTTCGTCGGCGTATTGGTCTTTCACACCGATGACGGCTGCGGCTTCGACGGCGTCGAGTTTGTAAATCGCCTCTTCGATTTCGCGCGGATAAACGTTTTGCCCTTTGGAAATAATCAGGTCTTTTTTGCGGTCGACGATAAAGATAAAGCCGTCTTCGTCTATCGTGACAAAATCGCCTGTTTTCAGCCAGCCGTTGACGATGGCTTCGTCCGTGGCATCGCGCATATTCAGGTATCCCTGCATGACCGAACCGCCTTTGACGATGAGTTCGCCCACTTCGCCCGTCGGCACTTCGACCAATTCGTCGTTGACGGCTTTGACTTCCAATCCGGGCAAGGCGATGCCGACGCTGCGGGCTTTTTGCCTTTCGGGCGTGTTGACGGCGACGACGGGCGAGCATTCGCTCAAGCCGTAGCCTTCCAAAAGCTTGGCACGCGGGAACTTCGCTTTAAAGTCGAGGATGGTTTGTTCCGCCAAAGGCGCGCCGCCGCTGATAAACAGACGGACACGGTTGAACCATCTGAAATACCAAGGGATTTTCGCTTTGCTCATGGCGGTGTAAATCGCGGGTACGCCCAAAAATACGGTCGCGCGTTTGAATAAAACCTGTTTCAAAACGTTGGAGAACGGGAAAACGGATTTCACCAAAATAATCGAACACGCCATATAAATCGGCAGCAAGACCATGGCTGTCAGCGTAAAGCTGTGGAACATCGGCAGGAACACGACGAAGCGGTCGCGTTTGGTAATCTTAAAGATGCGCTCGATGCCTTCAAGGTTGGAGAACAGGTTGCCATAGCTGATCAATGCGCCTTTTGGGTGGCCTGTCGTGCCGGAAGTGTAAATAATATGCGCCAAATCATCGATTTTCGGTTGGCGGCTCAAATCGGGCGTACCCGAAAAACGGCGCGCTTCTTCAAAACGCACATCGGCTTCATCCGCCGCTTTCGCCTCGCCTATCCAAATGATTTTCTCGACGCGGGTCTGTTTCTTCAGCCCCTTCAACTCTTTCTGCAAACCTGCCGAAGCAAACATAAACCGCGCTTTGCAGTCGTTCAAAATATATGCGTATTCGTTGTTTTTCAAAAACGTATTCATCGGTACGGCAACCGCGCCGATGGCAGAGACGGCAAAATAGGCGCTGATAAATTCCGGCGAATTGGATACCGCCAAAGCCACTTTGTCGCCGAATTTGACGCCCATATTTTGCAGATATGCGGCTACGGCATCGACTTCCTGCTTGAGCGCGTGGTAGGTGGTTTTTTCTTTGTCGTTGAACACCGCAGTACCTTTGCCGTTTTTATGGCAGGCAGCGGCCAGCATTTCGTAGAAGTTTGTGTTGTGTGTTTGATTCATTGGAATTCTTCAAAAATTAAGTGAGTAAAATATTTTTGCGGTCGCGCCCATAAACAGGTTTTTCGCCCTGAAAACAAGCTCGGCCTGAAAAGCCATCTATATAGCAGGAAAATGAGCTGCCGGCTATTTTTATATTCATCCGCAATACGGAAAATCATCCCCTCGCGCGCACGTCAAACGCCTGACGCAAGCCCTCGCCTATCATCACCAGCAAAAGCAGCATAACCGTCAGCGTACCGACGGTGGACAAGCCTATCCACCAAGCGTCCAAGTTGTCCTTGCCCTGCGCCAAGAGTTCGCCCAAGCTCGCCTGCGACGCGGGAACGCCCAAACCGAGGAAATCCAAGCTGGTCAGCGCAAGCACCGCGCCGGAGATGCGGAAAGGCAGGAACGCCAATACGGGCGTCAGGCTGTTAGGCAGGATGTGCCGCCACATAATCGCGCGGTTGCCCACGCCCATCGAACGCGCCGCCAAAACGTAATCTGCCTGACGGTTTTTCAAAAACTCGGCACGGACGTAGTCCGACAGCCCCATCCAACCGAACAGCGACAGCAACACCAGCAAAATCAACAAACTGGGATTAAAAAACGAAGACAGGATAATCAGCAGGTAAAGCTCCGGCATCCCGCCCCAGATTTCGATAAAACGCTGCATCAAAAGGTCAGTCTTGCCGCCGAAATAACCCTGCACCGCGCCGGTGATCACGCCGATTACGGTCGTTACCAAAGTCAGCGCAAGGGCGAACAATAGGGAATCACGGAATCCGTAAACCAAACGCGCCAAGACATCACGACCGCGGTCGTCCGTGCCGAGCAAGTGCCTTTCGGACGGACTTGCAGGGTCGGGCTGCGTGTCGAAATCATTGAGCGTATCGGCATCGTAGGGGTTGGGCAGATAAACGGCGTAATTGCCGTTTGACGTGATGTTGCCGCGTATCAGCGGGTCGAGGTAATCGGCAGGCGTGTCGAAATCGCCGCCGAACACGGTTTCGTTGTATTCGTTTACCAGCGGAAAATAATATTCGCCCTGATAACGTATCCACAAGGGCTTGTCGTTGCTCCACAAAGGCGCAAGCAGCGCGAGGGCGAACAAAACGGCTAAAACCCGCAACGCGAACCAGCCGCGTTTGTGTTGCTTGAAGGCCTGCCAAGTGGGGTTTGAAGTGTGTGTTTTCATGGTTTGGAAAGGTTTATCAGTCATGATTTGGAAACATATTTTTCAGACGACCTATTTCTGTCCGCCGAAATGAATGCGCGGATCGACCCACGAATAAGAAATATCCGACACCAATTTCGCCAGCAAACCCATCAGCGTGAACACATACAGCGTCCCCATCACCACCGGATAATCGCGCTTCATCACCGCCTCGTAGGAAAGCAGCCCCAGCCCGTCGAGCGAGAACAAAGTTTCAATCAGCAGGCTGCCGGTAAAAAACGCGCCGATAAAGGCAGCGGGGAAGCCGGTAATCAGCGGAATCATCGCGTTGCGGAAAACGTGTTTCCACAAAATCTGCTTTTCCGGCAAACCCTTGGCGCGGGCGGTATAGACATATTGGCGGCGGATTTCTTCAAGAAATACGTTTTTCGTCAACACCGTCGTTACCGCCAGACTGCCCGCCACCGAAGCCGTAATCGGCAGCGCCATGTGCCACAGATAATCTTTAATTTTGCCAGCCCACGACAGCGTGTCGAAATCATCGCCGACCAAACCGCCCTGCGGGAACCACGCAAAAAAGCTGCCGCCGCCGAACAACACCAGCAGCACCAAACCCAACACAAACGGCGGTATGGTATAACCGACCAGCACCACCATCCCCGTTACCGCATCAAAACGGCTGCCGTCGCGCACCGCCTTGGCAATGCCCAACGGAATACAAATCAGATAAGTCAGGAAAAACGTCCACAAGCCCAAACTCATCGACACCGGCATTTTCTGTTTGACCAGCTCGAACACGGTTTCATGATGGAAAAAACTATTGCCCAAATCAAAACGGGCAAACCGCCACATCATATCCGCAAACCGAGTCAGCGGCGGCTTGTCGAAACCGTACAGCGCATTCAACGCCGCCAAATCTTCCGGACTGATGCGGTTGCCATGTTTCATCGTATCGCCCGCCACCACAGTCGCCGTCTCGCCGCTGACTGCACCATGCGTCAACTGCTGCACCATCTGCTCCACCGGCCCGCCCGGCACGAATTGGATAACGGCAAAAGTAATCGCTAAAATCCCCAACAGCGTGGGGATTAAGAGTAATAGGCGGTGGAGGATGTAACGGTACATGCTTGGGGTATTCCTCTATTTGGGTTTTAAGGTCGTCTGAAAAGTACGGATTGCTTTCAGACGACCTATACTTTTAATAATTGTAAAAAATTTAACTGATAAGCCAGCTAATAAACTTATCCAGCAAATCTTTCTGATTATTGCCAGCCGCTTCGACCATTTCCAATGTCAAACTATCCGGCCACACAATAAAATATCCGTAACGTCCTTTTTTGATAAGCCCACCGGCTTTCTTACCTGTATCTGTCAAACGGTAGAACTTACCGTCTATTTCCTGCAAGCCTGCATGACACAGTTTCGCATTGCATTCTTCCGTTGTTACGCCCCATTTTTCTGCCAGCTTAGCGACAGTCAACGTATCGTATTTTTTAGCAATTTCTATATTCTGATTTTTCTGCGAAACTTGCTCTTTTTCTACTACGTCAACTGAAATCTTAACTTCGTCGCTAATACGGATAATACGCTGCGCTTCGCTATAAGCATCTTGATAGACTTCTCCATCTTCACTACGTTTCAGCAAGATACCCATTTCATTATTATTTACTTGGCTGAATTCATATAAATTCAGGCTTGTAATAATGCAAGCATCTTCGCTGACGTAACATTTTGCATGAAGATTCGGACAATAGCTTGTACGAACATAATTTAAATTTTTCAACCAAGCTGCCTCTGATGGCTGCAATTCACTTTTACCATACTGAAAAATTGTGAGCTTTTCAGACGGTATTGAGCCGTAAATCATGGAACGCGTGCATGCTGGAGCACACACCTTACGCATGGATTTTAGGTTTCATGCAGGCTACAGCTTGCTGCTGCGGCGGTATAAAAGTATTTTTAGTGATTTACCGTTTTTGGTATTTTTGCCCGACGGGGTTAAAAATACAGTTGCTACTCTTGCTGCATGATATTGGCAAGATTTAATTTAAATGTTTGTTGAATCTTGTTTACATCCTTAGCAAAAATATGATAGTCACTCGAAGAATAGATAGATTTTATTCTATCCAAATTAGTTTGTTGATAACATTTTTTCATTTCCGCGATGAAAAAATTATCTTTTCCTCTTTCATTGAGACAGTTATTTTCTAACAGATAGATTGCCCATGCTGTAAAAATAAATGTACTATCTTCCGGATATTCAGATAAATAAATTTCGAATTCAATTATAGAATATTCAGCTGCTTCAATTAATGTTATATCTAAATCTCTGACAAATTTTTCCGTTATATTTTTAAATAATTTCTTGAATTCTATATAATTTTTTATTTTTTCCATGATTCTATTTTCCTGTAAAAATATTTAATTGAATATTTGGATAGCGATTTCTAAACTCTAAAATAACATTGCTGCAAGATTGACAGGCCTTTAATTCTGTAAATAGATCAATTCTACCTGATACATTACGATTATTTCCGAGTTGCTGTGCTATAGTTTCAAGTAATTTATATTCTCCATTACAATCCGCACATCGATTTTCATGCGGTCTTTGTCTTCTAAAAGCTCTTTTACCCTATCGTTTAATTTTAGATAAGGGCTAATCAAATAAAGCCGTTCCTGTGCATTTTTAATTAACTCCTCCAAGTAATACGTTGTACCGCTGGTATTTAAAAATTTTGCCATTTTCTTCTTTCCTGCAATGTTTATTTGATTTATTCGCGGGCAGAGCCCACGCTACGCAGTTGCTTTATATTATTCTGACAGTTGAAACAATAGACTTCACTATCGTTTAGGTCGTCTGAAAATTGCTGCGACAAACTTTCAGACGACCTTCCTTATTTCTCCAAAGCCTCTTGCAGTTTCTTCTCAATCAAATCCGCATCAAACGATTTGGCAATCAGCTCGAAGCGCGAGTCGCGCCGCCATGAGACTTGGTTAGCGCCCCACTGCCCGTCCACCCAGTTGAGCCACACCCATGTGCCGAGCACTTGGAACACGCCTTTGGCGCGGACGAGGCCGTCTGTGAATTTAGGCAGGTCGTTGAAGAAGTTGGTCAATTTTTCGCCGTCGAAATCGCGTCCGGCGGGGAATGTGAAACCTTGCGACTGGAAGCCCATGGTGTTGTCCGGCAGGGCTTTGAGGCGGTAGCGTGATTTTTCGATAACGGGAATGTCGAGCCATTGGATGTCGAGCTGTGCATTTTGGACTTCGACCACTTTGGCTTTGGGCGGAAACAGTTTTGCCGCTTTGTCGTGAAATTCGGCAAGCTGTTCGGGGGTGCATAAATCGGTTTTGCTGGCGACCAATACGTCGCAGATGCCGATTTGGTCTTTATACAACGCCTGCTGCGCGTAATCGGGGTTGATGAACTGGCGCGGATCAACAACAGTAAAGACTGCGCCGATTTCCAGAAGACTATCCAGCGGTTTGGCTTTCAATTCGTCGATGACGCTGGCGGCGTGCGCCAGTCCGCTTGCCTCAATCATCAGGCGGTCGGGCTTGGCGTCGCGCAGCATTTTCTGCACAGTTACGCCCATTTGCGGGCCGGCTGTGCAACACAAACAGCCGCCGGCGATTTCTGCCACGGGGATGCCGTTGTCGCTCAGTACCGCCCCGTCAATACCGATTTCGCCAAACTCGTTGACAATGATGACCCATTTCTCGTTCGGGTCTTTCTGTTCCATCAGGCTTTTAAGCGCGGTGGTTTTGCCTGTTCCTAGAAAACCTGAAATCAGGTGGACTTTGGTTTTTTTCACTTCTGACATTTTTTACAGATTCCAGTTAAAACAACGTGTTCTTCTTTCAGCGCAAAGCCGCTTTCGGCAACGCCTGCGCGCAGTGCCGCCCATTCGTGGCTCAGGGTTTGCTCGTCCGCCGTACCGCATTCGGTGCAGACCAAAATAAACGCGCTGTGGTGCGCTTCGGCTTCTTCGTGGTCGTGGCAATGGTCGTCGCACTCGTGCTGCGCATGGCTGCACAAAATATAGCCGTTGACCGCCGCCACTTTGTGCAAAACACCCTGCTCCGCCCAAAAATCAAGGGCGCGGTAGGCCGTCGGCGGCGCAACCACGCCCTCGCTTTGCTGCTGCATCTGCGACAAGACGTTGTAGGCTTTAATCACGCCGCTTTGCTGCAAAACGATATCGAGCACCTGCTCGCGCAAAGCGGTTACCTGTACGCCGTCACGGCGTGCCTGTTCGAGGATTTTTTGTTTGATTGCGTGTTTCATAAAGGCTTTCAGACGACCTTAAAATTCTGAACGGAGAGGATTACATTATAACGTGTTTATGTAAGATGCAGATATTCGGAGGTCGTCTGAAACCGAGCGCCACCGTTCAGACGACCCATCCCATCCAATCTGCCTATTTGAACCACGACTTAATCCGTGCAAACAAAGACATACTCTGTTTCTCGAAACTCTCCGCCTGCGCGGGTACGGGCAGCGTATTGCGGATGACTTTCATACCGGCAAAGGTTTGGGCGACAGGCATGATTTCGATGGAGTTGACGTTCATGTGCGCCGGACGCTGATAGAGCCACAAAGCCGTATCCGCAATGTCTTGCGGCCGGATGGACTCGACGTTCTCATAAACCTTTTCCGCCCGCTCGTCATCGCCCTTAAATCGGACGTTGGAAAACTCGGTACCGCCGCACAAACCCGGCTCGATGTTGGTGACGCGGATGTTTTTATCCGCCAATTCCGCGCGCAGGTTCATGCTGAACTGGCGCACAAACGCCTTGGTCGCGCCGTACACGTTGCTGCCCTCGTAGGCATAGCTGCCGGCAATCGAACCCAGATTCATGATATAGCCTTGTTTGCGCTCCGCCATTTGTGGCAGGATTTGGCGCGTTAGGAAAGTCAGACCGATAATGTTCGTTTGAATCATGGTTTCCCAATCGCCGAAATCTGCTTTGTCCGCCGTTTCCAAACCCAACGCCAATCCGGCGTTGTTGATCAGGCAATCGATTTCGGCAAAATTTTCAGGCAGGCTGTCGAGCGCGTTGCGTATCGACTCGGTACGCGAAACGTCCATTTCCAAAGGATAAAACCGCTCGCCCAATTCGGCCGCCAATGCCTGCAGTTTCTCGCCGCGCCGCGCCGCGCCGATAACGGAATAACCGGCCTGTACAAACGTGCGGCACATTGCCCCGCCGAAACCCGCTGAAGCGCCGGTAACCAAAATCGCCATAACTATTTCCTTTCTTTTCTCGTTTTGTAAACCCATTTCAGGTATGATTACGACTTTTCAGACGACCTCTTCAGACGTCGTCTGAAAAATATGAATAACAAAATACTATCACAGGACACCAAAGCCATGAATACCAAACTCTTCTCAGCGGCGCTGCTCGCTGCCCTGACCCTTGCCGCCTGCGGTGGCGGCGCACCCGCGCAACCCAAAGGTCCGATCTCCGAAGACCGTACCACCGCGTTCAAATCCATGATGCCCGAGTTCTCCAGCATGGGCAAAATGGTAAAAGGCGAAGAGCCTTACGACGTGGAAAAATTCAAGCAGGCTGCGGCAACCTTTGCCGAAACCAGCAAAAAACCTTTCACCTTCTTCCAATCTGACGACAAAGGCAACGGCCGCGCCCTGCCTGCGGTTTGGTCTGATGCGGCCAAATTCAAAGCCGAAGAAGACAAATTCGCCGCAGCCGTTGAAAAACTGAACGCCGCCGCACAAACCGGCAAGCTGGAAGAAATCAAAGCCGCTTACGGCGAAACCGGCGCAAGCTGCAAATCCTGCCACGACACCTTCCGCGCTCCGGAAGAATAAGCCGCTGCACTGACATACAAAAAGGTCGTCTGAAATCCGGTTTCAGACGACCTTTTTTTGATTTTTAATGATTGCCGTGCTTAATAATCGGTTTCAACGGCAATCCAGCCTGCGCGCAAACGCTTTCATGTTCCGTAAACGTCAAGTTTGACGGTTTGCCTGTCAGTTATCCTTGCTTTCACAAAAACGCTAAAAAGAAAACCCGTCGGATAATCGACGGGTTTTCGTATGGTGGCGGAGTAAGAGGGATTCGAACCCTCGATGCAGGTTGACCCCACATGCTTCCTTAGCAGGGAAGTGCCTTCAGCCTCTCAGCCATTACTCCTAAGGAAGTGCGTAATATACTGGTTTGGCTCGGGCGTGTCAAGCCGGGCTTCAGGGTATTTTTTAACCGTATGAAATCATTTGTATAAAATATAAAGAAGCGTGAAATTGTAGCCTGTATGCGGCGGCTGGTACAATTCATGCTTGGTTTCAGGATGTGATGAAAATGAATGATTTAATCGTATTGAACAAGCCTTATGGCGTGATTTGCCAGTTTTCGGCGCATGAAAAGTATGGGTGTTTGAAAGATTATGTGTCGCTGCCGGACTTTTATCCGGCGGGACGTTTGGATACGGACAGCGAGGGTTTGCTGCTGCTGACGAACGACGGGCGTTTGCAGGCGCGGATTGCAGATCCTAAGTTTAAGCTGGAGAAAACTTATTGGGCGCAGGTGGAAGGTTCGCCTGACGAAGCGAAGTTGGATATGCTGCGGCGCGGTGTGGATTTGGGAGATTTTGTCACGCGTCCGGCAAAGGTCCGCGTGTTGGAAGCGGGCGAAGCGGATGTTTTGTGGCCGCGCGTGCCGCCTATCCGCGTACGCAAGTCTGTACCTGATTTTTGGGTGGAAATTCGGATTTCGGAAGGGAAAAACCGACAGGTCAGGCGGATGACGGCTAAGGCGGGTTTTCCGTGCCTGCGTTTGGTCAGGGTGGCGATAGGTCGTCTGAATCTATTCGATTTGGGCTTGGCGCTTGGGCAATGGGCGTTTGCGCCTCATAAGCCTTGATGGATGGCTGTTTATTAAATTAATTGGCTGATAAAGAGAAAGGTCGTCTGAAAACCCTGCAATACGGTTTTCAGACGACCTTTGTTATTGGATATTAATGATGCGTATGACCGATTTGGAAGGTCAGGGTGGTGTAGTTCGCCTGTTTTTGGCACACGCTTTGATCGGGGAAATCGGCTTTGTGTTCTACGCTGGCTTTCCAAAAGCCTTGACGCAGGGGGATGATGCTGACTTCGCCTTTGTCGTCCGTGGTATCGGAGAAGGCTTGGGCTTCGGTTTTGTGGGTTTTGCTGCGGTCGCTGGTGTCGAAACCGTCAAATGTGGCGGTAACGGTGGCGTTGGGCAGCGGCTCGCCGTTGAAAAGGACGCGGACTTTGAAGCGTTCGCCGACGTGGACGTTGGCGGGGTTGTCCAGCGGAACGATTTCCAGATGTTGTCCGACTTGCTTGGTGATGACAGCGGTGTCTGCGCTTTCGTGTCCGACGTTGACGATGTTTTTACCGAACATTCGGGTTTGTTCGCAATAGCTGGCGTCAGGCATTTCTTTGATGCTCGCCTGTTTCCAGCCTGCGCTGTTTTTAGACCAGAAGGTCGGCTGGTATTCGGCAGTAACGAGGTAGCTGCCGTCTTTGACAGGGAGTTTGCTGCGGTATTGGTAGTTGTACGTCCCTTTTTGAATCAGATTTTCTTTGCCTTTTTCGGTAATCAGCTGCATGGGCTTGCTGAAAATGTGCAGGCGGTCTTTGGCGATGGGTTCGAGTTCGGGGAACTCGCCATAGCCCAATTCGGCTTGCAGGTATTCGCCGCCGTGCGTATGGGCGATTTCGACCCAGACGCGGTGTGCTTGGGCGGTTGTGCTGAACAGGAGTGCGGATGCGATGAACAATGCGGTTTTTTTCATGGGTTCTCCAAATGTATCGGGTAGAAATTTGATTGGTTATAATATAACAATTTTATTTATAACAAAACGGTTTCATGAAAAAAGGTCGTCTGAAAACAGGATTTCTGTTTTCAGACGACCTTTCGCTTAGCTGATGTTTAAGCGTTAACCGGCTTTAGCAGCAATCTGAGGTTTTCGTTTTTCACTTGCAACAGCAAATCGATATTGGGATGTTTGCCCGGATTGGCTTGCGCGTCGGCAACGTGTTCGGCAAACCAATCCAAACCCTGCGCAGCAGCAGCGGCATCGAGCTTGCCGCCGAAATTCAATGCCAAAGCGTTGTAGAGTTTCAGCGAGCCTTGCTTGCCGGGCGCGTTGGGGATGTGATGGACGGCTTTGCCTTGTGCGTCGAGGATGTCGAGTCCGCTCAAATGACCGATGTCGGGCATGGCAGCGAGGTTGTCTTGGAAGCTCATGGGTGTCCTTTCTAACATGGGATTTTCAACGAAAAATACCTTGTATAGTGGATTAACTTTAAACCAGTACGGCGTTGCCTCGCCTTAGCTGCTCAAAGAGAACGATTCTCTAAGGTGCTGAAGCACCAAGTGAATCGGTTCCGTACTATCTGTACTGTCTGCGGCTTCGTCGCCTTGTCCTGATTTAAAGTTAATCCACTAAAAAAGGTCGTCTGAAACCCATACATTCAGTTTCAGACGACCTCAAATCACGAATCAGCGCGTGCCGAAAATCTTATCGCCCGCATCGCCCAAGCCGGGGATAATGTAGCCGTTTTCGTTCAGATGGCTGTCGAGGGCGGCGGTGTAGATGGTGACGTCGGGATGCGCTTCATTGACGGCTTTGACGCCTTCGGGCGCGGCAACGAGTACCAACGCTTTGATATTTTTGCAGCCTTTCGCCTTCAACAGGTCAATGGTGGCCACCATAGAGCCGCCGGTCGCGAGCATGGGGTCGATAATCAGCGCGGGACGTTCGTCCATGCTGTCCACGAATTTTTCAAAATAGGAAACGGGTTTGAGCGTTTCTTCGTCGCGCTGCAACCCGACCACGCTGATTTTGGCAGTCGGAATCAGGTCGAGCACGCCGTCGAGCATACCCAAACCGGCACGCAAAATCGGTACGACGGTCAAGGTTTTGCCCTTGATGCGGTCGCCTTCGATTTGACCGCACCAGCCGTCGATAATGTATTTTTCAATTTCAAAATCACGGCTGGCTTCGTAAGCCATCAGGCGCGCCAGCTCGGTAGTGAGGGTGCGGAATTTGTAAGTGCTGCAATCGGCCTCGCGCATGAGCGTGAGTTTGTGGCGGACAAGGGGGTGATTGATAACGGTTACGTTCATTTGGCAGGCCTCGGATTGTTTTTGAATGGGTGTGATTATACTTTTTTTTATAACGAAACAAAATAAAGGATACGCAACGGGGGCTTATTTTCTGCGATCTTCAGGCTTACGTTTCCCCAATGGTTTTGCCCCGCCCTTCTATCCGGCGATTTAAACCGCTCCCTACACCTTCACCCGACACCCCGACTTCGCGCTTTCATATACTTTTTCCAGCAGCCCCAGCACTTGCGCCACTTGGCGCGGTTGCACCGCTGCGGGAGATTTACCTTGCAGCGCGTCATAAAGGTTTTCATAAAACGCCGCATAATTGCCGCTGACGCTTTCGATTTTTTTGCGGACGACCACACCGTCGATTTCCGTATGCAGGATGCCCCTTTCGTCTTCTGATTCACGGTTCCACGCTCCGACGGGTTGCACGCCGCCGAGCAGCAGGGCTTCTTGGTTGTCGGCATTTTGTTTGACGTATGAACCGCGTTTGCCGTGCAAAGTCATGAACGGCAAAGGCTCGCGGGCATATTTGCTTGCGGTCAGGGCGACTTTTTTGCCGTCGGCGTAATAAAGCGCGATATAGAAATTATCGTCGCTGACTGCTCCGTCATGCTGATAGCGCACGTCGGCATAAAGCTCGTCGGGCATCCCGAAAACATCGACCGCCATATCCATGAGGTGCGAACCCAAATCGTACACCAGCCCTACGCCCGCCTCGCCCGTTTCCTTCCAGCGTTTTTTGTTCAAGGCAGCCGCATAACGCTCGAAACGGAACTCCGCATCCACAATTTCGCCCAAAAGGTCGTCTGAAAGCAGCTTTTTGGCGGTCAGCGGCGCGCTGTCCCAACGGCGGTTTTGGTAAACGGTCAGCAATACGCCCTGCCGCTCGGCAAGTTCCGCCAGTTGCAAGGCTTGCGCCGCCGTGGCGCACAACGGTTTTTCCACCACCACATTTTTACCTGCACACAAAGCCTGAGCGGCAAAATCGAAATGCGTCTGGTTCGGCGTGGTCACGACCACCAAATCCACATCGTCGGTAAGCAACTCCTCAAACGAACGCACGGTCTGCGCCTGCGGCAGGACTTCCTGCGCCCTATTGCCGCTGCGTTCAAACACGCGCACGACTTCAAACCGCGCATCCGCACGCCAAAACGGCAGATGGAACACCTGCGCCGACATGCCGAACCCTGCCAATCCGATTTTGATTTTCTGCATAGCCAAACTCCTTTTCAGACGGCCTCAAATTGCCGTATATCCGTTATAATACCGCATTTATTTCACACAGGCCGTCTGAAAACAAAGTTGAAACGGCCGCCGCCGTTTAAGGAAAACCATGAGAAAACTGCAACGCGGCTATGCCCGCCAAGACCGTGTCAAAGAACAAATCATGCGCGAACTGGCCGAGCTGGTCCGCACCGGCCTGAAAGACCCGCGCGCAGGCTTCATCACCATCAACGAAGTCGAAGTCACCCGCGATTACAGCCACGCCACCGTGTTCTACACCGTCCTCGACGACAGCACCCGCGACATCACCGAAGAAGCCTTGGAACACGCCAAAGGCCACTTGCGCAGCGAATTGGCGAAACGCATCAAACTCTTCAAAACGCCCGAGCTGCACTTCAAATACGACGAATCGCTCGAACGCGGCATGAGCATTTCCAGCCTCATCGACCAAGTGGCGGCGGAAAAACCGGTGGAAGATTAAAGGTAAAGGTCGTCTGAAAACGCCGCAGTCAAAGCGCGAACCTGTTTTCAGACGACCTTTTGCAATCATTTCCCGCCCACACAACTGCCACTTACCCTTCCCCATCATGACCGCCAAACCCGCCAAACGCCCCGTCAACGGCGTCCTTCTGCTCGACAAGCCCGAAGGACTTTCCAGCAACACCGCCCTGCAAAAAGCCCGCCGCCTCTACAACGCCGAAAAAGCGGGGCATACCGGCGTGCTCGATCCTTTGGCAACCGGACTTTTGCCCGTCTGCTTCGGCGAAGCGACCAAGTTCGCCCAATACCTGCTGGATGCCGACAAAGCCTACACCGCCACGCTGAAACTCGGCGAAGCCAGCAGCACCGGCGATGCCGAAGGCGAAATCATCGCCACTGCCCGCGCCGATATTTCCTTAGCCGAATTTCAGACGGCATGCCAAGCCCTGACGGGCAACATCCGCCAAGTGCCGCCGATGTTTTCCGCCCTCAAACACGAAGGCAAACCGCTGTACGAATACGCCCGCAAAGGCATCGTCATCGAACGCAAACCACGCGACATCACCATTTACGCCATTGATATTACCGAGTTTGACGCGCCTAAAGCCGTCATCGACGTACGTTGCAGCAAAGGCACCTACATCCGCACCCTCAGCGAAGACATCGCCAAACACATCGGCACATTCGCCCACCTGACCGCCCTGCGCCGCACCGAAACCGCCGGTTTCTCCATCCGCGAAAGCCACACGCTCGAAGCCTTGGCAGAATTAAACGAAACCGAACGCGACGCCCTGCTCCTGCCCTGCGATGTTTTAGTGCGGCATCTCCCCAAAATCGAACTGAACGACCGCGCCGTAACCATGCTCAAATGCGGCCAGCGCCCGCAGTTTACCGAAAACATCCCCGCCGACCAGCCCATCCGCGTTTACGACAGAAGCGGAACATTTATCGGCCTGGTGGAATACCAAAAAGAAATCGGCCGCCTCAAAGCCCTGCGGCTGATGAACACGGCGAAAGACTGAATGGTTTGATGATCAAATGAAAATATAGGAAAGGTCGTCTGAAAAACAGGAAAACCGGTTTTCAGACGACCTTTTTTTGCAAACTATGTTTTGGTTGCCAGCCGGTCTAGAAAAGATAACGCGATGTAGCGTGGGCTTTGCCCACGAAGATGATAAGTAAAAAAGCTGCCGAAATTTTCTCTATTATCCGCGGGCAAAGCCCGCGCTACGGGTTTCAACCGACCATAGTGCAATGAATGCAAAACAGGTCGTCTGAAAACGTAAAACTTCTGTTTCAGACGACCCCTTACCCATAAAAAACCGCAGATATGAAACCTGCAGCTTGCTGTTATAAAGTCGTAGCGTGGGCTTTGCCCACGAAGATGATAAATAAAAAAGCTGCTGAAATTTTCTCTATTATCCGCGGGCAAAGCCCACGCTACGGGTTTTAACCAACCGTGCAATGAATGCAAAACAGGTCGTCTGAAAACGTACAACTCCTGTTTCAGACGACCTCTTACCCATAAAAAACCGCAGGGATAAACCTGCGGTTTGCTGTTTTACAGTTTGCTGTCTTCGCTGTCGAGGAAGCTTCTGAGGCGGTCGCTGCGGGTCGGATGGCGCAGTTTGCGCAGAGCTTTGGCTTCGATTTGACGGATACGTTCGCGGGTTACGTCAAACTGTTTGCCGACTTCTTCGAGCGTGTGGTCGGTATTCATGTCGATACCAAAGCGCATACGCAGGACTTTGGCTTCGCGCGGGGTCAGGCTTTCGAGGATTTCTTTGGTGACTTCGTGCAGGCTGGTGTACATTGCGGCGTCTGCAGGGGCAACGTTGTTGGCGTCCTCGATGAAGTCGCCCAAGTGCGAATCGTCGTCGTCACCGATCGGAGTTTCCATCGAAATCGGCTCTTTGGCGATTTTCATGATTTTGCGGATTTTGTCTTCCGGCATTTCCATCAACTCGGCAAGTTTGGCGGAATCGGGCTCTTCGCCGGTTTCTTGCAGATACTGGCGGGAGATTCGGTTCATCTTGTTGATGGTTTCAATCATGTGCACCGGAATACGGATGGTGCGCGCCTGGTCGGCAATCGAGCGGGTAATCGCTTGGCGGATCCACCATGTCGCGTAGGTGGAGAATTTGTAGCCGCGGCGGTATTCGAACTTGTCGACCGCCTTCATCAAGCCGATGTTGCCTTCTTGAATCAAATCAAGGAACTGCAAACCTCGGTTGGTGTATTTTTTGGCGATGGAAATCACCAGGCGCAAGTTTGCCTGAATCATTTCCTGCTTGGCGGCTGCGGTTTCTTTTTCGCTCGACACCATGTTTTTGTTGATGTCTTTCAGCTCTTCGATGGAAATGCGGGTTTCTTTTTCCATGTTTGCCAACTCGGTTTGTTTTTCGAGGATGGCGTGGCGGAAGCGGTCGAGTGCGTCGCTCCAGACCCTGCCTTTGGCGACTTCTTCTTCGACCCATTTCAGGTTGGTGATTTCGGGCAGGAAGTTTTGGATGAAGTAGTCGCGTTCCATATGGACGCGGTCAAGGCAGATGTCGCGGATTTCGCGTTCGAGCTTGCGGATGTTTTCGACACGGCTGCGAAGGTTGCCGCTGAGGCTTTCGATTTGGCGGGTGGCGAAGCGGACTTCCAAGAGCTTGTTGGCGATGGCGTCGCGGTGTGCCAGATAATCGGGGTGGCGGCTGTCGTGTTTTTCCAGCTTTTTGATCATCTTGCCGTATTCGCTTTCGATGAAGGCGAAGTGTTCCAGCACTTTTTGCTTCAATTCGGCAAGATGCGCGGCGGACATGGCTTCAGAGTCGCTGCCGGAATCGTCGTCATCGTCGTCTTCATCCGCTTCATCTTCTTCACTGCTGCCGGAATCGTCGTCGTTTGACGCGCTTTCCAAGTGTCCCAAGCCCAATTCGTTGAGCAACACTTCGTTCGGGTCGATGATGGCTTCGACCACTTCGTCCACGCGGATTTCATCCTTGCGGATTTGCTCGATCAGCTCGAGGATTTCGGCAATGGAGCCCGGACAGGCGGAAATTGCCTGCACCATGTTTTTCAGGGCGTTTTCGATTTTTTTGGCGATGATGATTTCGTCTTCGCGGGTCAGCAGGTCAACCTGCCCCATTTCGCGCATATACATACGCACGGGGTCGGTGGTTCTGCCGAACTCGGAATCCGCGCTGGACAAGGCGGCTTCGGCTTCGGCAACGGCATCGTCGTCGGTTACGGCGGCGGCGTTGTCGCTCAACAAAATGTCTTCCGCATCAGGCGCCTGCTCGGTCACTTGGATGCCCAAGCCGGAAATCATGCTGACGATGTTGTCGATTTGATCCGCATCGGACATATCGTCGGGCAAGGCGTCGTTGATTTCGGAATAAGTGATGTAGCCGCGTTCCTTACCCATGATGATGAGCTGGCGCAGGCGGGCGCGCTGCTCTTCGAGGGTCAGCGGACGGTTGTCGTCCTGTTCTTGATAGTCTTCGTGATTTTGGTCTTTAGACATGGATTACTTTCTTGATCTGATGGTGTGCCGACGGTTTGCATGATGCACCTGAAGGCGGAACAGAGTGATAACCGATTTAAAGTCAATCTGTTGGGTTATCACTCTGAGGTCGTCTGAAAGCTCTTTGGAACGGGTGTTCTGCGGGATCATCATGTTCGCAGCTTGGGACAATGCTTTTCTGACGGCCTGAAGGTTGCTGGATTCGGCTGGGATTGCCGTTCGTTCAATTTTGCTTTGCGGTCAAAAGCGACAGCAAGAGTTTTTTTTCATTTTCATTCAAACCCGATTGCAGGCTTTTCTGCTTGAGGGTTTCGATTTGTTGGTATTTCAACTCGTTAAGGAGTTTCTTCATGCCGATTTGGAAGTTCTCGCGGTCTTCTTCGCCTCCGCCTTCCATTTCTTCAGAATAGAGTGTCGATTGGAAGATTTGGTTCACGGTTTCTTCGTAAGGAGAACCGCGCATATACTCTAAAACCTGCGCGGTAGCAGGTACGGCGGCATGGCTTTTAATGGTTTCGGCGAGATTGGCAAGGCAGGCGAAATCGCCGTCCAACGCCACATAATCGGGCAGGTCTATATATGCAGCCCAATCCGGATTTATCAAGAGGCTGCGGATTTGCCGTTGCACCAGCGTCAGCATGACCGGCTGTTTGACGGAAATCGGAGGCAGTTTGTAGCTTTTTTGTTTGACGTGCCGCTTCGGCGCTTCCTGCCCCAATAGTTGGGCGAGATTGTCGGGATCGATGCCGACCAGTTCGCTAAGCCGTTGTTTCAACAAATAAGCCAATGCCGGCGCGGTAATCTGCGCCAAAAGCGGCGAACTGGTTTTCACCAATTCCGCCTTACCTTCCTGCGTATTGAGATTGAGGTCGTCTGAAAGATGCTCCCAGAAATATTCCGACAAGGGCTTGCTTTGATTCAACAGCGCGTCTTCAAATTGCGCTTTGCCGTAGGCGCGGATGTAGCTGTCGGGGTCGTGTTCTTCCGGCAGGAACAAAAAATGCAGCGATTTATCATCTTTCAACTGCGGCAACGCATTTTCCAGCGCGCGCCAAGCCGCTTTCCGTCCCGCGCTGTCGCCGTCGAAACAGAAATAAATACTGTCCGCCTGACGCATCAGGATTTTGACGTGTTCCGCCGTCGTCGCCGTGCCCAAAGCCGCCACGCCGTAGCCCACGCCGAACTGCGCCAGCGCGACCACGTCCATATAGCCTTCGACCACCAAAATCCGCCCTGCGTCTTTGACCGCAGCACGACCTTCATACAAGCCGTAAAGATTTTTCCCTTTATCAAACAAAGGCGTATCAGGCGAATTCAAATATTTCGGCTTCGAGTCGTCCAACACCCTGCCGCCAAAACCGATTACCTGCCCGCGCGGATTGCGGATGGGGAACATAATCCGATGACGGAAGCGGTCGTAATGCCGCCCCTCATTGTCAATCACCATCCCCGTATCCACCAACGCGGTATTCGGGTACGGTTGGAACACTTGCGCCAAAGGCTGCCAGCCGTCGGGCGCAGAGCCCAAACCATAATGCGCGATGACTTCCGCGCTCAAGCCGCGTTTGTCCAAATAAGCTTTCGCCGCCGGATTGAATTTCAACTGTTGCGCATAAAAATCAGCCGCCGCAGCCGTCGTTTCCTCCAACGTCTGCTGTTTTTTCTTACGTTCGGCACGGACTTCAGGATTATCGTTCTGCCCGCGCACTTTAGGCACAGCCATGCCCACACGGTCGGCAAGAAACTGCACCGCCTCCGGAAACGACAGCCCCTGATGTTCCATCACAAAACCAATCGCCGAACCATGCGCTCCGCAACTGAAACAATGATAAAACTGCTTGGTCGGACTGACCGAAAACGACGGCGTCTTTTCCTTGTGGAACGGACAACAAGCCATATAGTTCGCCCCGCCCTTCTTCAGCGGAACCTGCTCGTCGATAATATCGACAATATCGACTTTGGCCAGAAGCTCGTCAATGAAATCGGATGGAATCATAGTTCGGCGGATGCGTATGGACGGGACAAACGTTTTCAGACGACCTTTTATCTTAAAGGTCGTCTGAAAACGGAATCTCGAATCGGTTTGAAAACAAGGTTCGTATTATAACGTGTATTCAGGATAAAAATAGCACTCTTACAAAACCGGCTCCTTAGCGGACAGCTTATACAACATAAACCTTCGAGGTCGTCTGAAAATTCGTTTTCAGACGACCTCGGATGCTTAAAACCTGTATTCTGCTTTGATGACAAAGCCCCTGAATATCCTCTTCCCAATATCGAAATACGGGGAAATCCTAATTTGAAATTACTTTAGAACTTGCCTGTAATCCCTATCCTGATGGTTCTACCCGGTGCGGGCATGAAGGAGCGGCTGAACGGGTCCATATAGTAGCGGTTGGTCAGGTTGGTGCCCACCAACTCAGCGGTGATGTTTTTGTTGATGCGGTAGCGCAGATAGGCATCGACGACGGCCGTGGGGGTCCAACGCATATCTTCTATGCCATCAGTATAGCCTTTGACTTCGTCCGTAGCGGTGGCGTAATGGTCGTTAACCGCCCGCTCGAAGCCGCGCCATGAGTCTACGCGGGTTTTATAGACGTCGCTGTGCCAGTGGAAGCGGGTGCCGACATCCAGTTTGTTTTTCAGGAAACGTGCGCCCAATTCGGCATCGACCGACCAGCGCGGCTGCATCATGGATGACAGGTAACCATCGATTTTCACGCCGCCGGGGAAACAGGTCGGCGCGCGCAGCAGCGGTTTGCTGCCGCTGCTTTGAACATGCAATCTCAGCACAGTTGACTGCAATTGGTCAGTGAATGCGGCACCTTCGTCGCAGACGTCGTTGCGGATGGTGCGGATGAGGCCGAGGCTGCCGTACACCTTGCCGGTATCGAAGCGGGCGGACAATTCCGCGCCAGAACGTATCTGCTTGTCGAATTGTTCGAATTCAAGCTGGTCGTTGCGGTCGATGATGTTTTTGGTGATGTTGCGGAAATAGTTGATGCGGAAATCGGCCTTGCGCATTTTCGGGAACATTCCGGTCAGGTCGTGGATATAGCCGACCTCGAAATTTTTGCCGCGTTCGGGTTTCCATTGGTAGCCATAGCGGTTTACCGAGGTGGTGTTGAGCTTCGGGCTGATGGGAACACCTACGGTACCCTCGAAAATGCTGGGAAAACGCAGGGTTTGGGTATAGCGCAGGTAGGCGCGGGCATAGTCGGTCAGATTGAAGGTTACCGAAGCGGCGGGTGCCCAGCCGCTGCCTTTCTGCTTCAGCACCTGCTGCTTCTGCGCCGGGGTCAGCACGCTTTTATAAGAGTAGTCACTTGCAGTTTCGGCTTTAAGGTTTTGGAATTTGTTTACAAAACGCGGGCTGCTGGGATCAGCCGGATTATAGGCGGGGTTTTCGACACGGGTCAGCACTTTGGGATTGTTCAATACCGGATGGTCGGCCATATTCAGTTTGCCGTATTGGTCTTTGGTCCAATCGAAACGCGCTCGATTAGCATACACTGGTATACCTATACCGTTAGATCCGGGATTGATTTTAGTAAATGCATCCAACATGTCTTGTGTCGGTTCGCACGTAGGAGACATGATGCAGGCATCGGCTTTTTGGTAGGCTTCGTAATCCTTTTTCGTTGCCACAACTTCAGCGGTATATCGAAGCCCCCTGTGGGCTTCCAATTCACCGCCGTTGTCTAAGAATTTTTTGACACTGTCGTCTTGCAGGGAGAAGTTGGTATAGCGCGCGCCTGCGGTCAGCGTCAGCCACGGGCGCGGCTCGAAGCGGAAATTGAAGCCGAGGTTGTATTCGCGCCGCCTGCCGTTGCGCGGGTAGGTAATAGTATCAAGAAATGAACTGGGATAGATCAAGTTTTGATCAAATTCCTTTTTGTAGCGGTTGCCATATAAATCGGCAAATTCGTTATGCGTTGCCAGTTTTTCGTTCTGAAAGTCGCCCAATACGGTCAGCTCGAGATTGTCGTGCAGCTTCATGCGGTTGGAGAAATTGAAGCCGTTGCGATTGTTGGTGGCGTAGAGCGCCTGCGCCTGGCGGGTATTGAAGCGGCCGTCGGTATTCGGCAGGCCTTCGTCCAAACCGGGCCTTTTGCGAAGGCCTTGAATCCAGTCGTCGGCAGCCGCATTCCATCCCACGTCGGTCCAAGCAATATCGCCGGGGACGCCGCCGGAGGAATTGGTTTTGGAGCGGGTGCGGGTGGCCCATAGCGAGGCGTTCAAATCAATCCAGCGGCTGCCCTCGGGTTTCCACGAATAGTCGATATTGTAGGCACGCTGCTTGACCCACGCCTGTGGCCATTCGGCGATTTTGTTTTGGGAATCGACATTATCACCTTGGAAACCGCCGCCGCTGAGGATACGCGAGGGCATGACCTCGCCGAAGGTCGAGTGCGTATGGCGCAGGCCGAGTTTGATGCTCTGGTTGTTCGGCAGGCGGAAGGTGGTTTTACCCAGCCAGGATTCGGTTTCCAGCGAAGTATTGGCCACCTCGCCGCCCGGCGTATAGAAGAGGCCGATAATGGGGGCTTCGGGGCTGAGTTCCTTTATTCCCTGTTCTTGCAGCCTGCGGAGGTTCTCGGCATTGTCGATAGAGTAGAAGCCGTAGCGGTGCGCGCCTTTTTTGCCTGAAAAGTAATTGCCCTTGTTGCGGTAGGCATAGGTGAGTATGGCATCGAAATTATCCTGTTTGGTCGCAGCGGCGATGCGGTAGGCCTTGTCTTCCGAAAATTTATGCTTGCCGCCGAAGCGCGGGGTCAGTCTGTCGGAATCGTCGGCATAAAACCGCCAGTATCCGCCCATTACATTTAAAGGATTTTCCAAGGTACGGTAGTCCACGTTTTCGGCATAGGTGGCTTTGCGCGGCTTGATGGAATTGTTGCTAGCCTCTGCCTTGATTTCCACGCCGTATTTCTGACCTTTGGGTACGATGTCGTCGGCCTCGAGGGTTTTCAGCGCCACCGAACCGCCGATACCGCTTTTGACCTCGCGGTTGAACGACGGGCCTTTTTCCACATACACGCTGCTGATGATATTGGGATCGACATAGTTGCGGTTGTTTGCGCCGAACATGCCGCGCCAGACGGTAATCGCCTGCTCGGTGCCGTCGATGGTAACGGGAATCCGTCCCTGCCCCTGCACGCCGCGTATATTGGGATCCAGCGCGCCGCTGTTGCGCGCGTCGCCGCTGTACACGCCGGACATACCGCTTAAAAGGTCGGATACGGTGTTGCCTTTGAAGGTTTCGACATCCTCCTTGCCTTTGTAGAGGTTGACGATTTCGCGGGTATAAACTCGGCTTTTACCAATTTCATCTTTATTGCGCGTGCCTTTGACGGTAACGGGATCGAGAATGACGGTCGGCGTATTATCGGCAGCATAAATGATGGGAGAGAAACCAATGACGGCGATGCAGGCGGCAAGGGTGTTGACTTTGACTGGCTTCATAACGGATTCCTTGTGTGGCGGAATGTCAGACAGCGTCGTCTGAAAATGTTCAGACGACCTCGGAAAGGTTTTGCCGCAAATAGAAATAGATTGAAATATATTTAATGATTTTGATTATTATTTGTATAATTTTTTGAGATTTTAACAAGTTTTTAAGCGCATGCAAACATTTGCCGGATATATCCGCATTTAATAGTTAAAATGATTTAAAAACCTATTCCATTGTTTAACATAAAAATATTCCATTTTTTATATAACCCATATAGGCAAACAAGAAATTCAAAAATAAAAATTGCCTGAATATGTCTTATCAGCCGGTCAAAACACTTTCTTACCATTCAAACGAAAAATCCTAACCAAGCCCATAAGACATTTTCAGACGACCTTTTTAGCTACCTACTTTGGGTTCTTCTTCTCATGTGACTCAAACTGCTCAAGCAGTTTGCGCTTTTATCCTATGAAGAGAATAATGACTTCCATCCATCATCTATACACACGAGGGCAGGCATGAACTCTTTTACATCATTGTTAAACCATCCCGATATTTCTTTTCTCCCGATTCCAGACAGCATCAAAGTCGATAATCCGGCGACGGGCGAGACTTTGGCGTTTGTCCGCACAACCCGTTCAGACAGCCTCAAGTTGCTGATTCAAAAGGCGGAAGCCGCACAAAAATTATGGGCGGCAAAAACCGCGTTGGAACGCGCCGATGTGTTGTGGCGTTGGTATTTTCTGATGAAGGAAAACAAAGAAGAACTGGCGCGCATCATGACGATGGAACAGGGCAAAAGCCTGACCGAGGCGCGCGGCGAAATCGATTATGCGGCTTCGTTTGTACGCTGGTTTGCCGAAGAAGCGCGGCGGATTGACGGCGATGTGCTGACAAGCGTGAAGGCGTCGCAAAAACTGGTCGTGTTGAAACAGCCCGTCGGCGTTACCGCCGCGATTACGCCGTGGAACTTCCCGTCCGCGATGATTGCGCGCAAAGCCGCGCCTGCTTTGGCGGTGGGCTGCGCGATGATCGTCAAACCTGCATCGCTCACGCCTCTGAGCGCATATGCGCTGGCGCTACTGGCTTACGAAGCGGGCGTGCCGCAGGATTTGCTCCCCGTCGTCAGCGGCCGCGCTTCGGAAATCAGCCATGAATTTGCCACGAACCCGACCGTGCGCAAAATCAGCTTCACCGGCTCGACCGAAGTCGGCGCGAAAATTTTTGCTGACAGCGCGGCGGACATTAAAAAACTCAGTTTGGAGCTGGGCGGCAACGCGCCGTTTATCGTGTTTGACGATGCCGATTTGGACAAAGCCGTCGAAGGCGCGCTGGCGAGCAAGTTCCGTAACAGCGGTCAAACCTGCGTCTGCACCAACCGCGTGTACGCTCAATCGGGCATTTACGACGAATTTTGCCGCAAATTAAGCGAAAAAGTAGCCGCGCTCAAATTGGGCAACGGCTTGGATGAAGGCGTGAACCAAGGGCCGCTGATTGAGGAAAAAGCGGTGGAAAAAGTCGAGCAGCACATCGCCGACGCGCTCTCCAAAGGCGCGGTCTGTCTCACCGGTGGCAAACGCAGCGCATTAGGTGGAACGTTTTTCGAACCGACCGTTTTAAGCGGCGTAACGGCGCAAATGGCGGTGGCGCGCGAAGAAACCTTCGGACCGTTGTGTCCCGTGTTCCGCTTTGAAACCGAAGCCGAAGTCATTGCGGCTGCCAACGATACGGAATACGGTTTGGCGGCCTACCTCTTCACCTCCGACGCTGCCCGACAATGGCGCGTCGGCGAAGACTTGGAATATGGCATGGTCGGCATCAATACCGGCCTAATCAGCAATGAAGCGGCACCGTTCGGCGGCGTGAAACGTAGCGGGCTGGGACGCGAAGGCAGCAAATACGGTGCGGACGAATATTTGGAATTGAAATATTTGTGTATCGATGTAGCGGATTGAGTTTAGTCTCAGGAGGTCGTCTGAAAACGTAACTTCAACAAGATAATCTCCCCCTATCTTTGTAGCAGCACTCTGAAAAAATTGGCGGAAATCAACAAATACGCGATACAAGGCTGCCGTGTCGTGCAACTGATGAGTTCGCCAAATATTTTTACAGGGGCAACGACACCAAACTTTAAGGCTCACTGGATAGTATGGGAAAGTCCGTTACACAGCCGGCAAACAGGGGAGATATAGTGGATTTGAAACTGTTTACTTGAAACAATAATTTTTAAAGCAATAACATAGGAAAAAAGAAAATGAAAAGATTGTTTATATTTGCTCTAGCTTGCTTTACTGCGAGCTGTACTGTCACACCAAAAGTCGAATCATTGCCTGATGCAGAATTAAATAAGCCATATTTCATAGAATTTAATGTGGCCAATCAAGCTACTTATCCCGATCATTTCATAGTAGAAATGGATCCTCCGAATTCGGGGTTAACTGTAAAGCCTATCGATAAGTGGTATGATACGGTTCATATTTCTGGAACTCCAAAGATGAAGCAGGATATCATGATTGAAATATCATATTTAATAAGAGGGCCCGTAGGTTTTTTTGAAGATCCGGAACAGAAGAAATTTTATCAGATAAAAGTTAAAGAATGATTTAATGTTATCTGAAGGTTTAGTTTAGATAGCTTTTCTCTAAGAAAGGATTGTTCATATTTCAAGAAAACACCGCGTTGTTTACATAACAGGCGTAGGTTGAATTGGAAGCCTAACTTTCTCAAAGGTCGTCTGAAAAATTTCTAAAAGCCAGCTTTGGAGCAATTGATTTTAGAATTTTGTGAAATATCAGTAAATTATGGAGCTTATTTTAAGTATGATAAGGAAAGTATTTATCTTTTCGACTGTAATAGCATTATCCGGTTGTTTTGCCGGCAAACATAAAGTTCAGGCATTACCGGATGCAGAATTAAATAAGCCATATTTCATAGAATTAAGAACCAAATATGCTGCTTATCCCAATCATTTCAATGTGGAAATGGATCCTCCGAATTCGGGGTTGACTGTAACACCTACCAATATGTGGTATAACAAATTGAATATTTCTGGAACTCCAATAACTAAGCAGGATATTAAGATTGAAATATCTTATTATGTAAGAGGAGCAGTAGGCTGGTTTGAAAGTATGGACCAGAAAGAATTTTATCAGATAAAAGTCAAAGAATAAGTTAAGGTTATCTGAAGGTTTAGTTTAGATGGCTTTTCTCAAAGAAAGGATTGTTCATATTTCAAGAAAGCACTGTGTTATTTACATAACAGGCGTAGTTTGAATTGGACACCTAACTTTCTCAAAGGTCGTCTGAAAGTTTTCAGACGACCTTTTTACTAATGGCAGTTGTCCCGTTCGATTGTTCATGCAACAGAAAAAACGGAAGATGATATAGTGGATTAACTTTAAACCAGTACGACGTTGCCTCGCCTTAGCTCAAAGAGAACGATTCTCTAAGGTGCTGAAGCACCAAGTGAATCGGTTCCGTACTATCTGTACTGTCTGCGGCTTCGTCGCCTTGTCCTGATTTAAATTTAATCCACTATAAATTGGCATAAAAATATATTGTTAAACTTTTCATCATCAATAAAAAACCAACCTTTCAAAGGTCGGTTTTTTTATTTTTCGCAGAAATACGAAATGGCGATTATGAATGCGCTTCCAAATCTGCCAAAATTTGATTCAGGCTATCCCTAACCTCTTCTGCCTTTGCAGCAGGATGACCGTTTGCATCCAAAGAATCACGGCTGAAGCGGTCGACATAAGGCGCAAAGGTATCTTTCAGCTTCAGCAGTTTCACCACATCGGAACGGGTGTAACGATCGCCGCCGTAACCGACAACGATACCGTTCTCATGTTGCCACTGGGCAAATTGTGACGGGCTGATTTGCACCAGTTCGCACATTTCGTCCAGTGAGAAATAACGTTTTGCAGGAATAACGGGATTAGCGTTGTTTGTCATAGTAATGCTCCACCATGCCTTTGAGTTTTTGGCTGGCATGGAAAGTGACTACGCGGCGGGCGGTAATCGGTACTTCTTCGCCGGTTTTCGGATTACGGCCGGGACGCTGCGGTTTGTCGCGCAACTGAAAATTACCGAAACCGGAAATTTTGATTTCTTCGCCGCGTGCCAAAGTGCTGCGGATTTCTTCAAAAAAGAGTTCGACGATTTCTTTGGCATCGTTTTTGGTTACATTGCTGACTTTATCTACCAAAATATCGGCCAATTCGGCTTTAGTTAATGTCATATTATTACCTTCTGTTGTAACAGGTGCAGATTATTACCAATTTCTATTTAAAATTCAAGCGAATATTTATTTTTTAGCTGCGAAGTTGCGCTCCCGCAGCAGTTGCCGCGTCAATCAGTTTTCCGATAACTGGCTCGACTGTTTCATCCGTCAGCGTGTTTTCCATATCCTGCAAAATCACTTTGACCGCCATGCTCTTCATCCCTTCAGGCAGGCCCGTACCGCGATATACGTCAAATACGCTGATTTCCTGTACCAACTTGTTTGCCGCGCCTTTCAATGCGGCCAACAAATCATCATGAGTCATGGTTTCAGGCATGACAAACGCCAAATCCCTGCGCACCGGCTGGAATTTCGATACTGCCTGATAACGCGTTTTTTCCCGTTCCAACACGGCTGCCATGTCGATTTCAAATACCAGCGGCGCTTGCGGCAAGTCGTATTTTTGCAGCCATTTTGGATGCAATTCGCCGACAAAGCCGATAACTTGGCCGTCTGAAACGATATTGGCAGCACGGCCGGGATGCAGGGCGGGATGTTCGGTTTTGACGAACTCAACTGCTTTGTTTTTCAAAAGATTTTCTACATCGGCCTTGATGTCGTAAAAATCTGCGTTGCGCGTTTTCTTGCCCCATTGTTCGGGCATCGCCGCGCCGTACCACAGGCCGCCGATGCGTTCGTTTTGTACAAACTGGCCGTCTGAACCTTTGCTGAACACGCGGGCAATTTCAAACACGCGCACGCGGTTTTGCTTACGGTTCAGATTGTTTTGCAAAATTTCCACCAAGCCGCCGATAAGTGTGGAACGCATCACGGCATACTGCGCCGCCAGCGGGTTTTGCAGACGGATGGGATTTGCGTTGGCGGCAAAATCGAGTTCCCACTGCTCGTCAACGAAGGCGTAGCTGACCACTTCGCGGTAGCCGCGCGCCGCCATTTCGTTATAAACGGCAAAACGCGGACGGCGGGTTTCGGGCAGCGCCAGCATTTTCAGACGACCTGACGTGTAATCGTCAGGGATATTTTCATAGCCGTAAACGCGACCAATTTCTTCAATCAAATCGGCCTCGATTTCGATGTCGAAACGGAAACTCGGCGCGGTAACGCGGAAGCCTTCCGCCGTTTTTTCAGGCTGCAAGCCCAAGTGCTGCAAAATGGTTTCCACCTGTTCGGCAGGAATGTCCACGCCCAACACGGTTTTCAGACGACCTAAACGCAATTCGACCTGCTTCGCTTCAGGCAATTCGCCTTGCGCTTCCACCATTTCTCCTGCTGCACCGCCGCAGATTTGCAAAACCAGTTCGGTGGCGCGTTCGATGGCATCAGCCTGCAAACGGTAATCCACGCCACGCTCAAAGCGGAACGACGAATCCGAGCCAAAACCATATTGGCGCGATTTGCCGGCAATGATTTCAGGCGCAAACCAAGCCGCTTCCAGCACGATATTTTGCGTGTCGTCTGAAACCGCGCTCGCTGCACCGCCCATCAGACCCGCCAAACTCAACGCGCCTTTTTCATCGGCCACTACCAGCGTGTTTTCAGACAGGGAGACGGTTTTCTCGTTCAGACATTCCAGCGTTTCACCTTCGCGCGCACGGCGGATGTGCAGGCTGCCTGAAAGTTTGTCGGCATCAAAAACATGCATCGGCTGACCGATTTCCAGCATCACATAATTGCCAATGTCCACCAGCGCGGAAATACTGCGGACACCGCTGCGATCCAAACGCTGCTTCATCCAATCCGGCGTAGCGGCGCGCGCGTTCACGTTTTCAATCACGCGGCTGATAAAGCGGCCGCAATCGGCAGGCGCATCAATCTGCACGGGCTGTTTGCAGCTGCCCGTGATTGGCGCGGCATGGATTGCTGGCTGCTTGAACGCACAACCCGTCAGCGCGGACACTTCGCGCGCGATGCCTTTGATGCTCAGGCAGTCGGCACGGTTCGGCGTGATTTTCAGCGTGAACACCGTATCGTCCAAATCCAGATATTCGCGGATGTTTGCACCGACAGGAGCGTCTTGCGGCAAAATGTGCAGACCGTTCACGCCGTCGTCAGGCAGACCAAGTTCATCGGTAGAACACAACATCCCGTTCGACACCACGCCGCGCATCTTGGTCGGCTTGATTTTGAAATTGCCCGGCAACACCGCGCCAGGCAGCGAACACGGCACTTTGATGCCCGCTTTCACATTCGGCGCACCGCACACAATCTGTACCAACTCGCCCGTCCCCGCATCGACTTGGGTAACGTTCAAACGGTCGGCATCAGGATGTTTTTCAACGGATTTCACTTCGGCAATCACCACGCCCGTAAACGCAGGCGCGGCAGTCTCGGCCTCTTCCACTTCCAAGCCGGACATGGTTAACAAATGTTCCAGCTTATCGGCGGAAAGTTCGGTATCGGCTTGGGTTTTCAGCCATGAGTAGGAGAATTGCATGTTATGTTCTCAAAAAATGTAGGTTGTAATAATTAGAATTGCAAGGTAGTCCGGTGCCGTACATCTGTTTCAGATAGTAGGGATTTTATATCACCATAAAGCCTAGACAGTGGTCTTAAAAAATCGGTACCGTTGATGTTTTTTGGCATTTCCCTATTATTCTTACTATAAAATTCAAAGATCTGATTATAGGTATTTGTTTTATTTTCCTGCTGTTTCAGAGATACAGGAATATCTGGCAGGTACATTGCCAAAAATCCAACCCTTTGGAAATTACGGATTTTAGCTTTACTGGTAAATTCTTTATAATCGGTGAAAAAGCCAACACCCAGAATATCTGTGGTATAGCCGGAAGCCAACAGCCTCTCACGGGCAAAATTCGATTTGACGGACAACCATAAGTTATTGGGCAGACACATCAGTACAAAATCACCATAAGACTGGATTTCCGGATTGTTGGTTTTAAAAAAATGTATGCCATCGATCAAATCAGCCAAAGCCCTTTCCAGCAACATTTCAGAAATAGTTCCCAAATTAGAGACCCCACTCTGTGATTCGGATTCCGTTTGCCGTCTCACCCATGCCAAACGATTTAAATCATCTATTTCAGTCTTAAAGCGGATAAAATTTTCCGAATCAACCTCCTCACCAACCAACAGAGCAATTACTTTCAGAGTGATCTCTGCTTTTAAGTGGATATGTTTTAATACCAAGCCGAATACCGGAAATTCAGCAACAAAAATCCAAATCAGTTTTTGATACGGGTTATTATCATACCTAGGTATCTCGACAGAACAGGATTTTCTTAACGCAGACTGTTGACTTTTGCTCATTTTTGCATATAAGTCGATAATTTCATCCTTAAAATCATCAGCATCCAATTCCATCAGTTTACCTTGAGACGGTAATGCATTGTAAAGCAACCGATATACTGGACGGTAAAATCCGTCTGCAATTTCTTGACTGAAGTGGCTGAAATCAGGTTCAGACGACACTTCTATGCCCCTGATACATTTCACCGAAACATCTTCCATAAATTTAAAAACCTCTTGGCTTTTTACAATCAAAAAGATAAAATGTGCTTAATCTGGTACATTTATAGACCCTGATATGAAGCAAATCCACATCAAATTAAACGACGAACTACACCAAAAATTGTCCACATACTGCAAGCTAAACCATTTAAGTATCCAAGACTTTGTAGAATCTCAATTATTTTCGAGTCTATACAAGTCGCAAACTCCCCAAAACGCACCCTTTCGGTTTATCGACCTTTTTGCTGGAATCGGCGGAATCCGGTTGCCTTTTGAAGAATTGGGAGGGCAATGCGTATTCAGTTCCGAAATCGATAAATTCGCCAAAACAACCTATCAGGCATTCTATGGAGATGTCCCGCATGGTGACATTACACAAATCGCTCCGTCCGAAATTCCTGATTTCGACCTGTTACTAGCCGGATTTCCCTGCCAGCCATTCAGCCAAGCAGGATTGAAAAAAGGCTTTACTGATACACGCGGTACAATGTTTTTCCATATAGAAGAAATCATCCGCCAAAAGCACCCTAAAGCTTTTCTATTGGAAAACGTAAAAGGTTTAAAAGGACACGATAAAGGTCGGACATTCCAAACAATCTATGACTCTCTGACTGCACTCGGCTATACTGTCAATGCCAAAGTAATGGCAGCTAAAGATTTCAACCTACCCCAAAACCGTGAACGGATTTATATAGTCGGCTTTCGCTCTGCAAAAGATGCCGCACAATTTGAATTTCCCCATCCCTTACCTAAAACCGTGAAGGTGGGAGATATCTTGGAATCCTTCCCCGATGCCAAATATACAATTTCAGACAGACTTTGGCAGGGACATTTACGACGCAAAGCCGAGCATAAACAGAAAGGAAATGGTTTTGGTTACGGTCTGTTCAATGCACAATCCGAATATACCAACACTATTTCAGCACGTTACTATAAAGATGGTTCTGAAATTCTGATTGAACAGGAAAATACCAACCCGCGCAAACTTACTCCATTAGAAGCTGCAAGATTACAGGGATTTCCTGATGAAATCGTTCTCAAAGCGCGTAAGCGGGGGGTATCAGATGTGCAACTTTACAAACAATTTGGTAATTCCGTAGCTGTAAATGTCATTCGCAGCATTGCCCAAAAAATAGTTCCTCTACTATAACTTTTTTCTATTCAAAGAATCTGCAATCTGCTGAGCATATCGCTGGGGATTCTTAACAACATCCTTTCCCCAAAATCGAAAGACTTCCCAGCCCTCAGCTTTCAGACGGTCTGTTACTTCTATATCCCGTCGGATATTGCTTTCTATCTTAGCAATCCAAAATTCGCGGTTGCCCTTTATTTCCGCTTTTCTCTGTTCCCAATCCTTGCCGTGCCAAAACTCGCCATCGACAAACACGGCCACTTTGTATTTTTTAAATGAAAAATCAGGCTTCCCAAAAATGCTTCCGCTATTTTTCCGATACCTGAGCCCCAAAGCCCACATCGCTTTTGCCAACACAAGCTCGGGTTTCGTCCCTGTGCTTTTGTTGGACTGCATACATTTTTTGCGCTGTTCGGGGGTTAATTTATCCATTAGAGTCGTCTGAAAATTATTTGAACTGCTTCAAAAAGTTCAAATCGTTATCAAAAAACAGCCGCAAATCATTCACGTTGTAACGCAACATGGCAAAACGGTCGAGACCGATACCAAAGGCGAAACCGGTGTATTTTTCGGGGTCGATATTCACGTTTTTCAACACGTTGGGATGCACCATGCCGCAGCCGCCGACTTCCAGCCATTTGCCGTTTTCGCCCATGATGTCGATTTCGGCGGACGGTTCGGTGAACGGGAAGAAAGACGGACGGAAACGTACCTGCAAATCATCGCGCTCGAAAAAGCGGCGGATGAAATCGGTGAACACGGCTTTCAAATCGGCGAAGGTTACGCCCTCTTCCACCCACAGACCTTCAGCTTGGTGGAACATGGGCGAATGCGTAGCATCGCTGTCCACGCGGTAAACGCGGCCGGGGGCGATAATACGGATGGGCGGCTCTTTTTTATCGAGCATGTAGCGGATTTGAATCGGGGAAGTGTGCGTACGTAAAACATCGCCGTTTTCAACGTAGAACGTATCCTGCATGGCGCGTGCCGGGTGGTTTGCAGGAATGTTCAGGGCTTGGAAGTTGTGGAAATCGTCTTCGATTTCCGGGCCGTCTGCCACTTCAAAGCCCATGCCGTGAAAGAGTTCGACCACGCGCTGCAAGGTTAGGGTTACGGGATGCAGACCGCCGTTTTCCTGCGCGCGTCCGGGCAGGGTAATATCGAGTGCTTCAGCCGCAAGCTGTGCTTGCAGTTTGGCTTCGTTGAGGGCATCGCGTTTATTGTTAAAGGCCGTCTGAAACTGGTTTTTGCACTCATTGATATGCGCACCTATGGTTTTGCGCTCTTCAGGCGACATTTGACCTAAGGTTTTCAGAAGTCCGGTCAACTCGCCGGTTTTACCAAGATAACGGGCTTTGATTTGTTCTAGAGCGTTGAAGTCTTGCGCGGCCTCTACTGCGGCAATGCCTTCTGCAACGATACGGTTTACATTTTCCATAGTGGTTTTATCGTCTGTCGGTTGATGATGGGTCGTCTGAAACAATGAGGCCGCCTGTATGGTTTGGTGTTGCCAAACTTTTCAGACGACCTTTTATCGTTTACGGCCAATCCGTTTGATAGAATCGGCGTATTTTAGCGCAAATCAATTCAAAAAAATAGGCTTTAAAGAAAGAAAATCAATCACATAGACTTTCTTCAAACAAAGAAAAAAGGAAGCCGTAGCTTCCTTTTCAAATTTTTTGGATTAAGCAGCCAAAGCAGCTTTGGCTTTCTCAACCAATTGTGCAAAAGCGGCTTTATCGAATACAGCCAGATCAGCCAATACTTTGCGATCGATTTCGATAGAGGCGCGTTTCAGACCGTTCATAAATTTGCTGTAAGACAGACCGTTTTCACGAGCACCTGCATTGATACGAACAATCCACAATTGACGGAATTGGCGTTTGCGTTGACGACGGTCACGGTATGCGTATTGACCGGCTTTCATTACCGCTTGTTTAGCAACGCGGTATACGTTTTTACGACGACCGCGGTAGCCTTTGGCTAACGCGAAGATTTTTTGGTGACGGGCACGAGCGGTTACACCGCGTTTTACGCGTGGCATATTCTAAACTCCTTAAGCGTAGGGTAACATTTTAGCAACAGAAGCCAAATCGCGATCGTTTACCATAGAGGTACCGCGCAGTTGGCGTTTGTTTTTAGTGGTCTTTTTGGTCAAGATGTGGCGTTTGAACGCATGAGCGCGTTTTACACCGCCGTTACCCAGTACTTTGAAGCGTTTTTTCGCGCTAGACTTGGTTTTCATTTTAGGCATGGGAAAACTCCATTCGTTATTAGATAAGGCATCAGGGGGTTTTAAAACATTGGTTTCAAACACTTGGACCCAAAATGCCACGGTTTTTGCCGCCAATCAAAAGCTTACTCCGAAGCGGCAATCGGAGTAAGCTGAAAATTATAACTTTATTTTTTCTTCGGTGCAATCATCATCACCATTTGACGGCCTTCCATTTTAGGGAAGGATTCGATTTGAGCCACTTCCGCCAAATCCTCTTTCACGCGCTCTAAAAGTTGCGCACCGAGTTGCTGGTGAGCCATTTCGCGACCACGGAAACGAAGCGTGACTTTGACTTTATCGCCGTCAGCCAAGAAGCGGTTGATGTTGCGCATTTTAATTTGATAATCGCCTTCATCGGTACCCGGACGGAATTTGATTTCCTTAATTTGTACCTGCTTCTGGTTTTTCTTGGCTTCGTCGCGTTTCTTGGCTTGTTGGTATTTATATTTACCGTAATCCATCAGTTTGCACACAGGCGGTTTGGCAGTAGGGGAAATCTCTACCAAATCCACATCCTGCTCTTCGGCCATGGCCAAAGCTTCACGAACCGATACAACACCAAGCTGTTCGCCTGACTCACTGATTAAACGCACTTCTTTAGCGGTAATTTCGCCATTGATTCGTGCTTCGCGTTCTTGAGCGATGATGAATACTCCTATAAAAATTAATGGTTGACGAGGGCGTCTGCGATTTCTTGCTGCAGTTGTGCAATGAAATCATCCAAATCCAAAGAACCCAAGTCTTCTGCTTTGCGGCGCACGGCCACTTTGTTTTCTTGCTTCTCTTTATCGCCGACAACGATTTGATAAGGGAAGCGGTATTGGCTGTTATCACGGATTTTGTAACCGATTTTTTCGTTACGCAAATCCAGCTCTACACGGAAGCCAGCAGCCTGCAATTTGGCAGCCACTTCACGGCAGTAATCTGCTTGATTTTCGGTGATATTCATAATCACCATTTGAACCGGCGCCAACCATAGTGGGAAAGAACCTGCATGGTTTTCAATCAAAATACCGATAAATCGTTCCAAAGAACCCAAAATGGCGCGGTGCAACATTACCGGACGGGCGCGATCATTGTTTTCGGTTACATATTCTGCATCTAAGCGTTCTGGCAATACAAAGTCCAGTTGCAGCGTACCACACTGCCAAGAACGGCCCAATGCATCTTTAACATGATATTCGATTTTAGGTCCGTAGAACGCACCTTCACCCGGCAATTCGTCCCATTCCACGCCGCAAGCAGTCAATGCTTCGCGCAAACCTTGTTCTGCCTTATCCCATACGTCGTCTGAACCGGCACGCTTCTCAGGACGCAGTGAAAGTTTGACGGACACATCATGGAAACCGAATTGCTTGTAAATACGAACCAGCAATTCATTGAATGCCCGCGCTTCGCTGACGATTTGATCTTCGGTACAGAAAATATGCGCATCGTCTTGTACAAAACCGCGGACACGCATCAGTCCATGCAGTGCGCCACTCGGCTCGTTGCGATGGCAAGAACCAAATTCTGCCAAACGCATCGGCAAATCGCGGTACGAACGCAGACCGTTATTGAAAATCTGAACATGTCCCGGGCAGTTCATCGGCTTAACCGCGTATTCGCGCTTTTCCGAACTGGTTACGAACATATTGTCTTTGTAGTTATCCCAGTGACCGGATTTTTCCCAAAAGGTTTTATCCATGATTTGGGGGGTTTTGACTTCTTTGTAACCGGCGGCATTCAGCTCTTTACGCATATGCTGCTCGATAGTCTGCCACAAAGCCCAACCTTTGGGATGCCAAAACACCATACCCGGCGCTTCGTCCTGCAAGTGGAACAAATCCAGTTGCTTGCCCAATTTGCGGTGGTCGCGTTTTTCTGCTTCTTCAATACGCTGGATATAGGCTTTTAATTCGTCTTTCGTCGCCCAAGCAGTGCCATAAATACGTTGCAGCATTTCATTATTGCTGTCGCCACGCCAGTATGCACCTGCCAGCTTGGTCAGCTTGAAGTTTTTCAGGAAGCGGGTGTTCGGAACGTGCGGACCGCGGCACATATCGACATATTCCTGATGATGATACATACCCATTGCTTCAACTTCGGGCATATCTTCAATCAGGCGCAGTTTGTATTCTTCGCCGCGATCTTGGAAAATTTTGATGGTTTCGGCGCGCGGAGTCATGATTTTGATTACATTATAATCCTGAGCAATCAATTCTTTCATACGCGCTTCAATAGCGGCAACATCTTCGGGCGTAAACGGTTTTTCCGTAGCAATATCGTAATAAAAGCCCTCTTCAATGACGGGGCCGATAACCATTTTTGCATTAGGATAGAGCTGCTTGACCGCATGACCGACAAGGTGGGCGCAAGAGTGGCGGATGATTTCAACGCCTTCTTGGTCTTTCGGGGTAATGATTTGGACGGTTGAATCTTCGGTAATCGGATCGCACGCATCGACCAATTTGCCGTTTACCTTACCCGCCACCGTCGCCTTCGCCAAACCTGCTCCGATAGACGCGGCAATCTGTGCCACGGTAACGGGCGATTCGTACTGGCGGACTGAGCCGTCCGGCAAGGTAATGTTCAACATCAAAAAAGCTCCAAAACATTAAAAAATAACGGCATAAATGCCGTTTGGGGAATTTGGTAGGCACGATTGGATTCGAACCAACGACCCCCACCATGTCAAGGTGGTGCTCTAACCAACTGAGCTACGTGCCTGTTTAACAGGGTTCGGATTATAGACGATACTTTGACGCAATGGCAAGCATGAAAACGAGGTTTCAGACGACATTGTCGGAACATTGTGATTTTTTTGAAACATTTTCAACAGTGAACATCTCGATACGAATAAGGTCGTCTGAAATATTCAAACACCGCTATTGCGATGAAAATCCTTTATAATCGCGTTTTTACCTCAATCGTTTGACTGCACGGCGGCTTCGCACGCCGTTTTCTACATTTATAGATACAACCTATGCTCAAATTTACCTTACATAAAAAAGACGGTCATGCCCGACGCGGCACGCTGGAACTGAACCACGGCAAAATCGAAACGCCCGTATTTATGCCGGTCGGCACTTACGGCTCGGTTAAGGCGATGAATCCGCAAAACCTGCACGACATCAAGGCACAAATTATTTTGGGCAACACTTACCATTTATGGCTGCGTCCCGGTCTGGAAGTCATCGAACAATTCGGCGGCCTGCACGATTTTATCGGCTGGGACAAACCCATCTTGACCGACTCGGGCGGTTTTCAGGTTTTCTCGCTCTCCGACATGCGCAAACTCACTGAAGAAGGCTGTACCTTCCAAAGCCCGATCAACGGCGACAGACTCTTCCTCTCGCCCGAAATCTCCATGAAAATCCAAACCGTACTCAATTCCGACATCGTGATGCAGTTGGACGAATGCACACCGGGCGAAGCAACGCACGAGCAGGCGCAAAAATCCCTGCAAATGAGCCTGCGTTGGGCAGAACGCAGCAAAAAAGCCTTTGAAGACTTGAAGAACCCAAACGCCCTATTCGGCATCGTACAAGGCGCGATGTATGAAGATTTGCGCGAAGAATCGCTGCGCGGCTTGGAACAATTCGACTTCCCCGGCCTTGCCATCGGCGGGCTGTCCGTCGGCGAACCCAAACCCGAAATGTACCGCATGCTGCGCGCCGTCGGACCGATGCTGCCCGAACATAAACCGCATTACCTGATGGGCGTCGGCACACCCGAAGACCTCGTTTACGGCGTGGCGCACGGCGTGGACATGTTCGACTGCGTCATGCCCACCCGCAATGCCCGCAACGGCTGGCTGTTCACCCGTTTCGGCGATTTGAAAATCAAAAACGCCAAACACAAGCTCGACAAACGCCCGATAGACGAAAGCTGCACCTGCTACGCCTGCCAAAACTTCAGCCGCGCCTACCTGCACCATCTGCACCGCGTCGGCGAAATCTTGGGTGCGCAGTTGAACACCATCCACAACCTGCATTTCTACCAAGTCATCATGGCAGAAATGCGCGAAGCCATCGAGCAAGGAAAATTTGCCGATTGGCAGGTGCAATTCCATGAAAACCGCGCCCGCGGGGTGGATTGAGATTAAACCATGCTTATTGAGGTCGTCTGAAAACGTTATATTCAAGTAAACACCGTTTTCAGACGACCTTGCTGTTATAATGCAAACATTAATTTACATTATTTGAGAGTGCGATATGTTTACCCAAGCAGCCCAAGAATTGACCACCGTCCGCGATATCCTGCGTTTCGCCGTCAGCCGTTTCAACGATGCCGGTTTGTTTTTCGGGCATGGCTCGGACAACGCGCACGATGAAGCCGCCTACCTGATCCTGCACACCCTCAACCTGCCTTTGGACACGTTGGAGCCTTATCTTGACGCCAAGCTGCTGCAAAGCGAGAAAGAAGAAGTGTTGGCAGTACTGGAACGCCGCGCAGTCGAACACATCCCCGCTGCCTACCTCACCCATCAGGCATGGCAAGGCGATTTCGATTTTTATGTTGACGAACGCGTCATCGTACCGCGTTCGTTTATTTACGAACTGCTCGGCGACAACCTTACCCCTTGGATAGAACACCCCGAATTGGTTCACCGCGCATTGGATTTGTGTACCGGCAGCGGCTGCCTCGCCATTCAAATGGCACACCACTACCCCGCCGCTGAAATTGACGCCGTCGATTTGAGCTTGGATGCGCTGGAAGTAGCCGCCATCAACATCGAAGATTATGGACTGGAAGAGCGCATCAACCTGATCCACACCGATTTGTTCGAAGGATTGGAAGGCACATACGACCTGATTGTTTCCAACCCGCCCTACGTCGATGCCGAATCGGTCGATATGTTGCCCGACGAATACCTGCACGAACCCGAACTCGCCTTGGGCAGCGGCGAAGACGGTTTGGACGCCACCCGCCAAATCCTGCTGCACGCAGCCAAATACCTCAATCCCAAAGGCGTACTGCTGGTCGAAATCGGACACAACCGCGACGTATTGGAAGCCGCCTATCCCGAATTACCGTTCACTTGGCTGGAAACCAGCGGCGGCGACGGATTCGTATTCTTGCTGACCCGAGAGCAATTGCTGGGATTGGAATAATCCCTTGCTGATTTTGATACGGCCGAAAATCTTCTGCATATAGGTTTTCGGCCGTATTTTCATGATTGCGCTCGCCCCAAACCATTATTATTAACGTTGAACATATCCGTTTAATCTGTTTTCAGACGACCTCCCTACACACAAAATCAATATTCCAATCGGAACCATTTCTTATATTTATTGTCTGTATTTCAACAAGCATTCATAAAAATATTATATTTAACCCGCATGACCTGATGGATTATAATGACGAATAACAGCCGGAATATGCTTTATTCAAATATTATCGACTTGACGACTCAACTAAATACCTATTATTTACATCTCCGCCACATCGGAACAATCAGACAATGAACCACTTTTGGACAAACAGCCTGACCGCCTGCATCCTGCTTGGCGCATCGCTTCAAGCTTCGGCACAAACCCACTCTGTTTATTTCAATCAAAACGGCAAAATTACCGCCACAATGTCATCGGTAGCTTACGTCCGCCAATACACCGTCGAATCCGGCGTAGCGCAAGTGCAGGACTTTTACTATCCGTCCATGAAAAAATATTCCGACCCGTATGAAATACCGGCAGCGCAGATCAAAACCTTCGTTCCCGTCCTCAACAACGGTACTTTGACACTCTGGCATTTCAACGGGCAAAAGAAAATGATCGGCAGCTACCGCAACGGCAAGCCGAACGGCGAATGGACCAACTGGTACCCCAACGGTAAAAAATCGGCGGTCATGCCCTATCTGAACGGCTTGAGCGAAGGCGTCGGCTCACGCTATTACCGCAACGGTACGAAAGAAAGCGAAATCCAGTTCAAACACGACAAGGCAAACGGCTACTGGAAGCAATGGTATCCCAACGGCAGCCCGAAAACCGAAATGACCATGGTCAACGACAAACCGACCGAAATCATGAGTTGGGACGAAAACGGCCGCGCCCTTTCTGAAATTACCATTACCAACGGTAAACGCAACGGCGTTGTTCTGGAATGGTATGACGACGGAGCTAAAAAGTCCGAAACGGTTTACGCCAACGACCAAATAGTGAAAAAGACAAATTGGGACAAAGAAGGTTACGTTATTGAATAACAGAAAAGGGAAACGATATGTTTCCTTTTTTTGTTTAAAACATCACTCTCCCTACCGAATCATGCCGGCCTGACAGGGGTCGTCTGAAACCTGCCATTCCCGATGTCATAGAATTTACATTTAAATATCAACCGCTCCCCTTGTTCCTTTACAGATTTCGTTTAAAATACAACCCAAACAACAACTATTCAAATTACATAAAACTATGCGCTATTACGGTACGATTACACGCTGGAATGACAACCGCCAATTTGGAGCCATCCGCGAAGAAAGCATGGGTACAGAAGTATTCGCCCCGCTTTCCGCCTTTACCACACTGACACGTCCGCCTGCCGAAGGCCAACGCGTCTCATTCGACATCGTCAAAGGCAGACGCGGACGCGACGAAGCCGAAAATATCTGCTTCTCCCTTGACTGTGTCGATGAATTCGACTTTTTCGACACCGAACCTGAGCCGTATAAAAAAACCTTTTCCAAGCTCTTGCTGATTATCCCCATCATCGCCCTGCTTGCCGCCGGCGGATGGTTCGGCTGGGATTACTGGCAGAAATACCAGCAACAGGCGCAAGCGGCAGCGGCAGCGCCGCCGAAAACGATGGTGGAAGAAGTTGCAGCCAAAATAAAAGCCGAACGCGAAGAGTGGTTGGATGCGGTCAACAGCCGTGGTCGTACAAATGCTAAACATAAATCTACGGACACCCAAAAATCTGATCACTCCTCTGTCTCTTCAACATCAAAAAACGAATTCAAATGCGATGGTCGTCAATATTGTTCCCAAATGACTTCCTTAAGTGAGGCAGAATTCTTCGTTAAATTCTGTCCGAATACCAAAATGGACGGCGATCATGACGGTATTCCATGTGAAAACGACAGCCGTTGGCATTAACCTATCTATTTTCTGCGCAAAAGGTCGTCTGAAAACCCAAATCCAAGGTTTTCAGACGACCTTTCACCTTAGCCCTGTTTCAACCCCCCAAATTCTTTTAAAATACCGCCTGATTTGAATTTAACCGAGAGACCGAACTTCATGAACCTACATCAAACCGTCGAACGCGAAGCCGCCGCCGCCTTTGCCGCCGCAGGCATCTCCGACAGCCCCGTTGTTTTGCAGCCGACCAAAAACGCCGAACACGGCGATTTCCAAATCAACGGCGTGATGGGTGCGGCGAAAAAAGCCAAACAAAATCCGCGCGAATTGGCGCAAAAGGTGGCCGAAGCATTGGCGGGCAACGCCGTGATTGAAAGCGCGGAAGTGGCCGGCCCGGGCTTCATCAACCTGCGCCTGCGCCCCGAATTTCTCGCCCAAAACATTCATGCGGCCTTGAATGACGCACGTTTCGGCGTGGCAAAAACTGACAAACCGCAAACCGTCGTCATCGACTATTCCTCGCCCAATCTGGCAAAAGAAATGCACGTCGGCCACCTGCGTTCCAGCATCATCGGCGACAGCATTTCGCGCGTATTGGAATTTATGGGCAACACCGTCATCCGCCAAAACCACGTCGGCGACTGGGGTACGCAATTCGGCATGTTGGTCGCCTATTTGGTCGAACAGCAAAAAGACAATGCCGCATTTGAACTGGCGGATTTGGAGCAGTTTTACCGCGCCGCCAAAGTGCGCTTTGACGAAGACCCGGCCTTTGCCGACACCGCGCGCGAATATGTTGTGAAGCTGCAAGGCGGCGATGAAACCGTGTTGGCGTTGTGGAAACAGTTTGTCGATATTTCGCTCTCACACGCCCAAGCCGTTTACGACTCGCTGGGCTTGAAACTACGCCCCGAAGACGTGGCGGGCGAATCGAAATACAACGACGATTTGCAGCCCGTGGTCGATGATTTGGTTCAAAAAGGTCTGGCGGTTGAGGACGACGGCGCCAAAGTCGTGTTCTTGGACGAGTTCAAAAACAAAGAAGGCGAACCCGCCGCGTTTATCGTGCAAAAACAAGGCGGCGGCTTCCTTTACGCCTCTACCGATTTGGCGTGTCTGCGCTACCGTATAGGCCGTCTGAAAGCCGACCGCCTGCTCTACGTCGTCGACCACCGTCAAGCCCTGCACTTCGAGCAACTTTTTACCACTTCCCGCAAAGCAGGCTATCTGCCGGAAAATGCAAAAGCCGAGTTTATCGGCTTCGGCACCATGATGGGCAAAGACGGCAAACCGTTCAAAACGCGCAGCGGCGACACCGTGAAACTGGTTGACCTGCTGACCGAAGCCGTCGAGCGCGCCACTGCTTTGGTGAAAGAAAAAAATCCCGAATTGGGCGCGGGCGAAGCGGCGAAAATCGGCAAAACCGTCGGCATCGGCGCAGTCAAATACGCCGATTTGAGCAAAAACCGCACCAGCGATTATGTGTTCGACTGGGACGCCATGCTCTCGTTTGAAGGCAACACCGCCCCCTACCTGCAATACGCCTACACCCGCGTGCAAAGCGTGTTCCGCAAAGCCGGCGAATGGGACATGGCCGCGCCAACCGTTTTGACCGAACCGCTGGAAAAACAGCTTGCCGCCGAGCTGCTGAAATTTGAAGACGTGCTGCAAAGCGTGGCGGACACGGCGTATCCGCACTACCTCGCCGCCTACCTCTACCAAACCGCCACCCTGTTCAGCCGCTTCTACGAAGCCTGCCCGATACTCAAAGCCGAAGGCGCAACCCGCAACAGCCGCCTGCAACTGGCGAAGCTCACCGGCGACACGCTGAAACAAGGCTTGGATTTGCTGGGCATTGATGTGTTGGATGTGATGTAAGGCATTCCCATAAGCCAAGGTCGTCTGAAAACGGATTTTCAGACGACCTTTTTCTCTTCTTTGCCCCTTACGCTATACTGTCGGAAATATTTTCAATTCCGACAATTCTTTATGCCCGATTTCCTCCCTGTCCCGCCCGCCGAACTGTGGCAGGCGACGCTTGAACACCTCCGCCTCTCCCTGATTGCCCTGCTTTGCGCCGTCGCGCTGGCCGTGCCGCTGGCCGTGTGGCTGGCGGACAAACGGCGTTGGGCGGAAGGTGTTTTGCAGATAACCAATATCCTGCAAACTATCCCGTCCCTCGCACTGCTCGGCTTGCTGATTCCCTTCGTCGGTATCGGTTCGCCGCCGGTTTTGATTGCGCTGACGCTCTATGCCCTGTTGCCGATTTTTCAAAACACCTATCTCGGTTTGAGCCAAATCGATCCCGCCATCAAAGAAGCGCACACCGCGTTCGGCTTGTCCCGTTGGCAGGCGTTGTGGCGCATTGAATTGCCGATGGCGCTGCCCGCCATGATTTCCGGCATCCGCACCGCGTCCGTATTGATTATCGGCACGGCGACACTCGCCGCGCTCATCGGCGCGGGCGGCTTGGGCAACCTGATTTTGCTTGGCATCGACCGCAACAACATGGCGATGACGTTTACCGGCGCGTTGCTGTCCGCCCTGCTCGCCGTATTGGTCAGCGGCGGCATCGGCATACTGCAAAAGTCCAAGCACAAAATGCCGATTACCGCCGCCCTGCTTGCCATCCTTATCGCCATAGGTTTGGCACCGATTTTTCAAACGAACCCATCCGCACAAAAAATCACCATCGCAGGCAAACTCGGCAGCGAACCCGACATCCTCATCAATATGTACAAACAGTTGATTGAAGAAAATAATCCGCGCGCGCAAGTGATGCTTAAACCCAATTTCGGCAAAACCTCATTCCTGTTCAACGCATTAAACAGCGGCGAAATCGACATCTACCCCGAATTTACCGGCACTGTCCTCGAAAGTCTGGTCAAAGTCCCTGCCGAAGAGCAAAACCGCCGCCTTTCGCCCGAACAGACCTACCAAACTGCCAAAGACCTGCTCGCCCAACAACACCGGCTGACCTTTCTGCCGCCGATGGCATACCAAAACACCTACGCCCTCGCCGTCAGCCAAGACTACGCCGCTGCGCACGACCTGCACAAAATCTCCGACCTCAAACGCGTGCAAAACCAAATCCGCGCCGGATTTACCCTTGAATTTACCGACCGCGCCGACGGCTACAAAGGTTTGCAACAACACGGCATACAATTTAGCCACCTCTCGACGCTCGAGCCCGCTCTGCGCTACACCGCCCTGCTAAACGGCAAAATCGACCTCATCGAGGCCTATTCCACAGACAGCGACCTCAAACAATACCGCCTCGCCGTCCTTTCAGACGACATCGCCCTTTTTCCCTCCTACCAAGGCGCACCGCTGATGAAAACCGAGTTTGCCGAACAGCATCCCGACATCGTGAACGCATTGAACAAGCTGGCAGGCAAAATCAGCGAAGCCGAAATGACTGAAATGAACTACCGCGTGAAAGTAGGCGGAGAAAAACCGGCGGACGTGGCGCGGGATTATTTGCAGAAAAACGGTTTGATTAACGATAAGGGCAAATGATTCAGGTCGTCTGAAAAACGGTTTTCATTTTATTGAAGCGGGTTTTCAGACGACCTCCTAGTTGCAACAAGCTACCAATTAGACTATAGTGATTTCTCGATCAACATAAACATCAAGGAAATAAACCATGAGCGGTAAATTAGACCAAATCAGCGGTAATGTAAAAGAGAAAGCCGGAGAACTCTTAGACGATCCCAAACTCCAAGCAGAAGGCTTGATCCAACAAGGCATCGGCAAAGTCAAAGAAGTTGCTGCCGACATTGAGGAAAAAGCAAGCGACGCATTGAAAAAAGGCAAAGAAGAAGCAGGACATCTGGTTGACGAGGCAAAAGAAAAAGCCGAAAACCTGATTGACGACATCAAAAGCAAGTTCTAATCCCCTCTTGTCTTAAACTATGTCAAAAGGCCGTTTGAAACACGATTTCAGACGGCCTTTATTTCAATCAACATAGCAACCCTAAAATCGCCTGTTCCCCATCCCATCAAACTTTCAGACGACCCCGCCGAATAAATCGGACAGATGAATCCAATGTTTTAACGGCCTTGTCGAATCCCGACTCGAGATACGCATCGCTCAACCCTCAACAGGAGAAGCACCATGCCTTCCGCCAAACTCATCCAAAAACTCAAACCCGCCTTACAAAACCCGCTTCCGCCCGAACAAGACGGTATTCTGTTGTGCCTCGATTCCGACAACGTAACGGGCGACAACGCCAAATACATGAACATGTACAACCGCCTCGCCCGTTGGTACGATTTCGGCGAACGCTGGATAGCCCGCCTCAGATACGGCAACAGCATCAACGAAATGCGGCGCAGCCTGATGGGCGAACTGGAGTGGCGGCAGGATTGCACCGCGCTCTACGTCTCCATCGGCACAGGTACTGATTTAAACCACCTGCCCGCCGACATCGACCCCGCCGCGCTGGACTTGACCGGCGCCGACCTGTCGCTCGGCATGTTGGCACGCTGCCGCAACGTATGGCGGAAAAAAGCGGCAGGCTTGGACTTGGTACACTGCAACGCCGAAGACTTACCCTTTGCCGACAATATGTTCGACGTCGTATTCCATGTGGGCGGCATCAATTTTTTCAGCGACAAACAAAAAGCCATCAACGAAATGCTGCGCATCGCCAAACCCGGCACCAAAATCATGATCGCAGACGAAACCACCGATTTCATCCAACAACAATACAAAAAAAGCCTATTCACGCGGAGCTACTTCCAAGACACCGATTTCGACCTGACACAAATCGAAAACTGCATCCCCGAAACCGTGCATGAAAAGAAAACGCGGCTGCTGTGGAACAACCGCTTTTACTGCATTACCTTCCGTAAACCTGTTTGAAAAACGCCATAAACGCAATCGAGAAGAAATATGCCAAACCATCAAAATCGGAGCATAACATGAACATTCCCTTTGCAGCCGCCGCCCTGCTGTTGGCCGTGGCATTTTTTGCCCATCTTTTTGTCGGCACCCGCGAAACCTTAAGCCTGAAACCCGATGCAGAAAACAGCACGCAACAGGGTACGCGCAACTGGATGCAGGCTGTGTGCGTCTTCCAGTTGGTCAGCGTAGATTTGCTGTTGCTGGCCGCCACAGCCTGCCTGCTTGCGTTCACACGGATTTTCGACGGCATGGAAGCCGCCGCTGCCCGTTTTGTTGCCGTTTATCTGGGCCTGTGGTGCACCGTGTGGCTGATACAGCTTAAAATGGCCGGTGCGCGCGGCAAAAATTATTTCCTACTCGGCCAGTGGATATTGTTTTTATTGTGCGCCCTGCTGATGCTGTGGGGCGCGTACTAAAAAACCGCGCCGCCGCCCAGGCAGGGCGGATAGCGCTTAAGGCCGTTTAAAAGTGCAGGCTGCCTTTAAAGGCCGTCTGAAAACACATTTATAGTGGATTAAATTTAAATCAGGACAAGGCGACGAAGCCGCAGACAGTACAGATAGTACGGAACCGATTCACTTGGTGCTTCAGCACCTTAGAGAATCGTTCTCTTTGAGCTAAGGCGAGGCAACGCCGTACTGCTTTAAAGTCAATCCACTATACTTTTTCAGACGACCTCGGAATCTGACAAGGTCGTCTGAAAACCGCATCTATAAACTCAAACATCAGAATATCCATACCCGATACGGCTCATGCTGAAACCCAATGTCTCAGGCAAATTTAACGTCTTTATCGGGTCTCAACCCAAGCTGCGCTTACCGATTTGAATCGGCTATACTACCGCCTTTCCTTAACACACACATTGTCATGAGTACCAAAAAATTTCCCGTTCCCCTCAGCTATTTCAGCATGCCGTTGGGACTTTTCGCGCTCGGTTTGTCTTGGCGTTACGGCGCGCATATCGGGCTTTTGCCAAATTGGGTTGCGGAAACGCTGTTAGCCGCCGCCTTTGTACTTTGGCTGCTGCTGGTCATTGCCTACATCATCAAAATCCGTTTTTTCCGCCCCGAATTTTTGCAGGATTTACAGGATTTGGTGCAATGCTGTTTCATCAGCACGATTCCGATTACCACGATGCTGGCAGGTTTGGCAGCCTTACCCTATCAAACGCTACCGGCAAAAGGGTTGATTTTGCTGGGAACGGCGGGACAGTTGGCATTTGCCATGTACCGCGCAGGCGGCTTGTGGCGCGGCGTCCATACCCTTGATGCCACCACGCCGATTGTTTACCTGCCCACCGTTGCCACCAATTTTGTCAGCGCGACCGCAATGGCAGCATTGGGTTGGTCCGATTACGCCTGGCTGTTTTTGGGCGCTGGGCTGTTTTCATGGCTTAGCTTGGAAGCCGCCATATTGAGCCGTTTGCGTACCGGCACACCCGTCAACGCCCCTGTGCGCGGTATTGTCGGCATTCAGCTTGCGCCCGCTTTTGTCGGCTGCGGCGCCTATTTTGCTGCATCAGGCGGACACATCGATACCTTCGCGCTGCTTTTAATCGGCTACGGCTGCCTGCAATTCCTGCTACTGCTGCGCCTTCTGCCTTGGATGCTGGAACAGGGTTTCAGCCCTAGCTTTTGGGGTTTCTCGTTCGGTTTGGCGGCAATGACGGGCTGCGGTTTTCATTTGATTGCCGAACAGCGTTTACTGTTTTTAGGCTATTTCCTCGCCGCCACAGGCTCCGGCTTGGTGATGTTGCTGTTGCTGGCGACTTTGAATTTGGCGAGACAGGGACGGTTGTTGGTTAAATGAAAAATCGTGCGGCTTAAAGGCGTGATAAAACGAACATGGTCTCAGGTCGTCTGAAAACTATATTTGGAAATTCAAACCGATGAAGATAAACCCTGAAAACGGCAGCATCATCCTGCCGGACGGCAACATTATTGGCGCACGCACCACGCTTGATGACTGGATTGCATCCTTCCCAAAATCCAGCCCGAATCATCTGCAAGCGGGAATAACATTTTTCAGTTTGTCATTTACCAAACAGTCTGAACAATACACCCTTACCGCCCAGTTCGAGCAGCAGCGGCTGGAGCGCTTATCCATATTCTTCTGCCCGATAGGCGAGGACAACAGCTGGGCAGCATGGTCGGAGGAGCGCGAATTGCAACGCAGAAAACAATTTGATCGATGGCTGGATAAACAGCTGGGCGATGCCCCTTGTTCCATTAAAGCATCGTTATCCGGCAAATGCCGTCAATTCACCTGGGGCAATGCGGGCGCGTATTACCACAATAAAGACGGCAGTACGATGATTGTCATCAGTTATCGCTGAACGCCTTACAAAGGACACCCCATGCACTACCGATCGCTAACCGCCGCGCTGGAACAATACAGCGGCAGCCTGACCCACCATCCCACCTCACCCAACAGCCTTGCCCTGCATATCGACCGTCAAACTCAAGGTCGTCTGAAACTCCACACACCCGACGGTATCAGCCTCAGCCTGACTTACAACGATGAACCCGTGTTCTGGTCGTTCTTCAGCCACGATTTATACGACGTTTACCTCATCCGCAGCTACGCCGAAAGCTGGCAGACATACCAGCCCGTCGGGCACATCGGCAGCCGCGTAAACGAACACACCGCCCGCCAACCCGCCGCAAAGCGAGGCCTGTTTTGGAACAAATATTTCATCGAACAACTCGCCGCCCACAACGCAGGGCTGCTCGGCATCGGCGAATGGCACTTCGACTACCGCCCCGCCCAAACCCTGCCCCCGCAATGGGGTGAATGTTGGCACGACACCGCCGTAGGGCAGCCTGAAACCGACGAAAACTACGTCCAATGGCTGTTTTCAGGCAGCCGTTTCGACGTACTGGACAACAATTTTTATATCCAAGCCGAACGCTTCATCGCCCTGAAAACCCACTACGCCGAAGACGGTCGTCTGAAATATTGGCGCAAACGCGCACAGCAAAACCAACTGCCGCCCGTCTTGGTGTACGAACTTCCCGCCCTGTCCGACCGCTGGCTGATTTTAGACGGACACCTGCGCCTCGCCGCCGCGCTTACCGAAGGGCAACTGCCGCCCCTGATTACCATCCAAGCCACCACCGCCCGACACAGCCCGCAAACCGCTGCCGAACGTGAAACCGCAAAAGCCGCCGCCCTGTCGCAATACGAAAAAATCGCCCGACAAACCGACCACAATCCCCAAGCCTTAAACGCCGTCAGCCAAAACATCGTCCAAGCTTTCGATACCCGCCCCTACCTGCTGCACACCACCCGCGCCGCCGCCGACATCGCCCCGAAAACCTGGCTGCAACAATTGCAAACCTACGCCGCGCAACACGGTTTCGCCGAAGAATTTGAACGCGTTTGGACAACGGAATCATGGCCAATGAAACGGGTTGCTGCTTTTCAGGTCGTCTGAAAAGGTCAGGTTGTTTTAAACTTTTCAGACGACCTCAACAGGTAAACCCTTCCCACCCTGACCCACACCAATAATTTCCACCTAATTTTCCCCACATACAATCCCCACAAACGGCGCAGACCGCTTCATATTCCCATCCGTAAGGACCACTACCATGAAAAACATTAAATTTACCTTAGCCATATTTTTCGGAGGCATATTCGCTTTATGGCTGCTTGCTACATCATTTCCAGATCAGTGGGGCGTATTTCCCGCACGCAACCTATTGCTGCAACTCACAGGCACCATCAGCATACTCCTGATACTTGCCGTGCGTCCCAAAATGCTGGAAACGCCGCTCGGCGGGCTGGACAAAATGTACCGCCTGCACAAATGGTTCGGCATCATTGCGCTTTCAGGCAGCATCCTGCATTGGACCAGTAAACAATTCCCCAAATGGCTGGTAAAGCTCGGTCTGTTTGATGGCAAAAAGCCGCCGCGCCCTCCGATGCAGGAAATATTGACATTAAAAGATTGGCTGACTACCCAACGCCACTTTGCCGAAGAAGTTGGCGAAATCGCTTTTTATGTTGCCCTCGTCCTGCTTATCGCCGCCCTCATCAAACGTATACCCTACCGCTGGTTTGCCAAACTCCACATACTTATCGTCCCCGTTTATCTCGCGCTCGTATGGCACACCATCGTACTGGCAAATTTTGCCTATTGGTCGCAACCGCTGGGATGGCTGCTCATCGCAGCCTTACTTGCAGGCATCGCCTGCTCGCTGATTGCCCTGTTCAAGCGCATCGGCAATCCGCAAAACGCCACCGTATCCTCCCTAAATCAAAACGGCAACCTACTTTCCCTGACCCTGAATGCCCCAAAATGGCAAGGACACCGCGCAGGACAATTCCTCTTTTTACGCGAACACGGAGAAAGCCACCCCTTTACCATCGCCTCCGACTGGCAGCCTAATCACCAACAGCTCACACTCATCATCAAAAGTCTGGGCGACTACACCCGTCGCCTGCCGCAAGGCCTGAATGTCGGCGACACCGTGCAAATCGACGGCGCATACGGACGATTCGACTTTTCCGATGGACAAGCGCAAATCTGGGTCAGCAACGGTATCGGTTTTACCCCTTTTCTCGCACGACTCAACGAATTAGCCAAACAGCCCGCCACCCAGCCGACAGACTGGTTTCATGCCGATAGAAACCTGCCTGCCGAAACGCTCGCCCACTGGCAAAATTTAGCACAACAAGCCAATGTCAATTTCCACTATATCCCTTCCGAAACCCAAAGGCTCACCGCCGAACATATCGGGCAGACTGTCCGCGACAGTGCAAACCGCAGCCTATGGCTTTGTGGCAACCGCAATTTCACTCGCAGCATCTCAGGCAGCCTAAAAACGCGGTCGCAACATTTGGAGTTGTTTGAATTCCGCTAAACGGTCGTAGATGCAAGGCAGCTTGAAAGCACAACCTTAACTGAGTCCAAACAAAAGCAGTCCGCACCTTCAAAATGAAGTTGCGGACTGCTTTTTTACTTTTCAGACGACCTTTACTACTTCTAAAAGGTCGTCTGAAAATCCGTCTACCCTAAAGCCACTTTTTCAGCTACCCTTCCCCTATTATTTTCCTCCACTTCCCAAGGAGTTCCCCATGAACATCGCCATCACCGGCGCCAGCGGCAACATCGGAGGCATGGTCGCCCGTCATCTGAACACACGCGGACTGCCGCTGATTCTGCCGCTGCGCAACCCCACCAAAGCGCCCGCCCTGCCGAACTGCGAAGCGCGGCGGTTTGCCTATGACGATTTGGAGCTTGCCAAGCAGGCGTTAAACGGGGTGGAGGTGCTGTTTATGGTGTCCGCTGCCGAGAGCCCGACGCGCGAACAAGAGCATTTGACTTTGGTGCAGGCTGCTTCGGAAGCGGGCGTGCAACATATGGTTTATCTCTCTTTTGCACAGGCGGCGTTGGACAGCACCTTCACACTGGCGCGCACCCATGCGGTTACTGAAAATGCGATCCGACAAACCAATATGCGCTACACCTTTCTGCGCGACAATTTTTACAGTGAGATGATGGCAACGATTGCCAACGCAGACGGCATCATCGCAGGCCCAGCCGACGACGGGCGCGTTGCCTGCGTTTCGCAGCGCGATGTCGCCCAAGCGGCGGCAAACGTCATCGCCGACATCGCATGCGACAACCACCGCCACGACAATCAGACCTACACGCTGACAGGTTCCCAATCATTAAACTTCGCTGAAATAGCCGCCGTCCTAACCGAAATTACCGGCAAACCACACCTCTACCACAACGAAACCCTAGAAGAAGCCTTCGCCAGCCGCAAAGCCGCGTACCCTGACGCGCCCGACTGGCAGATTGAAGCATGGGTTTCCACCTACACCGCCATTGCCAAAGGCGAACTTGCCGCCGTTTCAGACGACCTGCCGAAATTGTTGGAACGTGAGCCGCGCCGCTTTGTCGAAGTTGCAAAGGATATTTATGATGCAGCCTGAACACAACACTCCCTTAATCGAATTCAAAAACGTCAGCAAACGCTACGACAGCCACACCGCCGTGAACGAACTGAACCTCACCATTTATCAAGGCGAGTTTTTCGTATTGGTGGGCGGTTCGGGCAGCGGCAAATCCACCACGCTGCGCATGATTAACGCGCTGACCGAGCCGACCGATGGCGATGTTTATTTCAACGGCAGGCGTATCAAAGATTACGACATCCGCGGGCTGCGCCACCGCATCGGTTATGTGCTGCAACAAATCGCCCTGTTCCCCACCATGACCGTGCGGCAAAACATCGAGCTGATGCCCGACATTTTGGGCTGGGACAAACCGAAGCGCACATCGCGCGTGAACGAACTGCTCGAGCTGGTCGGTATGCCGCCCGAAACCTACCTAAACCGCTATCCGCACGAACTCTCCGGCGGCGAACAGCAGCGCATCGGCATCCTGCGCGCCATCGCCGCCAAACCCGACATCTTGTTGATGGACGAACCCTTTTCCGCCCTCGACCCGCTCGCCCGCGCCTCCCTTCAGGAAACGGTTTCCCTGATTCACAAAAAACTCGGCACCACCATCGTTTTCGTTACCCACGACATGAACGAAGCCGCCAAACTCGCCTGCCGTATCGGCGTGATGCACCAAGGCAGGCTGGTGCAGGTCGATACGCCGCAGGATATTCAAAACCATCCGGCGGATGATTATGTACGCTCCCTGTTCGGCGCGGCGCAGCCGGAAAACACCGCCTCTGCTGACGAAGTCATCAATCTTTATCGCCGTTTGGATGCGGACGGCAAAGCGCGGGTAAGGGAACACTGGGCAAAAGAAGAAAGAAAAGAAAATTAGAAAAGGGTCGTCTGAAAACGTCAAAATGGTTTGAGGCAGCTTGCGATATTTGTTTGAACGCTGCCGAAGCGTCGTTTTCAGACGACCTTTTCCCAATCCGTATCCTGATATTGTTATAATCCAAGCTGTCCGGACAACCACCGATTTATATCCATATGAACACCTTCATCCTCCACGACACACGCCCTTATCCGCAGACTCCGGTTAAAAACCATTTACTGATAAACGCCTCCCTGCTCGCACACGGCACGACCGCCGCAACCCGCAAGATTGCTGTGGGGCAGCTGCAAACCGAAATCCGCAGCCAGCTTCATCAAAACTACTACGTCAACTTGTCCGTCGCCATGACCATGGCACCCGATGTAGAGACTTACAACGCGCTGATGCAGAGCATCAACCAAGTGTTATCCGCCGAAAACGACGACGAAGCCCAATGGTTTGCCCTGCCCGTCGTCATCGTCGCCGGCTGCAAACAGGAGCGATCGCTGCCCCTGACGCTGCCTACCGAGGCACTGACCGCCTGCCTGTCCAACTATCCCCACTTGCGCGCTTTAACGCACAACACCCAATGGCTGCCCTTCCTCGCCCATTCAGACGACCTAAGCGGCATCACGCCCGAACAGTGGTGGAACGCGAAACAAAACAGCGAATCCGCCGCCGCGTTCCTGCAAACCTTTGAAGACAAACCGCTAATTTGCCCCGAAGGACAATCCGTCCACGTCGTTTACGCGCTGGGCTACGGTGACAAAAACCTGCAAACCGCCTTGGGTGTCAACCTGCAACAGGCAGGCCTGCCGCTGATGCAGGTTTGGCAGGAAAGCCTTGCCGCCGCCGGCGTTACCCTCTTCACCAATCCGCTGTCTCCGAACACCCCGCTCCAAGCCCTGACCGACGGCAGCCACACCCGTCAGCGCATGGCGATGGACGTGTTCGCCACCAACGCCATCCGCGCCATCCGCATGCAGAGTCCGCGCGTCGGCGTCGTCATCGCTGCAAGGGCGGGCGGGCAGATTCTGTTCGGTTTCAACGCGACCGACAGCGCGTTTGAAGTCGTCCCGCAAGTGTTCGTGTGGAACCTTTCGTCTTCCGACAACATCGCCGTCATCCAACACAACTTCCTCGACCTGATGGCGGAATGCCGCGTCGAGCATATCCGCATCCTGCACGACGTTTTGCCGGAAAATGCCGACCTGCCGACCTACGCGCAATCCCTGTCCCTCGACGGACACAACCCATTCTTCTCCGAACACGCCTAAACCGCCTATGAAAAACCATTCCGTACTCTTCGTCTGCCTCGGCAACATCTGCCGCTCCCCCATGGCGGAATACGTCCTGCGCCACCGCGCCCGCGAAGCAGGCGTAGCCCACCGTGTCCGCACCGACAGCGCAGGCACATCCGGCTGGCACGACGGCGAAAACATGCACCAAGGCACGCGCAAAACCCTCGCCGCCCACGGCATTGACCATCAAGGTTTTACCAGCAGCAAAGTGCGTTCCGAAGATTTCGATGAATTCGACTTCATCATCGCCATGGACGACAACAACCTTGCCGAACTGGAAAAAATGTTCGGCAAACACCCCGACAAAATCTTCAAACTCACCGACCTCATCCCCGAAAGCGGCTACCGCCACGTCCCCGACCCGTGGTACACCGGCGACTTTGACGAAACCTTCCGTCTTGTGGACGCAGGCAGCGTCGCGCTGCTGAAAAAGCTGGGTTTGGTTTGAATCGGTTGACAGCGTTTAAAGTTGAACGCAACGCAATAAAAAAGGTCGTCTGAAACCTCAAATTTGGGTTTCAGACGACCTTTTTCCCTATCTTTATAGTGGATTAAATTTAAATCAGGACAAGGCGACGAAGCCGCAGACAGTACAGATAGTACGGCAAGGCGAGGCAACGCCGTACTGGTTTAAAGTTAATCCACTATATCTATGCCGGATTATGAGGGCTGTCCGATTTTCCTGACCTTCTTAGCATGCAAACACGCAATAATCACCAAACAGGAGACAACGAAATACACACCCGAAACAAACATAAACAGCATAGACATCAAGCCTTGCTCCATATCTCCGCAGCAAAGCGGCGTCGAATTGCTCCAATACAAAAACAGATAGGCGCCATTAAGAATCGATGTCACCAAAAGAGTGGTAAGAATATATCGCTTGAAATAAAGATAAGGCAGGCATAGAAAAAATTGCACCAACAGACCAAACCCGGCCATCTCAAGCGCCTCCTTCGGTTCATTCGCCCCTAAATCAAAATATTGCGCCCAAGCATAAGACCATAAGGTCATAACGATGACAATTACAACAGCCGCGCTCAATAAAGAAAAAATCCGCTGTTGCTTGTTTTGAAATTGAAAAAACACGATACGTCCAAACCTCCTCAGAGCGGCACTTTCAAGCCCATTGATATTATAGTGGATTAAATTTAAATCAGGACAAGGCGACGAAGCCGCAGACAGTACGGAACCGATTCACTTGGTGCTTCAGCACCTTAGAGAATCGTTCTCTTTGAGCTAAGGCAAGTCAACGCCGTACTGGTTTAAAGTTAATCCACTATAAGGATTCGATTTTTATTCAAAACCCTTATTCAGTCAACATGACGCCACTGATTTCAACCTGCCTTTTCAGACGACCCCTCGGTCTTTTGCACAACAACACCATCAAACCGCACTCGTCAACCCCATGCGCCTTGGTTTCCTATACAATATCGCGCAATACAAACCTACCCTACCACCATGTCCAAAAAAATCCTCATCATCACCCCGAGCTGGATCGGCGATTGCGTCATGACCCAGCCGCTTTACCGCCGCCTGCACGAACTCCATCCCGGCTGCACCATAGACGCATTCGCGCCCAAATGGTCGATGGCGGTGTTCGAGCGTATGCCCGAAATCAACCGCGTTATTGAAAACCCGTTCGGACACGGCGCATTAGAGCTGAAAAAACGCTGGCGTATCGGGCGCGAACTGGGCAAACAGGGTTACGACCAAGTCATCGTCCTGCCCGGCTCGCTCAAATCCGCCCTCATCGCCTTCGCCACCGGCATCAAGCAGCGCACCGGCTACGTCGGCGAATCGCGTTATCTGCTGCTCAACGACATCCGCAAGCTTGACAAAACCGCCCTGCCCCTGATGGTCGACCGCTACACCGCCCTCGCCCACCCGACGCAGGCGGACTTCAACGGACATTCCGATAACCCGCGTTTCACCATTTTCCCCGAAAGCCGCGCCGCCGCGCTTGCCAAATACGGCTTGGATACAGACAAACCCGTTCTCGCCTTCTGCCCGGGCGCGGAATACGGCCCCGCCAAACGCTGGCCCGCGCGCCATTTCGCCGAACTTGGCCGCCGCTATCTGGCGCAAGGCTGGCAGGTTTGGCTGTTTGGCTCGCAAAAAGATTTCGACATCGCCGAAGAAATCAACCGACTTTCAGACGACCTCTGTACCAACCTCTGCGGCAAAACCAACCTTTCCGAAGCGATTGACCTGCTCTCCTGCACCGACACCGTCGTCTGCAACGACAGCGGCCTGATGCACCTCGCCGCCGCCCTCGACCGCAAACTCGTCGCCGCCTACGGCTCCTCCAGCCCCGACCACACCCCGCCCTTGAGCCCAAAAGCCAAAATCGTCAGCCTACACCTCGAATGCTCGCCCTGCTTCAAACGCGAATGCCCGCTGGGACACACCGACTGCCTGAACAAACTCACGCCGGACATGGTTCAAAAAGCGGCGGAGGAATTGGCGCAAACGGAATCTGAATAAGCCATCAACCGACAAATTCTAAATCTGCAACAAAACCATACGACAAAAGGTCGTCTGAAACCTTATTCCGGTTTTCAGACGACCTTTCAGATGCTCAAAATCTAGGTATTTAATCTTGCAATGCGGCGGCGATTTCGTTGCGCAGTTTGTTTAAAAACCTACCGTGGCGCACCCATTGGGCGGCGGATTCGTGGTCTTTCGCTGCAAAGGCCGTTCGCAAATCTTGATACAGCTTGTCTTGCTCGCGGCTGATTTCTTGATCCAACGCGCGCAGGGCTTCGTTGTTTTGCGCCATTTGCGCATCCATCAGCGTTTCACGCCATTCCATTTGCTGCATGAGAAATTCAGGAGCGAAAGAGGTATGCTCCGGCGCGTCGGCATCTATGCCCAATGTTTTCAACAGATACGCGGCGCGGTCGATGGGATTTCTCAAGGTACGGTAGGCATCGTTGATGGTGGAAGACATCATCACTGCCTGCTTTTGCTCGAACGCGGAGGCTGAAGCAAATTTATCGGGATGGAAACGTGCAGCCAAAGCGCGATAGGTTTGCTCTAAGTTTTCGGTGTCGATATCGAAAGCGGGTTCAAGCTGGAAGAGTGTGAAATATTGGGACATGGCGGGATAATTAATGTGAAATTTTCGGCAGAAACCTGATTTTGCCTTATAATCCGCTGATTCTTAACCCAAAGGACTGAATATGAGCAGTAAAGTGCAACATAATAAAGGCAAAATACGCGACAATGCCTTAAAAGCCTTAGTGAAATCCGATTTGTTCCGACACAAGGTGGAACGGAAAAGAAAAGGCAAAGGCAGCTACAACAGGCAGGAAGCGAAAAAATGGCGGGACGGTTTTGATACTGTCCCGCCGTTTTTATGTCTTAAACGTGGAAGCTCTCGCCACAGCCGCAAGAGTCTTTGACATTCGGGTTTTCGAATTTGAAACCTTCCTGCAAACCTTCTTTGGTGTAATCGACTTGCGTGCCGTCCAGATAAACCAAGCTTTTCGGGTCGATATAAACGCGCGCGCCGTGTTCTTCGAAAACCAAGTCGTCCTCGTTCGCTTCATCGACAAATTCAAGGTTGTATGCCATGCCCGAGCAGCCGCTGGTTTTCACACCCAAGCGCACGCCCAAGCCTTTGCCGCGCTTGGTCAGGTAGCTGTTGATGTATTTGGCTGCGTTTTCTGTGATGGTAATCAAAATATTTGTCCTTTTTATATAGATTGAAAATACTTGTTTTCAGGTCGTCTGAAACTTGAGTTAACTTTTCGGTCACCTGCGGCACCGCTGACGATACAGCAACACAGCCCAAATCAACCAAACACCCAGCCAAACGGGGAAGAGTGCTAACAGACTGAGCCAGCCATAAATACTGCCTGTCCAATCACGGTTAAGCGGCGTACGGAATACAGAATCCAACCAGGTCCGAGAGGCTAAATATACCCGTGCAGTTTCGCCCCGTATCTCAGGACGCAAAGACAAGATTTCCACTTCGATATGGTTTAACCCAATCGGCGTATCCGCGCAGTCCAAACAGCGGATATCTATCCGCCGCCGCGCATGTGCTGCGCTTTTGCTTGTGCTTTGTGGTGTATAGACTTGATAAGTAATGTCGTCAGGCGAGGGTTCCACACTTGCCGCATGCAGTTTCGCCTGCCCAGATTCACGCTCAATCGTGATAAGGGGCGGTTGACTGTTTTGGAGCGCAACATAGAATAATTTTACCCGAGCACCTTCTTTTAAAACAATGCTTTGTGCAGGAGGATAGTAATTCACCACCGCAAATAAAGCATATCCGACCAGCAGTATCAAACTATATGCGTAAAACAGTATTTTCGCGATACCGCATTTACCCATTTATCTAACCTTGTTCAATTTTCCGTTGCCTGTCGCTGCTGCGCCCAAGCAATAGCAGCCTGCATGGCTGCACGGGCCTGCGGACTGTTTTTCCAACAGGTCGAGCCGGTCAATTTCGCGCCCTGTTCCAAAACATCGTCCAAATCCGCTGCCGCCAGCGTGGCAACATCATCCAAACCCATTTGCTGCAAACGCTGCAATATGGTTTTGCCTATACCTTTAACGGCAAGCAGGGATTGGGCTTCTTCATCGGTAAAAGGCATTTCGTCTCCTTCGATTTTGCAGACGTATCGATAAATATAAGCCTACGGCTTATCGCCCTCTCCCTAACCCTCTCCCGCGAGGAGAGGGGATAGATTGGCAGGCAGTCCCAAATTTGGCGGCAACTTCAAAAGGATTAAGTTTCTGTGTCCTTACCCTCTTCTTTACAAGAAAAGGCATGCCGTCTCTTTTGATTTTGCAGGGATATCGACTAAATATAAGCCTATGGCTTATCGCCCTCTCCCTAACCCTCTCCCGCGGGGATAGGGGATAGATTGGCAGGCAGTCCCAAATTTGGCGGCAACTTCAAAAGGATTAGGTTTCTGTGTCCTTGTCTTCCACCTCTGAGTGAGAAGGGAACAAGCCTTCGAGTTTGCTTTTTCCGGAAACCTTAAGACTTTCAGGAGTCCTATGAATGTCTGCCGACAAAGCACCCACTAATCGGGTTATTTGTTTTCCTGACGTTTGCGATAGTCGGCAACAGCCGCTTTTACCGCATCTTCAGCCAAGATGGAGCAGTGGATTTTCACAGGCGGCAGTTCCAGTTCTTCGGCGATTTCGCTGTTTTTGATTGCCAGCGCGTCATCCAAGCTTTTGCCTTTGACCCACTCGGTAATCAGGCTGGACGAAGCAATGGCGGAGCCGCAGCCGTAGGTTTTGAATTTGGCGTCTTCGATGATGCCTTCGTCGTTTACTTTGATTTGCAGGCGCATGACGTCGCCGCAGGCCGGCGCACCGACCATACCGGTGCCGACAGACTCGTCGTTTTTATCGAAAGTACCGACATTGCGGGGGTTTTCATAGTGATCAATTACTTTATCGCTGTATGCCATGATGTGGTTTCCTTAATGTTTTTTGATGGTTTAAGTGGTTTGTTTACTGGTTTTCAGACGACCTAGAATTTAGATTTTGCACGCGCCACCTTCGCAGCCGTCGTCGTTTTCCGAATCGACGCCGCCTTCCACGGTAACGCCGTCAAAATCTTCAAGCAGGTTGTCGAGATTGTCCAAATCTAAATCTTGTTCGTTCATGGTTTTGTATCCTTGATTTTAATGTGGTGGCTTCTAGGTCGTCTGAAAAGGTCTTTTTGAGGTTTCAGACGACCATTTTTAATGTTTAGGTTGAATAAATTGCTCAATATTGCCTATTACAGTTTTTCATCAGCCATGTACAAAAGCACATTCCAAAATTGTTTGGGCTTTCCCGTTAACATTAATCGGTTTCAGTTTTGCTTGCAGGGTTTCGTATTCTTCTAAAATCAAACTGTATTTCCGAACAGGACGGTATTTTCCTTTTAACACCTTGCGTGCCTGTTCCGGCGGCACATCCAACAACAAACGGGTGTAGCTGTAACCTGCGGTTTCTATTTGGAACGTCTGGCTGATATGAACCACAGGCAAGCCATAATAAGTACCGCTGAGTTTCAAACGGGTTTGATCAAGAATGAACGGTTCTCCATCTTCACTAAACTCCGCGCGGTGCAAAGTCATCGGCGGGTGCGCAAGATCACGGTAAGCCTTTGGCAGATTGACTCTATTGGGATAATTCAACCGCAGGTTTTGATATTTAGAGTCCTTATCGTTCCAGCTGTAGTTTATATCACTAAATGAATCCAACAGTTTTCCCAAACGTTTATCGAATTGGCAGCCGTTTTCAAATGATTTAAATATAGTTGACCAATCGGGTTGCGTCTGTGCTGAAACCAGCGGGGCAGAACATAGCATCAGACAAGAAAGTAAGTAGCGTGTTTTATTTTTTATAGTCATTTTTAGTATTTTTCTGGATGGGGGTCGTCTGAAAGGGTCTTTTAGGATTTTCAGACGACCTTTTCTTTTGGTTAATGCGCTGCCCATTCAATCGAGTTCAAATCAATCCCGTCTTTGAACATTTCCCACAGCGGCGACAGTTCGCGCAGTTTGCCGATTTTGGATTTGATCAGTTCGGCGGCGAACTGTACTTCTTCTTCGGTGGTCATGCGGCCGAAGGTGATGCGCAGGGATGAGTGTGCCAGTTCGTCGTTGCGGCCGAGCGCGCGCAGGACGTAGCTGGGTTCGAGCGAGGCGGAGGTACAGGCGGATCCGCTGGATACGGCGAGTTCTTTCACTGCCATAATCAGGCTTTCGCCTTCGACGAAGTTGAAGCTGACGTTCAGGTTGTTCGGGGCGCGGTGTTCGAGGTCGCCGTTGATATAGACTTCTTCGATGCCTTCGATGCCTTTTAGGAAGATGTCGCGCAGTTTGCGGTAGTGCGCCATGTCTTGTTCGAGTTCTTCTTTGGCGATGCGGAAGGCTTCGCCCATGCCGACGATTTGGTGGGTCGGCAGGGTGCCGCTGCGGAAGCCGCGTTCGTGGCCGCCGCCGTGCATTTGGGCTTCGAGGCGGACGCGGGGTTTGCGGCGGACGTACAGTGCGCCGATGCCTTTGGGGCCGTACACTTTATGGCCGGACATGGACAGCAGGTCGATTTTGGCGGCTTCCACGTCAACAGGTACTTTTCCGCAGGCTTGGGCGGCATCGACGTGGAAAATGATTTTGCGTTCGCGGCAGATTTCGCCGATGGCGGGAATATCTTGCACGACACCGATTTCGTTGTTTACCCACATTACGGAAATCAGGATGGTGTCGTCGCGGATGGCGGCTTTGAGTTCTTCCAAATCAATCAGGCCGTTTTCCTGCACGCCAAGGTAGGTTACTTCAAAACCTTGGCGTTCGAGTTCGCGCATGGTGTCGAGCACGGCTTTGTGTTCGGTTTTGACGGTGATGAGGTGTTTGCCTTTGGATTGGTAAAAGTGCGCCGCGCCTTTGATGGCGAGGTTGTCGGACTCGGTCGCGCCGCTGGTGAAGATGATTTCTTTGGGGTCGGCGTTGATCAGGGCGGCGATGTCAGCGCGAGCTTTTTCGACGGCCTCTTCTGCTTCCCAGCCGAATGCGTGGCTGTTGGAAGCGGGGTTACCGAAGGTTTCGGTCAGATAGGGAATCATTTTTTCGGCAACGCGTTTGTCAACGGGGGTGGTGGCGGCGTAGTCGAGATAAACGGGGGTTTTGACGGTCATGGTTTGCTCTTTCTTTTTCTGTAATGTACTTAATGGATATGTGTAAATTGGATGACTTGGCTGCCGTCATCGCTGTTTTTCTGTTCGATGATGCTTTGCAGGGTAACGCTGCTGAGGTAATCGTTGATGGTTTTGTTCAGGTTTTCCCAAAGGTCGTGCGTCAGGCAGGGCGCGCCGTGGTGGCAGTTGGCTTTGCTGCTGCATTGGGTGGCGTCCAGCTTGTCTTCGGCGGCGGAAATGATTTGGGCGATATTGATTTGTGCGGGAGGGGCGGCGAGGATGTAGCCGCCGCCGGGGCCGCGCAGGCTTTCGACCAGCCCGGCGCGCCGCAGTTTGCTGAATAGTTGTTCGAGATAGGAAAGCGAAATACTTTGGCGTTCGCTGATGGCGCTGAGTTTGACAGCGCCGGTTTGCGCGTTCATCGCCAAATCGATCATGGCGGTAACGGCAAAACGCCCTTTTGTGGTCAGTCTCATGGTAGGTGCCTGTGTCGGCTTTTTTATAGTGGTGCGATTGTCTAATATCTGAGTGATTCAGTCAAGTATATTCGGGCGTCTTCCGATTGTTTGTTTAAATGGCTGGGCGAATGGATTTTTATCTGCCTGAAGATTTCTCTTTTTTATCTGAAACTTGAATCCGAGGTCGTCTGAAAAGTGCTATTACCCTGCGTTTGGCGGGGTTAAAACCATTTGCTTTATAATTGCGATTGATATAGATTATCTAATTCATACTAAATCATTATGGTATTGCAAAAGGTCGTCTGAAACCGCCCTGCTCGTTTCAGACGACCCAAGCCATAAGCAACCCCTTAACAGAGGCAATCAACAATGAAACGCGATTTGAGCAAAATGACCTGCATCGAAGACCTGCGCCTTGTCGCCAAGCGCAAGATGCCGCGCATGTTTTACGATTACATCGATTCAGGTTCTTGGACGGAAACCACCTACCGCGAAAACACTTCGGATTTCAAAGACATCCGCTTCCGCCAAAAGGTATTGGTCAATATGGAAGGCAGAAGCTTGGAAACCAAAATGATCGGTCAGGACGTGAAAATGCCGGTGGCGATTGCACCGACGGGCTTTACCGGTATGGCACACGCCGACGGTGAAATCTTGGCGGCGCGGGCGGCGGAGAAGTTCGGCATTCCGTTTACGCTCTCCACCATGTCCATCTGCTCGATTGAAGACGTTGCCGAAAACACCAGCGCGCCGTTTTGGTTTCAGCTTTATGTGATGCGCGACCGCGAGTTTATGGAAAACCTGATTAAGCGCGCGAAAGATGCCAAATGTTCGGCATTGGTATTGACCGCTGATTTGCAGGTTTTGGGCCAACGCCACAAAGACATCAAAAACGGCCTGTCCGCACCGCCGAAACCGACCATCGCCAATTTAATCAATCTGGCAACCAAGCCCGAATGGTGCATGAAAATGCTGAACACGGAACGCCGCACGTTCCGCAATATCGTCGGACACGCCAAAAACGTCGGCGATTTGTCTTCGCTGTCTTCATGGACTTCCGAACAATTCGACCCGCGCCTGAGCTGGGACGACGTTGCCCGAATTAAAGATTTGTGGGGCGGCAAGCTGATTATCAAAGGTATTATGGAACCCGAAGATGCGGAAAAAGCAGCAAAAAGCGGCGCGGACGCATTGGTCGTTTCCAACCACGGCGGCCGCCAGCTCGACGACACCATATCCTCCATCAAAGCCTTGCCCGACATCGTCAGCGCAGTCGGCAGCGACATCGAAGTCTGGATGGACAGCGGCATCCGCAGCGGTCAGGACGTCCTCAAAGCATGGGCTTTGGGCGCAAAAGGCACGATGATAGGCCGCGCGTTCCTCTACGGCTTGGGTGCATACGGCGAAGAAGGCGTTACCCGCGCGCTGGAAATCCTGTATAAGGAAATGGACATATCCATGGCGTTTACCGGTCATCGCAATATTCAGGACGTTGACGCCGGTATTTTGCAAAGCACGCGCTGGCCTGATGACAAATTCTGATGTTTCATACAAAAAGGTCGTCTGAAAATATGGTTTCAGACGACCTCATCATTATCAGGCATTCATCTTGTCTTCAAACGCTACCAAAATCCGCGCGACTTCCTCCGCGTCTTTGACCGCCCTTACCGCGTCAAACAATTCCTGCGCTTCTCCAAATTCTTTCTTCATCATGCCCAGCCATTGTTTCAGGCGGGCGACGGGGTATTTGTTGTTCGCTTCTTTGGCGAGACACAAATGGAAAAATTGGTTTATCCACACCGAAACTTCGGCGAAATCGGTATCGCGGACGGCTTCGCCGTTTTCGTATTGTTTGATTTGGCGCGCCAAATCGGGGCGGATGACGGCGCCGCGACCGAGCATGACGCTGTTGCAGCCCGTCATCTCTTTAATGCCGATATAGTCTTTGAGGCTGAACACGTCGCCGTTGGCGGTTACGGGGATGGCGACGTGTTCGCGGATTTTGCGTATCCATTCCCAATGCGCGGGCGGTTCGTAGCCTTCGACTTTGGTGCGGGCGTGTACGGTCAGGGCGCAGGCTCCGCCTTCGGCGATGGCGGCGGCGCATTCGAGCGCGAGGCTTTTGTCTTCGTAGCCGAGCCGCATTTTGCCTGTGAGCGGGATGTGTTCGGGCAGGCGTTGGCGCAGGGTTTTGACGATATGGTGGATGAGGTCCGGCTCTTTGAGCAGGACCGCGCCGCCTTTGTGTTTGTTGACCGTCGGCGCGGGACAACCGAAATTGAGGTCGATTTTGTCCGCGCCGAAACGGACGGCTTCCAAGGCGTTGACCGCCATATTGTCGGCATCGCTGCCCAAAAGCTGGACGGCACAGGGCGTGCCGGCGGGGGTCTTGTTGCCGTTGGCGATTTCGGGGGCGTATTTGAGCCAGGTGGAACGGGAATGGACGGTGTGGGTAATGCGGACGAACTCGCTGACGCATTCGTCGTAGCCGCCGATACGGGTCAGCAAATCGCGCATCACATCGTCCACCAGCCCCTGCATCGGAGCAAGCACAATTCTGCATTTTTCTTTAAATTCAGTCATTTGATTGTTTTCATTGGATTTTATTTAATTTTTAAAAGTGTTTATTTTGTATTATTCCGCCCTATTTCTGCACGTTTTAGCATTTTCAATGTACCATATATGCACCATTTTTATTTAATTTGTATATGGTGCAAATAATGGGAACGATAACAAAACGAACCAATCCGTCAGGTGCTATCGTATATCGGGCGCAGATACGGATTAAAAAGGCGGGCTACCCTGATTTCTCGGAAAGTCGTACCTTTTCTAAAAAGGCTATGGCAGTCGAATGGCTGAAATTAAGAGAGGCAGAGCTTGAAATGCACCCTGAACTGCTTTTCCGCGAGAAACGGCAAACATTATGCCCCACCCTTCGGGAAGCCGCCAAGCGGTATGCGGACGAGGTGCGAACAGAGTATAGTGATTCGAAGTTCAGGACACTGAATTTCGTGATGAATTTTGAGATTGCCGACAAGCGCATCGACCGGTTGCGGCGCGAGGATTTCACGTCTTATGCCTTTATCCGCCAACGCGGATCGGATGAATTGGGTCTGCTGCCGGTCAAGCCATCCACCATCAATTCAGACCTGCAATATTTGCGCTCGATTTTGAAGCATGCCCATTTTGTTTGGGGCTATCCAGTTACTTGGTCTGAAATCGATATTGCGATTGAAGGCCTACGGCGCGCGCGGGTCATCGGCAAAGCGGAAAAGCGCGACAGACTGCCGACATCAGAAGAATTGCAGAAGCTGACAGATTACTTTTATTTTTCGTGGAACCGCAGAAGCTCAAACGATATGCGCGTGCCTATGCACCTGATTATGTGGTTTGCCATATATTCCTGTCGCAGGCAGGCAGAAATCGGACGGCTGGCATGGGCGGATTTGGATTTGGAAACGCGTCAATGGCTGGTAAAAGATGTAAAACACCCGCGCGGAAGCAAGGGGAATCATAAGAAATTTGAAGTCAGGGACGAGTTAATACCGCTGATAGAAGCTTTGCAGAGTGAGAAAATCAGAAGACAGATGCAGGGAAATCCCGATTTGCTTTTGGGCGGGTATCAATCGAAAACAATCAGCGCACTATTTACCAACGCCTGCCGCGCCTTGCATATTGAAGATTTAAGGTTTCACGATTTACGGCACGAAGGGGCGACGCGCCTTGCCGAAGACGGGCTGTCCATTCCGCTGATGCAGCAGGTTACGCTGCACGGGGATTGGGAAAGCATGCGGGTTTATACCAATATACGCCGCCGCCCGCGACGGTTGGATTTTGTTGAGGCGTTGGAAAATGCCAAGAAGTGCAATTGAGAAATATAAGGTCGTCTGAAAATTCAGACGACGGTTTTGCTCAAAACAACACAAAACAACACGAAAGCACACAAAACCACTTGATAAACGGCAAGGACTGCCATACTATAAACACATATCGAAATTCGCGACCGACAACACAAGGAGCATTAAATGGGTAAAATCTATTCAGAAGGCTGGGACGGTTTTTAAATGGCGCCGGACAGCTTAATTATCTTCAATCAGGCATATGGCTTCTGGGTACAAACAGGAGCCATTATTATATCCATAGCCGTTACAGGCTACTTTGCCCAAAAAGCCATTAAAAAGAATGGGGAATCCGCGAAAACAACGCTGAACCATAATCACGAAATGATTAGGAAAAGAGCCACAATCGACATTCTGATTCAGGAAAACCAAGATACCGATTTGGTTCAGGCAAAAAGGATAGTGGCACAATTGCCGCCAGAAGCCTCTTTTATCAAATACATGGAACCCTCATTCTGCGATACAAAAGAAGCCGAAGCCGAAAAAGAAAGTATCAGAATCCTGTTGAACCGCTACGAATTTATCGCATTGGGCATACGCACCGGCGCATTTGAAGAAGAAATTTACAAACGCCTGAAATACTCGGATGTGATGGACACATGGAAAAAAGCCAAGCCCATGATTATGGAACTGCGCCGACAGAAAGAGCGTAATACCTATTACCAGGAACTGGAATGGCTTGCCAGCCGCTGGGAGGCATCCCCTCTTGGACAATGATTGCAAAAGGTCGTCTGAAATCCACATTTCAGACGACCTTTTGCTTTCAAGTTGCCGCTTGGCGTTTTTTCATGTCGTCTGAAAATTCCTCTTGACGGCGCGGCAGCATTCGTCTAAAGTTTCGTCCGTGGCGTCAGAAACCACATCACTAGCGGAATCGCACCGATAATGCGATTTTTTCACGTCCATAGTTTCTATTCCTTGTTGTTTGTTTCGATGACAGGAAGTTTCTATGACCGCGTGGGCGACGAATACAAGACCCGTTTCCGGGGAATAAGTCCGCCCAACTAGTGATGGGTTCTGAACCACGCGGTCGCCCGATTCGGGCATTCAGAAACTTCACTAGGAAATCGAAATGAACCAAGTTCAACACTTCAACTTCAATCAATCTCAAGTTCGCGTGGAAATGCACAATGGTGAACCACTATTTTGCTTAACCGACGTTGCACAAATTCTTGAAATTCAGAATACAAAATCATCACGTTTTAATTTGAAAGAAGATGGGGTACATAAAATGTACCTCACCGACAAATTAGGCAGGAATCAGGAGGCAACCTTCATCAGCGAACCCAACCTGTACCGCGTGATTTTCCGTTCCAATAAAGCCGAAGCCATTAAATTCCAAGACTGGATTTTTGAAGAGGTCATCCCGACCATCCGCAAAACAGGCGGCTACCAAGCCAAATCTACCCCGTCCGTCAAAGACCAACTTCCGACCCGCGACGAACTCATCCAAGTCATCTACATGCTGGGCGACCGCCTGCGCGAAATCCACGGCTGGGGATGGGGCAACTTTGACGACCATCTCTCCGGCAAATTCAACAAAACCCCGCGAGAATCGACGTATGACGAACTTGTCAACATCATCCGCTGGCTGCACAAACAGACCCAAACCGTAGCCGGTCGCCCCATTGTTGCCGGCGTAAACTGCCCCGTCAAACCCTTCGGCATCGGCGCATCCCTGTCGCAACAGGCTGAAAACCTGCCCGCAATGCTGGCGGCAGAGGAGAAAAAGCAACTCCCCGCGCCTGTTGTGGTCAAAGCTGCCGATTCAAGCGATGCCCAATGCAGAAAACGCGAGATTGCGGAAAGCCACAATTCCGCCATCGCCCGCCTGCTGACATACGACGGCGATACGTCGGAAATCGGGCTGGCGGAATGCGGCGCGGCAACCGAAATCGTCAACCTGACCAAAATAGTCAGCGATGCCTATGAGAACTTTATGTTCTGCAAGGAAAACCAAAACCAAACCGACGACAATTTCAAATGTGCGATGCTTGAATTGACGCGCCTGCAAAATACGGTAATGGAACTGATCTGCTGCTGATGGCAATGGGGACAAGCCGCCCGAACCTGTAATCTTTTCTTACAGGTTCGGGCGGTTGCTTATTCGGCACGCTGGCTGCTTACTGCATGACCATATGCCTGCCATTCCCTTAAATCGGCTGCATGTCCGTCGGCTGTTTCTGCCAGTCCTGCATATTTTTCAGCGCACTGTCCGAATAATAGCCAGCCTTGGGAATCTGACGCGCCATGAGATGCGGGGGCGGCGGTAGTGGTTGCGGGCAGGTTTCTGCTGCGATTTTGGGCGGCGGCGTAGTGGCGCAGGCGGTTAAGCTCAAGACGCATAGCGGCAACAGTTTTTTCAGCATTTTGTTTTTCCTCTTCTAATTTGGTTTGTTGTTCGGCAAACGCGGCGGCGGCTTTCTGCTCGACAGAACGCGCCTGCTTTGCCTGCTCGATATAGCCGTCTTTCAGACGATTGGAAATTTCGGCAGCGGCGGCCTCCCGTCCCATGCGGTATTTTTCGGCGCGGTCGAAATGCCATGCGGTAAAAATCAGGACTATCAGCAGCAATACGCCTACCGGCTTCCAGTATTTCAATAAAATATCCATTTCAGACGACCTTTACTTTAAAACAGACAGGATTTCGGGCAGTTTCCACAAAAGCACGGTCAGCGGGACGGCTGCCAAAGCTGCCCACATAAACCGCCGCGCCCGCGCGGATTTGTCGATCAATTCAAGCATCTTGCGTATTTCCTTGTTTATGCTAAACTTCATGTAAGATTTTTCCTTAATTGGGTAAGGTTAAATACAGAAACGCCGTAATGATTCCAGTCATGCGGCGTTTCGCTTTTTCAGACGACCTCAAGGATGCAGCCCGGGCAGATACACGGTTTTGCCGTTTTTCTTGGTTGCGGTCAGTATCTGGTTGCGTTGCGGGCTGCTGCGACGGAAGCCGATGTGTACCCATGCGCCGTCCCCGCGCTCGGGAAATTCGAGTATCAACTGGTCGAATTTCAGCGCGCCTTCATCACGCATTTTGATTAACAGTTTGGCAAATGCCAGCGAGGTCATGCCCGATGCGTCGCAATCGGCGGCAAGTCCGTGTCGGTGCGCCGATGTGGGACTGCCACCGACCAATTTGTTTACCCGCTCGCTGCGGAAGCAGCTTGTTACGATAATCGGGCGACCGACGTATTCGCGTATTTTTTCAAGCTGCTGTGCGGTGTAATAAATGTTGTCCATTTCGGCGGGCGACGGTTCATTCGGTACGCCTGCGCGACGAGCGGTTTCGCTGCGTGTCAACTCGCGCAGACTGAAATTTTTGGTAACTTGCATTTCGGTTCTCCATGTTCTTTTCAAATAAAAAGCCGCCTAAACGACAGGCGGCTATCTCAATAATTCTGCATACAAAGTTTTGATACGAAAACGCCGCAAAGCTCTATATACTCCGCGACGTTTTACTTTTTTCAGGCAAACTATTTCAAACCATGCCGATGCTGCCATTTAACAACCCGTACCGAACGGCTGCCGAAATATACACAGGCGGCAATATCCATCATAAATTTGCCTAAGCTCGGCGTCAGCCCGTAAGCAAAGACTATGTAAAAGGTATAGATCGCACCGCCCAAAAAGGCGAGATACGCCCACGCCTCTGGCGACAACGCACTCCACTTGCGCCCATTCAGACGACAAATCATCAAGTACGCCGAAATCAATGATGGGGCGGCAGAAAGAATCAAAAGTAATTTCATTTTTTCGGTCTCCACGGCAGAAGGTTCAGCAACCACTCCACAATATCGTCTGCATGCTTTTCGAACGATGGCCAAACGGCGCGGGCAAATCTCAACAATACCTGCCACAACAAGCCGACAACGACGGGGGCAAAGGCATGTGCAAACTGTATGCGCTGCTCACCCAGCGACGGATGGCTGCCAACTACTTCGCCGATTAAGAAATGCGTCAGCGGTGGGGCAAAAGCGCCACCCAAAAGGCCGCCGATAACGATATAGGCCACTACCATCCAACGGCTTTTCGGTTCGCTTATCATCGTTACCGCCGCCGAAGCCACCGCGCCCAGCACGACTGCATCGACAGGCATCCCCAACAGATGACCTGCGCCGACCACGCCGCCGAAAGTGTAAACGGCGGCAGGGGTAATAATCGGTTCAGACATTTTCTTTTCCCTTATGCGAAGGTCGTCTGAAACTGTTTTTCAGACGACCTTCCGTGTTATGAATCAGATGGCTGCTTCAGGCAAATCGGCATAGACCAACTCCGCGCCGGTCAGGCTGTTGGCGGCAATAGGCTGACCGTAGGCATCGACCGCGCCCTCTTCAACCGCTGCCACAACAGCCTGGTATGCCCAGTCCAATACATCCGTACCGCGCGGCGGCACGCCCGAAATATTCAACTGCATCGAACCGACCGAACGCCCGCGACGTTCAAATGTCGATTTGCGCACATAGCTGTCTAACGACACCACATTAAAGCCGGTTGCATAATCCAGCGATACATGCCGGATGACGTGAAACTCGGCAGAACTGTCGGTTTCGGTATCGATGATTTCACGGTTGATTCCGACGATGATTTGATTTTTGTCTTTTGACATGATGGTTTCCTTTGGATAAAAAAAGACCGTCTGAACCATTCAGACGGTTTCGGTTTTGCAGCCGTATCTATTTCCGTTTCCGAAAATGACGGTAGAAAAGGATACAGGCTAAAAATAAAGGCAGCAGAAAGCGCGCATAGGGATACCACGGATGGTCTGCATGCCAGTATCCGTACCGTCCCTGTGGAACGGTATCATAGCGGTAACGGTCGGGGAAAAAGTTGATCCAAACCGTTACTGCCAGCCATAAAGCTATATCCCTGACTGCTTTCATTTACTTCTGCTCCTGTTTAAATTCCCAGCAATTCCATTTCAAAGCGCGAACGCCAACGGGATTGCGCGGTTACGATGCAGACTTTCAGACGGCGGTCTTTTGCAGTGTACTTTAACCAGCTTTCGTAAAATGCCTCAAGGACTTTAACGGCATTATTAACCTTGCTTTGCTTCAACACTTTAAACACTTCATCACGGGTTTTACTTTTCAGATAGCTTCCAAACGACGAATTCCCAAAAATAAGCGGAATTTCGTTTGGCGCAAGTTTGACAATACTTCCTGCAATACCGTCTGCCAACACCGCCATCGGCTTGATGCGCTCATGGCAGGTCGCAATTTCGTCAAACATCTTGTCCGCCATATCAACGACGGTTTCGGTAATTTGACCGGGCTGTACCTTGACAGCTCCGTCGAATAAAGCGTTAATGATTTTAACATAGGCTGTACGTTTTGCCTGATCCATAATAAACCTCCATAAAAAAAGCCCACCCTTCAGGCAGGCAGAAAAAAGCCGCCCTTTCGGACGGCTAAAATTTAAACAATAAGACAGACGATACCCGATAAATCGCCCAAGGGCGAATAATCAAAATTGCCGCTAATGCGGCAGAGGATATGCAACGAATGCGCTGCACCATCGATACCTTTCTGGAAAGATATACTGCCTATCTTTGGTAGATGGAATGGGACGGAAAAACTAAGAGGCACATCCTGCGGAGTCCTCATATACAACGGCGGCCCACCCGGAACCCATACGGAAAATTTCTCGTTTCGTTCTATCCTCTTTTCAGGCGACTGAATCGTAACCTCCCGCTGAATCACACCATCCATATACAGTTGCAGACTGACAATTGCACCGTTTTCTGCAACAGCAAAAACCGGCGGTACGATGACCGTCCGGCGTGCTTTTCGGCTATCAGGGATTTGGCATATCAATTCCTGATAGCCTAATGGCGACTGCTTCAGCTCAAACGTCCTGACCGCCACGACATCTCCGATGATATTAGCGGCCTCCAAATCCACGGCTTCGATTCTCGCGCCACGTATCGTACCGCCGTTGATCAGACCTGCATTGACGGTTGCACCATTCAACGTCGGCGCCTCGACGGTTAGGTTGGCGGCAAGATGCCTCGCCAAGACAGAACCTGAAGCAAACAAATCACCGTTCAACGCCTGCTTCGCCCTGCCGTTTTCGATAACGGTAACGAAAGCGGGCGTAACCGTCTTATCTTTCGGATCGACATAAGCAACTTTATCTGCCATCAGGAGGATTTCACCGCTTCCCGTCTTTCCATCGGCTCCCACTGCAACCCCTGCAACTGCACGACGGCCGCCTGCTATTGCCTCAGTCTTCAGCGTGTACAAAGACTGTATTTTCCCTCCTATCTCTGCAACAGCAGAACTGGCCTGCTGAACTTTAGCCGACAAGGCCGTCAAAGCAGACGTATCGGCGTTACTGTCCTCCGGCGCGGGACTCCAGTCAGTTGCTACCGTGCCGCGCTCCAGTTTTACACCCGAAACTTTGATGGAATCAGACGTTTGATACCGCGCCTGAACGATGATGTTTCGGAGTGCCTTTACCTCTTTGGCAACTGTGTGTTTGGCGACAATACGCTGTTTCAGCGTTTTGGTCGTACCGCTGATGGCTTGGTCGTACCACGCAGCAAAATACCCGACAGAGTTGTCGGCGTAGGTCACAGAAAATTCCGCGCCAATTCGTGGGTATGGTTTGCCATAAGGCGATGTGGCGTTTACCAGTTCGATATCGCACGAGATAATCAAACTATCGCCTTGCTTCAGTTCCAAAGCAGACGAAACGTCGATAGTAACGTTTTTGGTCTGATTGTTGCCGCTTACCGTAAGAATTTTATCCGCCGCAGCCGTCGATAAGGCGTAGTTCCGTCCGCCGACCTCAACACTCTCCAGCTTCGCCGTCAACGTGTTGATTTCAGATGACCGAGCAGCATCATTTCGACTGACGGTTTCTGCAAGACGGTCAATTTTTGCCGATGCCGTATCCGAGTAGGACTTGGCATCCGCCAAGGCTTTATCTGCTTTGGCTTTGGCATCTGCCACTGCCGCTGCAACCGCCGCCGTTTTGGCATTATCAGCATCACGCTTCCATTCTGCCGACAATGCGCTGCGGGCGATAGTGGCAACTTCGTCCTTTTCCGCCTTGGCAGTCTGCAATCGTGTGATCTCTGCCTGATTTCCGGATGCTACTGCCTTAGCCGCACGAATTTCTTCGGTTTGCGCCTTATCGGTTTCAACCTGTGCTGCTTTATAGGCAGTCAATTCAGCCGACAAAGCCGATAACGCAGACGCATCGGCGTTACTGTCCTCCGGTGCAGGACTCCAGTCAGTTGCTACCGTGCCGCGCTCCAGTTTTACACCCGAAACCTTGATGGAATCAGACGTCTGATAACGTGCCTGCACAATCAACCCGCGGACGGCCTTCACATCTTTCGCCACCGTATGTTTTGCAACCAGACGACGCTTCAGCGTCTTCGGTGCATCTTTGACTGCTTCGTCATACCATGCGCTAAAGTAGCCTATCGTGTTGTCCGAATAAGTGACAGAAAGCTCAACACCGATGCGCGGATACGGTTTGCCGAACATGGACGTCGCATTAACAATGTCGAGATCACAAGCAATAATCAGCGCGTCCCCTTGTTTTAAATCCAAACTTGAAGACACATCCAATGCAACGGATTTGGTCTGATTGTTGCCGCTTACCGTAAGAACCTTATCCGCCGCAGCCGTCGATAAGGCGTAGTTCCGTCCGCCGACTTCAACATTCTCCAGCTTCGCCGTCAACGTGTTGATTTCAGACGACCGGGCAGCATCCTGGCGCGTTACGGTTTCCCGCAATGCCGAAATACCGCTTTCTGCATTACCAAGTCTGACAGCCAGTGTTTCACGCGCCTGCGCCTCGGCTCTGTCGCCATCGGTACGGGCTTTTTTTTCGGCTTCCAGCCCGGCGGCGGTATTGCCTTGCGCAGACGTAACAGTTTGGATTTGCTGCGCCTGCTGCTCATTGACAGCTTCTGTTGCGGCAATACGCGTACCGATTTCAGATGACTTTCTAGCAAGCTCGGCAGTCCGGGCAGACGATTCTGCCTGTATTGCCGCCGTGCGGGCAGACGATTCTGCCTGTAAGGCTTTAGCACGTTCCGCCGCCTCTGCTGACACTTTCAATCCCGCTGCCGCAGCCATATCCCGATTCAGCGTATCTATCAGCTCCCTGCTTAATGCAGACTTCCCGATTGCCCCCTGAATCTGCTGCACTATCGGCGCAGGATTGTTGTCTGCCCTACCCTGTACGGCAGCGGTAAATTCCCCCGTATTTCCTGCAATATCACGAATGCGCACCCAGAAATAATAAACGTCGGCAACGCCGACGCCGGTTAAGGTATAACTGTTTTGCGGATACGCCAGCGACGCGAGTTTCGTTGCCGTCTGAAGATTGTTGGTCTTGCTATACCAAAGCTCGGAAACCAACTCGGAAACAACGGTTTGCGGCAATACCCAATCCACGGCCACAGACAGTGTTTTCGGCGTCGTCCTCAATCCGGTAACGGCATAGTCGATACTCCAAGCCTTAACCAACGGTGCAGACAGTACACCCCGTGCATTACGGCCGCGTATTTCCGCCCGATAATTGCCGTTCGGCAGATTTTCCAGACGAATTTCCGCTGTCTGTGCATCAGGGATATGGCGGTATAGGCTGTTGTTACGGTAAATCTTAATATCGTAAGTTAAAACCTGACCGTTTGCGGCTAGGTTGTCCCATGTCATCACAACTGTCCCACCGTCGGTATTGACAGCCGCATCGGTCAACACAGGGGCGGTGTTGTGCAGCGTGGTAATTTCATGGTCAAAATGCGCAAAACTATCCACCGCAGCATATTTTTTCGGGTCATGCAGCAACGCGGTAACGGTATAAGTACCAGCATCCGTATTCTCTTTGATGCCGATGGCACGGTAGAGGCGCGGCTTGACTTTGCCGGATAAAACCCACGTATCGCCAGCCTGCAACGGCACCTCACGCTCCAAAGTAACCTTATTGCCTGCTGCCGCAGTTATCTTCGCTGATTTCAGACTACCTCCTTCAGAATAAAACACCAAGGCTCCGACCGCATCGGATACAGGTCGATCCAGCGTCAGCACATTGCCCGAAATGGCGGCAACACGTCCAGACAACTCTGCACCCGCGTATTGATTGTCCATAATCTGCACGATGTCGTAAGGCAGATGCTTCAACCCCTCACGCCCGATTTCAAACGTTACGGCGTTCTGCTGCCGCAACTCAGTTTGCAGCGTCCATGCGCCGAAACGTGCCGCCTGCCCGCGCGAATCGCAGCCGAACGCAGTAATCTGCTTGATATTCAAACCATAGCGGGCGATGGCTTCGTTGTCGGCTACATATTCTGTTTTAGCGCGATAGCCATCGTATTTGTCTATATACTGCACATGAACAGCAGTATGAATGGACTTCAACGCTGCACCCGCATAATTAAACAGGCCGTCTTTAACATTGGCATTGGTATATTGCGCCACCGGATCGGCGTCGGCATCCATGACGACGGATACTTGCTGTCCGTTCCAAACCGGTAAACCGGTAAAGACGCTGGCAAGATTGTTCAAAAATTCACCTGCCTGCATCAGGTCGGTAATATAGGCATTGCAGACGAAACGCGGCTCTTTGCCGCCGAAGCCGTCATCGACCGGCTCGTCGCAATATTTCCCGATTTGGTACAGACTCCATTTGTCTATGTCTGCCACATTCAGACGACGTGCCAGCGTGGAAAATCTCGGCTGGGTCAGCACATCGTAAAAAACCCATGCCGGGTTGTTTGTCCATGCGGTTTTGAAACTGCCATCCCATGTTCCACCCGTATATTGGCGGGTTTCAGGATTGTAATTGGACGGCACTTTGACCAAGCGGCCTTTCATCAAATAATTGCGACGCGGAATCTGATTCCCGAATTGCGCCGAATCAATCGACAATGCCGCAAACGCGGTATGCGGATAGCTCAATTTCGCATCAACGATTTCAACGTAGGACGAAAAATAGGTATTGTTGCTGACCTTATCGGTCTTGGAATCAGGCGAAATTCGGAAAACACGGATATTGAACGGCACTTGCGGCACCACATCAAATTCGACATCCTGATAATATGTCCCGCTGGATTTTTCATTGAAACGCACCTGATTTGATGCCTGCACACCATTGCTGTTTATCAACTCAACACGCATTAAGGTATCTGCAGGCACGGTGTCGCCATTGTCTTCAACCTGCGCATTCCGCTCGACAGCGACCGTAATCCGCAAACGGCTGACCAATTCGTCGGTGACGGCGCGAACAATCGGCTGATTCTGCTTCACCGCAGCCGAAACGGCTACGGTGCGCTCGGAAGCATCGAAACCCGGAACATAGGACTGGTCTTGCTCGCCACGCTGGAAATAACCCGTAACTCCATTAAAATTGTAGCTGCCGTCGGAGTTTTGGACAGGAGTGTCATCAAAATACACGCTTTTGAACGGTGCATCATCGCCGTTGGCAAACCCCGAAACCACACCTTCGGATACCGCATCAATAATCCGCAGCGACTGGGCGCTGGATAAACTGTTTGGGGCTTCATAAGGTGTCCGTTGTCCTCCGCCCGATTTGCCGCCCATACTATTTCCTTTCCTGATTCAAAACCTTACTTCACGGTATTCAGAATACCGATCAAACCCCAAAAATACACAAACAAAAACAGACACGCCGCGAAGTTTGCCCCTTCGCGGCGTTTCGCTTTTTCAGACGACGTTTCAGCCCGAAAACGCCGCCTTATAATTGCGCGCCCGCACGCTGTCGTCTGAAAAGTCGGTACGGTATTTCTGCCCGTTCGGCGCGGTTGCTGCTACACCTTGAACGAATGTCTTGGACAAACCCAAATTCAACACCGCACCTGACGAAGCCGCCGTCGATGACGGTTCGATACGGCGGGACTGCACACCCTGCGATACAACACGGCTGCCGCAGTAGCAAAGCCCGTAAGCCAACGGCACAGGGCGACCCTGTGCCGCTGTATTGGCAAGGTTGGAAAAAGCAGAATTCTTACTCTCTTCCACCCCCTTGCCGCCGGCATTCAATTTGGGCTGCTTGGTCAACATTTGGGCGACACCGCCCGCTACCATGCCGATACCGACGGCGATAAGCTGCGTACCACCGGCCCAACTCGTAAACGCGCCGACTACAATCAAAACCGCTCCGATAACAGTTTGAATCAACCCGCCATTTTTACCTGCACCCTGTACGCGCGGAACAATGTGCAATACACCGTCAGCAGGCCGTCTGAACACGCTACTTATCGTTTCTTCCGACTGGTCTTTACCGTCAAACCGCACCTGATACACCCCGTCCCGAATCCGCTGACGCAAGCCTTTGATTTGGGTAAACAGAGCGTGCAGGGCTTCGGCGGGCGTCTCGACGTGCAAAACAAAACGGCGGCCGTATTCGCGCAGGCCGCCGTACAGACAAACAGTAATCATGCTTGCTCCATATGGATAAAATCGTTCTCAAGTGCCTGCATCATGGCCGGCTCGAAGTCAGGATGCCGCCAAACGCTGTGCGTAACATCCGCCCAATAGCGGGTATAAGGTACACGGCAGCTCAATTGATTGTAGGCATGGTGCAGCATCCAGTCGTTGCCCAAATACAGGACGGCATGGGACGCATGCCCGCCCGTTGCCGTCAAGACCACATCACCGGCGCAAAGGCTGTCTGAAATACGGAAAAACCCGCAATTTTCCAAATGCTTTTCCAAAAAGTCCGCCGCCGCGTCCTCATCTATATCACCGCGCGGATGGTCGGGGAAAACCAGCCCCATCAACATGAAGGCATCGCGCACCAGCGTGCCGCAATCCGTCTTGCCGTATTCGAAGACACGCCCGCGCAAATGCGGAACGGGGCGGAACAGTTTCAAACGACCTTGTGTAACCAAAATCCAAGGCAAGCCCGTTTCGACCTGCATCTGTCTGTCCGCACCCGATAAAAACGGCTCGCCGCGCGGATGGGAATGCACGACTGCCACAATCTCGCCGACGCGCTCCGCCGCCATCCAGTCGTCAGCGGAAATCTCAAAGGTTTCATGCGGGCTTTCGGCGCAATTGGACAAAGGCAGAAACTCATAGCCTTCATAACTGAAAACCAAAACCCCGCACATTTCAGACGGTACGGCTTCTTCAGCACACGCCAGCATTTTGCGCCGTACTTCTTCACTTAACAAATTCAAATCCATCATGTCGTTACCTTGTCGCTAGACGGGAAACCGCCGAACGGCAAAACCGCCGTCGCACCAAACCGCGCCCTACATCCTGTCAGTGTTTTGCTGCATACGTCTTTGGACGCATCGTCCGTGGGCATATCGAAACGGTCGGCAACCGCACGCCCCGTATAACCGCACCCTTCGCCGCGATACTGCCAGCAGCAGGTATTTGCCAGCATAATACGGGCAGGAATGACCGAACCATCCGATTCAGACGGCGCGGCGAGTTCAAAGGTTGCCGTTTCTGCATTCAATGCCGTCATCCGTTCAACCAAATATTTGCCGACGACTTCCTGCATCGGGTCTGCGGTCGGATTGCGCCCGGACTGGAAATTGACCGCATCTAAAAACTTGGCATAGGTTTGACGGCGCACAACCAGTACGCCGACGAGCTGACCGAACTGATCCGCCGCGCCCGTAATCAAACCCAAGAGATTCGATACCGTCAGCGTCGGACGGTTGCCCGCGCCTTGCGAAGTTGATTCAAAGCCGTCAGCCTTAATCGGATAAGGCTCATATGCCTGTCCCTGCCAGACAACCGCCGTACCCCGCTCGTTGACCTGATTGCAGAAATAGAAAACCCGACCACCCAGCGGCCGCAAGTCCACTTGCCACAAATCGACCAAAACATCCTGCTGCGCGGCAGACAAGGCTTGCAGCATCACGCCCGACATGGCCTTTATACGCGGATTCATGAAAACACCTCCTCAAACGTACAGCTCAATTCGTAGGCTTTGCCACCCTTCGCCGTTTCCTGATATTCCGATACCTTGACCAATACAGGCACGCCGTCGGGCGGTCTCCAATTAAACGGCTCAACACCGCGCCGGGCATCAAAAAAGGCTTTGATTTCTGCCATCAAAGCCTTTTGTCCGACTATCTTGATCTCCCAGCTTCGCAGCTTCGGTTTCAAAGATTTAGGCTGCCGTTGCTCGTAGCCGTCGCCAAAGCGGACGGAACGGACATCGAATTTATGTACAGCCTTATTATCCGAAGCAACACGCCATCGGAATGTTTCAGTCATGATCGGTTCCTTTCAGACGACCTATTTATGGTAAGTACCGTTTTCACGGTACACATTCTTGACATACCACTGTTCCACCATGCCCGGTATGGCGGCGGCAAGATGCTTCGCCATCTCCGTATCGGCACTGCTGTCCGATTCGGTGCTACCGTCCCGATTTATAGTGATGTTGACCTGCATGCCTCCAGCCCCGGTCGAACGGACTCCGGTCAAAACAGACGGCAGTCCTACTGCACCGCCGCCGGCATAACCATTCAACCGCAGCCGCTCGACAGCCGCAACGCCGCCGTGATTACGTACGTCCCGCTGGGAAAATACGACTTCGCCCTTGTGGACAATGCCGGCAGGCTCATACTTCCCGCCGTAGCCGGTATAACCACCGCCGGAAAACAACGCGTCAAACTGCGTACTCCCGCCGCCGACAATACCGCCGTCGGCATAACCCAACGCCGACTTCATTGCATTGACAATCGCCATTTTAATCAGCATTTTTGACAAATCCTGCAAAATGGAAACGGTCAGGCTTCGAAAATCAAGTTTGCCTGTGGCAACAAAGTCTGCCAGCGCATCCCCCATTTTGTCGAAGGTTTGTACGGTGGCATTTTCCATCGCCTGCCTCATCGTTCCGAATGAATCGATGTAGCTTTTCAAGCCGGACTCGATACCGCCGCGCCAATCATTGTCGCTATCTGCACGCGCCTTCTGCATTTGAGAAAGATTGCTCATCCCTTCCGCCTTGCCGCGCTCCAATAAATCGATACTTTCCAACGGCGCACCTTCTTCACGGGCTTTCGCTATCTGTCTGTCCCACAGTCTCGCCAGCGTCAGTTTCTCGATTTCTTCACGGGTTTTGCCGATAAGCGAAATTTCAAACAGCCTGTCATCCAACTTGTCTTTCGAATCGTCGGTCATTTGCTTCACTATGTCGGAATATTTTTTGGAGGCGGCCGTCAAACTATCCTGCGCGTCGGCCTTCTCCGCCAGCTCGCGGGCATCGGCCTGCTGCTTCAGCGTCCAATCGCCGAAAGTCGGGTCGGACAACAACTTCAACTGTTCGCCGATGGCGCGGTTGCCGTTTAAAATTTCCAGCACCCGCTTCGCTCCCGCCGCCGCCGCCCGACGGTTAAAATCCTCCTCCCATTTTTCGTAGCCGGAAGACGGTATATCGACAAAATCACGGCGCGGGTCATGACTTATTTCACCTTTACCGCCGCTAAGCCAATTCATGCGTGCCATTACTTCAGGAGCGTATTTTCTGCCGATAGGGCCGATACGGCCTTTATTTACATTTCCTTCGCCGCTATGATAAGCAGTCAACGCTTTGACAATATTGTTGTCATACCGTTTCAGCAAATACCGCAGATAACGAGCCGCCCCATCCGCAGAAGATGCAACACTACGAACATCAACACCGTACTGCTTCGCCGTACCAGGCATAAACTGCATCGTACCGCGCGCCCCAACTGGTGAAATCGCATTCACATTTCCGCGCGATTCCTGCATCGACAATGCAGCCAGCAGGTTTCTAGGTAATCCGTAGCGTTTTTCTAGACCTCCATAATCAAACCGTGCTGCCTGACTAAGTACGGTTTGATTAACAGTAAACTTCTCTTTCTCAATTTTGTTTTTTTTAGGCCCGCCGTGTTTTTTCTCGGCAAAACTTTCATTAATCTGCTTGACATTTGCCGCGTGCTCATTAATGGCTGCTTGCCGCCCCATCGCGTCAGTGATGCCGTCCAACGCCTTTTCCAGTGCTTTGTCGTTTTCCTGCAGTTCGCGTTGCTTTTGCTGCTCTCGAGTGGCATAACGTTCCGAAATAGCAGCCAATTCGGCCTTACCTTCAGTTCGGTTTTGGTTCTGCTTCTGTTTCTTCCGCAAAGCTTCAGCAGCGGCTGCATCCTTGTCGATTTCGGCAAGCAACCGGGCACGCCGCGCATAGGCTTCCTGCAGCTTACGCTCGCCCTCTTCACCCCAAAACAATTGCGTAACCGGATGTTTTTTGTTGGTTTCGATTTGGGAAATAAACGAATCCAGCGCGGCAATTTCATCCAGCTTGGTCTTGTCCCGGCCTATGGATTTAACAGCATCCCATGCCTCCGACGCACTTTCTTTAATATCTTTCCACGCCCGCTCAATCAATCCAAGATTGCCCAGTACGCGTTTTGCCATATCTTCCGACTCTTCGGAAAATTTCCGTTGCACCAATGCAACCGCGTCCTGCTCCCGACCTTGTGCCTGCAAAGCCTTGACCTGCTCGTAAACATCGGCAGTCATTGTTCGGTAGGTGGCTGATAGGGACACCACGGCTTTCAGCGGGTCTTTGGCGATTTCAGTATATTTATCAACCAAATCGTCAATACTTTGTCCCGTTGCCTGCGACTGGAGGGTAATACTACGGGCGAACTGTTCGTAATTGTCCGCTGCAACCTTGCCGCTTGAGACCAAGGCCGTAATTGCAGCACGCGCATCAGCATAGCCGCCCGTCGCTGCCCCGACCGAAACAGCGATTTCCTGCATCCTGTCTGCAGTAATCCCTGCTGCATCTCCGGCAAGTATCAAGGCTTTACGGTATTCGCGCGATTCCTCTGCACCCTGATACATCGCATAACCCAATGCCGCAATGCCGCCGCCCAACCCCGCAACAGCAAGGCGCATAGGGGAAATGACCGTGGCCAGCCCCTTAAGCATACCGCCGAAGCCGCCATACATATCACGCAACTGCCCACCCTGTTGCATCATGATCAGAAACGGGCTTTGCCCGCCTGCAAGCTGGGTAACGATGTCGGTAATTTGTGCCGGGGTCTGCCGCAATGCGTTATTGAACTGCTTGACAGACTGCGTAGCGCGATTGGTCTGCGTATTATGCCTGTCCAATTGGGACAGTAGCGGATTAAGCCGTGCAATATCGATACCGCGCTGGCGCGCAAGCTCTTCGTAATACTCTCGGTTTGCCTTACCGCCTGCAATCTTAACGGCTATATCGCGACGGATGGCATTTTCCAGAGAAGCCAAAGACCGTTCCGTCCGCTTCGATGCCGCCGACACTACCGTTGTCGATTTCTCCGCGCCGTCGCCACTATGTACCAATCCGTCAGAAATACGCCGCCCCTGGGAAGATGCCACGTCCCCCAAAGACTTGATGGACTGTTTTGCCTTTTCTACGCCGCTGACGACACCGCCTGTTTCGGCGGTAATATAAATCTTAGTTTCGTTATTCATGTTCGCCTGCCCACATTGACAACACTTCAAGCTCCATCATGCGGACTTTCTCCAACAGTGTTTTCCGTTTCTTCGGCTTGATATTGCCGCATTCCATAACCGCTGCGACGGCGGAATAATCCAACCCCGTCGCACCCGACATTCCGATACGCCACTGCGTCGATACTGCAATAAACAGTTGCACCGCCTGCCAGTTGCACGGCCATACGCCAAAAGTGGTCTCCTCTTCTGAAAAATCGTCCGCCGAAAATCCGAATACATTCAATTCCGCCGCGTCAGGCTGCTTCTCATAAAGCGCACGCGCGGCGGCAATCAGTTTCCCTCGCGGGCATTGAAGACTTCCTCAACATAGCCGTTGACGACGGCAAACACCGCCATCGGATAGCTATCCAGCAGGATTTCGACATTCTGCCGGTCGAATGCTTCTTCCAAATCCCAGCCTTGAACACAATCCAAGACGGTATCTGCCGTCCAGCCGTCTTTATGCTTTTCGGTAAATTCTTTCATCGCCTTGCGGCCGCGCGCCTTAAATTCAAATTCGACGTCCGCAGGCTCTGCACCGGGAACAGGGATTTTCACGGTATGTCGGAAAGTTGCATCAGGCTTCAAAGTAAGTTTTGCCATCTCAATACTCCAAATAAATAAGGTTGCCCGAGCAACTCGGACAACCTTGATATGCCGATAAAATCAATAACGGTTTACTTCGCCGGAAATGGCGTAGGACAACGTTACAGCCATTACTTGGTTACGAACCAATTCGGGGGTTTTATTCATGCTGGGATAACCGTTATAGCAAATCAGCCCACCACCTTTCAAAACCACTTTCAAAGGCCACTTGCCGCCTTTATCGCTGCATTTTGCAGCCGCCTTGTAGCCGGGCAACGAAGTATCGTCAGCGATCTTAATCGACATTGACATAGCTGATTTCGTGGACGGGATTTGCTGGTCAAAATCGTCCTCCAGAAAACCAAAATCTACATATTGCTGCTCGCCGCCACTGGTCGAAAATTCTACAATTTGCGAAACTTGCACCCAATCGGTAATTTTCTGAACAGCACCAATACCGCTGCCTGCCGGAAACTCATCTGCATTGGAAGTATCAATGCCGGTCAGCTTGAATGTATCGGTTTTGACATCGCCAATCTGGAAAACGCGTTCATTCAACTTTCCCCAGCCGCTTTTAAACAAAACCAAATCGCCGTTGGCAAACCCGTGTCCTGCTACCGTCAGGACGCATTCGGCAGCATTAGTTGCCACCGTAGCTTTTTTCTCCGCCGCCAAAGCGGTCGCAATGTGAACGGTCGCACCGTTCGGTAATTTCACTGCCATACTTTAACTCCAAATTAAAGGCAATCTGAAATCAGACTGCCGTATCAAAATAAATTGCCTGCCATCCTTGCTGATAATAGACGGTAACGGCTTCGCCGCTTTCGTCGGAATCGATATTCAGCAAATCAGGCACCAGATTTTCCAAATCACCAACACCCAAATCGGAATGTTCGGCAAACAACTGCCCAATCAAAGACAGCATCTCTTCCGCCAGTTCGTCCGCACCGGAAGCAGCCTGCACGCAAACCAACGTAACCAGCCGCACCGTATGCCGGTAGGTAGGCGGAAAATCAAACGTTTCCTGTTCTGTTCGGCGACTGTCAACGTACACCACAACACACGGCAACTGCGATTGCGCAGGCGCGAAACCACGCCCGGAATACACGCGCTGGAACTTCGTTTTCAGCACATCTGTCGCCGCATTGCGGATTTCAGTAAGTCGGCTTGTCATGTATCGCCCTCAATTGCACAACAACCATTCCGCAACCGTCAAAATCGGTTTCCGCCACCGCATAACGTTTGCCGCGCACGGTAACAACCACCGACTTCACGTCTTCCGGCAGGTCGTCTTCAGTAACGATGATTTGCGGGTCGGCATTGGCAACGACAACACCAAACCCGCTATCCGTCATAAATTCACGGTCAAATATCGCGTTTACCTCTTTACCGTCAATCATCACGGTTTCACCGAAATCAGCAGGATTGGTAAACACGTTCAGCGGCTCGTTAAACACTGCCGTCCTCACCGCCTTCACCGGATGCGTTACCGCTATCTTCAGCTTCGCCGCCATCGGCAACAGGTGATTCGGCCTCTTTGGCAGGCGCTTCTACCGCCCAACCTTCGCGGATATAGACAGCCGCCGCAGATTCGTCCACCGAATATTTTTTCCCTGTGGCAAACGTCTGTTCACCATCGAAAAAACTACGGGTCGGGATAATTTTGATTTTTGCCATTTTTAATACCTCAATTAATAAGGTCGTCTGAAATGCAGACGACCTTGGGTTTCACAATCAAGCAGCCACGATGTCTTTAATGGCTGCAAAGGATTCGACATGACGAACGGCAATATCCACATCTTGCAACGTGGTGATGCGTACCGCGCCCGCAGTAGACTTGGTGTACGGATCAACAATCACATCCAAAACGCCCCAGTGCGCAATCATCAGATCAGACCAGTTACCAAAAATCAGCGGGCTGCATTTGTTGGCCGCCGTGCCTTTGGTCAGGTTGGACGGAATTTGGTTTGATACCGCGCAACGGTAGCCGTTCAACGGCGTTGCGCCGTCCTGCCAGATGTAGCCGGACACGCCGTCGGCCTTCAGCTTGGTTTTCAGCAGACCGCGGACGCGGGCATTGGTGATGTAGGCCAAATCGCCGATGTCGGCATTGGCGGCGGCAATGGCACTTTCCAAAGCGACGATATGCTTCCATTCAGGCGCACCGCCGTTCGCACCGATTTCCACCGCGCCGATGCCGGCAGTATTCAGGATGCCGGTCGGTTCGTTGCCGGTACCTTTGCCATTGATGGCCGCCAAATCGATACCCAGCATCATCGCTTTCAACAATTCGCTGCGGGCGAACTGTTCGGCAGACAGCGAGGATTGCAAAATGAATTTGCGGCTCAATTCGGTATTGGCGGTAACGGTTTTCGGTTTCAGGCTCATTTGTCCGAAAGTGGCGTTCGATTCGGTCGCACTGCCGTTTTCATCCACCCATTGAACGGTGTTTCCAGTCAGGTGTTTCGGAATAGTGATGTCGCCGACCAAGCCGTCCAGTACGGTGGCGCCCAACTGGGCAACGGCAAGTCGGTTGCGCAGCAGTTCGATGAACAAGTCTTCGCGGAAGTCGTTTTCGATGACGTTGCCGCCGTTTGCCGCATTGCCTTTGCTGTAAGCGCGGGCAATCAAATCAGTCGGCACAAAGAAGCCTGCCGCTGCGCGACCATGTCGTTTTTCCAACTCTTCCGACACTTCGCGTTCCAAGCCCGCTTTGTCCCATTTGCCGGTTGCGGCGGCAGACATGGCGCGGAGAAGGGAAAATTCACGCTGTTCTTTATCAGTCATGCCGATTTCACCGGCGGTAACGGTCGGCTTCGTCTGCATGTTTGCCATGATGGCGGCGCGTAATTGGGCTTCACTGCCGCCCTCTTTAATAACCTTTTCGGCTGCTTCGATACCGCCGTGGGCGGCGTAACTGCGACCAATGGCCAGCAGTTCGGAAACGCGCGCGCGTTCGTTCTGCATACCGCGTTCGGCGGTGTTGTTGGTATCGGTTGCTGCGATGGCAGGGATTGCAGCAGCGGGAGTTTCCGCCGCGGCGGGAATTTGATTTTTATCCATGTTTCGATTTCCTTTTTCAGGGGTTGGGTTTACAGGGTTTTCAATAAATGGTTCCGCCGATCTGCCGACACCTACTGTCGGGTCTGCCGGAACGGTTACAAAACTGATTTCATACGGCATCCAGCGGGTAACGATGTAACGGTAGTCCTCATCGTCTGCATCGGGATTGTCCAATACCATGTCTTCCACGCGGTAGCCGACGCTGATATGGCGTAGGATGCCGTCTTGCACGTCTTGGAATTTTTCCGCCGCTTTCGCACCGTTGCCAAAACGTACCAAGGCACGGCCGCGCTTGTCGGCATCAATCCAAGCACGTTCGATGACGCCGATTTGGTCGCTCCAGCCATGATTGAACAGCACCGCGCCACCGTCGTTCAGACGGCTTAAGTCAACGGCACCCGCCGCATGACTTAATACTTCTTCGCCGAACCAGCGTTCTACCGGCTCTTCGCTGGAAAACGCTACTTCGACCGTCCGTTTTTCAACATCAACACTTTCGCGCTGAAATACGGCAAAGCGGCTCATTTGCTGCATTAGCGCCTTATCAGGCTTCATTTTCTTCATTCGGGTTATCCTCCGATTCCGGTTCTGCCGCCGATGCGGCCGGTTTTACGTCGGCAATGATTCCTTTTCCTGCCAACATCTGGTTTTCCTGTTCGATTTGGGTAATAACATCTTCAAAATCCAAACCCATTTCCGCGCAAATATCGCGGCGGGATTTGACCGCCAGCGCCACTGCCTCTTTATGCGCATTAATATCTTTCAGCGGGTCAACCCACGACCAGCGGCGCCCCTGCCAGTTGCAGGCCTTGAACTTGTCCAGCTTGCCGGCAGGCAGCGATTTGCCGGACGGCATCTTGATTGCGCCCATTAGCAACGCCGCCTCAATCCAGCGATCGAATACGTCATACAAGAACGCTTCGGCAAACCAGTTTTGCAACGTCATCCATGTGTCGCGTTCCTCCAGCGTCCCGCTGCGGATACTGGAAAAGTTCACGCCCTCAAGGTCGTTCGCCAAGCTGTGATAAGCCACGTTCAGACCGCTGGCGATACCGCGCAGGCTGGCTTTGACGAATGCGTCGTAATTGGCGTGCGGGTAATCCGGGTCGAACGGCGTAAAGTCGTAACCCTGCGGCAGTTCGTGGAACGTACCCGGCTCGACCGAATCGATTAAATCGATGCTGCCGCGCCCGTTATCGACCTCTTGCCCGTCAATCGGCGGCATGAAGTTGTCGGCATCTTCCGTCTGTTTGAAAAAGCCCATTTTCGATGCACCGACACGGGCAGCGATAATGGCCGCTTCCTGATAGCCCGACAGATTTTGCAGGCCGATGATGGCCGAAGCCACCCACGGAAAGCCGCGCCGCTGCTCTGGGCGGTCATGCAGGAAAATATGGCTGATTTGCGCTGCCGGCACCCGTTCGCGCAAATTGCCCGTATTCGTCTGTCCGTATGATTCGCCCGGATGCGCCGTCCGCAACCAGTACGCCACAGGACGGGAATAGCTGTTTAGCTCGACACCCATGCGCACGGCGTTACGCCCGTTTTGCTGCGGAACGTTGTATCCCGTATCCAAACGGTCAATATCCAGCACCTGCAACGCATAGCCGTAATCATTGTCAAACCCTGAAATATGACGAATCAGCACTTCGCCGTCCCGCGCCACGCTGCGAATCAGCAGCCGTTGCAGGTCGGTAAAAGACATCTGGCCGGTAACGTCGCACACACCGCGCCGCGCCCAGCGGGAAAACGCTGCCTCGATGGCCTTGTTCGCCAAGGCATCGGGCTTGTCGGCGTTTTCCAGCAAAACACGCATTTGCAGGGCAAAACCATCGCGCCCGATAACGTTGCTTTCGACCATGTTCAAAAACTTGCGCATGTAGTCGTTGTCGCGAGCAAGGCTGCGGGCGCGGGCGCGCAGGCGGTCAAGGTCTGACCGCGCCAAGGCGTCCGCCGACCAGTTTTGCGGCTGCCATAAAGCCAGCGATCCGCCCGGACGCGCCCCTGCAAAGCTGCGGCGGGCTGTTTTCGGAACGGCTTCCCGCCTGCCGAACAAACGCGCAAAAAAACCGCGCTTTTGCGGCGCGGCATTTGATTGTTTTGCCATAGCTCATCCTAAAATCGCGTGATGATACGGCCTGAACGGCGCGGGGAAACACCCGCCGCCGCTTCCAGCCGCGTAATTTCCCGCTGCCAGAACCGTATCTGCTTCAACAAATCGGCAAGGCTGGAAAATTCCATTTCGCGGTCTTTGATTTTGTACCGCTTGGTCATGCCCCTGCCTGCCGCATGTTCCTTGTAGGCTTTTCGAAGGCTGTTCAGAATTTCTCGCGCTTCTTCAAGCTCTACCGCATACTCATTACCGTTCATTTTCAGACGGCCTCTTTTGCATAAAATTTACTGACGCCTTCCTCGAAACGCTCTTCCACCAAGCCTTCCTCAATCAGCGTATCAATATCGCGGCGGGCAAGAATCCAGCCGCTCCACTTCTGCTTTCCATACACCTCATTGGCAACACCGGTCGATGTGCAACCCGGATGCGTCCGAATGTGTGATAGAACCTGTTCTTTCTCGTTCATGGTTACAGCCGTATAAAGGCCGTCTGAAATCTGCTGTTCAGACGGCCTTTTTCTTGGTTTGCACTTAAAAGGCGGCCGCAAACCTTGGCCGCACCCTCTAACTTCGGGCAACGTCGTATCAAGCCCTAATCTGAAATGTAGCAGAAAAGCGTTTTCTGACGTCCGGTTGACGCTTAACCGGCTGGACAGCCATCTATTCAGACGGCCTAAATCAATAATTGGTAACGAAGTTACCACCCTTACGGCGTCTGGTTGCCGCAAAACCGCTGCCGCTGTCCGCCCTCGTTTTTTCCTGTACCTGTTCGACGGGTTTCGGTTCGGCAAACAGTTCCGACTGCAACAGCGCGTTTTCGTATAACGCCCATTTTGCCGCCGACATGGTATGCGTGCCGACCGAGCGGGCGGCGTGCAGGGCATAGACTTCGCAGTCCAATGCCTCGTTTCGTACGCCGACTTTTTTCTGCCAAACCTTTTTGTGCTTGTTCATGCGGCTGGGTACTTTGACTTCGCTCAACAACTGGCCGCAGTAGTCGGCGCGGACATCTTTGTAAAAGTGCATCCGCCCTGCCCCGCTTCCTTCCAGATTGATGCGCGCATGCTCGTCTATCAGCAAGTCCTTCGCCCGCGATACGCCGACGCTGTACACCTGCACGCCGAATTTGTCGGCCTTGGTGTTTTTGTGCTTCAAGTCAATCGCCCGCGCCCGACTGAAAATCTCTTTATCGGGGTTGGTGCTGCCCTTGACCGCCATCACATTCACCGCTTTCACGCCACGGCAGCCGCGCACAAAGTGATACACCGCGTCGGAGGTATTGCCGTCCGAACTGTCTATCGATACCGCCGCTATTTTCATTCCCGCACCGGTTTCGTGCTTGTAGGCCGTCTGAAATATCATCTCGGCCAGTTTGCGCCACACGTCGGATTTGACGTCCACCGTGTTGCCGTGGATTTCGCCCCACCAAACCAGCCAGCTTTCCTCGCCGCGCCCCCATGCGCGGATGATGACGGCCAGCCGGTCATGTTGCACGTCCACGCCCATAGTCAGAATCAGGCCGCCGCGCGGAACGGTGTTTTCGGCGTAGTCTTCGCCGCGTTCTGCCAGGTCGTCTTCCTTCACGCCGTCATTGGTCATTTCGAACGGGATTCCGATGGACGAATTGACGAAGGCAATCATCGGCGATATATCGCCGTTGTCCGCTTCGTATTGCGCGGTCAACCATTTTTTCATCAGTTCGGAAAACACACTGCCGGGGAACGGGCTGTATAGCTCGTTCAGGTAGAAACCTGCCGTGCCGTGAAAAGGCGCGGTCGCCTGCCACCAACCGCGACGCACATTACGGTTTTTCTGCATGTCGTTCCACACCGCGCCGCAGTTCGGGCAGGTGTAATGCGCCGTTTCCGGCAGCTTTTTGCCGAAAACGGGATGGTTGCCGTTCGGGTCTTCGTCGCAAGAAAGGTAATCGAAGCTCAACACATGGGCTTCGCCGCATTCGTGGCACGGCACCATGCCGACGCGCTTGTCCGACAACTCCATTTCGGCGGCGATTGTCGAGACGCCCGCAATAGTCGGCGTGCCGCCTAATACGATTTTCGGTCGGCGGTAGGTTTTGGTGCGCTCCTTTGCCAGCTTGATACTGTCGCCCTGACCGCGCAGGTTCAGGTTACAGTCGTCCGGCTCCTCCACACACACAATCGGCACCGGCGACGATTTCACACTGGCGGGGCTGTTACTGCCCACCAGCTTCAGAAAACCGCCGGGGAATTTCTTGAACAACTGCCGCTGCCCTTGCGCACGGATACGGGTATCGACTTTCTCGCGCAAGGCGGGCGTCGCTTCGACCATCGGAACGAATTTTTCGTCCATGTACTCTTTAGCCGCCCCCTCTTTCGGGAACAGAACCAGTATCGGACTGGGTTCGGCATCGATGGATTTGCCCAAAAAGTTACCCAACACACCCGAAGTCCACGCCACTTGCGCCGATTTCTGGCAAACAACCACTTGCACGGACGGGTCATCCAGCGCATCAAGCGGGCTGTTTTCCCATGCCAGATACGGTGTTACGTCCAAAACGTATTTGCCCGGTCGGGCGGCCTCTATGCTGGAAAGATAGCGGTACTTTTTCGCCCAGTCGCGGGTTTTAATCTTGCGCGGCGGTGCCCATTTCCGGCACGCCTGCCGCAACACCCGCGCCACCGTTTCAGCCATCCGCGCCTGCATGGTTGCGGCTGTCATCTCCATCGTTTTCTGCTCCGTAATTCGATAATTTTTCCAACGCCCTGTTGATGTACGCCGCAATGGTATCAGGGTCTATTTCCACGCCCGACGTCGCCGTCAGTTCAGCCGCCAACTGCTCGGGCATCGTTAAAAATTCCGTCCGCGCCGCTAAAACATGGTCGCCCCATGCGCGCTCAAACATCGCGGCCGGCGCAAGCTGTCCTAATTTTTCGTCCCGCTCTAGTTCAGCCAATTCAGCCTTCACCCTATCCAGCCGATCGCGCGGCTTTTCCTTGTTCAGCCGTTCCAGTTCCCGCTGAAACATCCAGCGGATAACCGCAACGGTATCGTATTCATTCGCAAGCCCGTTTTTATCTGCATAGGCCGCCACCGGCAGACCTTCTTTCTGCCAGTTGGTCAAAGCCTGTTCCGTAACACCGACAATATCGGCAAGCTGTCTTTTATTCACTTTCATGTCAGTTCCTCATTAACCCAGCAAGCAACCCATACAAACCTGTCGCTTAACAGAAATCGCGGCTCGAATTACCCGCGTGGCTGAAAGTCCGGGAAGTACCTTATCGGGCTGTGGCGAATGCTTTTTCAAGTTCTTCGGCAAAGACTGCCTGCTGATTACTGACGACAGCTTGTTCCGCAACCTCAAAATACCGGAGACGTTTTTCATACTGTGCCGCTGACACATACACAACCAAGGCTTTTACTTTTCTTTTTTGTCGCTTATAAATTCCCGCAGGCAGCTTGCCGCGTCGTTTAAGCAGGGCGAAATGCGTCCCGTCGTTCAATCCGCGCACCATTGCCCGAAACGCAGCCAGCGTGATATTGCCGAAACGGTCAAGCCTTACCACATCTGACGGCACAATCCGATACCCCGCGGGCATCAATCCCCGCGAAACCAGAAACGCCTCGATACCTTTCGCCCGACGGCTCCCACCATAAATTTGCGCCGTCAGATATCTGCCCGCGCTTCTATCCTTTGCACCGTCCTTGAAATCGACCACGGCGGTCAATTCCTCCTTGGTTGCATACTGTCTGACAAACAGACTATTCAACGTCCACGGCTTCGGGTTGAAGAACGAATCCCTCATTTCATCTTGCAGATTGCCGATTGCCTGTGCAGCCAGTTTGTTCACCGCATTTTTAGCGGCAAACGGGACTTGTCGGCGCCGGACATCATCCAAGCGTGCGACCATTTTGCTGACATCGACACGAATTGCCGGCATGACATCTCCAAAAAGAAAGGTCGTCTGAAATTCAGACGACCTTTAATAACAGATAAGGATTCAACAAATGACGTTTCAACACACAGGACGACACATAAAGCGTCGCCCTATGTGCCGTCCTGGTTTGGAAGGGGTTACGCCCCTCCCAAATAAATTCTGATTCTACCGCCCTAAAGGGCGGGGTTTCAACCGAAAGGAAATGAGATGAAAAAAAAAACGCGGCATCGCACCTGAACGCACGAAACCGCAGTTTTCCATAATTTAAACATTCCAGTCTCAAGATTGCAAGCCTTTTTTAACGGCCGTTTAACAGCCTGCCCACCTCACCGTCCCTCAAACGCACAGCCAGCATAGCTTCAGCGTCCGAAAGATAGCGGTAGAACGAAGCCCCGCTGCACCCGCATTCCTTGACTTTCGCACTACGGGTAGCGAATCCGCCCGAATACTGCACCTTAAGCACCTCTTGATGGAAGCGCGGCAAACCCATCACCACCCTGTCCACCGCAGAAAACACCGAATCCGCGTCCACCCCATAAGGCAGCAACGGACGCGTTCCGCCCGTATTCGCATCGCCTGCCATTGCACGGTTTGCCGCACTGGTTGCATAACCCAGTCCGTTATCATCCCGAACCGAACGCCAAAAGCCCCAACGGGCAAGCAAATCATCAATAGTCATTTATCAGTCGATTTCTTCGCGCACCGACCATCCCTAGCCCCGTCGGAGTCCGCAGGGCTTTAATTTTTAAGCGCATATTATAACAAAAATGCCGTCTGAAACCCATCAGACGGCATAATCGGACAGCAAAAAATCAGCAGCAGGACAGCTCCATCACCGTATTTTTCAGGCGCGCCAATTCAAGCATCGCACATTTGAAATCCTCGTCCGTCAAATTTTGGTTTTCATTGGAGAACATAAAGTTTTCATAGGCGTCGCTGACTACCCTGGACAGATTGATGATTTCGTTTGCCGCCGCGCATTCCGCCAGCCCGATTGCCGATTTGTCTCCGTCGTATGTCAGCAGGCGGGCGATGGCGGATTTGTGGCTTTCCGCAATCTCGCGTTTTCTGCATTGGGCATCGCTTGAATCGGCAGGCTTCTTAGGAGCAGCAGACTGATTTTCCTCCGGCGCGGGCAGCGCATCGCAGTTCAAATCATATCGCGCCTCGTCAATCAGGCGGCGCACTTCAGGGCTGCGGTCGATAACCATTTTCGGAATATCCTCAATGATACGGCGGATGACCAGCGACATTTTCCAGAAGTTCAGACTGATGACCCGTTTGCCCGTTTTCCCGTGGCTGTAATCGCGGAACGTATCCGGGTGCATCACACCGTTATCATGCAGCGCAGACTCGATGGTGAAGAATATTTTCTGCATCTCATGGCGCGCATCCTCCTCTTTGATTCGGAACGGATCAGGAATCGCGGGGACGGTAAGCTGTTCGCGCGGGCGGTTGAAATGGTCGTTCAATACGCGGAAGCATTCGCGTTGGTAGGTCAGCAGGCGTTCGCGGATTTCCGGTTTCACACGCTGAGCATCAACGCCGAAAAGCCAGCCGTTGAGGTAGTCTAATGGCAGACAGAGCATTTCACGTTTTTTGCCGTCTTCTGCAACTATGGTCATCATGACCATAGTTGAATTTAAGATTTCGCTGCGTTGGATTTTTTTATGTTGTGAGACCCAATCCAAGCCGATATTTTCAACGATCGGCTTCATGGCGACGTAGTGTTGGTTGTTTTGGGAAAAAACGGATACGGTTTGGCCGTGGAAAGAGATGTTTTGAACTTGGTTCATGATGAAGTTTCCTTTGCTATACATTCGAAGTTGCCCGAAATGGGCGGTCGGGAGGTTCGAAAACCCTAGCAAATGGGCCGTGCTTATTCCCCGCTGGAAGCGGGTCTTGTATTCGCAGCCCTCCCGACCATAGGAAACTTCGGTGGTATCGAAACAAACAACAAAGGAAACCAAAGAATCGAATGGACGTAAAAAATTCACGCTGACGGGGTGAATGCCGTTTGCTAAGAGGTTTTCGACGCCTCGTGAAACTGAATGTAAACAGAAAGAAAATGATTGTCAAATAATTTACAAAAATATAACATTTGACTATCTTTGATAAGGGAATTTGATTGTGAAACATTTAATATTTTTTACGATTTCAGTCTTGATATTGGCAGGCTGCGACAATGGAGACAATACCGTATCCGTACCGTCAGCTTCTGAGGCAAGTATTGCCGTGGCTTCTTCTCCAGATTTGCCAGCTAAAAAAAGGGGGTGGGATTATTCAAAAAGAAAAGATGAAATGCGGAATAGAACTACTTATTTTGCGGTGCTTCAGTCTGAAAATGAGGTTGATATCGGCAGTCCATATGGTTCTGTCGGATTAGATTTGGCTTTTTCAATAAATGATCAAAATGAGAGGTTTCCAGTAGTAATGTTCACTTTATCGGATGGACAGTTTGATGTATGTCACCCTGAGGGCTGCAAGGTTAACTACAAGCTTGATGATGATATGATTATGACGATTGATGGTATGCAGACCAGTTCGACAAATATTGTCGGCTGTTCCGAACGTTTAATGGAAGCTCATGGTGGCATAGGTGGTTGTATGTTGCAGAATTTGGCGTTGTATCAGCCTATTATCAACGGTGCGAAAAAGTTAATTGTAGAGATTGATATTTTCGGTTACGGTAATGCACAGTTCAAGTTTGACGTTTCCGGTTTACAGCCCTGGAAAAAATGGGATGGTTTAGCCGTTCCGATGACATATTAGCCTATTAAATTTTATTGCTGTTATGTCGTCTGAAAACAGACGGCATAAAAAAAGCCCGACAAATCGGGCTTTTATGCTGAAAAGGAAACATCATGGCTCTATCAAGAACGGAAATTCAAAAACGCTCCAATGAAAAACGGGGTATTGTGCAGAAAAATTTCAAGCTGCCCGCCGAAACGGTGGAACTGATTAAGACGGAAGCGGAAAAACGGGGGATTCCGCAAGCCGCGCTAATTGCGCTGGCGGTCAAGTCTTTGTCGGAGGGGTAACAAAATGCCGTCTGAAACAGACGGCATTTTTCAACCAGTTGTTATCTTCGTTTCAAAAAAGCAACGGCAAGTGTGCCGATAGATACCGTTGCAATCGTCATTGCAAGCTTTTCGCTACCCTGATTTAGCGCATAGACAGAACCGAAAACGCCGAAACTGCATATAAAGGCGGCAAGCAGCAAACCACCCATCCGTTCGATAAAGGTAAATGTAACGACCCGCTTTTCCTCTTTTCGGCGGTTTTCCGCCTCTTCGCGCGTCTGATTGATGACAAAATCCACCAAATCGGGACGGAAAGACTGCAACCGCTCCAATGATGCAACATCGATAATCGGGCTGTCGGTCTGACTGTGCGACAGACTGACTTCATTGCCCGTTCTGTTTTTCGCACTAATCCGCGTATTTTTGCTTGCCATAAACCTTTTCCGCCTTCTCGTTGAGTTCACCGGCAACGCGCCGGGCATCCCGTATCAGTCTTGCATGGTCTCGTGCAAAACCGTTCCTTGCGTCAGGATAGGCTTTCGGCTCGGATAATACGGAGGAAATCAGCCCCATACCTTCCCAAATATTCTTCAAATGCTTCATTTTCATCTCCTTGTCCGTATCTTACCACATATCAAAATTACCGACATTTCGAAAAAACCTTAAAAATCAAGATTTAGACGGGGCAACATACCGTTTGGACAGGGTTGAACAACTTTTAAAACACCTTTTTTCCCTTTAAAATCATCGTTTAGACCGTTTGGACATACTTTTTTATAAAAATCCGCGTATAAGAAGAAAAAAATAAAAACAAAATATGACAAGGTGTATAAAAAAGAAAAAAATAAAAGCGCGAAGATGATGTATATCTTCGCGCGTATGGGATAACTACCCTGTCCAAACCGTCCAAACGGTCTAAACGATGTTTTTAAAGGGATTTTTTTCGACTCTTACCCCGTCCAAACGGTGTCCAACCCCGTCCAAACGCCTAAAACCGGTCAGAATCCGAGGCAAGGGCAAATGCTTCTATCTGCCTGCCGTAATAATCTGCCTTTGAAACCGACCCTTCAGAACCACGTTCGGTCTTGTCGGTATTCGGCGGCGGAAACTTCTCCTGATTGTCGGGCGACAGCCACGAATGCGGCACGGCGAAAAACCGTACTTTTTTCGGCTGTCCGTGGATTGTAACCGTGCTTCGCAAATCCGCCAAGCGTTTTGCCATATTTGCATAAAAATTCTTCTGCTGCATATGGAAAGTCTTGGTATCGATGCACCATTTCTTGTATGCCGACCACAAATCGCCTGCCGCGCAGGAGATGAAGGGCAAGCCCAAATCGCCGCGCCACCAGTCGTCCAAAAACGCTTCCCAAGAAGGCTTGTTCAGGTTGATCATCCGCCGTTTGATTTCTGTCGTCAGCGGCTTGGTATGCGGCGTGAACGCCCGCCGCGTATCACCGTCCGAATACATCAGCGGCAGCGCATAGAGAAACCGCGCGAATTCGTCCACTCCGCCATTGTCGATTTCCGCCTGCAATGCCTCGTATTGTGCGTCCGAATACTTGCGGTTGCACGACAAGACCATAAACCGCCTGTCGTTGCTTTCGATGGGGATAGACCGCTCGTCGTTCGAGAAAATGATAAAAGAATTGAAGTCGTTGTGTTTTTCCGCATCGCGCCCTTTACGCTCCACCATAATCACATCCGACGTAATCATGTTTTTCAGTTTGCCGATGACGTTCAGCCGCTCGTCTGACGGACTGATTTCCTCGAATATCGTAACCAGTGCAAACAGCAGCGACGCATTGAAGCGCGATTCCAGCGCGTTTTGGTCGAGTTGGCGCAGATACTCGCCGAAAAGCTCCTTGACGACCTTCTCGCCAAACGTCGATTTGCCCACGCCCTGCGTTTCGGAGATAAACACTAATGCGGTAGCGGGCTTTTCGGCTGGCCGCCTGAAACGGCAGGCAAGCCAGTTCAGAACCCATTCCGTGCAAGCCTCGCTCAAATTGCCGTTGCCCGAACACAAATGCCGTACCAGCCCGATAATGTTTGCACATTTCGGAAAATGTTTTTCCAATTCAGCCAGCGGCGTTTCCGGCGCGAACGGCTTTTCAGGCGCTTCAGCCTTTTTCGGCAAGCCCTTGAACGCATTGATATGGCTTAATTTCTCGTTTTTATACACCACACCTTGCGGCATATCCGGCTCAAACACATAATTGCTCATCGGACAGACGAGGCGCGCGGGCGACTTGCTCCAGTCGTCAAATTCTTCAGGCACGGCAGCCTTGACCGCCGCCAGCGACACGATGGCTTCCAACTGCCTGTCGTAGGCGTCCGTCGTCCCGTCCAGGTAGATATAGCGGGCAAGCGCGTTTTTAAAAACGGGGCTGACATCCGCCATCGCCTCCAATTTTTTCTGTTTGATTAAAATCCCCGCCTCAAGCTCCGATAGCTTGTTTCTATCGTGCAGATGAAACCAAGTCAGCACGGCAGGACGCGAAAACACTTTTTCCAACTGGCTTCGGCTGAAAGATTCCCCTGTTTCCAAGTTTAAAACCTTCTCTTTTAACCCGATTTGCGCGTAATTTTTCAACAATTCCGCCAAACGCGGATTTTCTCCGTCGTATTCCGCATCATCGCCGTCCCCGCCGCCCCCTTTCGTTGCCGTGGGCGCATTTTGCGCCGCACGCTCCTTATCGGATAGGCGCGGGAAAGGCTGCCCGTCAATGTCGTCTGAAAACGGGAAAACCAGCGTATCCGCCATCATTTCACGCACCGTCGTCAGCGGCTCGGTATCCGAAATCACGTCTGCAATATCGTAGCCCGAAGGCCACACGCCCGGATTCGGAATATTCACGATTTTGACCGTACAGCCCGACTCCTTGAGAACTTGGGCAATCCCCAGCGCCGCCTTCATGCCGGGCTGTCCGCGCCACGGCAGATACGGCATATCCGACGGCTTCACACCCGCCGCCTCATCCTTCTTCGACAGCTTTTCCCGCTGAGAATCGCAGTCAGGCCAAATCAGCACATTGCGCCCGGCAAGCGGCGACCAATCCGCCTTTTTCCAGCCGTTGCAACCGCCCAGCCAAGACACGGCAACCCAGCCCTTCAAATCAAAATACGCCTCTGCCGCCAGCTTGCACTTTTCGCCCTCGACAATCAAAACAGGCGCATCAGGTCTTTCCGCCAAAGCATCCAACCCGAACAGCGGCTGTGGATCCTTTAGGCGGCGGCTTGTCCACTTCTCTACACCCTCGCTGTTTTTCGCCCACACAAACGGCAAATCGGATTTTCCGCCGTCCTGGTCGATAAAGCGCTGCACAACGCAAAGCGGCTTGCCGTCCGCATCGCGGTACACTGCCCGCAAGCCTTCCGCCCGCTCATTTTTACAAAGACGGTAAACCTGACTGCCTTCCAGATATTTCAGACGGCCTTCATCGAACGGCGCAATAGGCTGCCAGCTTTCCCGTTTCGACTTGCCCGTCTTCGGCTCGCCGTCCCATTCCTTCCTTTCGACCGCTCCGAAATTGCCGATGCGCAGCCGCTCGGCGACCGCTTTTAGCGCGTCGCCCTGCCGTCCGTTGCAGAAAAGATAGGCATAGAGGCTGACCAAATCGCCGCCTGCATCGTTCGTCGCATAATCCGCCCACGCGCCCGAATGCGTATTGACCGCAAAACTGCCAAGATGCTTATCCGCCCGAGTCGGATTCAGAGCGAAGAACTCATGCCCTTTATATTTGCCCGACGGCAGCCATTCCGCAAGCAGGTTGTCCACCGCATTCAAAGCCGCATCGGCAACCGTTTTAAAATCCAGTTTGTTTTCCATATCCGTTTGTCCTGCATATTTTTTAGGCGTAAAAAAGGCCTGCCCCCCCCCTTGAGAGGGCAGGCTGAATCACTGATTGCGCGTTAATCAGTAATGGGGGAAAAATGAGAAATCCGTACCAAGGCTATGATCTCGTTTCGGAAATCAGGTCGGATACAGAAACCCGACCATTGGTAAGCAAAATTACATTTTCGTAGCACCGCTTCGGTGTTACAGCCCTTCGGTTTTCGATTTGCCACAAAAACGACAGAGACAAACCCAACTTTTGGGCATATTCCGACCTTGCTCCACGCTTAGTCGAAAGCGTTTTAATAAATTCAGCGTGAGTCATATCTGCTCCATTTTTAAACATTAAACAAGTTTAGCAGTCATTAAACGCAAAAGCAAATATATTTATCATTTGTTTGTTTAGTAGAAACTAAATAGAATATAAATAATTACTGCTGGGAGATAGCTATGAATAAGTCAGAATTGAAAGAAATACGGATTGAGAATTTAAAAAAATTCTTTGAAGACAAAACCCTACCGACAAAAGACAAAAGCCTTTTGTCCCAATTGATGAGCGGCAAAGCATCTTTTGGCGAAAAAGTCAGCAGACGACTGGAAGAAGACTACGGCATGGGACCATATTATTTGGACTCCACGCCAAACAGTCCGATTGGTTCAGATGACGATCAACAAATCCGCTTTGAACGCCTCAACATCGAAGCGGCATGCGGCAATGGTATCGAAAACTTGCCCGCGGAAGTCGTCGATTACGTCAACGTATCGCGCCTGTGGGCAAAAGACAAATTCGGCGGAAACCTGTCCCACATCAAAATTATCACCGCACGCGGCGACAGCATGGCAGGAACTATTGATGAAGGCGACGTTATATTTGTCGATACCGCCGTTACTGAAATGGTGGAAGACGGCGTGTACCTTATTCACGTCTCCGACGGCCTGCGTGCCAAACGCCTGCAACGTACCGTTACCGGCGGCGTCAAAATTCTAAGCGATAACAAACGCTACGAAACCGAAACTGTAGAGAAACACGACCTTGAACAGCTTAAAATCTGCGGCAAAATCAAAGGTGCGTGGAAGCTCGAAGAGATGTAGCAGAAAAAAGACTGTTACCGGCAGAAGGCTATGGATTTAAAATACTTGAACAACTGATTTATTACCGCATATTGCGCGGTATAACTAAAAAGATATAATATATAAAAAAGGGCACGCATGGAGCTGACCGTCCACTTTAACGCCGAGCAGGATTTAGACCGCCTCTTTGAAAAAGACGAAGACGCGGTCGGTTATCTCGATACCGTCATTGAGATGATTCAGGCGGACTCTGCTATTTTTGATGGCTTATACGAAAACAGATACTTCAGAGAATATGGCGAACCCATAGGCCCGATTGACTTGGAAGTGAAACCCATATTGTCATTATGGGAAAAAGACATCAAAGTTTTGCGCGTCCGATTTGGCAGCGAAGAAGCCGCCGGATACAGAATAATTTACGCACCATGCCATGAAAAACAGCCAAACGGCGCGTATATCCGCCGCATAGATATATTGGCTGTTGTAAACAAGAAGACAGACAAATTTGACTATCAGGCAGAACACCCAATCACAAAACGGATTATCAAAGACTATGAAGAACTGTACTCCAACTAACGGCACATGGTTTCAAATGGGTGCAACACTCACTGTTGCCGTGGCCGCCTGCACAGTATCAACACCTACATCCGCCACCCCCGTCACCCACATAAACTGCCTGCGGATAAACGGGCAGATTAAATGCATCAAACCGATCAGCCCCAACACTACCCCCGCCGCAGAGCATATTGAACATGTACGGAAAAATCCGCGCCGCAAAGCAGCGATGGACAGGGCGGCAGCGAAAATTGCCGATAAAATAGCCCTCAAAGCAGGCGGAGAGACATTTGTCAGCCTGAGGATGAAAAAGGGGTTTACCCAGTCTGAATTGGCAGCCGCCGCAGGATTGCGTCAACCCTATCTGTCCCGCATCGAAAACAGCAAACAATCCCTACATAATGAGACTGTACAAAAACTGGCAAACGCATTAGGCGTTTCCCCGCTTGAAGTTCGCGCAGCGTTTGAACAGCAGTACGAATATATGGAGCAGGCATGATTCACTTAAATGTCCACTATTGCGATGAAATCATCCGCCATGCGGAAAATGACAAATACAGTCTGATAGGTATATTTCCCGATATATGCCATATCCCGGCGCAACAATCTATTTTAGGTCGTCTATGCCTGTCTATTTCATTTTACGCCGAAGATGAGTATATGCAGACATTGCAAACCCAACCAATCTTTTTAGAGATTGTTCACAACGACGATGTAATTTCCAATTTTGAAATCCCGCCGTATGATAGTGTCGGTCAAGAAGAAAGTATTTCATTCATGCTGCACCAAACAGTTAGCGGCCTTCCCGTTTCTAACGGTGACCGTATTTATGTAAGAATGAAAACACACAACCATATTCTCTCCGAGAGCCACCCTCTGTTTTTTTCTTGGCTTCCTTACCACTCATAACAATCCCAACACCTCAGCCTAAATTCACTTTGAAAAAACCGCCCACTGGGCGGTTTTCTTTCACCTAGACATCCAAAACCGCCTACCGCCAGTCCCGTTAGGCATTTTTTTTTGCAAATTAAATTCCCTTAAAAATCAGATAATTTAATATTTATTGAACAAACAATAAACTTCTTACTTGACTATGAATTAAGTGTTTACTAAACTACATCCATCGAAACAAACAACAGGACACAGTAATCATGAAACCCATCTACGTTAAATTCGGCACCCACGCCACCGCCGGCAAAGTCGAAGTCGCCACATGGCAGGACGGCAAACTAGCCATTCAAAAGCGCAACAGTTCCCGAGAAGGTGGCGGTATTTACAGCGAAACCGCCCGCCGCGAAGCCAAAACTCTGAAAGATGCAGTGCGACTGGTACAAAACATTTACCCCCACGAAATCGTTTCAACATAAAGCAAAAGGTCGTCTGAAAGCGTGAATCTTCAGACGACCTCCACAAAACCCCACCCCGAAAGACCCCAAAATGACCATCACAGAAGAATACTCTATCGACATCCGCGTAACCGCCGAAACCACCCACACTGCCTACGGCCACCCCGTAGAGCACTACGGTTGCGACATCATCAACACCGACGGCGAACTCATTGTCGGACTTGTTCCCGAGTACAAAACTCCCATGGCGGCAGTCAAACAAGCACTGACAGCCCTAACTCAAAACGATCTGCAAAAAGCCTGCTGATTTAAACGGAGATAAAAATGAAACATTTTTCAATTAAAAAAAATCTTTTGAAAGCCGCCGCTGCCGCAGCAGCAAACAACGACCCAAGACATTACATCAACGGCGTTTTCCTCGATAAGGAAACAGGCGAAATCAAAGCAACCGACGGTCATGTACTTTGCATTATCAAACACGAAGAACTGAAAGAAATCGATGAAGACATCTTCATTCCAAACATTGTATTGGGCGCGGTTTTAAAAGACAGAGAAAGCGACATTGCCAATATCGAAATCAGAGACGACTGCATTGCAGTGGGCGCATTAGAGTTTAAAAAGCCTGACACATCCGACTTCCCCAAAACACAAAGAATCGAAGAATACGCTAAAGATCCAGTCATGATTGAAGACGTGATCAATCAAAATCTGGCCATTGACATCAGCTTGATTAAAAAATTGGATAAATGCCAAAAAAGTTTAGGTTTCAAACACCCCATCTTCTTCCCTTTTTATCTGTCAAACAAAAACAAGGACGGCGGAATATGCTCAATTTTATTTAAATTCAAAAACTGCCGCTTCTACATCATGCCAACAAGAGCGCCGGAAGGCGGACTTTAATTGCATAAGGATTGAAAATGAAAACCCTGCTCACCCCAACCCTACTTGCCATACTTGCAGCCTGCACCACACCTCAACCTTCTCAAGAAACCGAAGCCCAACGCCTCATCCGCCAACAACAGGACGCTGCCGACTTCGCAACCCTGCAACTTGAAAAAACCTACGAACGCATGACCACAGAAGAACGTATGCGTGGCATCGTTTACGGAGAGTAAATATGGAAAACATCATCAACATCGCCACCGCCATTATTATTATTGCCGTACTGATGGCTGCACTCATCATGTTGACAGTAGAAATAATGGTACAGAACCGAATTACAAAAATACTAGAAATCCTCTTCCAAGAAGAAGAATAATGCCGCCCATCATTGCCCTGATACTAATCATCCTTCAAATCATCACCGAGCGCATCACCGGCATTAAATTCAAACGGTGGGCGGACGGCACCACGAAAGACACAAAATGACCCTGACAGACCGCATACAGCATACCCAAATTAACACCCAACCCAATATAGGCTTCCGGCATCACGACGGCAAATGGCAGGTAATCGAATACCAGCCTCCCCAATATAACAAAAAACACTGGACAAAAAATAACGCAGGCAGACGGCGAAGCACCAAAGTTCTGAAAGAATTCACCACCCGAACAGACGCGGAAGACTACGCAGAAAGAATCAGACAACAACACAAGGCACACTAAAAATGGAAAACCTACCTACCCGCCACCGGCTCATGCTCATCTACGGCAAAACCCATATCACCCTCGAACAGGCCACTGCCGACTGGTTACCGCACATAAACGAAAAAACCGCCCGCCGCCGCGCCAAAACCCAAACCCTCCCATGGCCGGTCATCAATACGGACAACAGTCAAAAAAGCAGCCAATTCGTCAGTCTTACCGCCATCGCCGACTGGCTAGACCAACGCGAACAGCAGGCAAAAACCGAATGGCGGAAAATACATGGATAACAAAAAGGCCGTCTGAAATTCAGACGGCCTCAATTTTATTCAGAACAACCTCAAGATGATTGATGTAGATAAAATCATACAGGCAGTTTTCCTCTGCTTCTTGCCGTTCCATCCCGGATTTCCTTTTCAACCAAAACCTTTTTCCGTTCAAATTCAGCACTATTGCTGGCAGCGGCAGCAATGCCTTCTGCAATCGCTTTTTTTTCCTGACTCCCAACCTTATCGCCGAAATACGCCAAAGCAGCCTTATAAAGTGATTTTTTGAACATAATTTCCTCCTTGCGGAGCATTTTCCAATCAAACAGTTTTAGTTTACTTGGTTTTCTGTACCCAAACAACCGTAACCTGACTGCCTGACTGTATGCAATTTCAGATTCACAATTTTGCAATCACACATCCACAAAACATGCTCATTCGATATGATTTGATAATGGCGTCTTTTTTGAACCATATTTACACCATAATCTTCAATAAAATTACAATTCATTGATTCTATTGAAACATAAAACCCATCTTCAAAGCCCCTGCATGGGCGCAAGGATAAGCTGCATATCGGAGGAGGTCGTCTGAAAAAAAGGAAATGCGTATTGTAGCGGTATATCGGTTAAAATACACGCTTTCCACGAAGAACTGACCGCCGCCATTGCCGAACTGCCTTGATTTCCCGATTTTGATTTTTCAGACTACCCCTTTTCAGACGACCTCATCATGAACCCGAAAATTCCCGCCACAGCAGCCATGTTGGTCAAAAATTCGGAACGCTATCTGCACGAAGTTTTGACCGCGCTTCAAGACTTCGACGAAGTATTGCTGCTCGACAACGGCTCGACCGACCGTACCTTCGAAATCGCCGAACGCTTCACCAACGTCAGTTATTACAAATACGACTTCATCGGCTTCGGCCCGATGAAAAATCTTGCCGCCCGCCTCGCGCAAAACAATTGGATCTTCAGCATAGACAGCGACGAAGTGGCAGACGGAGAACTGATTGCCGCCATCCGCAAAGCCGTGGCGGAAAACAAAGAACAAAACATCTTCTCGCTCTCGCGCCTGAACCACTACAACGGCCGCCTGATCAAAGCCTGCGGCTGGTATCCCGACATTATCCCGCGCCTTTACCACCGCCGTTTTACCCGTTTTTCCGACCGTCAGGTACATGAATCGCTGATCTTGCCGCCCGATGCAAACGTCCGTCCGCTCGAAGGTCGTCTGAAACACTATTCCTTCGAAAACGCCGAAGGGCTGATTCAAAAAATGCAGCAATACAGCTCGCTCTACGCCGAAGAAAACCGCTACAAAAAAGACAGCTCGCCCTTCAAAGCCCTGTTGCACGGCAGCGTATCGTTTGTCAAAAACTACCTGCTCAAACGCGGTTTCGCCTACGGCGCGGACGGCTTGACCATTTCCATCGCCAATGCCCAAGGTTCGTACTACAAATATGTCAAACTTTACGAACGCAACCGCAATATCAGCGTCGCCCTGATTGTAACCACCTACAACCGTCCCGACGCACTGGAGCTGGTTTTAAAATCCGCACTCGCGCAAACCCGCCTGCCCGACGAAATCATCGTCGCGGACGACGGTTCGCGCCAAGACACCGCCGAAGTCGTCGAGTTCATCCGCAGCCACACCGACATCCCCGTCAAACATTCTTGGCGGCCGGACGACGGCTTCCGCGCCGCCGAATCGCGCAACCGCGCGCTGGCGCAGGCAAAAAGCGACTACATCATCCTTATCGACGGCGACATGATACTCGACCCGTCCTTCATCGCCGACCACCTCAAGCTCGCACGCAAAGGCAGGCTGATACAGGGTTCGCGCGTTATCCTGACCCAAAGCCGCACCCAAGAAATTTTAGATTCCGGCGAATTGCCCGATTTGTCCGTGTTCAGCCCAGGCATAGAAAAACGCCTGTCCGCCCTGCGCTGCCGCAGCCTGTCCGCCCTGATCGGCAGACAAAGCAGCCGCAAACACAAAGGCATCAAAACCTGCAATATGGGCTTTTTCCGCAGCGATGCGCTGGCCGTCAACGGCTTCGACAACCGCTTTGTCGGCTGGGGACGCGAAGACAGCGAGTTCGTCGCCCGCCTCTTCCATAACGGCATGAAACGCCACAACCTCAAATTCGCCGGCATCGCCTACCACCTTTGGCACCACGAAGCCGAACGCGACGCCCTGCCGCAAAACGACGCCCTGCTCAAAGCCACGCTGTCCGAACAAAAAATCCGCTGCGAAGACGGCATGGACGAATTCATAAAATAAACCGTTTTGCGCGCGGTCCCCCCTCAAACGTCGTCTGAAACCTTTCAGACGACGTTTTACCTTCAAGCAGCCGTTCAACCATCAAATCTTTACTGAAACCAAACACTTGCAGTGTTATACTATCAATACAATGACAAACTACTCACACACTACGGTTACACATCATGTCCCCCCGCCCGATTACCATCACCTCATACAACATGCACAAAGGCATGTCCGCGCTCAACCGCAAAGTCCAAGTGGACAGCATGGCGGAAGAGCTTCGCGGCATAGGCTCGGATGTCCTGTTTTTACAGGAAGTGCAAGGTCAACACCTGACCCGCAGCAGCAGGCTGCCCGATTTTCCCGAAAAACCGCATTACGATATCCTCGGCGACCGCCTTTCCTACAACCGCAGCTACGGCAAAAACGCCGTATACCCGCAACGCCACCACGGCAACGCCATCCTCAGCCGCCTACCGCTGGAAACCCGCCACAACCTCAACATCAGCGTCAACAAACTCGAACAGCGCGGCGTACTCCATTGCGAAGTCCTGCCCGAAGGCTGGGAAACCCCGCTCGTCTGCCTGTGTGCCCACCTCAACCTGCGTGAACCCGACCGCGCCAAACAATACCGCGCCATCTTCGAATACGTCGTGCATCACATCGACCCGCAAAGTCCGCTGATTCTCGCCGGCGACTTCAACGACTGGCGGCAAAAATCCGCCCTATCCTTAGGCAACGCCTTGAACCTGAACGAAGTATTCGTGGACAGCAACGGCAAACGCCCCAAAACCTTCCCCGCCCGCCTGCCCGTCCTCAGCCTCGACCGCGTCTATACCCGCAACTTGGAAGTCCTAGACTCCCAAATCCACAACGGCAAAAACTGGCAACGCCTCTCCGACCACTTGCCCTTAAGCGTCAAAGTCAGGCCTAAACTGCCTTGACCGCCCCCATGCCAAAGGTCGTCTAAAAACCTGAAATCGGGATTTTCAGATGACCTTTTTATGTCGGTCAATCAAATTCAAGCCATTATTCAATCAACTTCAAACTCAGCAAACTTTTTACGAAATCCAATACAACCCCGGCCCGTCCAAACTCAAAAATATGATTTTCTGAGGTACCAAAATGCCAAAGTTGTATTGTTTGGCATCTGTTTACACATTATCGGGTTTTAGTTAAAATTATTATATAAATAGTAATCATAATCAATTTATGTTATTTTGCAGCTCTAAAGAAACAAAGTATTTTGTCCGCATTCCTTTCCACACAATTGGTAACCTACGGATATTTTCCTTTTGTTTTGTCAAAATGCCCTTCCCTTGCGTGAAGCAAGCGCATCCATATTAACGGTCCGCACAAACCGTTTAATCAATTGGCTGCAACCCCATTACATTCGGTTCGCGTTTTATTTTCCGATGCCATCTGGAAGCATTTCAGATTTCGCCTATTTTCAAGCTGTTGCGAACAAAGGAAAATCCATCATGAAACCTGTCAAATCCGTCGAATTCCCCTCTACGCCCAAAATATTGGTTTTATTCTTGAGTATGCTGTGGCATACGCCGTTATGGGCGGAAAATACTACCCCCACCCAAAGCGTGCAGATGGATACCATTACCGTCAAAGCCCATCGCAACCGGGATAAAAGCGGCTACACCCAAGTCTACAGCCGTGACATCAGCAATATGTACAAAGGCAAGCAGGAAATCGAAACCTACCGCGGCAGCAGCGTAGCCGATTTAATCGGCGGCATGGCGGGAGTTTACAGCGGCGACGCGCGCAACAGCGGCGCGCTCGACCCCAACATACGCGGCATTCAAGGCGAAGGCAAAGTGCCGGTAACGTTAGACGGTACGGAACAAGCCATCAGCGTATGGCGCGGTTTTGAAGGCGTATCCAACCGCAACTACATCGACCCGAATCTCGTCAGCAGCGTGTATGTGGAAAAAGGCGCATCGACAAACCGTGACATCCGCACCGGTATAGGCGGCTCGGTCAGCATGAAAACGCTGGAAATTGATGACGTTGTGCCGAAAGACCAAAAATTCGGCATGGAAGTCAAAATGGAAACCGGCAACAACAGCATCAAACAGCGCGAATACGCCCATGCTGCATCATGGAACAAAGACTACCGCCGCTACCCGAGTCCCTACTCCTTCGACCGTATGGACTGGGCGATTATGCTGGACGACAGTGACCGCCAGAAACAGCGTTTCGGCGGGCGTGGCAAATTGTTTAAAGACAACGCGTTCCGCATTTCTGCCGGTATGCGCGGCGAAGTGTTTGACGGCTTGATTGCCTACGCATGGCGGGACAAAGGCAATTATTTTACCGGCAGCAAGGGGGCAGAACGCTACGGCTACCTCCCCAATGCCAGCTCCATGACCGAAGAAGAATTTACCAAAAAAGTTACGGATATTCAGGAATATACCGCCAATGTCGGTACGTATTACCATCCGTCCGGCGAAGTGGCCAACACCTCCCTGAATATGCGTTCGTGGCTGGCAAAAGGCACGCTTAAACTGCCCGACAATCAAAAAATACAGCTCGGCATACGCCGCACCCACGCCCGTTTCGGCGAAATCATGCCGTACAGCATCCTGTTCGGCAACATCGGCGGCAGCATGCTCAAACCGGACGGTTCCGCCCAAACCGACATGAGCAAGCTCACCAAAGGCACGCTGATGGCAGAATGGCCGCAGGCATGGGTGAAGCAGACCGCCGTCAACCTCGACTACACATGGAAACCCGAAAACAACCGCTGGATAGATTTGAAGGCAGGGATTTGGGGGACGTTTAACAATTCGCAAACCAATTCCACCGGCGGCTATCCCGCATCCACCCTGTTTCTCGACAAAATATTCAACGAAAAATACGCCGAAGACTGGTATTACAAAGGCAAAGAACCCGAATGGGACAAACTGCCGCCCAATACCAACAACCGTTTCAACGTTTTTAATGCCGCCGCCTACCGCGCCAAAAACAACCGCCTAGGCATCAACCTTTCCAATAAAATGAAATTATCTGACAAATTGGAACTGACCCTGATGGGCGACTACCAGCGCGAAAAACTCAAAGGCAGCAGCGATACCAGTTGGATACTTGCATTGCCCGAAGAAGAATCCCAAAAATTATTCTGGGAAGACCCTGAGACCACCTTAAATTCCAACTTCGCCCTGACCATGCCGCGTAAAGGCAAACGCGACGAATGGAACCTTGGCTTCAACTTCAAATATCAGCCCACTTCCTGGCTGACCCTGAACGCAGGCGGCCGCTATACCGACTACCACCAAACCGACAACTTCCTCCGAGACTACATCGACAAAAACCGCACATGGTTGGAAAGAGAAAACAAATTCGACGTACTGTCGGACAACAGCAGGGATTTCGTCTATCTTCAACACCGGCTTGCCACGCCTGAAGAATACCGGGCCTACCGAGAATTGTCCGACCAATATCACGCCGCGCAAAAAGCTTACGACCAAGACCCCGCGACCATACGGGCGAAAGCCGAAAATGAAGCCTACAACAAGCGTTTTTGGAATTGGATAAACAGCCTGCCCGTTCCCGAATATCTCTGGGCATTAGATAACCGACCCGAAGAAGCACAACGCTGGCAAGATAACCAGCCCCAACTTCCGGAAGAACCCGAAAAACTGACAGAGCTGCGCAACCGTTTTATGGAAGCGGAAGATCTAAGCAGCGGCTGGAAATCAATACCCAACTGCACCGAAAACGAAGCAAATGGAAACTGTATCTACTGGCGGCGTTCGCATCCGGAAGAAAACCCCGTCCGGACAGGCGCACTCAATTTCTTAAATGAAACCGGAATCAACCCTGCCACAGGCAAAGTTGAAAAACGTTATGCTGCCGCCGTAACAACCGATGTCAACAATCCCGCTATCGAATACCGGCATCTGACCGAAGAAGAACTGCGCAAAATGTGGAACAAACGCGGCCATGCCTTCGCCCCCATGTTCTCCGCCACCGTCCAACTCGGCGACAACACCCGCCTGTTCGCCCGTTATACCCAATTCAAACGCTTCCCCAGCATGTATGAAGGCACATTCGGCTTCGGTAACCACAGCATCGCCAAAGGTTTCAGCGTCCCGTTTGGCAGACTCCTGAACCCGCTCAAACCCGAACACGCCAAAAACTGGGAAATCTCCCTCAGCCACGACTTCACCCGCCTGCTGCCCAAAATGCGTTACGCGGACGTGCGGCTGACCTACTTCCACAACAAAACCCACAACGTCATCGACCGCAACTATGCCACCTGGCAAATCAGCAATTACGACAAACAAGTCATCAGCGGACTGGAACTCCAAACCCGCTTCGACAACGGCAAAGTATTCGGCGACCTTTCCGTCGTGCGCAACATGAAAAACGAAGTCTGCGACCGCCGCGCCATTGAGCAGCAATATGATGTAGACCAATACGTCTCGCACGGCCGCACCTTCCCCGTACCTTACTGTCAAAACGGCGGTTTCGCCAGCGGTTGGTTGATCAACCGCATCCAGCCGCGCTGGTCGGTCGTTGCCAACCTCGGCGGCAGGTTCCTAAACGAAAAACTCGAAATCGGTTCGCGCCTGACCTTCCACAGCCGCGTTGAAGACAAACAACAGCCGTCCGCCCGCTGGCGCGAATACTACCTGCAACGTGACGGCGCAAACAGCAAAGCTTTCAACAGCGACAACGGCAACGCCAACTGGCAGCCCGTTACTGTCGTGGATGCCTATGTGCGTTACAAATTCAACAAACATTTCAGCGCAGAGCTAACGGGCAGCAACCTGACCGACCGCTATTACCTCGACCCCATGAGCCGCTCCTACATGCCCGCCCCGGGACGTACCCTGCGCATCGGTTTGACGGGGAAATGGTAATTGCATCCAACAGAAAACAGCCTCTTTGCATACTGGCAAAACATTAAGGTCGTCTGAAAAACAATTTTCAGACGACCTTTGGACCAGCTTTATTTTTAAGAAGCCAATACGCGCGGGAACAGGATTTCATTTTCCAAATGGATATGGTTGGTCAAATCGTCCACCATTTCGCGTGCCAATGTATACAGGCGCGTCCAACTTCCGCAAGCGTTTTCGGGAACGGTCAGGTTATTGGTCAACTCAAGCAGCTTGGCTACGGCTTGGTCGTGTTCCTCATGCTCGTGCATCATTACATTAATCGGCATTGCCGCTCCGCGACCGACGCCTTGTTTGATCATCGGAAACAGCATGCGCTCTTCCTTCATCATGTGCATCAGCAGTTCGTTTTGCATATAGGCAAGCAACTCCGGCACTTCAGCCGGAAAACTGTCGGCATGAACTTCCGCGACTTTTTGAGCCAACGGAACCAGCTCTTCAAATTGCCCGCGGTGTACATCGTGGTAGCGTTGCAGGATATGATCGATGGTTGCACCAAACGGCGCGGTTTCCCATACGGTAAAATCAGTCATGGCAGTGTCCTTGGATTTGTGTCAGGCCGGCGTATTCAGACGACCTTTTTAAAGATGGATTTTTTATGAATGTATATAACGGAGTGAAGGATACACCTGCAAAACTGATTTGTATAGATGGAGCCGAAATGTATAACAAATTGAGAATAAAAGTAATTTCTTTTCTGAAGAGAGACTGAAGCAGCTTGCCGCCTGAATTGAAGGCAAGAAAAAAGCCCGTCTTGATTAAGACGGGCTTTTTGGAATCTGGCAGAGAGGAAGGGATTCGAACCCTCGATACGCTATTCACGTATACACGCTTTCCAGGCGTGCGACTTAAACCACTCATCCACCTCTCTGTGGAATCAAACATATTTTGTCGTCTGATATTGTAGCTTAATCAGACAAATAAATCTATTCAATAAAAAATCCGGATAAGCCGGATAATTGATTTGGTGCCCAGGAGAAGACTCGAACTTCCACACCCGTGAGGATACTAGCACCTGAAGCTAGCGCGTCTACCAATTCCGCCACCTGGGCAATTAGGATGGATAAGCAAAGCGGCGACCAAAAGGTTTGGTGCCCAGGAGAAGACTCGAACTTCCACGCCCGTGAGGACACTAGCACCTGAAGCTAGCGCGTCTACCAATTCCGCCACCTGGGCTTTGCTTTATTTCCTGTTTTGCGTTACAGTGATTGACTATTTCGCAAAGAAGCGGTCATTATATATTTTAGAAAAAGAATGTCAACCAATAAAATGAACAAAAATATTAAATCTTTAAATTTACGAGAAAAAGACCCGTTTTTGAAACGGGAGAAACAACGTTACGAACATCCGCTGCCAAGCAGGGAGTGGATCATTGAATTATTGGAGCAAAAAGGCGTGCCGTCGAAAATCGAAGTCTTGGCACGCGAGTTGTCGATTACGGAAGAAGAGTACGAATTTTTCGAACGTCGTCTGAAAGCGATGGCGCGGGACGGTCAGGTTTTAATCAACCGCCGCGGTGCGGTTTGCGCGGCAGACAAATTGGATTTGGTCAAATGCCGTGTCGAGGCGCACAAAGACGGCTTCGGCTTCGCCGTACCGCTCACGCCCACCAAAGACGGAGATTTTGTCTTATACGAACGCCAAATGCGCGGCATCATGCACGGCGACATCGTGACCGTCCGCCCTGCCGGCATCGACCGCAAAGGCCGCCGTGAAGGAACGGTTTTAGATATTGTCGAACGCGCGCAAAGCAAAGTGGTCGGACGTTTCTATATGGATCGCGGCGTAGCGATTTTGGAAGCGGAAGACAAACGCCTGAACCAAAGCATTGTTTTGGAACCTGACAGCGTCGCGCATTTCAAACCTGAATCCGGTCAGGTCATTGTCGGCGAAATCGAGATTTATCCCGAGCAAAACCGCCCTGCTGTGGCGAAAATCATCGAAGTATTGGGCGATTATGCCGACAGCGGTATGGAAATCGAAATCGCCGTGCGCAAACACCATTTGCCGCACCAATTCAGCGAAGCGTGTGCCAAAGCTACGAAAAAAATCCCCGACCATGTTCGTAAAAGCGATTTGAAAGGCCGCGTCGATTTGCGCGATTTGCCTTTGGTAACCATAGACGGCGAAACGGCGCGCGATTTCGACGATGCCGTGTTTGCCGAAAAAATCGGACGCAATTACCGTTTGGTCGTGGCGATTGCCGATGTCAGCCATTATGTCCGCCCCGATGACGCTATCGACACGGACGCGCAGGAACGCAGCACCAGCGTTTACTTCCCACGCCGCGTGATTCCCATGTTGCCGGAAAACCTGTCCAACGGCATCTGCTCGCTCAATCCCGATGTCGAGCGTTTGTGCATGGTGTGCGACATGGTCATCACTTACGCGGGCAATATTAAAGAATACCGCTTCTACCCTGCGGTTATGCGTTCCCATGCCCGCCTGACGTACAACCAAGTCTGGGATTGGATTTCAGACGACCTAGACCACCCGCACAAAGCCCAAATCGACATTCTCTACAAACTCTTCAAAATCCTTCAGAAAAAACGCTTCGAACGCGGCGCGGTGGAGTTTGAAAGCGTCGAAACCCAAATGCTTTTCGACGACAACGGCAAAATCGAAAAAATCATACCCGTTGTCCGCAACGACGCCCATAAACTGATTGAAGAGTGCATGTTGGCGGCGAACGTCTGCGCGGCAGAGTTCCTGATAAAAAACAAGCACACCGCCCTCTTCCGCAACCACTTAGGCCCGACACCTGAAAAACTCGCCACCCTGCGCGAGCAGCTCGGCTTACTGGGTTTGCAACTGGGCGGCGGCGACAACCCGACACCGAAAGACTATGCCGCGCTTGCCGAACAATTCAAAGGCAGGCCCGATGCCGAATTGCTGCAAGTCATGATGTTGCGCTCCATGCAGCAGGCAGTTTACGAACCGCATTGCGACGGACACTTCGGCCTTGCCTACGAAGCATACGCCCACTTCACCTCCCCCATCCGCCGCTATCCCGACCTGACCGTCCACCGCGCCATCAAAGCCGTGTTGAACCAGCAAACCTACACGCCAAGCAAAAGCTGGCAGGCTTTGGGCGTACATACCTCGTTCTGCGAACGCCGCGCCGACGATGCCAGCCGCGACGTGGAAAACTGGCTGAAAACCTATTACATGCGCGATAAAGTCGGCGAAATATTCGAAGGCAAAATCTCCGGCATGACCAACTTCGGCCTCTTCGTTACCTTAGACGGCATCCACATCGACGGCTTGGTACACATCAGCGATTTGGGCGAAGACTATTTCAACTTTCGTCCCGAAATCATGGCGATAGAAGGCGAACGCAGCGGCATCCGTTTCAACATGGGCGACAAAGTCAGCGTCCGAGTGGCGCGCGCCGATTTGGACACCAGCAAAATCGACCTGACCTTGATCAGCGGCGGAAGCAGCGGCAAAAAACGCCGCACTAAAACCACTGCACAAACCGGCTCGAAAACCAAACGCAAACTGACGGCGAAAGAAATCGACGACGCGATGAAAACGCCTGTAAAACAGGAAAAACCTGCAGCCAAACGCCGCAGCAAAGCCCAACCGGACAGCGCAGCAACGTCGTCTGAAAACGGCAAAAAGAAAACCGCCAAAGCCAAAACGGCAACGGAAAAAGCCAAACGCAAAGACAAAAAGCCAAGCAAAAGCGTGAAAATCAAGGTGAAAAATCCGGATACCGCGCCAACCAAGCGCAAAGGCAGAAGCAAGGCTAAATAGTCTGTCTTTTGGCCAACTTCAAAAGCCGTTTAACGGACAGATGAGATAAAAAACGGCGGTTGTCCATCATCTACATTTCTACATAACCACCGTTCCATTTCTCCTTAATTCAAGACCAAAAGGTCGTCTGAAAACCTGTTTCCAAGTTTTCAGACGACCTTGCTTCATTTGTTCTTCAAGTAAATTGTTATTTCACCTTAGTCGCCATCAACGTATGCAACCGGCGGTTGTCGGCGCGGGCGACAGTGAACTGCAAACCGCCGATAACGACTTTTTCTCCGCGCACGGGCAGGTGTCCCAATTCCTGAATGACCAGTCCGCCGATGCTGTCGGCTTCTTCGCTGCTGTAATCCGTACCAAAAAAGGCGTTGATGTCTTCGATTTCGGTTACGGCGTTGATACGCCAGCGTTCGGTGGAAACGGCGTGGATATTGTCCGCGCTTTCGTCTTCGTCAAACTCGTCTTCGATGTCGCCGACGATTTGTTCGATAATGTCTTCAAAAGTTACCAGACCCGACGTGCCGCCGTATTCGTCGATAACGATTGCCATGTGGTTGCGCTGCTCGCGGAATTCTTTCAAAAGCGCGTTCAGCGATTTGCCTTCGGGTACAAAGACGGCGGGACGAAGGATGGATTTGAGGTTGAACTGCTCTGGATTGAACATGTATTTGAGCAGGTCTTTGGCGTGCAGGATGCCGAGGACTTCGTCTTTGTCTTCGCCGATGACGGGGAAGCGGGAATGGGCGGTTTCAATGACGTAGGCAGTGATGCGCTCGATGCTGTCGTTTTCTTTCAAAACGTTCATATGGCTGCGGGTAATCATGGCATCGCGCACTTCCAAATCGGCAAAGTCGAGGACTTTTTCCAGCCGCAAAAGTGTATCCGCGTCAAACACTTCCTGCTCGTGCGCCTGCCGCAGCAGGCTGAGTACGTCTTCGGCGGAATCGGGTTCGCCGGCAAGTCGGGAAATCAAACGTTCGAAAAATGTCGGTTTCGACCGGGTGTCGTCCATTTCAGTATTCGTCCTCTTGGTAGGGGTTGGGATAACCTGCCGCCTGCATCAGGCGGATTTCGAGCGCCTCCATTTCTTCGGCCTCGGTCTCTTCGATGTGGTCGTAGCCCATCAGGTGCAGCGTGCCGTGCATGGTCAGGTGGGCAAAGTGCTGCTCGGCGGTTTTGCCCTGCTCGGCAGCTTCTTTCAATACGACTTGCGGGCAGATGATCAAATCGCCGCAAAGCTCGTCTGAAAACTGATCGGGCAGAATTTCGCCTTCGTTCAAGGCAAAACTCAACACATTGGTGGCGTAGTCTTTGCCGCGGTAATCGCGGTTGTAGGCGCGTGCTTCTTCTTCGTCCAGAAGAATCAGGCTGATGTCGGCGCGGCGGTATTCGTTTTTCAACGCCGCCCATGCCCAGCGGTAGAAATCGCGTTCGCTCGGAAGATTGGCGGCGGTTGAGGCGTTTTCAAAATTCAGGCAGAAACGTTGCCGCTGCAACGATAAGAAGGGATATTTTTTGGCGCGTTTCATGCTGTAAGGCTGTTGGGTTTAAAATGTTTTTAGAGAATAAGTTTTATTTTACGGCAGTATGAACTAACATCATGCCGACAGACCCTGTATTCCGTTTCTTGCGGTCTGTCGAAATCGGCATTTCAATGCCGGTACACATTATAGTTTATTTCGTTGCAACAGATATATAGTGGATTAACTTTAAACCAGTACGGCGTTGCCTTGCCTTAGCTCAAAGAAAACGATTCTCTAAGGTGCTGAAGCACCAAGTGAATCGGTTCCGTACTGTCTGTACTGTCTGCGGCTTCGTCGCCTTGTCCTGATTTAAATTTAATCCACTATAGTGCAACGGCTTCTCCGACAGCTTCGCAGCGGAATACCTTTATCAACCACGGTAATTGCAAATGAACAAATTTCTTTTCCCCCTACTGATTGCCCTGACAGCCTGCTCCCCGCAAAACAAAATCGAAACGTCGGCTGCCAAACCGACGGAAACTCAGGTCGAAAAAAACAGCGGCGATACGGTTAAAATGACTGGAACAGTCCATTACGCTCGCACAGGCTGAATTTACTGCCGACGGGAAAACCTATTTCATCAACGGAGGCGAAAGCCTGATGGATCAAGTAGAAAAGAACCGCCTGAGTTCCGGCTCATATAACGTTACCCTGAACAATATCTGCATTCAGGGAAAAGTGCTGACCAAAGAGCAAAACCAAGGCAACGGATTCGGTCCTTTGGGCAAGTACAGTCAGGCGGTTACCGTAGAAAGTTTGTGTTAGACTGTCGAACTTCCCGCCTCATGAATTAGAAAATCAGAAACCGCAAATGAACCCGAAAAAACTCGTTATCGCCAGCCGCGAAAGCCTGCTTGCCATGTGGCAGGCAAAACATATCCAAGGTCGTCTGAAAACCCTGTATCCCGACTGCGAAGTCGAAATCTTGGGCATGACCACGCGCGGCGACCAGATTTTGGACAAAACCCTGTCGAAAATCGGCGGCAAAGGCCTGTTTATCAAAGAGTTGGAACAAGCCTTACAGGACGGTCGCGCCGATTTGGCAGTACATTCGATTAAAGACGTGCCGATGGATTTGCCCGAAGACTTCGCCCTTGCCGCCATCGGCGAGCGCGCCAATCCGTTTGACGCGTTCGTATCCAATCAATACGCGCGTTTGGAAGAAATGCCCAAAGGCGCCGTCGTCGGCACATCCAGCCTGCGCCGCGAAGCCCAGTTGCGCGCCCGCTATCCGCACTTAGTCATCAAACCCCTGCGCGGCAACGTGCAAACCCGCCTGTCCAAACTCGACAACGGCGAATACGATGCCATCATCCTCGCCGCCGCCGGATTGCAGCGTTTGGAACTGGACGAACGCATCCGCCTGATTCTCTCCGAAGCCGACAGCCTGCCCGCCGCAGGACAAGGCGCGTTGGGCATCGAAATCGCCGCACACCGCACCGACCTTTTGGACGTCTTGAAACCCTTAAACCACGATGTCACACACGCCTGCGTGACCGCCGAACGCGCCCTCGCCCGCGCTCTGGGCGGAAGCTGCCAAGTGCCACTTGCTGCGTATTGCACCGAAGAAAACGGCCTGCTCACCCTGCGCGGACTGGTCGGACATCCCGACGGCTCGGTAATCTTGCAGGCAGACGCGCAAGCCCCCGCCACCTACGCCGACGCGCTCGGACGCGCGGTCGCCAAAAAGCTGGCGGACGACGGCGCACAGGAATTGATTGAAGCCGTATTGAAAGAACAAGCCGAATAAATCGGTTCGCAAGAAAAGGTCGTCTGAAAACTGTATTTTGGTTTTCAGACGACCTTTCATATAAACCGTTAAAACAAAGAAGGGCAAAATGAAAAATATCGGTAGATTTCTGGCTGCCGCGACATTAACCGTATTCGCCGCATCAGGTTGCAAAAGCGTTTTGCACAAAGAAACGTCTACGCCTCAAGGGCTTTGCGCCATAAAGGAAAATCCTCACCCGCCGGCAACCATTTATTATGCGAAACGCAGCAGCTTGAACCCTAAAATGTTGATGTTCATTGGTGAAGAAAATGATCTGGCTTTTCTTTGCGGATTTGGACCGCAGGAAAAAGAATGGTGGCATGTTCTCTACGACCAGACCGGTGTTTTACAATCTGCATGGCTGTATGATGAACATGCCGGGCATGTGGCTATATATGAAAGGAAGAAGAATGGATTTAACGGGGGACGTTTGGATGACGTTTCAAAAAATATCAGCGAGGCTGAGATGCTTGAAATATTGGGTATGAAAAGCCCGTATTTGTCGGAAGAGGTCAAGTTGCTGAAGAAGATTCGTTAAAGTTTATATAAGGTCGTCTGAAAACTGTATTTTAGTTTTCAGACGACCTTTCTTGCTTATAACTTTTGGTTTGCAGCACATAACCAATCAGTCTTTCCTGTCAAACGACAATCGGAGTAGTATGCCACATTCCGTTCAATACACTGAAAACAAAGGTATAAATATGGCACGCTTAACCGTACACACCGTCGAAACCGCTCCCGAAGCAGCAAAACCCCGCGTCGAAGCCGCGCTGAAAAACAACGGCTTCATCCCCAACCTCATCGGCGTATTGGCCAACGCGCCTGAAGCGTTGGCGTTCTATCAAGAAGTCGGCAAACTGAACGCCGCCAACAGTCTGACTCCCGGTGAAGTCGAAGTCATCCAAATCATCGCCGCCCGCACCAACGAATGCGGTTTCTGCGTGGCAGGCCACACCAAGCTGGCAACCCTGAAAAAACTCCTGTCCGAACAATCCATCAAAGCCGCGCGCGCGTTGGCGGCAGGCGAATTTGACGATGCCAAACTGGGCGCGCTCGCCGCGTTTACCCAAGCCGTGATGGCGAAAAAAGGCGCGGTATCCGATGCTGAACTCAAAGCCTTCTTCGATGCAGGCTACAACCAACAGCAGGCTGTCGAAGTCGTAATGGGCGTTGCCTTGGCGACTTTGTGCAACTACGTCAACAACGTCGCTCAAACAGAAATCAACCCTGAATTGCAGGCGTTCGCCTGATTCTGACCCAAGGTCGTCTGAAAAGCGGCGGCAAAACCGTTTGCCCGTTTTCAGACGACCTTTTTCAAAAACGCCGTCCCTGTAACGGACCGCTTCCTCTTTCCAACGGAACGCCCTCCCTGCGCCGTCCGCACACATTTTCAAGGATAAGACCATGAACCGTGAAACCTTATTGTCTCAAGTTGCCGAACTCGTCAAAACCAAACTCAAACCCTTAGTGGACGAAATCGACCGCAATGGCTTGTATCCCGAAGAATTTATGCGCGAACTCGGCGCTATCGGCGGATTCGGCGCAGTCGGTACGGAAGCGGAAGGCGGCAACGGCTTGGGTTTGGCGACGCAAATCGCCGTCTTGCGCGAAGTCGGCAAAGAATGCGGCGCGACCTCGTTCAGCGCATGGTGTCAGGCGGCTTGCGCTTGGTATCTGCACCAAACGCCCAACCAAGCCGTCAAAGACAAATACCTCGCCGACATCCTGCAAGGCAAAGTCTTAGCGGGTACGGGCATGTCCAATACCGTCAAACACCTTGCCGGTATTGAAAAACACAACCTTCAAGCCGAGCGTATGGACGGCGGCTACAAAGTCAACGGCGCGCTGCCTTGGGTATCCAACATCGGCGAAGACCACATCTGGGCGAATACCGCCCAAATCGGCGACAGCTACGTCATGTTCATTACCGGCGGACAATGGGAAGGCGTGACCCTGCAAGCCTGCCCCGAATTTTGCGCCCTCGAAGGCACGCGCACGTTCAGCCTGAACTTCAAAGACGTATTCATCCCTGACGAAGACGTGATTGCCGCGCCCGAACAGTTCTCCGACTACATCGCCTCCATCAAGTCCGGCTTTATCCTGCTGCAAATCGGCATCGGCGCGGGCGTGATCGACGGCAGCCTCGGCATCATCCGCATCGCCAACGTCGTCAACGCCGAGGTCAACAGCTATCTCGACGACAGCTACGACAGCCTCAAGGCCGCCTTGGACGAGGCATGGCAAACCACCGAACGGCTGGCAGACTTGGCTTGGAACAACACGCCCGACAACCTCGCCACGCTGAAACTGCGCGCCGCCGCCGCCGAGCTGACGCTTGCCGCCGCCCAATCCGCCGCCTTACACGCCGGCGCCAAAGGCTACCTCATGCGCAGCCCCGCCCAACGCCGCGTCCGCGAAGCCATGTTTGTCGCCATCGTTACCCCCGCGTTGAAACACTTGCGCAAAGAAATCGCGGCGCTGGAAGCGGCATAAGGGCTGAAACAGACCAACAAGGGGTCGTCTGAAAACCTTTTGCCGACCGTTTTCAGACGACCTCAACCATTAGAAGGAACACACCATGGCACAATACATGTGCGGCCCCTGCGGCTGGATTTACGACGAAGACCTCGGCGATCCCGAACACGGTATCGCCCCCGGCACCAAATTCGATGACATCCCCGACGATTGGAAATGCCCCGAATGCGGCGTGGGCAAAGAAGACTTTTATCTGCTGGACTTCGTGATATAGCTTTGGACACGCTAAAAAGGTCGTCTGAAACGTTGGGTCAAACGGTTTCAGACGACCTTTTGGATTTTGTGATAACGCGGCTGCGATTAAGCGTTTTCATCCCGCCAGCGTTTGAACACCAGCGAAGTATTCACGCCGCCGAAAGCGAAATTGTTGCTGACCACATAATCTGTTTCGATTTCGCGGCCGCCGCTCAAAATATAGTCCACCTTGCCGCAGCGCGGGTCGATATCGTTCAGATTGACGGTCGGGGCAAACCAGCCGCTGTTCATCATTTCGATGGTGAACCACGCTTCCAGCGCACCGCACGCGCCGAGCGTATGACCGAGATAGCTTTTTTGCGAACTCATGGGAATGAATCCGAACACGGCTTCGGTCGCCAGCGTTTCGGCGATGTCGCCTTTTTCGGTCGCCGTACCGTGGCCGCTGACGTAGCCGACTTTATCAGGCGTAATGCCCGCGTCTTGCAGCGCGAGTTCCATACATTTCTGCATGGTTTCTTTTTGCGGCTGGGTAACGTGGCTGCCGTCGCTGTTGGCGCCGTAGCCGACGAGTTCGGCATAGATTTTCGCACCGCGCCGTTTGGCGTGTTCCAATTCTTCCAACACGAAAATCCCTGCGCCTTCGCCAATGACCAAGCCGTCGCGTCCGTTGTCGTAAGGACGCGGGGTCAATTCGGGTTCGCCGTTGCGGCGGCTGGCGGCGTAGAGCGAGTCGAAAACATACACTTCGGACGGACAAAATTCTTCGCCGCCGCCCGCCAACATCATGTCTATCATGCCGTATTTGATGGCTTCGTAGGCATAGCCTATGCCTTGGCTGCCGGACGAACACGCGCTCGAAGTCGGGATAATACGTCCTTTCAATCCGAAAAAGATGCCGATATTGGCGGCGGTCGTATGCGGCATCATGCGCACATAAGTATTGGCGTTGAAATTGCGCGATGTACCCGTAGTCAGCAGTTCGCCCATATCGCCGATGTCTTTGGTACTGCCGACAGACGAACCGCACGCCACGCCCATGCGTCCGTCGGTAATGCTTTCGTCTCCAAGTAAACCTGCGTCCGTCAGGGCCTGCTCCGCCGCATCAACACACAGGTGCGACACGCGCCCCATGCTTCTGAGCTGCTTGCGCGTCCAATGTTCGGGCGGGGTGTAGCCTTCAATCGGCGCACCCAGCTGCGCTTCCAATTCGGGGAAACGTTCGCGCCAATCCATGTATTTGACGGCATTTTTTTCAGCTTTAAACGCCGCCTGTATGCTTTGCCAATCACGACCGAAGGCGGTAATGCCGCCTATGCCCGTTACTACGACTCTTCTGGTATTCAACACAAACCTCCGTTCACCGCAATCACTTGGCGCGTGATGTACGCCGCTTTTTCATCCATCAGGAAGCGCACCGCATGCGCCACTTCTTCCGGCAGCCCCATACGCGCGGCGGGGACGGCTTTCAAAATTTCTTCAACGGGTACATTTTCATCGACAATCTCCGTATCGATTAAACCCGGCGCCACGCAGTTGACAGTGATTTTGCGTTTCGCCAGTTCGACCGCCAAGGCTTTCGCCGCGCCGATCAAGCCCGCCTTGGACGCGCTGTAATTGACCTGCCCGCGGTTGCCCGTCAAGCCGGACACCGACGCCATGCACACAATCCGTCCGGCTTTGCGGCGTCGTATCATCGGCATGGTCAACGGGTGCAACACATTATAAAAACCGTCCAAATTGGTTCGCAGCACCAAATCCCAATCGTCGTCTGAAAACGCGGGGAAAGCATTGTCGCGCGTCAGTCCGGCGTTCAACACCACACCGTAATACGCGCCGTTTGCTTCGATGTCGGCAGTCAAAATATCGCGGCAGGCTGCGCGGTCGGACACGTCAAACTGCAACACCCTCGCCTGTCTGCCCAAAGCGCGGATTTCTTCCGCTACGGCTTCGGCTTCATCGCGGCGGCTGCGGCAATGGACGACTATATCAAAGCCGTCCTCAGCCAAACCGAGTGCGACGGCTTTGCCTATGCCCCGGTTGGAGCCGGTAATCAAGATGGTTTCGCTCATAATGTTTCCTATTGGTTGGCGCGGTCTGCTTATTGGTCATCATCTGGACAGAGAAGGCTGTTTTCAGACGACCTTTCCGTCTTTCGGACTGTACACGTTCAACGAGGCTTTTGCCACCAGCCCGTCCGCGGGCAGCTTGGCGCGGGCAGCTTCAGGCGCATCCGTCCAATGCAGTTCGCAATCGAATACGCCCATGCCGCCCGGGTCCTGTATCGACAGATTGGCGACCACCTTCATCTGCGTTCCGACGGGCAGGCTGTCGGCAAACAATTCCAGCTTGCGCGTTCCCAGCAAAAAGCCAAGCCGCACCGGCTCACCCGCTTCCAAAGCCTGTATGCCCGCAAACGCGCCTATGCCCTGCGCCATGATTTCCATCAGCGATGTCGCCGGCAATGCCCCGTCAACCAACAAGATGTGCTTTTCCCCCACGCCGGCTTGGGCGCAAACGTGTTTCGGGCTGTATTCCGTCACACAATCAAGCAACACCATATGGCCGCTGTGTGGCAATAAAGAAGCAACATCATGAATGGGGCAAATTAAATTTACAGTCATAAAGGTCGTCTGAAAACAGAATACGTTAGAATATCGCGATTATATCAGACCCTAGAATGTGTTAAGCTATTTCGTTAAAATACATCACAATGTAAACTTTTGAAAACCATCATGTCATCCAACATTTGCCGTTTTTCTTTCAATATCGCCGCTTGGCACGCTTCAAGCAGTAAAATCGCCACGCCCGAACAATGGCGGCAATGGGCTTCAGGCACATTAGACACCGCCGGGCTGCCCGACCACAAACCCGCGCTTGCCTTCCTGCCCGCCCTGCAGCGCCGCCGTTTGGGCAAAGCCGCGCGCCTGATTTGCGACGCCTCGTGGGAATTGGCGGAACAATACCCCGGCAGCCCGTTGGTTTACGCCTCGCATGACGGAGAAATCAACCGCAGTTTCGAATTATGGCTTGGGCTGTTGCAAACCGACAGCGTTTCACCGACCTCCTTCGGACTGTCCGTCCACAACGCCCCTGCCGGACAATGGTCCATGTTGCGCGGCGACATGAGCGAACACACCGCCCTCGCCGCCGGCAGCGACAATTTTGAAACCACTTTGGCAGAAGCCTATGCCCTGCTGCAAGACGGCGCACCATCCGTGTTGGTCTTAATCGCCGACGATCCTTTGTCCGACGACTACCCCGTCCACGCCACACGCGCCCCGTTTGCCTACGCCCTGTCGCTTGTATTGACGCAGGGAGACGGCTACACACTCAGCCTCGATGTTGACGACACGTCGTCTGAAAACCCGTCCGACCTGCTGTCAGCCGATTACTGGGGCGCGCTCGACTGGGTCCGTTTCTTACTTTCAGACGACCTTTCGGCAGAGTGGCAACATGAAAAACGCCGATGGACATGGTGCAAAAATCCATGAAAACCCTAGACTACTGCCGCCGTTTCTTCGCTACCCTGTTCGGCTTCATCCTCTTCGGCGTTGCAGGCGTATTGTTCAAAATCGCGCTTTTGCCCTACACGCTCAAATCCACCAAAGGCGACATCCCGCGCCAACTTGCCGCCCGCCGCATGATTGGCCGCGTGTGGCGGTTTTTCGTCGGCTATCTGCAATGGTCGGGCGTCTTGAGCGTCCGTTTCAACGGTTTGGAAAAACTCGGCCGGCCGGGGCAGCTCGTCCTCGCCAACCATCCCTCGCTGCTGGATGTCGTCTTGATGGTCAGCCACTTCCCCGACCCGAACGTGCTGGTCAAAAAAGACCTGTTGAACAACCCCAGCATGAAGAGCCAGATTATCGCTTCCGGCTACATCCCCAACGATGAAAGCATGGAAATGTTGGAAGAAATCGACGCCGTGTTCAAAAGCGGGCAAAGTATGCTGATTTTCCCCGAAGGCACGCGCACAGGCTGGGACGGACAGGTTAAAATGCACCGTGGCGCGGTATCGCTCGGTTTGCGCAGCGCATCGGTCATCACCCCCGTGTGCATCAAAATGACGCCGCCCAATTTCAAAAAAGGCCAGCCTTGGTACAAAATACCGCCGCACAAAATCCATTATGAAATCACCGTCGGCGACGACATCCTGCCCGAAGAATGGCTGGCGGAAAAACCCCTACCCATCGCCGCAAGGCGTTTAAACGAATACCTTCAAGACTATTTCACAAGGAAAACCACATGAATAACTTAGAAAACCAAATCAAAGAATTGATCATCGACAGCTTGGGGCTGGAAGACATCACCCCTGCCGACATCGGCAGCGAAGACCCGCTCTTCGGCGACGAAGGCTTGGGTCTGGATTCCGTCGACGCGCTGGAACTCGGTTTGGCAGTGCAAAAAACCTTCGGCTTCCAGCTCGACGGCGAAAACGACAACCTGCGCGAAAACTTCGCCAACGTTAAAACACTGGCAGAATTCGTCAAAAGCCGTCAGGCATAAAGGAGAAGCGATATGACCGAACAAGAAGTACGCACCCTTCTGACCGATGCACTGGTCAACCTGTTTGAAATCGAACCCGAGCGCATCAAACCCGAGACCAACCTCTACGAAGACTTGGAAATCGACAGCATCGACGCCATCGACCTCATCGACCACATCAAACGCGAAACCGGCCGCAAACTGCAAGCCGAAGACTTCCGCAACGTGCGCACCGTAGAAGACGTGGTTCAGGCGGTTTTGAAAGTACAAGCACAAGATTCCTGATTCTGATTTAAATCGGCATATTTTCAGACGGCCTTGTCAATCGGCAAGGTCGTCTGAACATCAATAACAACATCAACCTTTCTCACTTATCCATAATATACAACTAACACCATGAAAAAATTCATTTCCCTACTGCTCTTACTCCCCGCCTTGTCTGCGCACGCTGAAATTTCCCTCATCAAAAAAATGACACATGCCGAGTGTATGCAAGTCATTCATGATTCATTTGATATGTATCACGATATGGAATTTTGTGAAAAAGAGGCAAACGATGAGACTGAACGCAACGGCATAGTGGCATGGAATATGGCTGGATTTGCCAACAGCAAATCAGAAATGTCCCCTATCTGCCCAACGGTCAAAAAAATGACCGAACAAGAGCAAGCTCAATTTTCTTCCCGCTATCCGGAATCTCATGAACCCAAAGAGGTAGAAAAATTCTGTACCCCGAAAAACCGCAAACGCATTGCCAAGCTTTATCCAAAATACTATGAGCTGCTCGTGGAACATGAAGCCTTTGAAAAAAATAAAAATAAGGAAGAAAACGAATAATCCAATATCGCAGAAAATCTCAGAGCTTATCCTCTGAGATTTTCTGCCGCCCAAACGCCCTTACCCCGACATTTTCAGACGACCCCTCAGCGAAGCCCGTCTGAAGAATAACAACACCCATGAAAATATTAGGAAAACTCCTGCTGACCCTCGCCAGCCTTGCCTATCCGCTCCTATGGTATTACGGCAGGGAAAACGGCGCGTTTTTCTGGCTTGCCGCCGCCATGTGCATCCTGTGGCTGATACGCGCCGCCATGCCGCAAACCACAGCACAACGCATTACGGCGATTATCCTTGCCGCCTTTTTCGCCGCCGTACTGGTTTTCAGACGACCCGACTCGATGTATTGGTATCCCGTCGCCGTCAACGCGCTGATGCTTGCCGTTTTCGGCGGCAGCCTGTTTGCCAAACAAACCGTCATCGAACGCCTCGCCCGACTGCAACACCCCGACCTGCCGCCCGAAGGCGTGCGCCACACCCGCCGCGTTACGCAAATCTGGTGCGGCTTCTTCATCCTCAACGGCGCAACCGCCGCCATTCTGGCAGGTTTGCAATATTATGACTGGTGGGCGGCTTATACCGGCATCGTGTCGTATGTGTTGATGGGGCTTTTGTTTGCCGGAGAGTGGGTGTATCGGAAAGCCGTATTGAAAGTGTAGGTCGTCTGAAAAACATTAACTATTTCATTAAATCATAACTTGTTTGAAAAAACTGATATTGTTTTAGAAAAACACGGTTTTAAAAACGAAGAGTTTACGAATCTTAGTACATTGATATAACTTGGTATTGGATATTTGAAAGACGATTTTTAGTGTTTTTTTTGGTGGGGAAACTTAATACAATACAGATAATTTTAACCAAGGGAATTTTACTATGAACTTATCAATACATATTCAAAACATTAAATCAATTAAAGAACTAGATATTTGCTTGCCATTAGAGAAAGGGCTTTACGGAGTTACAGGACAAAATGCTTCAGGTAAAAGCACTCTAATCACTTGTGCTGCATCTGCTTTTTTTAACATGAGAATGAATGAATATCTTGGGAAAACTCCAGAAAATGCTGAGATCCACTTTCAATTGAATGATGGAAAGAAAATATGGAAAAAACAATCTGGTCGTTGGAAAAAATATTTTGAAGGAAAATTCCAACTAAAAGGGTTTTATGAGGGAAGTATTATTTTCGGTACTAGATTCCGAAATACAAATTATGAATTATTAATGAAACTTGATAAAATTGATGACAGTAAACTCCTGCCAGTTGACGATTTTATTAGAGTAAATTTAGGAATGATTCTACACAACAATGAGAACTATTATGAAAAAATTCTTAAATTACAGAATACTGATACTGACAAAGAATTCAGTGGGGATATTTTCTATTATCAAAAAGGTGAGAGTCGTGTAAGCCAATTTCACATGTCTACAGGAGAGAATCTTCTACTAAGCGTCTTAAATTCCCTTTTAAAACGCAATACAGATAGAGAAAATCAAGATTTCCCCTGCTTGTTATTACTAGATGAAATAGAATTAGCCTTACATCCTTCATCACTCAAAAGGTTAATTTCTTTCTTGAAAGAAATGGCTGAAACCTATAATTATGCAATATACTTTTCCACACACTCGATAGAACTAATTAGCAATATCCAGCCTGAAAACATTTTCTTCTTAGAAAGACATAGTGACAATACCATAGAAATATTAAATCCCTGCTACCCAGCTTATGCCACCCGTATTTTATATGATCATGAGGGATACGATTACATAATTATGGTGGAAGATGACCTGGCTCGAGGAGTTATAAATAAAATAATAAGAAATAATTCATTAATTAATAACAAATTAATTCATGTTCTTCCTTGCGGAGGCTACACAAATACGATTGACCTAGCAAATGAAGTTGTAAATAGTAATTTAACTGGGAAATTATCTAAAATTTGTATAATTCTAGATAGAGACGTTGAAGTTGAAGCTCAAGATTATATCAAAAAGCACAATATTAAAAACAATATCCCATTAAATTATTTACCTATTGAAAGTTTAGAAAAGTTTTTAAAAACCAAATTAATTGATAATGTTGACCATAAACTATTTAGAAAACTAAATGACTTTATATTCCATCAAAAAAGTCTAAAAGATTTAACTACAGAATACGAAAAGACATTTGACAAAACAAAAGATAAAAATGGTAAAAAATTCTATAGTATCTTAGAAACTGAATTGAAAAAACGAAATAAAGGCAGAGCGGAATTAATAGATATTACTATCGAACATCTTTCAAGTAACAACCTAAGTGAATATAAATCATTAGTTAATTTTTTACGTTCCCAATTAAGTTAACTTCTATGTCAACTTGCAATGAAATATGCCCATGCGCCTAACCCAAATCCTATCCCCCGACCTGCCCCAACAAGACCTTATCGCTACCCATCCAAATTGGACGCGTGCTGATTTCAACCGTGCGGTTTTCCGGCTGTCAGGTCGTCTGAAAACAGCAAATGTGCAAACTGCCGCGTTGTGGTTTGACGATGCCGCGCTGTTTGCCTGCGCCGTGTTGGCGGTGTGGCATTCGGGCGGGCGGGTGTTGCTGCTGCCGAATCTGGCGCGGGACAATTTGGACTGGGGGCGGACGGCGGATGTGTTTTTGACGGATTCCGAAGATTTGCAAAGTAAGTTGGACAGTCAAACCGAACAACGCGATGAATCCGGACAGCCGTTGGATGTGCAACCCAACCCACCCGTGTGGCACCTGCCCGATTTGCTGACACACACGTCGCCTGAAAACTCGCCCCCCGCCCCTGAAAACCATCTGATTCCCGACCATGCCGAGGCATGGCTGAAAACGTCGGGTTCCAGCGGCGAGGCGCAGGTTATTGTGAAAACCGCCGCGCAGATGCAGGCGGAAGCCTTGATGTTGGCGGATGCGCTGCCATTCGGACGCGGCGGGGAAACGGTTATCGGCAGCGTCATTCCGCAACACCTTTACGGCTTCACTTTCCGTTTCGCGCTTGCGCTGACAATGGGCTGGCCTATGGAGCGGCGGCAGGCGGTTTATCCTGAAAACCTGCTCGCCAGTACGGCGGCGCATGAAAAAGTGGTGTGGATTGCCAGTCCGGCGGTACTCAACCGCTTAGGTGAAAACCGCAACTGGCAGAGCATCGGCCATAAAATCGCGGGTATCGTGTCGGCGGGCGGTGCGCTGCCCGAAGCCACGGCGGATTTGCTGCAACAGGCTGCCGTCCGCCCGTTTGAAGTGTACGGCAGCACCGAAACCGGCGTGATTGCGTCGCGTCGGGAAAGTTGCGAATGGCGGCCGTTTGCCGGTGTGGAAATCGGGCAGAACGAAGAAGGCGCATTGTGGGCATCTTCGCCGTGGTCGCCCGAACGCCGCCAGACCGCCGACTTAATCGAGCCGCAGCGCGACGGTTTCCTGCTGCTCGGCCGCCAAGACCGCATCATCAAATTCGAGGACAAACGCGTGTCGCTAACCCAAATCGAACACGAACTTTTACGGCATCCGTGGATCGCCGACGCCCATTGCGGCCGCCATCCGCAACATCAACGCATCGCCATATGGGCGGCGTTAAACGCGGACGGTATCGCCGCCCTGCGCGACCAAGGCCGAGCCGCCGTTGCCGACGCGCTCAAACGCTACCTTGCCGCCACGCAGGACACCATCGCCCTGCCCCGTTACTGGCGTTTCGCCGACAGCCTGCCGCGCAACGCTCAGGCCAAAATCGCCGCCGCCGATTTTCAGACGGCCTTTACCGTCGTCCAAACATCGCCCGTTTGGTCAAAAACATCATCTGAAGAAGAAACCGCCGCCGAAACCTTCATCGGCCGCGTGCCGCTCGATTTGGTCTATTTCGGCGGCCATTTCGCCACTTTCCCGCTCGTACCCGGCGTAGTCGAGCTGCAATGGGTACGCGATCTGGCGGCGCGGCATCCGTGGGGCAGGCAGCGCGTCGTCCGCGTGGAAAACCTGAAATACCAGCAGTTCGTCCGTCCGCATGACGAAGTGTCGGTGGAACTGAAATACGATGAAGCCAAAAACAAATTGAGCTTTAAAGTCAGCAATGGCGACAATCCCTGTGCATCGGGACGGATTGTGTTCGAGGTCGTCTGAAAATGCTTTTTTAGGTTCCGCCCTCTCCTGCGGGAAGAGGAAAACCTGCAAATCGGGGACAATCCCGCTCAAAAATATGCGGCCTCGGCATGACCCGTTTTTTAAATGGCCGCAAACCTAATAACAACCCATAATCAAATGAAAAGATAAAAAAATATGCAACTTTTTCCAGCACTAGCACAACGTTATTCCGAAGAACACCAGTCCGCAGGCGAAGCGCAGCGTTTGGCGCAGGAAATCGCCTTTGCGCCGATTGTGTTCCAAGTATCCCGCCTGATGGTGAAATTCGGCATTTTGGATTTGCTGAACGACCATTCAGACGGCCTTACTCAAGCCGAAATCGCCGAAAAAGCGCAAATCAGCGGTTACGCCGCGCAAGTGCTGCTTGAAGCCTCGCTCTCCATCGGCACGGTGCATACCCGCGACAACCGCTATTTCATCAGCAAAGCCGGCTGGTTCTTACTGAAAGACAAAATGGCGCGCGTGAACATGGATTTCACGCAGGAAATCTGTTACCAAGGCATGTTCGACTTGGAAAAAACCCTGCAAACGGGCAAACCCGAAGGGCTGAAAGTTTTCGGCAGCTGGCCGACGATTTACGAAGGCCTGTCCTCGCTGCCGAGCGTCGCGCAGGAAAAATGGTTTGCCTTCGACCACTATTATTCTGACAATTCCTTTGCCGAAGCCTTGAAAACCGTGTTCGCCAAACCGGTTAAAAAGCTGCTCGACGTCGGCGGCAACACCGGCCGCTGGGCGGAACAATGCGTCGGCTACAACGCCGAAGTCGAAGTTACCATCATGGATTTGCCGCAACAAATCGCCCTGATGCGCGAAGCGACCAAAGGCAAAACCGGCGCGGAACGCATCCATGCCCACCCTGCCAACCTGCTCGACCCCGAAGTTCCCTTCCCGACGGGTTTCGACGCGATTTGGATGAGCCAGTTTTTAGACTGTTTCAGCGAAGAACAAGTTACCGGCATCCTGCGCCGCGCCGCCGCTTCCATGAGTGCGCACACCAGCCTCTACATCATGGAACCCTGCTGGGACAGGCAGCAATACGAAACCGCCGCCTACTGCCTGACCATGACCAGCCTGTATTTCACCGCCATGGCCAACGGCAACAGCAAAATCTTCCATTCCGAAGACCTGATACGCTGCGTTGAAAACGCCGGATTGAAAGTGGCGGAAATTTCAGACGGCATCGGACGCGGACACAGCATTTTGCGCTGCGAGAAGGTCGTCTGAAAAACGGTATCCCCATGAAAACCCTAGTGTTAATCCCCCACTACAACCACCCCGCCGCCATCGCCCGCGTCGCACAGACCATGCACGGCTTCGGTTTGGACGTATTGATTGTGGACGACGGTTCGCGCGAAGAATGCAAACCCGTATTGCAGGCATTGGTTTCAGACGGCATCCACGTCCTTTACCGCCCCACCAACGGCGGCAAAGGCGCGGCGGTTAAAACCGGTTTGAAATACGCCGAAGAAAACGGTTACAGCCATGTTTTGCAGGTCGATGCCGACGGGCAGCACCATCTGGACGACACGCCCAAACTCTTGGCGGCGGCGGAACAAAACCCCGAAGCCGTCGTCTGCGGCTGGCCGCAATACGGCGGCGACGCGCCCAAAGCGCGGCTGTACGGACGCAAAATTACCGACTTCTGGAACATGCTGCACACTTGGTCGTGCGACATCAAAGACGGCATGTGCGGCTTCCGCCTGTACCCGCTCGCCCCCGCGCTTTCGGTCGTCCGCGAAGAAACCGTAGGCGACCGCATGGATTTCGACACGGAAATCCTCATCCGCCTGTACTGGCGCGGCGTCAAGCCGGTTTGGATTAAAACGCCCGTGCAATACGCCGCCGACGGCGTGTCCCACTTCAACGCCTTCGCCGACAACGTGCGCATCAGCAAAATGCACACACGGCTGTTTTTAGGGATGTTGCGGCGGCGTTTGGGCACTTTATTCGGAAAGGCCGTCTGAAACCATGACCGACAACACGCAAAACCACTGGGCGGCGCAGCCCGAACGCGGCAGCCGCCTGTTTCTCGCCCTGACCACGCTGATGGTGCGCTATCTGCCTGCCTTCCTGATGAGGCCGTGCATCTGGTTTGTGGTGCTGTATTTCTACGCCACCGCGCCCAAACCGCGCCGCCATATCCTGCGGTATCAAACCCGTCTTCAGACGGCCTTTCCCGATACCGTTTTGCCGAAACACGGCGTATTCAAACAATTTATCGCGTTCGGCGAGGCAGTATGCGACCGATTTGCCGTGTGGCAGCGCAAAATCCGTTATGAAGATTTGGTACTAGAAGACCCGGACGGCGTTTATACGCAAGTGAGCAATTCGGTACGCGGGCAGATTTTCGCCTGCTCCCACTTGGGCAACACCGAAGTCTGCCGCGCGCTGGTGTCGCACCATAAAGGCTTCAGGCTCAATGTGTTAGTACACAGCAAACACGCGCAGGCGTTCAACGAAGCCTTGCAAAAAGCGGGCGCGGAACACATCCGCCTGATTCAGGTCACGGATTTGGATCCCACCCTGATGATGGAGCTGAACCGCCGCATCGAAGACGGCGAATGGATAGCCATTGCCGCCGACCGTGTACCCGTGCGTGGCGAAAAAACCGCCGACATCAACTTTCTAGGCCATACCGCCCCCATGCCGCAAGGCGCATGGCTCTTGGCGGCGCTCTTAAAAACACAAGTGAACACGCTGTTTTGCGTCAAACAAAACGGCCACTACCATTTGAAACTGCGCCGCTTCACCGACACCTCCGACTGGAAACGCGGCAACCGCGAAGCCGCCGTTACCGCCGCCATGCAGGGCTTCGCCGATATTTTGGCGCAAGAATGCGCGCAAAATCCGCTGCAATGGTTTAACTTTTATGATTTTTGGAACGAGGAAGAAGAAAAGGTCGTCTGAATCCTGAACTGCCCCTAAATCTCGGGCATTCAATAAGAGCCTATTCAGGCGCTCCGTGTAGGCCGGGTCTGTAAACAACGCGGTTATTCTCTACACAGCTCAAATTCAGACGACCTTTGTATGTGAACAGGCGGTTTAGGCTTTGCCCGTGCTGCCGAAGCCGCCTTCGCCGCGTTCGCTGGCGGCAAATTCGTCCACGACTTTGAACGAGGCTTGGACGACGGGAACGATGACCATTTGCGCGATGCGCTCCATCGGCTCGATGGTGAACGCTTCTTTGCCCCTGTTCCACACGGAGACTTTGAGTTCGCCCTGATAGTCCGAGTCGATCAGTCCGACCAAGTTGCCCAAGACGATGCCGTGTTTGTGTCCCAGACCGGAACGCGGCAGCAAAACGGCGGCGTAGTCGGGATTGGCAAGGTGAACCGCCAGACCGGTCGGAACGAGATAAGTACCGCCCGGTTGCAGGGTAACGGCTTCGTCCAGACAGGCGCGCAAGTCCAGTCCGGCGGAACCCGGCGTGGCGTAGGCGGGCAGTTTGTCCGCCATTTTCGGATTGAGGATTTTCAGTTCGACTTCGGTTTGCATGATTTTTTCCGTTTCATTTGATTTGACGCGGATTATACACATATTCCCCCTCCCTATCGTTGGAGTCGTCTGAAAAAACGGGGTATGATTCATTCAAACAAACTTGAGTATCGGAGGACATCATGGATTTGCACAATATCCGCGAAGATTACAGCAAGCGCGAACTGTCGGAATCGGAATGCTATGCTGACCCGATTGTCCAGTTCGAGCAATGGCTGAACGAGGCGATTCATTCGCAAGTCAACGAGCCGACCGCCGTCAACGTCGCCTCGGTGGGCGAAGACGGCAGGCCGAACAGCCGCATGGTGCTGCTGAAAGAAGTCAATCCGCAGGGATTTGTGTTTTTCAGCAATTACTTAAGCCGCAAAGGACGCTCGTTTGACGCGCATCCGTTTGCCGCCATGACGTTTTTCTGGCCGGAGCTGGAGCGGCAGGTGCGCGTTGAAGGACGCATCGAAAAACTGGATGCCGCCGCTTCGGACGAATATTTCGACAGCCGCCCCTACACCAGCCGTATCGGTGCATGGGCAAGCGCGCAAAGCGAAGTGTTGTCGAGCAAAGCGATGTTGGTTGCCAAAGCCGCTGCCGTAGGCGCGAAACACCCGCTGCACGTCCCGCGCCCGCCGCATTGGGGCGGCTATCTCGTCATTCCCGACCGCATCGAATTCTGGCAGGGCCGCCCCAGCCGCCTGCACGACCGCATCCAATACCGTTTGGTTGACGGCAACTGGATACGCGAGCGGCTGTCGCCTTAAACTTTCCACAGCTTCAAGCCGATAGGGTAAAATTCCGACTCCAGCAAAAGGTCGTCTGAAATATAAAAACGTTTTAGCAAAACTCGTTTCATTCGTTTCAGGCGACCTTTTATCCGTAACTTATCCTGCCGCCACCGCCGCAGAAGAACCGTTTTCCACAGCGGGTTGAATTTGACTTGCTCAAATTCAACCCGCTGCCATCAAACGCGTTAGGAGAATCCCATGTCCAAGCAACCCACCAGCAAACGCCAATGGCGCGACGGCGCAGCCCCGTCTGCCAAGAAAACCGCCAAACCTTTCAAAAGCAAAGCCCGTCCCAAAGACGAAACGCGCAAAACCGCTTCCAAACCTTACGGACAAAAAGTTTCAGACGACCTCAAGCCGCAAAACACCCCCAAACAGCGTGCCGCCAAAGCCAGAAAACTCGTCGTCCGCAATCCCAACCAAAAAATCATGGAACGCGCGCGCGATTTGAAAGAGCGCCGCAGCGACCTGTCGCGCATGGAGCCCGAACGCCTGCAAAAAGTGCTTGCCGCGTCCGGCGTCGGTTCGCGCCGCGAAATGGAAGAGTGGATCAACAACGGCTGGGTAACGGTCAACGGCAAAACCGCGCAGTTGGGTGACAAAGTCACCCCCGACGACCACGTTACCGTCAAAGGCAGCATCATCAAACTCAAATGGGCAGACCGCCTGCCGCGCATCATCCTGTATTACAAACAAGAAGGCGAAATCGTCTCCCGCGACGACCCGCAAGGCCGCGTCAGCATCTTCGACCGCCTGCCGCAGGCCGCCAGCAGCCGCTGGGTCGCCATCGGACGCTTGGACATCAACACCAGCGGCCTGCTCATCCTGACCACCTCCGGCGAACTCGTCCAACGTTTCGCCCACCCCAGCTTCGAAGTTGAACGCGAATACGCCGTGCGCGTACTGGGCGGGCTGACCACCGAACAAATGCGCAGCCTCACCGAAGAAGGCGTGATGCTCGAAGACGGCTTGGCAAAAGTCGAACGCATCTACGAACAAGGCGGCGAAGGCGCAAACAAATGGTACAACGTCGTGATCAAAGAAGGCCGCAACCGCGAAGTGCGCCGCATTTTTGAAAGCCAAGGCCTCACCGTCAGCCGCCTCGTGCGCGTCGGCTTCGGCCCCATCGGCCTGCCCAACCGCCTCAAACGCGGACAGTTCTACGAACTCAACCCCGCCGAAGTCGCCAACATCATCAAATGGGCGGACATGCTGCTGCCGGGCGAACGCCGCCGGAAGAAAAGTTAATGTAAGATAAATCGGGGCTGAGACCTTTACAAAATCGTCTCAGCCCGACAAAATCTTGCCCAAGTCATAAACATAGTGGGTTAAGTTTAGACCAGTACCGCATTGCTCCGCCTTGTCCTGATTTAAACTTAACCCACTATTCACACATTAAAATCCAAATAAAAAGTGACCCTGCGCTATCGTTGAATCTGCCAATACACTGCTATCAATACTTTTAACAATCAGCATGTGATATTTCTATGGAGCTTGAATCATGCCCCGTTTTTTTCTAAAAACCGTTTCCATACTCACGTTAGCAGCTTTGGCCGCGTGTTCCGGTCCACTCGAACACTCAAGTTCCTCACCTGAAGGTCTTCAGAGTCCACCCAACGCAGCACTGTCTACTGCCGCCGTTGCTGAAGAAAATCTGCCTCTTGCAGAAAACACCGAACGCTACCAAGACCAACCCGACCAACCGGTCAAATCCGTTGCTCAAGAGCCTGTTTCCACATTCAGCATAGACGTCGATACCGGAAGCTACGCCAACGTCCGCCGATTTCTGACCAATGGCGAACAGCCGCCCAAAGACGCTGTACGGATTGAAGAAATCGTCAATTATTTCCCCTACAACTATCCACTGCCTACTGACAACCGTCCATTTGCCGTTCACACTGAAACCATTGATTCTCCATGGCAACCGGAAGCCAAACTCATCAAAATCGGTATCCAAGCACAAGACACCGCGAAGAAAGACCTACCGCCTGCCAACCTCGTTTTCCTTGTGGACGTATCCGGCAGTATGGATGAGGAAAACAAACTGCCGCTGGTTCAAAAAACCCTTCGCATCCTGACCCAACAATTACGTCCGCAAGACAAAGTGACCCTGATTACCTATGCGTCAGGCGAAGATCTAGTGCTTCCGCCCACCTCAGGTGCAGATAAAGAAACCATCCTGAGCGCCATCGACAAACTGCGTGCAGGCGGCGCGACAGACGGCGAATCCGCACTGCAAATGGCTTATGAGCAAGCGCAAAAAGCCTTCGTACCCAACGGCATCAACCGCATCCTACTGGCGACTGATGGCGACTTTAACGTCGGCGTATCCGACACCGAAACCCTCAAATCCATGGTTGCCGAAAAACGCAAAAGCGGCGTTTCACTCAGTACCTTGGGCTTCGGCATGGGCAACTACAACGAAGACATGATGGAACAAATCGCCGATGCGGGCGACGGCAATTACAGCTACATCGACAACGAAAAAGAAGCGAAAAAAGTCCTGCAACAGCAGCTGACCTCCACACTCGCCACCGTAGCGCAGGATGTCAAAATCCAAGTCGAATTCAACCCCGCCACCGTCAAAGAATACCGTTTGGTCGGCTATACCAACCGCACCCTGCGCAATGAAGACTTCAACAACGACAGAGTAGATGCGGGCGACATCGGCGCAGGCCACAGCGTGACCGCCCTCTATGAAATCATCCCGCAGGGCAAACAAGGCTGGCTTGAAGAATCGCGCTATCAAAAAGCTCCGGCCGCCAAAGGCAGCAAAAACGAATACGCCTTTGTCAAAGTGCGCTACAAACTGCCCGGACAAAAAGACAGTCAACTGATGCAGCAAGCCGTCCCCGTCGGCAGCAAACCGCTTGACCAAGCCGACAAAGACACCCTGCTCGCCCTTACCGCCGCTTCCTATGCCCAAGCCCTGCGCGGCGGAGAATACAACGGCAAACTCAGTTGGAGAGACATCGAAAACATGGCACAAAAAGTCCAAGGCGATGACCCGTTCGGCCTGAAGTCCGAATTTCTCCAACTGGTACGTACCGCCGCCGGACACGGAGGAACATCAGGTCCTTTAGTTAAAGAGTAAAATCTCAAAAGGTCGTCTGAAAACTTTTCAGACGACCTTTTATACACCCTGTCTCAACCACCATCAGGAGCCGCTTCATGTTCACACTCAAAACCGACAACGACCGCCTGCTGCTCGCCTCAGCCGATTTGCGCGCGGAAATTTATCTCTACGGCGGACTGCTCAACCGCTACGAAATCCGCCGCCCCGACGGCACATGGTTCAACATCGTCAAAGCCTACGACACCCCGCAACACGCCCGCGAGAGCCTGACCGAATGGTTCCGCAGCGGCAAGCTCAGCCCGTACGCCTGCCGCCTGCGCCACGGCAAATACAGCTTTGACGGCAAAGCATATCAGTGCGGCAAATTCAAACTCGCCGAACACGCGGCACACGGTTTGATGTATGACCGCGAGTTCGCCCTCGTCAACAGCCACGCCGACAGCCAATCCGCCGAAGTCGAAATCCGCGCAGATTACGCACAAGACGACAGCGGCTACCCCTTCCCCTTCAGCCTGACCGTCCGCTACCGTCTCAGCGCAGACGGCTTAAGCATCCGCTCCACCGTCCGCAACCAAGGCGCAACCGCCATGCCGCTCGCAGACGGCTGGCACCCCTATTTCACACTCGGCGGCAAAACCGACGATTGGTCGATGGAAATCGACAGCAGCAAACGCCTGGGTTTCGATGCCGATTTGGTTCCCGACGGCAGCATGATCGATGATACCCGTTTTCAGACGACCTCAAACTTGGCAGGCATCGAATTGGACAACAGCTTTGTCTTGGCACGCAGCAAACCCGCCGCCTGTACGCTTTCAGGCAACGGGCTGACCCTGAGCATTTACCCCGACGCATCCTATCCCTACCTGCAAATCTTCACCCCATCGACCCGCGACACCATCGCCATCGAAAACCTCAGCGGCGCACCCGACTGTTTCAACAACGGCTTAGGGTTAATCAAGCTGGACGCGGGAGAAGAAGCCGCATTTGAAACGCGCTACCATATCGCAGCCAACCGTCCGTAAGCAGCCCGAATCTTTACCGGCAAAGCAAAGGTCGTCTGAAAACGCCCAATCAGGTTTTCAGACGACCTTTTAACCAACTGATGCACTGGTTTCTTTGACTGAAAAACAAAAAACAGCCCGCGTCAATAAACCTAGCATTTTCAATCAAATATGCTGTATTAAATCATAACCTGACCGAAATAGCGTTGCCATATTTTTTCTTTTACCCCACTAAAAGCGAAGTCATACTGAGCGAACCGGCGACAAGGTTGTCGTTGAAAAACGTAATGGCATCATCCGGCTCGCGCAATGCCATAATACAAAGAAAAGGCAGATAATGTTCCGGCGTCGGCACTGAGAGCATCGCCTTTTCGCCCAGCCGTTCGTAATGAATCAAAGTATCGTCATCCCGCTCAACAATCGCCTGATTGACTGTTTCACGGAACGCAAACGCCCAGTCATAACCCGCGCCGATTTGATTAATATGCGCCCTACTCATCACGCTCAGATTATGGATAATATTGCCGCTGCCGATAATCAACACACCCTGTTCGCGCAAGGCGGATAATTTTTTCGCCAAATTGAAATGCCATTCCGCCGATTGCGAACGGTTAAGGCTGAGTTGTACCACAGGAATATCGGCATCGGGATACAGAAATTTCAGCACCGCCCACGCACCATGATCAAAACCGCGTGTCGGGTTCAGTCCGACATTTTCCGGCTGCAATAACGAGCGCACCTGCTCCGCCAATTCGGGCGAACCGGGCGCCGGATACTGCACTTGGCTGAGTTCTTCAGGAAATCCGTAAAAATCGTAAATCATTTCAGGATGTTCACCCGATGTAACCTGCAAACGGCTGCTGTACCAATGCGCCGAAATCATCAAAATCGCTTTGGGTTTGGCAAACTTTTGTGTAATCAGGCGGAGATTTTGGTTGAACGGATTTTCCTTATCCAGCACATTCATCGGACTACCGTGCCCGACAAACAATACAGGCATTTTTTTCATCATTGCCTCCTTAAAATATTTGATGAGGCGGATTGTACGGATAAATGATTAAGCAATAAATCTCAATTTATGAACAACATATTTTCCAAATAGGAAATAATGAAATATTCTTTGGCTTCGCTACAAATGAAACCAAGCGGTTAATATCAATGTAAAAATCCAACACAGAACTGCAAAACTAAAATTATTTCGCCTACCACCCCATGTTACAATAATCCATACATTTCTTAATAATATTTAATATCGATCTTGAGAAACCAAATATGGCTAAAAAAGAAATCAAAACCGATCTTTGGGTTTACGACCTGCTCAAAGAGGCAGAATTAAACTTATGCCCGCAAGGTAGCGATATTGCCGAACTGGATAAAGCATTAAAAACCGCTTCCAAAGCGCAAACAGGCAAAGCGGGCTATCCCGAATACTGCGGCGTTGTGAAAGATTTTGTGATTGTTATTGAAGACAAAGCCGATACCGCCGACCACATCAAACGCGACGATAACGACTTAATTTGTCAAACCGCCGCCAGCGTCAAAGATTTTGCCGTAAACGGTGCGCTGCATTACGGCATCCATTTGGCAAAAAACACCGGCTACAAGAAAATCATTGCCATCGGCGTATCGGGCAACGAAAAACGTCACAAAATCTCACCGCTCTTTATTGACGAACGTGGCGGCTATAAAGAACTGGAAGATGTGGAAACATTCACCTTGTTCAACGAAAAGAACATTGGCGAGTATTACACTAAAAACATCTTGAAAGAGCAGACAGACGAAGAAAAAACCACTGCCGAAATCCTAAAAGATGCCAAAGAACTGCACGAAGATCTACGCAATTACGGCAGTATTCAGGATAAAGACAAGCCGTTGATTGTGTCCGGCATTTTGCTTGCACTGCGTGAAATCGAACATAAAAACTTTGATATAGATAATTTAAACGGCGACGATGTAAAAACCGATGGGCAAAAAATTTACGAAGCCATTCAGTCAAACTTAGAGCGTGCCCAAGTCAAACCACAGGTAAAAAAAGACAAACTGCTCAGCCAGTTTTTGGTTATCCGCGATACCAAAGCCATCAATGAAACCAATTCCATATTGGGCAAAACCCCGCTCAAACACTACACTCAATTTATCTACGACCACATTTACAAAAACATCAAATACATCCATTCCGCTGAAGACTATTTGGGACGCTTTTACGGCGAATTTATGTCCTATTCGGGCGGCGACGGACAGACGCTGGGTATCGTACTGACCCCGCGCCATATTGTTGAACTGTTTTGCGAACTGATTGACATCAAACCGACTGATTCGGTATTCGACCCCTGCTGCGGCACGGCAGGCTTTCTGATTGCCGCCATGCACCATATGCTGCAAAAAACCGATAAAGAAGCTGAAAAACGCAATATCCGCAAAAACCAACTGCACGGCATCGAACTGCAGCCCTATATGTTTACCATCGCCACCACCAATATGATTTTGCGCGGCGACGGCAAAAGTAACTTGGAGCAGGAAGATTTTTTAAAACAAAACCCTGCCCAGCTCCAGCTTAAAGGTTGCAACATCGGCATGATGAATCCGCCCTATTCGCAAGGCTCGAAAGCCAATCCCAACCTTTACGAAATCTCCTTTACCGAACATCTTCTAGATTCTTTAACAGAAGATGGCAAGGCTATTGTGATTGTGCCGCAGTCTTCCATGACGGGAAAAACCAAAGAAGAACAGTCGATTAAAGAGAACATCCTCAAAAAACACACGCTTGAAGGCGTAATTACCCTGAACAAAAACACCTTTTACGGTGTCGGAACCAACCCCTGCATTGCCGTCTTTTCCACAGGCATCCCGCACGACAAAGACAAAACCGTCAAATTCATCAACTTTGAAAACGACGGTTTTGAAGTGCAGAAACACATCGGCCTAGTGGAAACCATCAGCGCAAAAGACAAAAAACAACATCTGCTGGACGTATGGTTCGGACGTATTCAGGCAGAAAGCAAATTCTGCGTGGAAACCACCGTAGAAGCCGATGACGAATGGCTGCATTCGTTTTACTACTTCAATGACGAAATCCCCGCCGAAGCCGATTTTGAGAAAGTGATTGCCGATTATCTGACCTTTGAAGTCAATATGATTACGCACGGTAGAGGGTATTTGTTTGGATTGGAGAATAGTGATGAGTAAATTGAAATTGACGGATAGAAATTGGGGAAGGTTTACGATTGGCGATTTATTCCATATTAAAATAGGGAAAAGTATTGATGGGAATAAGGTGAATCGAGAAAGTGGAAAAATCGCTTATATTACCCGTAAAGAACAAAATAATGGTTTAGATGGATTTATTGATTACGAATCTGACTTCTTAAATAACGATTATCCGGTCTTAACGATTGGCAATGAAACTGCCGAACCTTTTGTGCAATGCTACCCATTTTTTACAGGAACAAAAGTCAATATCTTAAAACCAAGACAAGAGCTTTCTGCGTCTGTTTTATCGTTTGTAGCGGTAAGTTTAAAACAACATAAATCTAAATATTCTTACTCGTTTACGATTAATTCAACACGTTTGAAAAAACAGGTTATTCTGCTCCCCGTCAATTCAGACGGCTTGCCCGACTGGCAGTTTATGGAAGATTTTATGAAGCAAATCGAACGGGATAAAATTGCCGCCGTGCTAAATTATTATAATAATTCATTAAATAACAATGGCTTGCAGGGGGGGGTAGAGCATTGGACACCGTCTAAAAACCGCTGGGCGGCGTTTGCGATACAGGATATTTGCGAGATTCATTCGGGCGTGCGCCTAACCAAGCAGGATATGCAGGAAGGGAAAATCCCGTTTGTCGGGGCAAGCGATTCAAACAACGGCATCACTGCCTTTATTGCGAATAAAAATGCCAGCTTGGATAAGGATGTTTTAGGCGTAAACTACAACGGCAGTGTGGTGGAAAATTTCTACCATCCCTACGAATGTCTGTTTTCAGACGATGTAAAACGCTTGAAAATCAAATCAAAACAGGCTGGGAAATATGCTTATCTGTTTTTAAAAACCATGATTTTGAAACAGAAATCCAAATACCAATATGGTTATAAATTCAACGCAACCCGCATGGCGAAACAGAAAATTCTACTGCCCGTCAATACCGGCAACCAGCCCGATTGGACAAATATCGAACGCTTTATGCAGCGAATCGAACTGGAAAAAATCATGTGTTATTTGAAAAACAGGCAGCACTGAAAGATTACGGCTCACCCTTTAACGGACTGTCCGAACTCAAAGACTGTCTGAAAAGGTAGCACACCTGTTCAAAACCTAAATGCAGGCTGTATCTGTCAATCACATACTACCTGTTTTCAGACGACCTCGTTATCGTTTGAATGTCGCATATCATTGTCGCAGCCGTTCTCAATTCTAGACAACTGGTCGAACTGTTGCCTGAATACGCCATCACTTACGATCCGGTTTACCTCTATTACCCCAGCTGCCGCAGACATTCCAATGTGTTTAAGCTGATTGTGGATGCGCTGCGGGTGGAGGTCGTCTGAAATTTGACGCCACCCTGTCCAAGTGTTATTAATAATTCCTATTCACAAACAAACAGGAACAAACATGAAAAAAGTTGGTAACAAAGTAGTCGTTGTGGGCTTGGGCGCGGTTGGGGTCAGCTATGCCTATTCGATGCTCAACCAAGCCTTGTGCGACGACATGGTTTTAATCGACATCAACCGCACACGCGCGGAAGGCGAAGCGCGCGACTTCCGCCACGGAATGCCTTATGCCGCCTCGCCTGCGCGTATTTACGTCGGCGATTACGATGATTGTTCGGATGCGGATATCGTGTGTATTTGTGCGGGCGCGGCGCAGGCTCCCGGCGAAACCCGTTTGGATTTAATCGACAAAAACCTGCGCATCTTCCGCGACATCGTTTCGAAAGTCATGGCCTCCGGCTTTGACGGCATCTTCTTGGTTGCCTCCAATCCTGTGGACGTACTGTCTTATGCCGTCCTGCGCTTTTCAGGTTTGCCCAAAGAGCGCGTTATCGGCTCGGGTACCATCCTTGACTCCGCCCGTTTCCGCGTTTGTCTGGGCAACGAATTCGACGTCGCACCTTGGAGTGTCGATGCCATGATGATCGGCGAACACGGCGACAGCATCATTGCGCTATGGAGCACCGCCAACATCGCGGGTATGTCGGTTCAGAAGATGTTGGAACAATCAGAAGACGGGCAGGCGCGTATGGACAAAATCTATACCACCGTGCGCAATGCCGCCTACGAAGTCATCGCCGCCAAAGGCTCGACCAGCCACGGCATCGGCATGGGCTTGAGCCGCATCTCCAACGCCATCCTGCACAATCAAGGCGTCGTGCTGCCCGTCTCCACCCTGCTTGAAGGCGAGTTCGGACAAAAGGGTGTGTATATCGGCGTACCGACCGTCGTCAACCGCCAAGGCGCGGTCCGCATCATCGACCTGCAACTTTCCGACGACGAAGCCGAACGCTTTGCCCGCTCGGCGGAGCTGTTGAAAAGCTATCAACGTAAAGTCGATGAAATGGTCGGGTAAACAGAATCGCCTCTAAGTAAAACAAAACGTCGTCTGAAAACTGGAAATTTGGTTTTCAGACGACGTTTTTTATTCACAAACCTAAGTCCTATTTTTCTGCTTTCAACACTCTTTGCCGGCGCGTTTCGCTCAACACCATGCCTGCGCTGACGGAGACGTTCATGCTTTCGACCGTGCCGAACATGGGTATCGACACCAGCATGTCGCAATGTTCGCGCGTCAGGCGGCGCATGCCTTCGCCTTCGTTGCCCATCACCCATGCCGCGCTGTCGGGCAGGTCGCAATGGTAGAGGTCGGAATCGCCGCCCATGTCGGTGCCGATGATCCAGATGCCGTATTCTTTCAGCTCGCGCAGGGTGCGGGCGAGGTTGGTTACGGTGATGTAGGGGACAGTTTCCGCCGCGCCGCAGGCGACTTTGCTGACGGTGGCGTTCAGCCCCGCGCTTTTGTCTTTCGGCGCGATGACGGCGTGTACGCCCATTGCGTCGGCGGTACGCAGGCACGCGCCGAGATTGTGCGGGTCGGTGATGCCGTCGAGTATCAGCAACAGCGGCGGTTCGCTCAGGTTTTCCAATACGTCTTCAAGGTGGACGTGGTTTTTGGAAGCGTCGATAAACCCGACCACGCCCTGATGCCGCGCGCCTTTGCTGATGGCGTTGAGGCGGTCGGCGTCGGCGAAGTGTACACGCACGTTTTCGTTTGCCGCTTTCTCCAACACGTCGCGCGTGCGGGCATCGTTTTTGCCTTCTTGAACATAGAGTTCAGTAATCGATTTCGGGTTTTGCCACAGGCGGGCGTTGACGGCGTGGAAGCCATAGATGAGTCTTTGGTTTGCCATGATTTTGCTTTATAAAAAATTTCAGACGACATTATAACAAGATAAGGTCGTCTGAAAGCAGGTGTAACCGGTCTCACTCAAACGCAGCCGCCTAGCGCATCAAATACCCCAACAACCCCGAACTGCCCACGCCGATCAACACGGTAACCAACATGGAAAACCTGCTTGCGGCAAGCACGGTCAGCGCAATAGCTATCAACTCGTGCGGCTTGTTGGACACGAAATAAGGCGCGATGACGGAAATCAACACGCAACCCGGCGCGGCTTCCATCACAATTTGTGCACGGCGGCTTAAAGTGCGATTGCGCAAGGCGAAAAAACCGATAAGGCGGGTGGAATACGTTACCGCCAGCATACTGGCAAACAGCAGGAACGACTGCCAAGAGAGCAAATCCTTCATTCCTTCTCTCCCCAAAGATAGGCGGCAAGCAGGCCGGAAATCGCACCCATCGGCACATACCAATGCCCGTCCACCGACAAATAAGTCCCGCCCGCCACAATCAGGCTGACAAACCAAGGGCGTGCCGCCTTAAAGCTTTTCCACATACCGCGCAGCAGCACCAAAAACACGGCGGGAAACGCCATGCCGAAACCCCATGCCGCGACATCGCCGAACATCGGCCCGACCGCCGCGCCAAACGCCGCAAAGCCAATCCAAGTGGTGTAGAGGATGAAACACACGCCCGCATAAAACGGCATATTGAATGCCGGCAGCCCCATCGCCTTGCGCTTTTGGATTTCCGCAAACGCCATCGCCCAGCTTTCGTCGCACATAAAAAACAGCGCGGGCATGGCTTTTTTCAGCGGCATATCCCGCATATAAGGCGCGATTGCCGCCCCCATCAAAATATGGCGCGAATTAATCATGAAGGTAACGGTAGCGATGATCAGTATCGGCAGCGGGTTTGCCCACAAGTTGACCGCTGCAAATTCCGAGCCGCCGGCAAAGTTCATGCCCGTCATCATCAGCATTTCCAGCCAACTCATCCCTTTCTGCCCGCCTTGTACGCCGAGTATCAGCGCCCACGGCAAAAGCCCGATAAGCATGGGCGAGGTTTCTTTGATGCCGCGTAGAAATTCGGATTGAGGGGAATTTGGGTGTGTCATTTTGTTGAGAAATTTAAATAGCGTGTGAAGATGAAAAATGAGGGAAGGTATTATAAGTGAAATCGTCAACAATCAGGAGTGCAAGACAAAATCGCAAACAAGGAAACGCCGTATTGATTTCAGTTTCATTTACGGGAACACCCAAAAATACAGCTTGAAATGAAAACAGCCGGATTCTGCAATATGACAGAATCCGGCTGATACAAATCAAATGAACAGGTTTTCAAGAATATCCGAAGTTGGTTGGGCTATTCACATTTTCAGACGACCTTCGATCATCTTTCCATTATTATGAATCCCTGCCCTGATTATAAAGCTTTCAGGCGGGCAATCCGGTTTTCCAAAGAGGGATGGGTGCTGAGCAAAGAATCTTTGGCATCGCTGGCGATACCCATCGCATTCATTTGCTGCGGCAAATCGCTCGGGTTGCCTTTCAAGCGTTGCAGCGCGGCAATCATTTTGGGCGCGCCGACCAGTTTGGCGGCGCCTGCATCCGCACGGTATTCGCGCTGACGGCTGAACCACATCACGATGATGCTTGCCAAAAAGCCGAACACGATCTGCAATACCATGCTGACTAAAAAATATGTGCCTTGCGAAGTGCTGCCGTCGTTGTTGCGTGCAATCATGCCGGAAACGATGCGGGCAAGGAAAACCACAAACGTATTGACCACGCCCTGTATCAAGGTCAGCGTAACCATGTCGCCGTTGCCGACGTGCGCCATTTCGTGCGCCAAAACGGCTTCGACTTCGTCCCGCGTCATGCGCTCGAGCAAACCCGTACTCACCGCAATCAGCGAACTGTTGCGCGTGGCACCGGTTGCAAAGGCATTGGGTTCGGGGGAATGGTAGATCGCCACTTCCGGCGTTTTCAGGCTCCACTGCCTCGCCTGTGCTTCCACAGTCGCCAACAACCACGCTTCCACTTGATTGCGCGGCTGTACGATGACTTCCGCACCGACAGAGTTTTTCGCGATGGATTTGGACATCAATAATGAAATGATCGAACCGGCAAAGCCGACGACGGCCGAGTACACCAGCAGGCTGCCGACCTGATCCGTACTGTGTATGCCAAGTACGGCCAAAACAACGCGGATGACGACCAAAACGGCAATATTGGTTGCGAGAAACAAGAAGATTCGTTTCACCGGGGAGATTCCTTTTTTGGGTATGGTTGGTTTATGTTTTTGATTGATATAAAAGAACAACAAAATTAAACAATATCGGAATATTGAAGTTTACTTTGCATGCTACGCTTTATATCGAAACCGGTTGGAATTCAAATTATCGGTTTGCCCTAAAATTTTCGAGCGAATTCACAATCAGGCTGTAAGACTTATACCGCATTACTGCTAATGCTGCGGTATTTTCTCAAAAAGAGGCGGATTCTAAAATGCCGTACTTGGAAAAGGTATGCAAAACCAAAGTATCATTTTGACTAAACAGGAGATTTAGCGTTAACAAAATGCCATTTTCCCCTCAAAAACGTATTGATTACCCGTCCGAATATACCTAATAAAGACCGTTACTCCTCTTTTGATTGCCACCCCACCCCGAAATCTGATAAATAACGAATATAACATTTACATTAAATCCGTGCGCAAATCATGAAACGCAAAACCTCCCTCAATCTCGTTCTTGCCAGCATTGCGGTTGCCATTGCCTTGATTACGGCTGCGGCTTTTTGGTTTTATCACAGCCCTTACGGTCCGACCATCCCACTTATCCGTACCGGCTCTTCACAATCCATTACCCAACCCGACCGCCCATCCCCGAAAATCGTCCAATCTGCGCGCAACCAAATCGGCAAGACCCTGCGTTATGACTCTGCCTATACCAAACTCAAATATCCGATGGGTGACGTACCGATGAAAAAAGGCGTATGCACCGACGTCATCATCCGCGCCCTGCGCGACCAAAATATGGATTTGCAAGAACTTGTCCATCAAGACATGAGCCGGAACTTCTCCGCCTATCCCAACCGTTGGGGCTTGAAACAACCCGATGCCAACATCGACCACCGCCGAGTGCCCAACCTCATGACTTATTTCACACGCCAAGGCTGGGCGGTACAGGATACGAATTATCAGGCAGGCGACATTGTGACTTGGGAGCTTAAAGGCAACCGTCCCCACATCGGCATCGTCTCCGACCGCAAAATCGGAGACAGACCCTTGATTATCCACAATATCGGTTTAGGAACCCGTGAAGACGACATCCTCTACCGCTATACTATTACCGGACATTTCAGGCTTCCCGTTCAGTAAATTTTCCATCGTGTTATAGTGAATTAAATTTAAATCAGGACAAGGCGACGAAGCCGCAGACAGTACAGATAGTACGGAACCGATTCACTTGGTGCTTCAGCACCTTAGAGAATCGTTCTCTTTGAGCTAAGGCGAGGCAACGCCGTACTGGTTTAAAGTTAATCAACTATACAAACAACCATCCCCAAAGGTCGTCTGAAACCCGATACTCTTTGACAAGGCATCCTGACAAGCGTACGGATGCCTGAATATTCTGACGCAGGCAGGAGGCGGCTGATCAATACATTTGATAACCAAGCCGGTAAGACGGCCCCACCATAGCCCTTTCACAACGTTTTTACTATAATCCCTCATTTCCTCCCCTGCCCCGTGCATCATGCCCAAAGCCACTTTCTACACCCACGCCGCCGACCCCGCCGCCTTCGCCTGCCGCCTGATTGCGCGCGCCATACGCGACGGCGGGCAGATATTGGTCTGGTCGGATTCCGATGAAACCATCCGCCGCCTCGACCGCGACCTTTGGCAGCAAATTCCCGAAAGCTTCATTCCGCATGAAATTTGGCAACCCGGCCAACCCATGTCGTCTGAAACACCCGTATGGCTCGCGTTCGGCGATACTTTACCCACCACCCCTGAAAACGCCACTGTCCTCAACCTCTCGCCCGACTTTTGGAACGAAGCCCCCGTCGTCCCCGCCCGCGTGCTTGAAATCGTAGGCAGCAGCTTGGAAGAGCTCGCCGACGCCCGCGAACGCTTCAGCGCATACAGAAAAAACGGCTTTACCATCGAACACCACGATATGACAGGTAAAGCCTAAAATCGAAGGTCGTCTGAAAACGGCTTTACACGATAAGCCGAAAATTTAAACAGCCTTGATTCCTTTTGATTCAAACTGGGCTATAATCCCGACTTTCTTTTACTGACCCCTTTTAAAAGACGAAAACATCATGAACAAAACTTTCAAATTCAGCGCATTGGCAATCGCCGCCGCATTGGCACTGACCGCCTGCGACAAAAAAGACGCCAATACACCTGCTTCAGCCTCTGCGCCCGCATCGGCATCCGCAGCTTCCGGCACATCTGCCGCAAAAGACGCATCCTCTATCGGCACACCGGTCCAACAAGCCAGCTACGCAATAGGCATGGACACTGGCAACTTATTGAAACAAATGAAGGATCAGGGCACTGAAATCGACATGAAGGTCTTCATCGAAGCCTTGCAGGCTTCTTACGAAGGCAAAGAAAGCAAAATGACTGAAGCCCAAGCACAAGAAGTCATGGTGAAATTCATGAAAGAACAACAAGCCAAAGCGGTGGAAAAACTTCAGGCTGACGCCAAAGCCAACTTGGAAAAAGGCGAAGCGTTCCTCAAAGAAAACGCCACTAAAGAAGGCGTGAAAACCACTGCTTCCGGCCTGCAATACAAAATCACCAAAGAAGGTGACGGCAAACAGCCTAAAAAAGACGACATCGTCGTTGTCGAATACGAAGGCCGCCTGATTGACGGTACCGTCTTCGACAGCAGCAAAGCCGGCGGTCCTGTCACCTTCCCCGTCAGCCAAGTTATCCCCGGCTGGGCCGAAGGCATCCAACTCTTGAAAGAAGGCAGCGAAGCCACCTTCTACATCCCGTCCAAACTCGCCTACCGCGACCAAGTCATGCCGGGCGGGAAAATCGGTCCGAATTCCACTTTGGTATTCGACGTGAAGCTGGTTAAAATCGGCAAACCCGAAGATTTCCAACCCGCTCCCGGTCAAGTTGACATTCAAAAAGTCCAATAAACCTGCGCTTTAACCCGATGCCCGAACCGAATCCGTTTCGGGCATTTCTGTTCTGTATATTCGCAAAACATGGTTTACCCCGTTTCAGACGACCTCCTATCCCATCAAACCCCCAATAAACCCGCGCCATAACATTGCGATTTTGTTTTGCTATACAATAAAACCTACCAACCTCCTACAACCGACGCCATGAAAAACATCGTTATCCTCATCTCCGGCCGCGGCAGCAATATGCAGGCCATCGTCAATGCCGCCATTCCAGACGCCCGCATCGCCGCCGTCCTCAGCAACAGCACAACCGCCGTCGGACTGGCTTGGGCAGCCGAGCGCGGCATCGCCACCGACAGCCTCAACCACAAAGACTTCCCCAGCCGCCTTGCTTTCGACCAAGCCATGATGGAGAAAATCGATGCCTATCAACCTGATTTGGTCGTCCTCGCAGGCTTTATGCGCATCCTCACGCCCGAATTCTGCGCCCATTACTCAAACCGCCTGATCAACATCCACCCGTCCATCCTCCCCGCCTTCACCGGCCTGCACACCCACGAACGCGCTCTTGAAGCCGGCTGCCGCGTCGCAGGCTGCACCATCCACTTCGTAACCCCCGAGCTGGACTGCGGTCCAATTATCTCGCAAGGCATCGTCCCGATCCTCGACGGTGACACGCCCGACGACGTTGCCGCACGCGTCCTGACCGTCGAACACCGCCTTTTCCCGCAAGCCGTTGCCGATTTCGTTGCAGGTCGTCTGAAAATCGAAGGCAACCGCGTATTCAATTCAGAACGCAACGCCGAAGGACAAACCTTACTCGCGTAATCCTGCCCAATGCGCAGCACCCCACAAGGAAACATCATGAGCCAAAACCGGTTGACCCTTTCGGATATCATTTCCGAATCCGACTACCGTAAACGCCAAAGCAAAGCCATCGATTTATTCAACCAAAGCCTCAAAAACAACCCCGAAACAACGCGGGCGGTATGCGATTTTGTTGTCGGAGACCCGCTCAATAACCGCTCTTTTTCTCCCGGTTTCAAGCTGCACTGCCTAAACTGGCTGATCGACCATCACTTGGACCGCTGTGACGAAAGCTACGAGCAGCATCCTGAAGACGACGGCTTTCCCGAAGGCTTCGACGATTTAATCGATTGTCAGTGGAAATTCAAATGGATCGTTCCCATGCTTGCCCGCGACCTCTTTCTCGACAAAAAGGAAATCGAGGAAGCGAACGAAACAATGCGTTACCACTATGAAAACATGCGATTCAGTCTTTCATCATTTTATAAAACCCTGATGCTGCAAAACATCCTGACCGGAGACCACGCCGCCGCCAAAGAAAATTTCCAAAAATGGCAGCAAACCGCCGCAGATGAATTTTCCGACTGCCCCGCGTGCGAACAGTCCGAGCAGGTCAATTTCTACCATTTTATCGGGCAGTACCAAAAAGCCATCGATACCGCCCAGCCCATCTTAACGGGCGAAATGACCTGCGCCGAAGTGCCGCACCTTACCTACTACCCCGTCATCGACAGCATGATAAGGCTGGGCAAATACGAGGAGGCGGAACGCCTTTTGGACGAAGCCATAGACAAAATCAACGTCGAAGAAGACGAAGAGTTCGTCCGCCTGATACCCCTCTTTTCCCAACTGGCGTACAAACTCGGACAGTCGCAACGCGCCCTCGATTTGATGAACCGGCACGGCGACACCATCATTCGACATGCCCCAAACGACAATATGCTCTATTTGGACTACCTCATCGCGCTTTCTCCTTTTGACGAAAAAGCGGCGCAACATGCCCGCGAGTTTGCCGCAGACTTCGACAAACGCAACGGCAACAGCTATTACCAAAGCCAGATAGAATTTATGTTCGGTTCGGGCAATCTCCAATAAACCCAAGCTCGTCTGAAATTCTTTCAGACGACCCAAAACAGGAGGAATGACACCATGAAAACACCCACCCTACTAATCGCCGCCGCCCTCTCCCTAAGCGCCGCAAACGCCTATGCCGCAGGACTGCCCCAATCAGCCACCCTGAAATACTCCGGCAGCTACGGCATACCCGCCACCATGACCTTCACACGCAGCGGCAACCAATACACCATCGTGTCCAGAATCAAAGTCCCGATGTACAGCATCCGCTTCGAATCCGGCGGCACCATCAGCGGCAACACCCTCCGTCCCAAATACTATAAAGACGTCCGCGGCGGCAAACTCTATGCCGAAGCCAAATTCAGCGGCAACAGCATCACTTACGGCAAAGTCGGCTCCAGCGAAACCGCCAAAACCGGCGGCACGACACTCGACCTCTTTACGCTGGCTTGGCAGCTTGCCGCCAACGATGCCCGCCTGCCGTCCGGCCTGAACATCACCAACGGCAAAAAACTCTACCCCGTCAGCGGCATGACCAAAGTCGGCAGCGAAAACTACAAAATCGGCGGCGGTACCACCACAGTCAACAAATACCGCGTCAAACGCGGCGACGACACCGTAACCTATTCGTTCGCCCCCGCCTTCAACAACATCCCCGCCGAAATCAATTACACCGACGACGGCAAAACTTATGACCTCAAACTCACATCCGTCACCATCAACGGAAAAGCCGTCAAACCATAACGGCGCCAAACCCTTCCCGACAAACGACCGTTTCCCAAAGGTCGTCTGAAACCGAACTGCACCCCAAAAGTTGGACATTCCCTCCAAACTATTAAGGTGCAGTTTTTTATCGCCAAACCATACCGATGCGCCTTTGGCGTATTTCCATCTCAAAAGCGTCCGCCGTTTTTTTTCAGACGACCTCGATTTTTCAGTTGAACCGTATGCGTTTACAGGTTGGCAACCTTAATCCACTATATTTTTCAGATTGTAAACAATATGTTTAGCCTGATTTGGCACACGCTTGAGGCATAGCGGCGAAAATCTTTTAAAAAAGAAAGATATTGTGTTCTTGAATATTCTGTGCTGAAATTACATGACACTACAAAAATAGTGGTGCGTAAAAAATATAAAACAGACAAAGGAGAAACTCATGCAATGGTTTTTAGACAACCTCAAAGCCTTTTTCGAAACCATCAGCGGCTGGGTCTGGGGGCCTGTCATGCTGGTGCTGCTGGTCGGCACGGGCATTTTGCTGACCGTCACGCTGAAGGGCTTGCAATTCACCATGTTGGGCTATGCGCTGAAGCAGGCTTTCGTGCCGTCAAAGAAGCATGAAGACGGCGAAGACCACGAAGGCGATATTTCCCATTTCGCCGCTTTGATGACTGCCCTGTCCGCCACCATCGGCACGGGCAATATCGCTGGCGTGGCGACTGCCGTAGTGACCGGCGGCCCGGGCGCGGTATTTTGGATGTGGATGACCGCCGTTTTCGGCATGGCGACCAAATACGGCGAAGGCGTGTTGGCGGTGAAATACCGCGTGACCAACTCCAAAGGCGAAATGTCCGGCGGCCCTATGTATTACATCGAAAACGGTTTGGGTAAAAACTGGAAATGGATGGCGTTGGCGTTCGCTTTATTCGGCACATTCGCTTCGTTCGGCATCGGCAGCTCCGTACAGTCCAACTCGGTTGCTCAAGCGGTTCAGACGAGCTTCGGCGTCGAACCTGTCTATACCGGCATTACGTTGACGGTTCTGACTGCCATCGTCGTTTTGGGCGGTATCAAAGGCATCGCTAAAGCCGCTTCTTTCATCGTACCCGCTATGGCGGTGTTTTATGTGGTGGGCGGTATTTCCATTATCGTCATCAATTCCGATGCGCTGGTGCCTGCCGTCAAGCTGATTTTCTCCGATGCGTTCAGCGCGCAGGCAGTGGCGGGCGGCGCTATCGGCACGGTAATCCGCTACGGCGTGGCGCGCGGCGTGTTCTCCAACGAAGCGGGCATGGGTTCTGCACCGATTGCCGCCGCAGCCGCGAAAACCGACCATCCCGTCCGTCAGGCATTGGTTTCCATGACCGGTACGTTTTTGGACACCATCGTCGTTTGTTCGATTACCGGCATCATTTTGGTGATGGGCCTGCTCGGCGCGGGCGGCGAGTTTGTCAAACCTGAATTGAGCGGCGCGGCACTGACGACCGTCACCTTCCAAAAAATGCTGCCCGGCATCGGCGGCTGGATTGTCACCATCGGTCTGATTTTCTTCGCCTACTCAACCATTTTGGGCTGGTGCTATTACGGCGAGAAATGCGCGGTTTATGTATTCGGCGAGAAGTTTGCCGGTTTGTACCGCGTCGGTTATGTCTCTTCCGTCATGCTGGGTACAGTCTTGAGCCTTGATTTGGTATGGCTGGCTTCGGATACGTTCAACGGCCTGATGGCATTGCCCAACCTGATCGCACTCCTTTTGATGATTAAAGTCATCGTCAATGAAACGCGCGACTTCAAACAAAAAGTCAAAGACGGAGCGTTGCCGCATTGATGCCTGAGGTCGTCTGAAAGGTGTTTCAGACGACCCGATATCTGTATTTATAGTGGATTAACTTTAAACCAGTACGGCGTTGCCTCGCCTTGCTGTACTATCTGTACTGTCTGCGGCTTCGTCGCCTTGTCCTGATTTAAATTTAATCCACTATATCAAACCAGTCGGCGGAGGAACAAAATGAAAGTGCTCGTTTTAGGTGCCGGAGTTGCCGGCGTATCTTGCGCGTGGTATCTGGCGGAAGCCGGACATGAGGTAACGGTAATCGACCGTGCCGAAGACGTGGCAATGGAAACCAGTTTCGCCAATGCGGGTCAGCTCTCTTACGGCTATACCACGCCTTGGGCGGCACCCGGCATTCCGGCCAAAGCACTGAAATGGCTGTTTAAAAGCCATCCTCCCCTGCTGTTCCGCCCCGACGGCAGCCTGTATCAAGTCGAATGGCTGTGGCAAATGCTGCAAAACTGCACGGCATCCTGCTATCAAATCAACAAAGAGCGCATGGTCAGGATTTCCGAATACAGCCGTGAAATGTTCCGCCGTTTTGAAGCGCAAACCGGCATGAATTTCGAAGGACGCAAAAAAGGAACTTTGCAGATTTTCCGTCAAGCCAAAGAAGTCGAAGCGGCAGAACAAGACATTAGCGTTTTGGAACGGTACGGCGTACCCTACCGTCGTCTGAAACCCGAAGAATGCGCAGAATTCGAGCCTGCACTTGCACGCGTTACCGCCAAAATTGCCGGCGGCCTGCACCTGCCTGCGGACGCGACCGGCGACTGCCACCTCTTCACCCAAAACCTGTACAAACTGTGTCTGGAAAAAGGCGTACAGTTCCATTTCAACCGAACCATCCGCCGCATCGAACACAACGGTCAGCGCATCAGCGCAGTCGAAACCGAAACAGAACGCTTTGAAGCAGATGCCTTCGTCTGCGCGCTCGGCTGCTTCAGCAGGACGGTTTTGGCGCAGTTGGGCCTCGATCTGCCCATTTACCCCGTCAAAGGCTATTCCTTGACCCTGCCCGTCAAAAACTCAGACGGCGCGCCGGTTTCCACTGTTTTGGATGAAAGCTACAAAGTCGCCATCACACGATTCGACAACAGAATCCGCGTCGGCGGCATGGCGGAATTGTCCGGCTACGACATCAAACTGTCCGAAAAACGCCGCGAAACGCTGGCTTTGGTCGTCAACGATTTGTTCCCCGAAGGCGGCGACTTGAATCAGGCATTGTTCTGGAGCGGTCTCAGACCGATGACGCCCGACAGCACGCCGCTAATCGGCCGCACCCGCTTTGACAACCTGTTCCTGAATACAGGTCACGGCACTTTGGGCTGGACCATGTCGCTGGGCTCGGCAAAATTGACCGCCGATATCGTGTGCGGCAAAGACACCGAAATCCGCAGCGACGACTTGAGCCTGTCGCGCTATCCGTCTTGAGCTTTAAACCGATAAGGTTTGAGCGGCACTATAGTGGATTAAATTTAAATCAGGACAAGGCGACGAAGCTGCAGACAGTACAGATAGTACGGAACCGATTCACTTGGTGCTTCAGCACCTTAGAGAATCGTTCTCTTTGAGCTAAGGCGAGGCAACGCCGTACTGGTTTAAAGTTAATCCACTATACAAACTCAAAGGTCGTCTGAAAACGCAATATGGTTTTCAGACGACCTTTCTCACATTCCCGCGAAACCCAACATCCCTAAAAGCAAACCTGACGGCTGCCTCTGAACACATTTAAGGTTTCGCCAGAAATCCGTCACGTTTAAAACTTAAAGTTCACGCCGCCGGTGAAGCTGCGTCCTATTTGCGGAGTGTCGGACAGGAAGCTGCTGTGGGCGTAAACGGACTGATTGAGCAGGTTGTCTGCTTTGACGTACCAATTCCACTCGCCATAGCGCGTATTGCGGCGGTAGTTTGCGCCGAGGTTGAGCATATGGTGTCCGGGCGTGCGCGTTTCGTAGCGGGCGAGTTTGTTTTGGGCGAACACGCGGTAGTAGTCGAGATGGGCATCGATGCGGTCGGTCAGCGCGGCATTCAGGTGGAAGCCGAGCCGTGCGGCGGGAACGCGCGGGGCGTTTTGGTCGGCTTGGGCGATGTAGGGACGGTTGCCGTAGGCGTCTTCCCTACCGGGCAGCGACGGGAGGTTTTTCAGACGACCTCTGACGTAGTCGCCGGAAAGTCCGATGCGGTAGCGCGGCGTGGGCTTGAAGTAGATTTCGCCTTCCGCGCCGTAGAAGTCGGCGCCGGATTGGTTGTAGCGCACGAGCTTCATTTCGCTGTCGTCTTCGATGGATTTGGGGCCCCGTCCGTCGTTTAAGGTTTGGGCGTAGATGTAGTTGCCGAAGCGGTTGCGGTAGAGTGCCAGATTGTATTGCCAGCGGTCGCCTTCGTAGCCCAGCGCGAGTTCGATGTTGTTGGAACGCTCTTTGTTGAGGTGTTTGTTGCCGACTTCAAAGGTGTTGGTGGCAACGTGTTTGCCGTGTGCGTACAGCTCTTGCGTTGACGGCAGGCGTTCCTGATGGGAGGCGGTCAGGCTGAGTTTGTGGTGTGGCGTGAAATACCAGTTGCCGGAAAGCGCGAACGAGCGGGCGGTTTGGCGGTGTGCACCGAGGTCGGGCAAGGGTTGGTTGTAGTAGTTTTCCCGATCAATCAGGGCTTTGTCGTACTGAATGGCGGCTTTTTGTTTTTCCACGCGCACGCCGCCTTCAAGCGAGAAGTTGTCCCAGTTTGCCTGTTCTACGCCGAAAAAGCTGTAATGATGCACATCGTTGTCGATCAACATCGGCTGTTGGACGGTTTCGGGAATGGCGGAAAGCGCGCTGGATTTTTGGGTGAGGTATTGCACGCCCCAACTGCCTTTCAGACGACCTATGGGCAGGTGGCGCAATTCGATGCGGGCGTTTTGCGTTTTGTTTTTGAAGAAGTTTTCCACCGCATCGCCCGCTTTTTCGTCGTGGCGGTAGTCGTTGCGGTTCAGATGCACGCGCAGGGCTTCGAAACCGGGGAGCGGCTGCTTCCATTCGGCGCGGATTTCGTAGCGTTTGTTGCGCAGGTCTATCCACGGTCTGCCGCTGTGGGTATGCGCGTGTGCATTATCGTCGTCGTGGAAGCCACAGCTCAAGCCCGGATTGTCGTAATCGATGTCTTCTTCGGTCAACAGGTGCGGATAAAGCTGCAAATAGCGTTTGTTAATCAAACTCTTCTGCCAGATGATGTCGGCGTGGCAGTCGTCGTAGAGGTGACTGTGCGCAGGCAGGCCGTAGCGGTCACGACGGTCGCTGTACGCCGCGCCGATAAAGCCTTTCTCGCCCACCCAAGACAGCCCGATGCTGCCTGTTTGCGAATCGGCATGGCTGTCGGGCAAGCGTTTCAGACGACCCTCTTCTTTGCGGTAACGCGGTACGGCGTAGTCGCCCGATTTGCGGTACAGCCCTTCCGTGTGCAACACGAAGTTTTTACCCAGTCCGACATTGATGCCGCCTGACGTGAGTTTTTCTAGATTGCCGCTGCTCAAACGCAGCCCCAGTTCGCCCGATACGCCGTTTTCAGGCATTTTTTCGGGGATTTTTCCGTCGGCAACATCCACCAGCCCCGCCACATTGCCCGAGCTGTACAACAGCGTTACCGGCCCGCGCAGGATTTCGACTTGTTGCGACAAGGCGGTGTCCACCATCAGGGCATGGTCGGGCGAGAAATCCGCCATGTCGCCCGTTTCGCCGTGATGGTTCAACACTTTAATCCGCCTGCCCGTCTGCCCGCGTATCACAGGCGCGGACGCGCCGCCGCCGTATTGCGAAGCATGGACGCCCGGCACGCCGTTGAGCGCGTCGCCGAGATTGACGGCTTTTTGCCGCAAAGTATCGCCGGCAATGATTTTGTCGGAGGCGGTTGAACTGTGCAGCAGCCCCGAAGTGGCGCGCGGATGGCTTTTACCGACGACGTTGACCGTTTCCAAGTCCACCGTCTGCTCGGTTTCATGCGCTTGGGCGAGAATGGGGGAACTGATTAAAAGAATAGATAAAACAATAGGTTTAAGCGTAGTTTGTGTCATTTTGGGTTTCCCGTCATATTTCAAATAGATTGTTATTATATAACATCACATCATTAATATGACAAGAATTCAAGGAACAAACCGCATTTGATTCGGCAAAACAGCCAAACCCAAGCCCATACAAACAGCGAAAACCAAAGGTCGTCTGAACCCAATATCTTGAAAATGATAAAAAAGACGGAAACAGCGGCAGCGCGCCATCCCCCCGTTTGCTTGGAACGAATCATGTTGCCTAAACAGCAAAAAAGGTCGTCTGAAAACGCAATACGATTTTCAGACGACCTTGTCGGTTTGATGACTGCTATTTGGCAGCTTGGGCGGCGGCGGTTTCGGCAATCAGGTCAAGGAAGACCAGCGGCTCTTTGCCGGTGTTTTTCAGCGCATGGGACTGACCGGGGCGGGCGATGGTGATGTCGCCGGCGCCGACTTCGGTCTGTTTGCCCGTGCTGTCGGTAAACACGCCTTTGCCTGATACGATGATGTAAACGTCTTCGTTGTCGGTGTGTTTGTGTTCACCGATGGATGCACCCGGCGGCAGGGTCAGCCAGCCGATTTCCCTGAACGCGTCTTGGGCGGCGGTCTGGTGGCGGTTGAAGGCGAAGCGGCCGAGCAGCGGGCCTTTGCCTCCGGCTGCGTTTTCGCGGTTCCACTCTGCCAAGTCGGCTTTTTTGTACACTTGGACGCTGCGGTCGGTAGGTTTGACCTGTTCCGCGGCGTGAACGCTGACGCTCGTGCCGAGCAGAAAGGCGACGGACAATGCGGCAAATAGCGGTTTCATCATGGTTCTCCGTTTGTTTTTTTGGGGCAGATAAAGCGCAGGCTGCATTCAGGCAGTTTTCGTATCAATATTGACGACAGGTAAGATTACATAGCATCATTTCCCAGCTTTTCAGCACAGGATTTTCCTTATTACCCAACATCGTTAAGAGACAAAAGCATGACCGAAACACAAAAAATCTATACTGCATGGACACAGATGTGGAATGGCAATCTCAACATTGCCGATGAACTGCTGTCAAACAACTTCAAAGCACATCTGACCGCTGATTCCACTCCACCACCCGCACCCGTAACTGACATAGCCAGTGCAAAGGCTTGGATAGCTACCATTCGTGCTAAAGCAGATTTGCATTATGAAATCGTACTCGGTCCGTTCCACGACGGCGACACAATTTCTGCATATTGGCGTGTAACCGCTACGCTCGGTAACCAAACCGCCGTCAAAGTCGGTACGGATTTTCTGAAAATCAAAGACGGTAAGATTACCGACTGCTGGACGATGAACAACAACGCTGCATAATGGGGTTACCAAACCCGATATGTTTTCGATCAGCCTGCATTAGTTGATGCGTTCCGTTTTCAGACGGCCTGCGGGGTCGGTTGCTTGCCCCGCAGGTGTCCAACTTTATTTCACGTTGCGCAGATAGTTCAGCAACAGGGGAACGGGGCGGCCGGTCGCGCCTTTTTCGCTGCCGGATTTCCATGCCGTACCCGCGATGTCGAGGTGCGCCCACGGGTAGTCTTCGGTGAAATAGGACAGGAAGGTGGCGGCGGTAATCGTGCCTGCGCCGGGCGTGCCGATGTTGGGAATGTCGGCGAAGTTGGATTTGAGCTGGTCTTTGTAGGTTTCAAAGAGCGGCAGTTGCCATGCTTTGTCGTCTACGTTGCGGGAAGCAGCCAGCAGGCTGTCGATCAAATCCTGATTGTTGCCCATCACGCCGCTGACGTCATGGCCCAAGGCGATGATGCACGCGCCGGTCAGGGTGGCGACGTCGATGACGGCTTTAGGCTTGAACTGCTCGGCGTAAGTGAGCGCGTCGCACAAAATCAGACGACCCTCGGCATCGGTGTTCAACACTTCGATGGTCAAGCCTTTCATGCTTTTCACGACGTCGCCCGGTTTGTTTGCCGCGCCGGAAGGCATGTTTTCGCAGGTGGCGACGACGGCGACGAGGTTGATCGGCAGTTGCAGTTTGACGGCGGCGCAGAAAGTGCTGATGACGGTTGCCGCGCCGCACATGTCAAACTTCATTTCGTCCATGTTCAGACCGGGTTTGAGGGAGATGCCGCCGGTGTCGAAGGTGATGCCTTTGCCGACCAAGACGACGGGGGCGGCTTCTTTGTCGGCTGCTCCGAAGTAGCTCAATTCAATCAGATAGGGGTCTTCCACGCTGCCTTTGGCGACCGACCAGAACGAACCCATGTTTTCTTTAATGTAGTCTTTTTCGATGATTTTGGCGTGTGCGCCCAGTTTTTCGGCTTCGGCTTTGGCGGTGCGCGCTAAGAATTCGGGCGTGCATTCGTTGGGCGCGGCGTTGCCCAAGTCGCGGCAGAGGCTTTGTCCGTAAACCTGCGCTTCGGCGACGCGCAGGGCTTCTTTGACGGCGGCTTCGTGTGCGGTGTAAAACACGGCTTGTGCGAATTTGGCGGGCTTGGCTTCTTTTTTGTAGCGGTCGAAACGGTAGGCGGCGTTGCCGAACGCGATGGCAAAGGCTTCGGCAACGGCGGCGGCTTGCGCTTCATCGAAGGCATGAATGTCCGCATTGACCGTTTCCTGATTTTGCGCCCATTTGGCGGCTTCGGCAGCGGCCTTGTTCAGCGCGGCGCGGTCGGTTTTTTCGAGGCGGACGACGGCGACTGCCTGCAAACCGTTGTCCGTCGGGATTTTGGTGTCGGCAAAAGTTTGACCTTCTTCAAGCGAAGACAAAAGGGCAAGGGCGGTCGGGTGGTTTAATTGCGCCTCTTCGGTGCAGACAAATAACTGCGCGCCTGCCTGTTGCGGCTGCAAGGTTCCGGCTTTTGTGCTAAATTCCACGTTTATTCTCCTGATTGAGATGGTTTCGGGTAGTTTCAGACGACCCTTTGCATTAAGGGGTCGTCTGAAAACGGTTGGAAAGATTGTACTCCATTTGAGAGGTCGTCTGAAACCTTGCGCAGACAATCCGCCTGCGCCGAACCGCTACCGCTCCTAGCCGCGATTCTATGATTTATCAAAGAAACTTCATCAAAGAACTCTCTTTTACCGCCGTCGGCATTTTCGTCGTCCTCTTGGCGGTGTTGGTCTCCACTCAGGCAATCAACCTGCTCGGCCGTGCCGCCGACGGGCGCGTCGCCATCGATGCCGTGTTGGCATTGGTCGGCTTCTGGGTCATCGGCATGACGCCGCTTTTGCTGGTTTTGACCGCATTCATCAGCACGCTGACCGTATTGACCCGCTACTGGCGAGACAGCGAAATGTCGGTCTGGCTCTCCTGCGGATTGGCGTTGAAACAGTGGATACGCCCCGTCATGCAGTTTGCCGTACCGTTTGCCCTGCTGATTGCCGTCATGCAGCTTTGGGTCATGCCGTGGGCGGAACTGCGCAGCCGTGAATACGCCGAAATCCTCAAGCAGAAACAAGAATTGTCCATGGTGGAAGCAGGCGAGTTCAACAGCCTGGGCAAGCGCAACGGCAGGGTTTACTTCGTCGAAACCTTCGACACCGAATCGGGCATCATGAAAAACCTGTTCCTGCGCGAACAGGATAAAAACGGCAACGACAACATTATCTTCGCCAAAGAAGGCAATTTCTCGCTGAACGACAACAAGCGCACGCTCGACCTGCGCAACGGCTACCGTTACAGCGGCACGCCCGGCAAAGCCGACTACAACCGCGTTTCCTTCCAAAACCTCAGCCTGATTATCAGCACCACGCCCAAACTCATCGACCCCGTTTCCCACCGCCGCACCATCCCGACATCGCAGCTCATCGGCAGCAGCAACCCGCAACATCAGGCGGAATTGATGTGGCGCATCTCGCTGACCGTCAGCGTCCTCCTGCTCTGCCTGCTTGCCGTGCCGCTTTCCTATTTCAACCCGCGCAGCGGCCACACCTACAACATCCTCGTCGCCATCGGGCTTTTCCTGATTTACCAAAACGGACTGACCTTCCTGCGCAATGCCGTGGAGGATGGCAAAATCCATTTCTGGCTCGGACTGCTGCCCATGCACATCATCATGTTCGCCATCGCCGTCGTACTCCTGCGCGTACGCAGTATGCCCAGCCAGCCCTTCTGGCGGGCGGTTGGCAAAAGTCTGACATTGAAAGGCGGAAAATGAACCTGATTTCACGTTACATCATCCGCCAAATGGCGGTTATGGCGGTTTACGCCCTCCTGGCCTTCCTCGCCCTGTACAGCTTTTTCGAGATCATCAACGAAGTCGGCGACTTGGGCAAAGGCAGCTATAACGGCGCAACCATGGCGCAATACGTCCTCATGCAGATGCCCGCGCGCGCCTACGAACTCATGCCCCTCGCCGTCCTCATCGGCGGACTCGTCTCCCTCAGCCAACTTGCCGCCGGCAGCGAACTGACCGTCATCAAAGCAAGCGGCATGAGCACCAAAAAACTGCTGCTGATCCTGTCGCAGTTCGGACTGATTTTCGCCATCGCCACCGCCGCGCTCGGCGAATGGATTGCCCCCGTCCTCAGCCAAAAAGCCGAAAACATCAAATCCGCCGCCATCAACGGCAAAATCAGCACCGGCAATACCGGGCTTTGGCTCAAAGAAAAAAACAGCATCATCAACGTGCGCGAAATGCTGCCCGACCATACCCTGCTGGGCATTAAAATTTGGGTGCGCAACGACAAAAACGAACTGAGGCAGGCGACGGAAGCCGAGTCCGCCGTTTTAAACAACGACGGCAGTTGGCAGTTGAAAAACATCCGCCGCAGCACGCTTAGCGAAGACAAAGTCGAAGTCTCGACTGCCGCCGAAGAAAACTGGCCGATCGCCGTCAAACGCAACCTGATGGACGTATTGCTCGTCAAACCCGACCAAATGTCCGTCGGCGAACTGACCACCTACATTAGCCACCTCGAAAACAACAACCAAAACACCCAGATCTACGCCATCGCCTGGTGGCGCAAATTGGTTTACCCCGTCGCCGCCTGGGTCATGGCACTCGTCGCCTTCGCCTTCACCCCGCAAACTACCCGCCACGGCAATATGGGCTTGAAACTCTTCGGCGGCATCTGCCTCGGCTTGCTGTTCCACTTCGCCGGACGGCTCTTCGGGTTTACCAGCCAACTCTACGGCGTCCCACCCTTCCTCGCCGGCGCACTGCCCACCATAGCCTTCGCCCTGCTCGCCGTTTGGCTGATACGCAGGCAGGAGCGGCGTTAAGCTCAAGAATATAGTGGATTAAATTTAATCCACTATAAAAAAACAGAACAGCGAAAACTGTTCTGTTTTTTTTGTTTTCAGACGACCTCATAGGGTTAGCCATTGAAGAGGTCGTCTGAAACGGTTTTACCTACTTATTAAACATTCACGGTTTCGGCTACTTCGTTGTAGCTGTCGATTTCGTTGAAGTTCATGTAGCGGTAGATTTGATCGCCCTGTTCGTTGATGATACCGATGTTGGCTTGGTATTCTTCAACGGTCGGGATCTTGCCCAGTTTGGAGCAAATCGCCGCCAACTCTGCCGAGCCGAGGTAAACGAAGGTGTTTTTACCCAAACGGTTCGGGAAGTTACGGGTGGAAGTGGACATGACGGTCGCGCCTTCGTGTACTTGGGCTTGGTTACCCATACACAGCGAACAGCCCGGCATTTCCATACGCGCGCCGGCGCGGCCGAGTACGCCGTAGTGGCCTTCGTCGGACAACTCTTTCGCGTCCATTTTGGTCGGCGGTGCCATCCACAGGCGGACGGGGATGTCGGACTTGCCTTCCAAGAGTTTGGAAGCGGCGCGGAAGTGGCCGATGTTGGTCATGCACGACCCGATGAACACTTCGTCGATTTTGGTGCCGGAACGTTCGGACATGAAGCATACGTCGTCCGGGTCGTTTGGGCAGGCGATAATCGGCTCTTTGATGTCGTCCATGTTGATTTCGATCACGGCGGCGTATTCGGCATCTTTATCCGCTTCGAGCAATTCGGGGTTTGCCAACCATGCTTCCATGGCCTTGATGCGGCGTTCCAGCGTGCGCGGGTCTTGATAGCCGTCGGCAATCATGTTTTTCATCAACACGACGTTGGATTTCATGTACTCGATAATCGGCTCTTTGTTGAGCTTCACGGTACAGCCGGCGGCAGAGCGCTCAGCAGACGCGTCGGTCAATTCAAAGGCTTGTTCCACTTTCAAATCAGGCAAGCCTTCGATTTCGAGGATGCGGCCGGAGAAGATGTTTTTCTTACCGGCTTTGGCAACGGTCAGCAAACCTTGTTTAATCGCGTAAAGCGGAATGGCGTTTACCAAATCGCGCAGGGTTACGCCCGGTTGCAGCTTGCCGCTGAAACGTACCAGTACGGACTCAGGCATATCGAGCGGCATGACGCCGGTGGCTGCTGCGAAAGCCACCAAGCCGGAGCCTGCAGGGAAGGAAATACCGATAGGAAAACGGGTGTGGCTGTCGCCACCAGTGCCGACAGTATCGGGCAACAGCAGGCGGTTGAGCCATGAGTGGATCACGCCGTCTCCCGGACGCAGAGATACGCCGCCACGGGTAGAAATAAAGGCGGGCAGTTCTTTATGGGTTCTGACATCGACAGGTTTCGGATAAGCCGCGGTGTGACAGAAAGACTGCATCACCATATCGGCGGAGAAGCCCAAGCAAGCCAAGTCTTTCAACTCGTCGCGGGTCATCGGGCCGGTAGTGTCTTGCGAACCGACAGTCGTCATGCGCGGTTCGCAATAAGTACCCGGGCGTACGCCTTGTCCTTCGGGCAGACCGCAGGCGCGACCGACCATTTTTTGCGCCAATGTGAAACCGGCTTTGCTTTCGGCAGGCGCTTGAGGCAGGCGGAATTCGGTAGAGGCAGGCAGTTTCAGGGCTTCGCGCGCTTTGGCGGTCAGACCGCGACCGATAATCAGGTTGATACGGCCGCCCGCTTGCACTTCGTCCAGCAATACTTGGGATTTCAGGCTGAACTCGGCAACGGTTTCGCCGTTTTTCACGATTTTGCCTTCATAAGGCAGAATATCGACGACATCGCCCATTTTCAGCGCGGAAACATCGACTTCAATCGGCAGCGCACCGGAGTCTTCTTGAGTATTGAAGAAAATCGGCGCAATTTTTCCACCCAAGCATACGCCACCGAAACGTTTGTTCGGTACGAACGGAATGTCTTCGCCGGTATGCCAAATGACGGAGTTGGTCGCGGATTTGCGTGAAGAACCGGTACCGACCACGTCGCCGACGTAGGCAACAGGATGACCTTTGGCTTTGAGTTCTTCCAACAATTTAATCGGACCGACTTCGCCCGGTTTGTCGGGCGTGATGCCGTCGCGCGGGTTTTTCAGCATGGCCAGCGCGTGCAGTGGAATATCGGGACGGCTCCATGCGTCGGGCGCGGGAGAGAGGTCGTCTGTATTGGTTTCGCCGTCAACTTTGAAGACGGTAACGGTAATTTTTTCGGGAACTTTGGCGCGTGAGGTAAACCATTCGGCATCTGCCCAAGATTGCAAAACTTCCTGCGCATATTTGTTGCCTTTTTCGGCTTTTTCCTGAACGTCGTGGAAAGAATCGAACATCAGAAGCGTATGTTTCAAACCTTTGGCAGCGATAGGCGCGAGTTTGTCGTTGTCCAAGAGTTCGATTAAGGCATGAATGTTGTAACCGCCAAGCATTGTACCTAAAAGTTCGGTCGCATATTCGGGGGAAATCAGCGGGCTGGATGCACTGCCTTCGGCAACGGCAGCCAGGAATGAGGCTTTGACTTTGGCGGCATCGTCCACACCGGGCGGAACACGGTGGGCAAGCAGTTCGACCAAGAACTCGCCTTCGCCTGCGGGCGGGTTTTTCAGCAGCTCGACCAAATCGGCGGTTTGCTGCGCGTTCAAAGGGAGGGGCGGGATACCGAGGGCAGCACGCTCGGCGGCGGCTTTGCGATAGGCTTCTAACATCTCTTTGTTCCTTTTTTCTGTTTTTCTTCTATCCGTTGCAAATGATTTGCAATCAAAGAATTGTAAACAATCCTTTTAGGTATCATAGACCAGTTTGGCAAAAATTGGAATATTTATGTTATCGGATGTAATAGGTGTTTGCTATTGAAACGAATTATCTTGAAAAATACGAAAAGGTCGTCTGAAAACAGGGTTTCAGACGACCTTTTATATTTTATCGGAATGACCGGTTCGTTCTTTTACCGGGTGTTTGCCTGATATTCGCTTCCGTCTTCACGCAGGAGCTTGGGCTGTTCGCCTTTCTCAATGACGTTTTTACCGATGACAACTTTGGTCACGCCTTTCAAATCAGGCAGTTGATACATAGTATCCAAGAGGCAGCGTTCAACGATGGAACGCAGGCCGCGCGCGCCGGTTTTGCGTTCCATTGCCTGACGGGCGATGCTGCGCAGGGCTTCTTCTTCAAATTCCAATTCGACATTTTCCATGCCGAACAGAGTTTGATATTGTTTCACCAAGGCATTTTTCGGCTCGGTCAAAATGTTGACCAATGCGTCTTCATCCAATTCCGCCAGCGTGGCGATAACGGGCAGACGGCCGATTAACTCGGGAATTAAACCGAATTTAATCAAGTCTTCAGGCTCAACGATTTCAAACAATCCGGTAATGTCGGCATTTTCGTCCTTACTGTGAACGGACGCGCCAAAACCGATACCACCTTTTTCAGTACGCTGACGGATGACTTTTTCCAAGCCTGCAAACGCGCCGCCGCAGATAAACAGGATGTTGGTCGTATCGACGTTGATAAATTCCTGATTCGGATGCTTACGGCCGCCTTGGGGCGGAACGCTGGCAACCGTACCTTCAATCAGTTTCAGCAAGGCTTGTTGCACGCCTTCGCCGGATACGTCGCGGGTAATTGACGGGTTGTCGCTTTTACGCGAGATTTTGTCGATTTCGTCAATATAAACGATACCGCGCTGGGCTTTTTCGACATCGAAATCGCATTTACCCAAAAGTTTGGTAATGATTTGCTCGACGTCTTCACCGACATAACCCGCCTCGGTCAGCGTGGTCGCGTCCGCCATCACGAACGGTACGTCCAGTTTGCGCGCCAAGGACTGCGCCAACAGCGTTTTACCCGAACCGGTCGGACCGATAAGCAGGATGTTGGATTTCGACAATTCGACGTTGCCGTTGGCTTTGGGATGGCGCAGGCGTTTGTAATGGTTGTACACCGACACCGCCAAGGCTTTCTTGGCTTGTTCCTGACCGATAACGTGATCGTTGAGGTTGGCGACGATTTCGGCAGGCGTGGGCAGCTTGTTGTTCGGATGGGACGCATCCGTTGCAGATTTGTCTGCGGAGAGGTCGTCTGAACTTTGCAGCATTACGCCGCAAGTTTCTACACATTCGTTACAGATAAAAGCGTTTTCGCCTTCAATCAGGTTTTTGACTTCATGCTCGGATTTTCCGCAAAACGAGCAGGAGCGTTTTTCTTCAGTCATAATTTATCTTCTGTTTTCAAGCAATATCGGCAAACCGTTATCCGAATGTTGTGGGAACGGTTTTCGGCAAAGTCGGTAAGTATAATCAGTATCTTAAGGTTTATCAAATACCGTATGGCAAGCTGTTGGGCGTAAGGTTTTCAGACGACCCTCCGACGCGTGGCAACACACCATGATTTCCCATCCTTAAGATTGTTTCCAATTTGGGAAAAAGATGCAAACAAACGCAAAAAAGCCATATTAAACTTTACATTTTGTTGTATTTTAAGCAAAATATCCCCTTTAATAATTCAATTGTCTTAAATTCTACTGGTTGAAGTATGTCGGTTATGAAATTTTATAAAACACTGAGTGCCGCCTGTTTGGGTATGGCGTTGACTGTCGCCGCCGCCCCTGCCGCTGCAGACGATATGGACGTTTTGGGTCAATTTTTGGAACAAAATTTTCCAACCCAAAATGACCCGATGGAAGCTTTCGCATTAAGCCACGCACAAAAAATCGAGGCTCAGGCGATGATGGCGGGGCCGCTTTTGACATCGCAGTCCGCCCTGATTTTTAACAACAAAACAGGCGAAATCCTCTATCAGAAAAACGCAGACCGCGTGATGCCGATTGCATCCATTTCCAAACTGATGAGTGCGATGGTTGTCTTGGATGCGCGTTTGGATATGAACGAACGCATTACCATTACCTCCGACGAAATCGACCGTCTGAAAGGTACAGGCAGCCGCCTTGCCGTCGGCACGACGCTGACGCGCGGCGAATTGCTGCACCTGAGCCTGATGAGCAGCGAAAACCGCGCAACACACGCGCTGGGCCGTACCTATCCGGGCGGTATGTCGGCGTTTGTTGCCGCCATGAATGCCAAAGCGCAAAGCCTGGGCATGCACAGCAGCCGTTTCTACGAACCTACCGGCCTGAATTTCCAAAACGTATCAACCGCCAACGATTTGAACCGTATGGTCGCCGCGGCAAGCAAATATCCGCTTATCCGCAAAAACACAACCTCCAACTACGGCTCGGTTTGGACGGCAAACGGCCGCCAAAACTATAAAAACTCCAACGCCCTCGTCCGCGAAGGCAGCTGGAACATTGAGCTTCAGAAAACCGGTTATATCCGCGAAGCAGGACGTTCGATGGTGGTTAAGGCAAACGTCCAAAACCAACCGATTACCATCGTATTGCTGAACTCGCCGACTTCGACAACCCGAGTCAACGACGCGCGTAAGATCGAATCTTGGATGTTGCAGCGCCGCTCTTAAAATATTTGTTATGCCGTCTGAAAATCAGGCGGCATTTTTTATATGATGTGCAGAAATACTGTATGCAATCCGCTTGAAGAATCTTGATTTTAACAATATTAGGAGATGCAAATGCCGAACAAACAAATATACAAAAAACAGTTGATGCAGCTGGGAGCCATTATGGCTTTGACCGGCTGTACTTCCGTTGCCGATATGGTGGGATACGATACGGCATCGCTCAACGAGGCCGCCGCCAAAAACTATTCGCAAGTGGTACAGCAAGCGCAGTCGCAGCGCGTTTTGGACAACACCTCCCACACTTCGCGCCGTATCAAAGCCGTATTCGAGCGCCTGAAGCCCTATGCCAACCAGGCCAACCAAACCGGCACACCTTTCAATTGGCAGATGAATGTTTTCCGCGGCAATGAATTGAATGCTTGGGCAATGCCCGGAGGCAAAATGGCGATGTACACCGGCATGGTCGAGCGTTTGAAATTGACGGACGACGAAATCGCCGCCGTTATCGGTCACGAGATGACCCACGCCCTGCTGGAACATGGCAAAAAAGCGATTGGCGGCCAAGTGCTGACGGGATTGGGCGGTTCTATTTTAGCAGGTGCATCCGGAGTCGATGCCAATATTGTCGGATTGGGTACGGATTTACTTGCTTCCAAGCCCTTTTCGCGCCATCAGGAAAGCGAAGCGGACGCAGGCGGCGTACGTTTGATGGCTCAGGCGGGCTACAATCCGGAGGCTGCCATCAGCGTTTGGGAAAAGATGAGCAAACTTGAAGGCAGCTCGTCCATTGCGATTTTGTCCACCCACCCGGCCAATCAGACGCGCATCAACGCCATCCGCAGAATGCTGCCTGAACTCATGCCGATTTATCAGAAAAATAAACGATAAATTTTTTGGATAAACCTTCCGTAAACCGACATCGATTTTTTCAAATCAGCCTATAACCTTTGGTTTAAATCCCTGCAAAATCAATTTAAATCAGAGTATTGCATAAGCTTCAATCAAGATTTTTCAGACGACCCTTCCGCCCCACCCAGCTCAGGTCGTCTGAAAAATTGTCAACATTTTCACCCAAATTACCAAGCAGCCCAGACCCATTCGGCGTATAATACAGCCTTTCCCAACCGCATTTGAGAGCTGAATCATGTCTGTTGTTTTGCCCTTGCGCGGCGTTACCGCCCTTTCCGATTTCCGTGTTGAAAAACTCTTGCAAAAAGCGGCCGCACTCGGCCTGCCCGAAGTGAAACTGAAAAGCGAATTTTGGTATTTTGTCGGCAGCGAGAAAGCACTGGATGCCGCGACTGTCGAAAAACTGCAAGCCTTGTTGGCGGCGCAAAGCGTTAAAGAAACGCCCGAAGCGCGCGAGGGCTTGCATTTATTTTTGGTAACGCCCCGTTTGGGCACGATTTCGCCGTGGGCTTCCAAGGCGACCAATATCGCGGAAAACTGCGGTTTGGAAGGCATAGAGCGCATCGAACGCGGCATGGCGGTGTGGCTGGAAGGTCGTCTGAATGATGAACAGAAACAGCAATGGGCGGCTTTGCTGCACGACCGCATGACCGAATCCGTGCTGCCCGATTTTCAGACGGCCTCCAAATTATTCCACCATCTCGAATCCGAAACCTTCTCTACCGTTGATGTTTTGGGCGGCGGTAAAGAGGCTTTGGTCAAAGCCAATACCGAAATGGGCTTGGCACTCTCCGCCGACGAAATCGATTATCTGGTTGAAAACTATCAGGCTTTAAACCGCAATCCGTCCGATGTGGAGCTGATGATGTTCGCGCAGGCAAACAGCGAACACTGCCGCCACAAAATCTTCAACGCCGATTTCATCCTCAACGGCGAAAAACAGCCGAAATCCCTTTTCGGCATGATTCGCGATACACACAACGAGCATCCCGAAGGCACGGTCGTCGCCTATAAAGACAATTCGTCCGTGATCGAAGGCGCGAAAATCGAGCGTTTCTATCCGAATGCGGCGGAAAACCAAGGCTACCGTTTCCACGAGGAAGACACGCATATCATCATGAAAGTGGAAACGCACAACCACCCGACCGCCATCGCGCCGTTTGCGGGTGCGGCAACGGGCGCGGGCGGCGAAATCCGCGACGAAGGCGCAACGGGCAAAGGTTCGCGTCCGAAAGCAGGCTTGACCGGCTTTACCGTATCCAACCTCAACATCTCCGACCTCAAACAGCCGTGGGAACAAGACTACGGCAAGCCGGAACATATTTCCTCGCCGCTGGACATTATGATTGAAGGCCCCATCGGCGGCGCGGCGTTCAACAACGAATTCGGCCGCCCGAACCTCTTGGGCTATTTCCGCACTTTTGAAGAGAAGTTTGACGGTCAGGTTCGCGGCTACCACAAACCGATTATGATTGCGGGCGGCTTGGGCAGCATTCAGGCGCAGCAGACGCATAAAGACGAAATCCCCGAAGGCGCGTTGCTGATCCAACTGGGCGGCCCGGGTATGCTTATCGGCTTGGGCGGCGGCGCGGCTTCTTCGATGAATACCGGCACGAACGACGCCTCTTTGGACTTCAATTCCGTACAACGCGGCAACCCCGAAATCGAACGCCGCGCGCAGGAAGTGATCGACCGCTGCTGGCAGCTCGGCAACAAAAACCCGATTATCTCCATCCACGACGTCGGCGCGGGCGGCCTGTCCAACGCCTTCCCCGAACTCGTTAACGATGCCGGACGCGGCGCGGTATTCAAATTACGCGAAGTGCCGCTGGAAGAGCACGGCCTCAACCCGCTGCAAATCTGGTGCAACGAATCGCAAGAGCGTTATGTGTTGTCGATTTTGGAAAAAGATTTGGACACGTTCCGCGCCATCTGCGAACGCGAACGCTGCCCGTTTGCCGTAGTCGGCACGGCGACCGACGACGGCCATTTGAAAGTGCGCGACGATTTGTTCTCCAACAATCCCGTCGATTTGCCGCTGAACGTCTTGCTCGGCAAACCGCCCAAAACCACGCGCAGCGACAAAACCGTGAGGTCGTCTGAAAAACCATTCACTGCCAAAGACATCGACATCACCGAAGCCGCCTACCGCGTTTTGCGCCTGCCCGCCGTAGCCGCCAAAAACTTCCTGATTACCATCGGCGACCGCAGCGTCGGCGGCATGACCCACCGCGACCAAATGGTCGGCAAATACCAAACCCCCGTAGCCGACTGCGCCGTTACCATGATGGGCTTCAACACCTATCGCGGCGAAGCGATGTCTATGGGCGAAAAACCGACCGTCGCCCTGTTTGACGCGCCCGCCTCGGGCAGAATGTGCGTCGGCGAAGCCATCACCAACATCGCGGCGGTCAACATCGGCGACATCGGCAATATCAAACTTTCCGCCAACTGGATGGCGGCATGTGGCAACGAGGGCGAAGACGAAAAACTCTACCGCACCGTCGAAGCCGTTTCCAAAGCTTGTCAGGCATTAGATTTGAGCATTCCGGTAGGCAAAGACAGCCTGTCGATGAAAACCGTGTGGCAGGACGGCGAAGAGAAAAAATCCGTCGTCTCGCCGTTGAGCCTGATTATTTCCGCGTTCGCGCCAGTTCAAGACGTACGCAAAACCGTTACGCCCGAATTGAAAAACGTCGAAGACAGCGTATTGCTGTTTGTCGATTTGGGCTTCGGCAAAGCGCGTATGGGCGGCTCGGCGTTCGGTCAGGTCTACAATAATATGAGCGGCGACGCGCCCGATTTGGACGATACAGGTCGTCTGAAAACGTTTTACAACGTGATTCAGCAACTTGTCGCCGAAGACAAACTCTTGGCGTATCACGACCGCAGCGACGGCGGCTTGTTTGCGACGCTGGTGGAAATGGCGTTTGCGGCACGGTGCGGCTTGAATGTGGATTTGACTTCACTGGTTGCCAACCAAGCCGACGTCAACGAAGCCAGCATCCGCGCATTGTTCAATGAAGAACTGGGCGCAGTGATTCAAATCGCCAAACGAGATGTCGCGGCAGTAGAAGCCTTGTTCAAAGCGGCTGCGCTGCCCTTGCATACTGTTGCCACCATCGGTTCCGACGAAAAAATCGTTATCCGCAATCAGGCAGGCATCGTGTTGGAACAAACCCGCGCCGACCTGCAACGCGCATGGCAGGAAACCAGCCACTCCATTCAGAAACTGCGCGACAACCCTGCCTGCGCCGACAGCGAATTCGCCCTGATTGGCGACAATGAACGCAGCGCATTGTTTGCCGACGTGAAATTTGACGTGAACGAAGACATCGCCGCGCCTTTCGTCAACAGCGGCGCGAAACCCAAAATCGCCATCCTGCGCGAACAGGGTGTAAACGGGCAAATCGAAATGGCCGCCGCGTTCACCCGCGCCGGATTCGATGCCTACGACGTGCATATGTCCGACCTGATGGCAGGCCGCGTCCACCTTGCCGACTTCAAAATGCTGGCGGCGTGCGGCGGCTTCAGCTACGGCGACGTACTCGGTGCGGGCGAAGGCTGGGCGAAATCCATCCTGTTCCACCCCGCCCTGCGCGACCAGTTCGCCGCCTTCTTCGCCGACCCGGACACGCTGACACTGGGCGTGTGCAACGGCTGCCAAATGGTCAGCAACCTCGCCGAAATCATCCCCGGCACGGCAGGCTGGCCGAAGTTCAAACGCAACCTGAGCGAACAGTTCGAAGCGCGCCTGAGCATGGTTCACGTCCCCAAATCAGCCTCCCTGATTCTGAACGAAATGCAAGGCTCCAGCCTGCCCGTCGTCGTCAGCCACGGCGAAGGCCGCGCCGATTTCTCGCTTCACGGCGGCAAAATTTCAGACGGCCTCGGCATCGCGCTGCAATATGTGGACGGTCAAAACCAAGTTACCCAAACCTACCCGCTCAACCCCAACGGCTCGCCGCAAGGCATCGCCGGCGTTACCAACGCCGACGGCCGCGTTACCATCATGATGCCCCACCCCGAACGCGTGTACCGCGCCGCACAAATGAGCTGGAAACCGGAAGACTGGACGGAACTGTCCGGCTGGTACCGCCTCTTCGCCGGAGCAAGGAAAGCGTTGGGTTAACCGGTAGTTTGATTTGATTCGGCTTTTTAAAGAAAAGGTCGTCTGAAAACAATTTAGCGGATTCTGCTATATCTGTTTTCAGACGACCTTTATATGTTCTTTTGCGTATGAAGACCGAACCAACCGCCGTCATTCCCGCGCAGGCGGGAATCCAAACCTCTGCATTTCAAAAATATTTAAAAATTACTGCAAATCCAAACTTCTGGATTCTCGCCTGCGCGGGAATGACGACCTAGATTTTTTTTGTCCCGAACCTATATATACAAACAAACTTAATTGAATCTATAGAAAAGATTTGGAGAATCTTATGTCTGACATAAAAATTTTTGAAGATATGCCGAATGATAATGACTATAATAAATGGATTAAAGAAAACCCAAATGGATTTGTATTAAATATAGAACGACGTAAAGACCCTTCTAATATTCATGAAAGTCATCCCAGAATACATTTTGCTAATTGTAGCCAACTGAATAAAAAGCCGGGAAGCAGTACAACTGGAGACTATTTCAAAGTTTGCTCAAACTCAATTGAAGAACTTGAACAATGGAGCTGGTTCAAATACCAAAAAGGACTAAATCCATGCGGAACCTGTAAGAAAAACGGATTACCGGTAGAACAGCTCACAGGAATACAAAATTTTCAGGTAACTTCTGCCCTATCCTTAAAATCTGATATAGACGAACTCGAAAAACGTTTAGCCTCCGAGACCAATTCAAACAAGCGAACCGAAATTGAAACTTTGATCAAAGCCCGTTTAGGGCAAGGCAGATTCCGGAAAAAACTACTCGAACTGTATCCGAACTGCCCGCTAACAGGTCTAGATGTTCAGTCTTTACTTATTGCCAGCCATATTAAACCTTGGAGCAAGTGCAACAATGAAGAGCGTCTAGACCCCTCCAATGGTCTGATGCTCGCACCCAATATCGACGCATTATTCGATAGCGGTCTGATTACGTTTGAGACCGACGGTACGATAAAAATCAGTCCGAAAATCGATCTGAAAAATCAAAAGCGGCTTGGGATTTCTTCCGATATGAAATTGAAAATTCGACCGAAAAGCAAAAAATATTTCGAGTATCACCGCAACCACGTTTTCCAAAAAGAAGAATAGATAGTGTTGAACAGTCCGTTGATTTAAGGTCGTCTGAAAACGATTTAGCGAACCACTCTATACCTGTTTTCAGACGACCTTTTTGCGTCCTTTTGTATACGAATACTAACCAATTACCGTCATTCCCGCGCGGGCGGGAATCCAGACCTCTATATTTCAGAAATACTTAAAGATTACTGTAAATCCAAACTTCTAGATTCCCGCCTGCGCGGGAATGACGGCGGCGAAGTGTTTTTTGGATTCCCATTATCGGCATTCTATTAGCGTATTCTGCAAGCAGAAGCATCATTCCGTATAATCCCCTTAATTCCCTATCCACTATAATCGGCACATTCAGACGACCTCCAGACACCATGACCCGACAAGCCTTTATCCTCAGTGATTGCGAATTTTCCGAATGTGGCGAAAAGCCTTATGCGCTGTTGACGGCGAATCCGACCAAGGAACACCACTATATCGCCCAGACCGAGCAGCGGCAGCATGCGCATAATCCGCAGGTCAGCCCACAGAATCAGAATGTTTACAAGCTGCCTTTGTCCATGTTCCGCGAACCGGCTGCCGCCCGACGCCCCCGCTCCGGCGACAAGGTTCGCGGCGGGAGCGAAAATCGCAGTGCGGCGGCGAGTGTCAACATCATCGGCAATCTGGCGGCGAAAAACCTCTACACGCTGACTTTCGTGGAAAACACCGCCAACCAGTACAATTTGGAAAGCTGGTTCAACCGCCACGAAAGCGGCTACGAAGAAGCCTGCAACCATCTGCGCACGCTGCCCGAAGGTCGTCTGAAAACGGGCGAAACCGATACGGTCAAAGTTCCCGAGGCATTGTGGCGGATATTGCGGCTGAAATTCCTCGGCATCCTGCGCAATCCGCACAACCATAAAAACCTGTTCGCCCACCGTCTGCATGAGGCCGTTCGGGCGCGGCTGCCGGAGGTTGGGTTTGAGTTTGTGCGCCTGATCAGTAAGCGCGATCCGAGCCGCATCGAAGCTATCATGCAAAACTACCGTTTTTCGTTTCTCGGCTATGTCGATTGGCTGGCGGGGCTTTACGGTATGTTGAGCGAAGGCGTGGCTCAGCCGTCGCTGTTCGAGCGGCTGTTTTGCACCATATTCGCCGAACCCGATGCGGTGAAAATCGAGCTGTTCCGCTATGCCGAAAACGAGGGGCTGTGCCTGTTCGGCGACAGCAGTTTCTGCCTTCAGGCTTCGCCGAAACTCATCAGCGTCGGCGTGAATATTTCGCACGATATGTTTGCCGTCGTCCACCTGCAAACCGACCGCTGGCTTGCGTTTAAAAATACTTTCCACCACGACGCGCCGAAATTGGAAGGCAGGGTAAGGATTATCGACGGCGACCAAACCCAGCGGCTGATGTTTAACCGGTTGACCATCAGTCAGGCGCATGAAGCCGTGTTCGGCAGAAGCCCGAATATCGATGATTATCTTTAACGCTTGGATGATGTAACCGCGCGCTTGATGTGAAGCGTATCGACGCTGAACAAAAGGTCGTCTGAAAACGATTTGGCAAACCCACTACTTTCGTTTTCAGACGACCTTGTTTGTACTCGGCGCGTAAGCCTTGTTTTGCGCTGCCGCTATTTGCACTGCCCCACAGCCGCCGGATAAACCGATACCTGCGTCTGCGTCAGGGCAAACAGGTTTTCAAGCTGCGTTTGCGCTTGGCGGTTGGCGTGATCCAAAATTTGGGCTTTGCACGCGCTGGCGAGGACTTGTTTTTTGGCTTCGTCCTGCACGGTTTTGAACACTGCCTTATCCACGGGCAAAAGGTTGAACGAGCCGGTTTGGATGTCGTACACCTCGATATTTTCCAAATCGACGCTGAGGATTTCTACGGGCGGCAGGCTGATGAGGACTTTTCCGTCCACGATATTGACGTTGTCGGCGTGAAGCTTGTCCAAATCCAAGCCCGCCAACACTTTGCCGCGCACGATAAACAGACCGCTTTGCGAGTCCTGCCACAATCTGCGCCAGTCGCCTTTTTTCTCGGTGCGGATGATGGTGTCGATGTAAAAAGCCGTGCTTTCCAAGCGGTTCATCTGCTTAATCTGCATCAAAACGCCTTCGCGCGAAATCGCTTCATGGGTGTTGTCGTTGCGGTGCTGGGCATAAAACCAGCCGCCCGCCGCTGCGAGCGCGCAAAAAATAGATATTAAAATCAATCGGTAAACCATTTTCATCAGGTTAGACCCTTTTCGGTTGCGTTAAACTTATAGTGGATTAAAATTGCAATGATACGGCGTTGCCAACGCCCTTATGTACTACCCGTACACGGCGGGCGTTGCCGCCTTGTCTCATTTTTATTTTAATCCACTATAACGCCCATATTCTTTCAAATGTTCAGATTTCAAGCAAAGGTCGTCTGAAAACGCCATTTTTGTTTTTCAGACGACCTTCTGCCGAAACATTACCAAAAAGTAATAAAAATCCGCCTTCAAACAAAGTTTGCCTTTTGGTAAAGACAAGACTACAATCGCCTACATCCTTTCAGCCACCCCACACATCATGAACACCACCGACCTGCGCCGCCGCAACCTGCGGCAATGGATAGCGGACAAATACGGCGGCCAGCAAACCCGTTTTGCCGAAGCCATCGCCATCAACCAAGGCGAATTGTCCGCCCTTCTGAAAAACAAATCCTTCGGCGAGAAAAAAGCCCGCAAAATCGAACAGGCGGCGCAAATGCCCGCCATGTGGCTGGATCAAGAACACGCCACAGCCCAACCCGACCATCAAGAAAGACGCACCATGCCCCACATTTCCTCCATCCCCGAAATCCTTGCCGACATCAAAGCCGGCAAAATGGTTATCATCACCGACGCGGAAGACCGCGAAAACGAAGGCGATTTGCTGATGGCGGCACAGTTCGTCACCCCCGAAGCCATCAACTTCATGATCAAACACGCGCGCGGACTGGTTTGCCTGCCGATGGAAGGCAGCATGGTCGAGCGGCTCGGCCTGCCTATGATGACCCAGAAAAACGGCGCGCAATACGGCACCAACTTCACCGTTTCCATCGAAGCGGCGCAAGGCATCACTACCGGCATTTCCGCCGCCGACCGCGCCCTGACCATCCAAACCGCCGTCTCCCCGACCGCCAAACCCGAAGACATCGTCCAACCCGGCCACATCTTCCCCCTGCGTGCGCAAAAAGGCGGCGTCCTAGTACGCGCCGGACACACCGAAGCCGGCGTCGACTTGGCACAAATGAACGGACTCATCCCCGCCGCCGTCATCTGCGAAATCATCAACGACGACGGCACCATGGCGCGTATGCCCGAACTGATGAAGTTCGCCGAAGAACACAACCTCAAAATCGGCACGATTACCGACCTTATCGAATACCGCAGCCGCACCGAAAGCCTGCTCGAAGACATGGGCAACGCCCCCGTACAAACCCCGTGGGGCGAATTCCAGCAACACGTTTACGTCGACAAACTCTCCGGCGAAACCCACCTCGCCCTCGTCAAAGGCAAACCCACCGCCGACACCGAAACCCTCGTCCGCGTACACGAACCCTTCAGCGTCATGGACTTCATCCAAGCCAACCCGCGCCATTCCTGGTCGCTGCCCAAAGCCCTTGAACGCATCCAGCAAGCCGACAGCGGCGTCGTCATCCTCCTGCACCGCACCGAAGACGGCGCCACCCTGCTCGACCGCACCCTGCCCAAAGGCGCCAACCAAGCCTACAAATGGGACAGCAAAAGCTACGGCATCGGCGCGCAAATCCTCGCCGGCCTCAACGTCGGCAAACTGCGCGTATTAGGACAGCCCTCCGCCTTCACCGGCTTGACCGGCTTCGGCTTGGAAGTCGTCGGTTTTGAAGAAGCAGAAAACAAATAAACCGCCCGTCTTATCAAAAGGTCGTCTGAAATCCCGATTCCGGTTTTCAGACGACCTTTTGCTATAAATTACCTGATTCAGCCAACCTCCCATGAAAATTATAGTGGATTAACTTTAAACCAGTACGGCGTTACCTCGCCTTAGCTCAAAGAGAACGATTCTCTAAGGTGCTGAAGCACCAAGTGAATCGGTTCCGTACTATCTGTACTGTCTGCGGCTTCGTCGCGCCTTGTTCTGATTTAAATTTAATCCACTATATTACTATAATTTATTTCAAATAAAAATAATAATATAATAATTATAAAATAATTCAAGAATAATTTTTATTGTATTTAAAATACAAATATAGCATAATACTCATCATCAAAAAGGATATTCTCCTCCTGATATCTTATTTAACTCTAAAAACAAAAGGATATAATTATGTCCAACAGCTTTATCGACCGCCGCACAGAAATATATAACCAACGAAATCAAAATAAGATTACGTTGAGTTTACGTTTATCCATTAAAGATGATTTGATTTTGCAAGAGCTTGCCGATGCTTGGGAAACAACCCGCCAAGACATCATTAATGATTTAATTCAAGAATTCATTATTCAAGACTGGGAGAACAAACGAATGATTGACAAACAAAAAGACGAAGAATTTGATAATTCAACTACAACACGATATTTCTTATTAAATACTAATAGTGCCAACGACCTGGAAGACCATAATTTCATGATGACAAACCAAGTAGCTGCTGCATTTGAAGATGGCTACAAAGAAAAAATCTGTCGGATTAAAAAAGGAGACTATGTATTCCTATACGCCTCCGGACAAGGAATTGTTGCATACGGTCAAGCAACAGGAATCGTAGAGAAAACTCATCATTATGGCGTTGATAATAAAACATTTTTTCAGAAACTAGAACATTTTGTCGATTTAAGTCAAAATCCAATCAAAGCAAGACAGGTTAAATCCATTTTGGGACGTTCTTTTCCTTTTGCCCAAACATTATCTCAGATTACTGATGGGGAAAAACTTTTGGAGAATCTCAAATAAGACAAAGTAAGGCTACAAGTATCCTGTAAAACGGCAGTTAAATTTCAAAAGGTCGTCTGAAATCCCGATTCCGGTTTTCAGACGACCTTTTGCTATAATACCCGCCAGTTTGAAAACGGAAGAAACCCATGTCCCGAATCGCCGCCCTGCCCGACCACCTCGTCAACCAAATCGCCGCCGGTGAAGTGGTCGAACGCCCCGCCAACGCCCTGAAAGAAATCGTCGAAAACAGCATAGACGCAGGCGCGACGGCGATTGAAGTCGAGTTGGCAGGCGGCGGCATCCGCCTCATCCGCGTCAGCGACAACGGCGGCGGCATCCACCCCGACGACATCGAACTCGCACTCCACCGCCACGCCACCAGTAAAATCAAAACCTTAAACGATTTGGAGCATGTCGCCAGCATGGGCTTTCGCGGCGAAGGCTTGGCAAGCATCGCCTCCGTCAGCCGCCTGATCCTGACCAGCCGCCAAGACGGCAGCGCGCACGCGACCCAAGTCAAAGCCGAAGACGGCAAACTCAGCAACCCCACCGCCGCCGCCCATCCTGTCGGCACCACCATCGAAGCCGCCGAACTCTTCTTCAACACCCCCGCGCGGCGCAAGTTCCTCAAATCCGAAAACACCGAATACGCCCACTGCGCCACCATGCTAGAACGCCTCGCACTGGCGCATCCGCACATCGCCTTCTCGCTCAAACGCGACGGCAAACAAGTGTTCAAACTCCCCGCCCAAAGCCTGCACGAACGCATAGCCGCCATCGTCGGCGAAGACTTTCAGGCGGCATCCTTAGAAATCGACAGCGGCAACGGCGCACTGCGACTCTACGGCGCCATCGCCAAACCCACTTTTGCCAAAGGCAAAACCGACAAACAATACTGCTTCGTCAACCACCGCTTCGTGCGCGACAAAGTCATGCTTCACGCCGTCAAACAGGCATACCGCGACGTATTGCACAACGCCCTCACCCCCGCCTTCGTCCTCTTCCTCGACCTGCCGCCCGAAGCCGTGGATGTCAACGTCCACCCCACCAAAACCGAAATCCGCTTCCGCGACAGCCAGCAGGTACACCAACTCGTGTTCCACACCCTCAACAAAGCCCTCGCCGACACCCGCGCCGACTTGACCGAAAGCGTCAGCAACGCAGGCGAAGTGTTGCACGAAATCACCGGCATCCGTCCCACGGCAACGTCGTCTGAAAACGAGCATCATCAGTTTCTCCAAAACCCGACCGCGTCGTCTGAAAACATTTTCGCCGCCGCACCAAATACACACGCCTCCGAACCGCGCAGCACCTTCGGTTCCGGCAAAACCGCCCCCATGCCCTATCAAGCGGCACGCGCACCGCAGCAACGCAGCCTGTCCCTGCGCGAAAGCCGCGCCGCCCTCAACACCTATGCCGAACTCTTCAAAAACACCGCAGCCGATGAAGCCGATATCGAGTTGGCACAATTCGAACAAGCCCGCTTCGGCAACACGACCGCCACGTCGTCTGAAAACCCCGCACGCGCCTTTTCAGACGACCCCAAACCCGAACTGCCGCCGCTCGGCTTCGCCATCGCCCAACTATTAGGCATCTACATCCTCGCCCAAGCCGAAGACAGCCTGCTGCTCATCGACATGCACGCCGCCGCCGAGCGCGTCAACTACGAAAAAATGAAACGCCAGCGGCAGGAAAACGGCAACCTGCAAAGCCAACGCCTGCTCATCCCCGTTACCTTCGCCGCGTCCCACGAAGAATGCGCCGCCCTCGCCGACCACGGCGACACACTGGCAGGCTTCGGGCTGGAACTGTCCGACATGGGCGGCAACACCCTCGCCGTCCGCGCCGTCCCCGCCATGCTCGGCAAAGCCGACGTCGTCTCGCTCGCCAAAGACGTCTTGGGCGAACTCGCCCAAGTCGGCAGCAGCCAAACCATCGAAGAACACGAAAACCACATCCTCGCCACCATGTCCTGCCACGGCTCCGTCCGCGCCGGCCGCCAGCTCACCCTGCCCGAAATGAACGCCCTCCTGCGCGACATGGAAAACACCCCGCGCAGCAACCAATGTAACCACGGCCGCCCGACCTGGGTAAAACTGACGCTGAAAGAATTGGACGCACTGTTTTTACGCGGACAATAAAACCGACGAAAAACAAAGGTCGTCTGAAAACGGATTTAGATTTTCAGACGACCTTTTAAGTAGGCTGGGCGGCAAAACAATATGCGAGATAGTTGCGTCAGATTAAAAACCAATCTCCCTAAAGATTTCATATATAACCGCGGCTTGTTTAATTGAAATTCTCCTGATCTAAAAATTCTAACTCTATTTCCCGGCAAACTATATCTATGCTAAAACCGGTCGGAAGATCATACCTACCGCCTATCAATTCCAGCGTACCTCCATAATCCAAGATTTCATCATCCTGCTTTAATTCTCCAAGCTCCAATACATTTTTGATATTTTTATCTTGGCTCTTCGTAGCGTATCCATAGATAAATTTCAGATAGCTGAACTGATTAAATTTAATTTTTACCCAGTCTGTATAATTGGGAGTAGAGATCTCTTGAGGAAAGTCCGGATAGTCCACACAATTGACGATGATATGGAATTCATCATTTTTCAAAGTATAACTTAATAGAGATCCCTCAATTATATGCAGAGATTGATAATATTTTCTTGGAATAGTATAAGCTGTCATATTATTTTACCTTTTCAAAAACAATGGTTTAAGCAAGTATAGATTGAGGTAAAACCCAACAAGAATTATTGAATATTCTGCGATTCCAATTTCCAACTCAATCTACCGTCAAATCAAAAGATTTCAGACGACCTTTCTCCTGAATTCAATCAACAGTAAAATGGTCTCGTTGGATTAAAACAGAACCTACTTCAGGACTGAAGGTTTTATGCAAGCTTATAACCAACAAACCATGTGCAAGGGCCACCCCATACATCCTACTTATAAAAAAGCATTTTATACAGACTACAGGCTTCTTAAATTTCGAAAGGTTCCTTCTCAACCAAATCCACATAGTCAGGATCTTCTTCGAGACACGCTGCTACCCAACCAGCTTTATCCTTTACATAAGCTGATTTCCTATAAGAAAATTTTTGGATAATTCTAGAAATATCTTTATCTAAAGCTTCTTTTGTACCCCATGTATTTGAACACTCTCCGCAACCAAAAAAAATCTTTATTATTATCAATAAAATGAACAACCCAACCAGTACAATGTTGCGTCGGGCACCTAATAACGAAATCCTCTACTGGTATTTTTGGTTTTAAAGAAGAATCTTCAGTATAAGCCGTACTGTTATGACATACAGGGCACTCTACCATGACAAATTTTAATCCTGTTTTCATCATTTGATTGACAAAATCTTTAGCCTTCAGAGTTAATTCAGACTTATTACCACAGTGTGCACAAACTATAAGCATTATTCATTCCTAATTAAAACCATATGGACCATGACCTGACACATACCAATACAAAATCTTATTATATTCTTGATGAGAATCAGCAAGCATAGGTTGGGTAAAATACAATAAATTTTGATTTTATTTAATTTTAAACTTAAAATCTAACCTGCGCTTGTTATATAAATTTTTAATACACATGTTACAAATTATGATATTAATCATTATCACAATAATAAACACTTATTGGTAGGCTAACTTTGTATTTTGCCAACTCTGCTAATAATTCACTATTGAAAATTTCAAAATTGCATTGATCTGAATAGTAAGCCTCAATAAAAATTCTAAGATCATCAGCATTATTTAATCTTAATAATTGATGATTTTTTCTAAAAAAATCTACGAATTCCTGTTCATATTCACTATCCCAATATTCTTTTGAAAATTCATTTTTGTGATTTACTACCAGACATCCATAATCATTTATTTCCCCAAATTCATCTTCTCCTCCAACATCAAAATAGTCAGTAACTTCAAGAGAAGTCTCAAGGTTATTAACCATTTTACTAGGCTTGAAATTATCGCCAAAGATCATAATTGTAAACCTTAGATACATAAAAATACTCCTTTTATTTCATAAATTTATCATCTATTCGGAACATCTTGCCACTCAAATTTCCCTTGCCATAAATATTTCCACTTTTAGCAAGCGTAGGCTGGTTCAAAACTCAACAAGAACCTTGAACATTCTACAATGTCCAATTTTCACCCTAATCTACCATCAAATCAAAGGTTTCAGACGACCTTTTAGCCTGAATTCAATCGACGCCCTCGTAGCGTGGGCTTTGCCCACGAAAAAACCACCGCCAATCCATCTTTTAAAAACTCAAATAAAAACGTCGTCTGAAAACCCAAAATCCGGTTTTTCAGACGACCTTTCCCTTCCCTACCTATTTCCTCTTCTTCAACAGCCTCAACGCGTTGCCCACTACAAACAGGGAGCTGAGGCTCATGCCCAATGCGGCGATCCAGGGTTTGACGTAGCCTAAGACGGCGAGCGGGACGGCGATGATGTTGTATGCGCTTGCCCAGGCGAGGTTTTGGCGGATGATTTCGCGTGTGCGGCGAGCTTGGGCGATGGTGGCGGGCAGGATGTTCAAATCGTCGTTGAGCAAGACCAGATCGGCGCCGTCGCGTGCGACATCGGCGCCTGCTGCAACGGCGGCGGATACGTCGGCTTGGGCGAGGACAGGGGCATCGTTGATGCCGTCGCCGACCATCAAAACTTTTCTGCCCTGTTTCTGCAAGTCTTCAACATAGGCGAGTTTGTCTTCGGGCGTGGCTTCGGCGCGGTAGGTGTCCAAACCGAGCTCCTGCGCGACTTGTGCGACGGCATTGGTGCGGTCGCCGCTGAGTAGGTGGGTGCGGATGCCTTGTTGTTTGAGGGTGTCGAGCATGGCGGCGGCGCTGTCTTTGATTTGGTCTTCGAGCAGGAAGACGGCTTGGAAACCGCTTTGGTTGCCAAGGAACACCATGCTGCCTGCGTGTTCGATGTTGGCGGCTTGGTCAGGCAACACGCCGGCTATTCCGGCGACGAAATCGGCGCGTCCCAATGCCCAAACTTGGGTTTCGTCTTTATAAGTCATTTGCGCACTGACGCCTTGTCCGATGCGGTTGACGCGTTGGGAGACTATGTATTCTGGCGCAGGGGTGGGGTCGTCTGAAAGCGTGTGGTTCAAGATGGCACGGGCGATGGGGTGTTCGGATTGTTGCTCCAGGGCTTGTGCGGCGGCGAGCGCTTCTTCTGTTTTCAGACGACCTAAGGGGATGATTCGGCTGACGGAAAGTTGTCCTTTGGTCAGCGTGCCGGTTTTGTCGAACACGACATCGTCGATTTGGGCGAGCGTTTCAAGGCTTTGTTTGCCGCTGATTAACACGCCGTCGTCGGCAAGCGCGCCTGTGGAGGCGGCAAGCGCGGTCGGCGTGGCAAGTGAAAGTGCGCACGGGCAAGTAATGACCAGCAGCGCGACGGTAATCCACAAGGCGGTTTGTGCGTCGGCATACCATGTCCAGCCGATGAAAACGGGGATGGCAAGCAGCAGCTCGCCAAACACGAAGCTGGAGGCGTATTTCTCGGCAAGCTCGGCGGCGCGCGGTTTTTGGGCGAGCGCACGGTCGAGCAGTTTGACGATGTGCGACAGACGCGTGTTGTTGCCGGTGCGGTCGGTTCGGATAACAAGCGGGCTGCCTGTATTGAGCGTGCCTGCGGTAACGTTTTCAGACGACCTTTTGACGACGGGCAGGCTCTCGCCCGTCAACATGGCTTCGTCCACTTCGCTCTCGCCGGACAACACCGTGCCGTCCACAGGAATGACTTCGCCGGGTTTGACGACGATCACGTCGCCCGCCTGAAGCTGTACAACTGCCGCTTCTTCGATTTCCTCGCTGTCGGGATAAGACGGAAGGCGGTGGCAGAACGCGGGAACAAGTTTCACCAGCCGCTCCGCCGCATCTCCTGCCCTGCGCCTTGCGATTTGTTCCATAAACCGCCCGCCCAACAGGAAAAACAGCAGCATGGCGATGGACTCGAAATACATCCCCTGCCCCGCATTGACGGCAAGGCTGTAAATGCCCGCGACAAAGGTCATCACGACCGCAATCGCAATCGGCGTATCCATGCCGACGCGGCGGTTTTTCCAATCGCGCCATGCGCCGCGGTAAAACGGCAACGCGCTGTAAAACACGACGGGCAGCACCATCAAAAAGCCGCCCCAGTGCAGGATTTCCAAAAACAGCGGCTCGATGTCGCCGCCGTAAAGATAAGTCGGCACGGCAAACATCATCGTCTGCATCATGCCCAAACCCGCGACCGCCAGCCTGACGATAAACTGTTTGCGCTCTTTCTGCGCCTGCGCCTCGACTTTTTGCGCATCGTAAGGCGCGGCGGTATAACCCGTTTTGCGGATTTTCAAAAGAATGTCCGACAGCGCGATTTTGCCCTCGTCCCACACCACGCGGCAGCGGTGCGTACTGTAATTCAAATCCACGCGCACCACGCCCGCCGTCCGTAAAAGCTGCTGCTCAATCAGCCATACGCACGCCGCGCAAGTAATGCCGCCCAGCATCAACACCGCCTCGCGTTCATCCCCTTCCCCGACCTCGACAAAATCCGCCTGCACTTCGGGCAAATCGTACAATTTCAGTTGCGACAACACTTCCGGCGGCGGCAGTTCGGATTTTTCCGCGTCGGCGGTACGCTGTTTGTAATAATTGCCCAAACCTGCATCAATAATGCTCTGCGCCACCGCCTGACAACCCGCGCAGCAGGTTTCATGGTCTTCATTTTCGTAGCGGACGGTCAAATGGAGGTGTTCGGGGACTTCCAGACCGCAATGGAAACAGGTTCTTTCCGTTTGATTCATAATATGTGCCTGATGGTGTGCCGGCAGATGGTTTGCCGCTTGAAACTTGGATTTGAAATGTTTAAAAATGTAAACTTTATTAAAGTGTCGCTTTTTAGCAGATTTTTAAAATTTTTTTACAAAACGTTTATTTTAAAACAATTTGCATATTTTTATATTATTTATTTATATTTTTCAACGATATATCCGTTTATCAATAGACGAACGGTTACCCTGCCATACCGCATATCGGTCGAATTTACCGATTATTTTAATGTAAAAACGGAACTTTTTTAAAAAAACACCATACATTTTTGTTGACCGACTCGATTTGAAGCTGCATACTACACGCATATTCCGTACAAACAGTACAATAAAAAATACAAAACATTACGCTTTTACACAAAATTTTTCATTAACTTCTTACTCGGGAAAACATCATGATTGACCGCCTGCTACCTATTTTTGCCGTTATCGGCATCCTGTCCAGCGTCGCCTACCTGAGCTTGGCGGCATGGATGATTTACGAAAACGTTTTGAAAAAACGCCGCCTCCTCCCCCTCTAAGCGGGAAACCTTTTAAACGGCCGTTTGGAAATAAAGATAAACCCTCCCTGATTTATCTTTGTTTTCCAAACGGCCTTTATTTTTTCAGACGACCTTTTGAAACACGCGGCGGCAAACGATGATCGAAATCGAAATTTGACCCGCCGCCCTTTCTATAGTGGATTAAAATAAAAATGAGACAAGGCGGCAACGCCCGCCGTGTACGGGTAGTACATAAGGGCGTTGGCAACGCCGTATCATTGCAATTTTAATCCACTATATACAGAAACAACGACAGTCAAAACACCTTGTTTTTATTCGACTTCGCAGTTTTCAGACGACCTCTTGCCGCCGTTTTCCAACACCCGTTCAATCATCGCCTCGCGCAAAGCGTCCAAGCCCAGACTTTTCGCAACCGAAATATTCACGCCGACGGCGCGTCCCGAATTGTCCCGCAACACGCCCGTATCGCGCACGCCTTGCGGCAGCAGGTCGATTTTGTTGTACACGACAAGCTGCGGCACTTCATGCGCGCCGATTTCCTCCAAAACCACATTCACATCGTCCATCTGCCGCTCGAAATCGGGATTGGACGCATCGACGACGTGCAGCAACACATCTGCCAAAGCCGTTTCCTCAAGCGTCGCCGAAAACGCCGACACCAGCTTGTGCGGCAAATCGCGGACGAAACCGACCGTATCCGTCAGAATCACGCCCGCCTCGTGCGACAGGAACAAACGCCGCGCCGTCGTATCCAGCGTGGCAAAAAGCTGGTCTTTCGCCAACACGTCCGCCTTGGTCAGACGGTTGAACAGGCTGGATTTGCCCGCATTGGTATAGCCGACGATGGCAAAGGTTTTCAGACGACCCTCCATCCGCGATTTGCGGCGCGTGGCACGTTGTTTTTTCACTTGCGCCAACTGTTTTTTCAACGCCGTGATTTTCTGCCCGATTAAGCGGCGGTCGGTTTCCAACTGCGTCTCGCCCGGCCCTTTCAAGCCGATACCGCCCTTCTGGCTCTGCAAATGCCCGTAGCCGCGCACCAGCCGCCCGCTCAAATGGTTCAACTGCGCCAGCTCCACCTGCAATTTACCCTCCTGCGATTGGGCTCGTTTGGCAAAAATCGCCAAAATCAGACCCACGCGGTCGAGGACGCGGCATTGCAGGATTTTCTCCAAATTACGCTCCTGCGTCGGCGTCAATTCATGGTTGAACACCGCCAAGCCGATGTCGTGCAGCTTCACCGCCGCCGCCAGCTCCTCCGCCTTGCCCGTACCGACGAAATAAGCCGTATGCGCCTTGTCGCGCTTGGCGGTTTCCCGCAACACCAGCTCGCCGCCCGCTGCCGCGACCAATTCCGCCGCCTCGTCCAAGGTCGTCTGAAAAGTCCGCTCGCGCACTTCGTTCGCGCCCGAATAATCCGCACTCAACATCACCCCGACCAGCATCACGCGTTCGGGTTGCTCCAAAGATTTGTCGACGGGGAAAATGTTGCGTTTGGACAAGGAAAATCCTTTCTTTTTTTGAAAAAACGGAAAGCGGCATCCATCCGTTTGATGGCTCGGCCGCTCTCTGCCCTATCTCTATCCGGCGTGCCGCACGCTCCGTTGGAGGCGTTTGTTGATGCGATTGCGTGCTGCGTCAACATCTTACACCATCCGCCCGTGAAAGCATAATCAAGAAAGGTCGTCTGAAAACCGGATTGGGGTTTTCAGACGACCTTTTGTTTGTTTAAACGGTTTAAACCAACGCTTCAGGCGGCTTGTTCGTGCAGCGTGTGGAGGCGGCTTTGCGCGGGATTTTCTTGAAACCACTTCAATTCGTCGCGCAGGGAAACGACTTCGCCGATGACGATCATCGCGGGGCGCGGGGCGTTTTCTGCCAGCTCGGACAGGTTTTTCAGACGACCTGTCACGACGCTTTGGTGCGGGAGCGTGCCGTTGGAAACGATGGCGACGGGTGTGTCGCCGCTGCGTCCGTGTGCCATCAGTTTTTCGGCGGTTTCGGCGGCTTTGAGCGTGCCCATATAGACGACCAGTGTTTGGTTGCTCAGAGCGAGCGTGCGCCAGTCGGGTTGGTGGCCGTCGTGTTTGCTGTGTCCGGTAACGAAGAGCGCGCTTTGGGCGCAGTCGCGGTGCGTCAGGGGGATGCCTGCGTAGGCGGTCGCGCCCAGCGCGGCGGTGATGCCGGGGATGATGCGGTAGGGGATGTTTGCCTGCCGCAAGACTTGGGCTTCTTCGCCGCCGCGCCCGAAAACGAAGGGGTCGCCGCCTTTGAGCCGGACGACGCGTAAACCTTGGCGGGCGTATTCGACCAGGAGGCGGTTGGTTTCTTCTTGTTGGACGTGGTGCGAGCCTGCGCGTTTGCCGACGCTGATTTTGTCCGCGTCTTTGCGCATCATGCTTAAGACGTCGTCTGAAACCAAGGCATCGTGGAACACGACATCCGCCGCCTGTATCGCCTGCAAAGCGTGCAAGGTGAGCAGCCCTGCGTCGCCGGGGCCTGCGCCGACAAGGACGACTTCGCCTTTTGCCGCGCCGAAGCCGTCAAGCTGCGCGGCAAGCTCTGCTTCGGCGGCATCGAGGTTGCCTTGGGCGGCGAGCGCGTTAAAGCGGCTGTCGAATAGGTTTTCCCAAAAGCGGCGGCGGTTTGCCGTACCTTTGATTTTGGCTTTGACCGCGTTGCGCCATTTGCCGGCGAGTGCCGCCATTTGACCGGTGTGCAGCGGGATGAGCGTTTCGATGATTTGCCGCCACTTGCGCGCCAAAACGGGGGCGGTCGCGCCGCTGGAGACGGCGATTTTGAGCGGGCTGCGGTCGATAACGGCGGGGACGGTGAAGGAACACAAATCCGCGGTATCGACGGTGTTGCAGAGTTTCGCCCGCTGCTCCGCCGCTTGGAAAATGCGGCGGTTGAAGGCGTAATCGTCGGTGGCGGCAACGGCGAAAAACACGTCGTCCAAATCGTCGTCGTGAAATTCGCTGCCCAGCCATTCGATTTTGCCTTCGTCCGCCCATTTTTGGAAAACGGGATTGAGTTCGCGGGCGACAACCCTGACCGCAGCCCCTGCCTGCAACAGGCTTTCGGCTTTGCGTTCCGCCACTTTGCCCGCACCCGCCAGCAGGACGGGGCGGCCGTTCAAATCGGCAAACAGGGGATAATGGTTCATGGCGTGTTCTCTTATTAAGCTATCGTGCCGCCCATCTTAAAATCCCGCAGGCCTCGGCGGAAAGAATGGTTTTTGCTTATCTTATCGAATTTGGTTATATGGTGGATTAAATTTAAATCAGGACAAGGCGACGAAGCCGCAGACAGTGCAGATAGTACGGCAAGGTGAGGCAACGCCGTACTGGTTTAAAGTTAATCCACTATATGTGCCGTTTCCGTTGCCGCGCGGCAAAAAGGTCGTCTGAAAACGGCAATCCCTTTTCAGACGACCCCGCCAATATAACGAAATCATCTTTGCTTCAAACAAACCATTCTTTCCGTTTTTCAGACGACCTCTTTAGAGTACCGCCTATCCGAGTTTTGCTAAAGAGAACAATATGTCTATTCAAAACCACCACCTAGACTGGCTTGAAGCCGAATCCATCTACATCATCCGCGAAGTCGTCGCCGAGGCGAAAAATCCCGCGCTGCTGTTTTCCGGCGGCAAGGATTCCGTCGTTTTGCTGGCGCTGGCGGTCAAAGCGTTCAAACTCGAAGGCCGCCCGCTCAAGCTGCCGTTCAAGCTGCTGCATGTCGATACGGGGCACAATTATCCCGAAGTGATTCAGTTCCGCGATGAAACCGTGGCGCGCACGGGCGTGCAACTGGTGGTCGGCAGCGTCGAAGATTCCATCAAAAAAGGCACGGTCGTCCTGCGCCGCGAAACCGATTCGCGCAACGCCGCGCAGGCGGTTACGCTGGTGGAAACCATTGAAGAACAAGGCTTTGACGCGCTGATGGGCGGCGCGCGGCGCGATGAGGAAAAAGCGCGGGCGAAGGAGCGGATTTTCTCGTTCCGCGACGAATTCGGACAATGGGACCCGAAAAGCCAGCGTCCTGAACTCTGGTCGCTCTACAATACTCGGCTCTTTAGCGGCGAAAACATGCGCGTGTTCCCCATTTCAAACTGGACGGAACTCGACATCTGGCAATACATCGCCCGCGAAAACCTCGCGCTGCCGCCGATTTATTACAGCCACAAACGCGAAGTCGTCGAACGCGGCGGGCTGCTCGTCCCCGTTACCCCGCTGACGCCGAAACGCGAAGGCGAAGTTTCCCAAATCCGCGACGTGCGCTTCCGAACCGTCGGCGACATTTCCTGCACCTGCCCCGTCGCCAGCACCGCTGCCACGCCCGAAGACATCATCGCCGAAACCGCGGCAGCCACCATTTCCGAACGCAGCGCCACGCGCATGGACGACCGCGTGTCGGAAGCAGCGATGGAAGAGCGCAAAAAGGCGGGTTATTTTTAAGCGGAACGCTCCGACCAAACCCGCGGCATTCACAATATTTACATCTGAATGTTTCCCTGCCCAAGGTCGTCTGAAACCGATTTCAGACGACCTTTTATTGATACAAATCTAAAAAAACTATTTGCATCACACATGAACTTTAACCAAACAACGCCCCGCACCCAAGCCCAAAGCGAGCGCTTGATTCCGACACCAAATCCGCGCCATTGCCCTTTCCACCTTCAACTTGACCACCCATCCCGATTCCCGTTTACCCGCCGCACGCAGGATAACGATAAAACTGAAACAAACAATGAGTGTTATAATAAGTAAACCGACACACCCGACAGGTCGTCTGAAAAGGAGTAATCGACATGCCCCGACGCGTCTTTATCGTACACGGTTTTGAAGGCAATCCGCACGGCAACTGGTTTGACTGGCTCTCGGCACAAGTCCGCGCCGCAGGCTTCTTCCAAGCCGACTCGCTGGCGATGCCCAATCCCGAACGGCCGACGGTTTCCTCGTGGCAGTTCGCCCTCGACCAAGTCATCGGCAAGCCCGACGAAAACACCTTTTTAGTCGGACACAGCCTAGGCTGCATCACCCTTCTGCACTTCCTCAGCCGCCAGCAACCCGAAAAAATCGGCGGCTTGGTACTGGCGGCGGGATTCGCCGACCCCCTGCCCCCGCTGCCCGCCCTTGACGCCTACATCAAAGGCGCCGCGCCCGAATTCGACATCCTGCGCAAAATCCAAATGCCCAAACACTGCATCGTCTCCGACGACGACACCCACGTCCCGCCCGAACTGACCCTGGACATGGCGGACAAACTCAAAAGCCCCGTCACCCACATCGCCCAAGGCGGACACCTGATGGCATCCGACGGCTTTACAGAACTGCCGCAGGCTTGGGAAGCCTTAAAACCGATGCTGGAAGCCAAAATCTGACCCGAACGAATCAAGCACCCGTCCGTACAAACCCGCATACCCGTTCCCAAACACAATCCGGTCCGAAACATCCATACGGATACCCGATACAGCCGATAAGCCTATTCAAACGAAGCCTTTGGGTTTCAATATAGTGGATTAAAATTGCAATGATACGGCGTTGCCAACGCCCTTATGTACTACCCGTACACGGTGGGCGTTGCCGCCTTGTCTCATTTTTATTTTAATCCACTATAAAATTCGGCAAGCCCTGAAACCATCCTCGAACAAAACCCAAAAACACACCGTTTCCCATAAGAAAGGTCGTCTGAAAATGCTTCACGCTTGTTTTCAGACGACCTTTGGTTTGAAGTTTCGGTGTTTTGGGGTTTTACGCCTGCGGCTCGCTCTAGCTGCGCTCATTTACCCAACCTTTTCAACTGTTTGGCAGCATATTATAGTGGATTAAATTTAAATCAGGACAAGGCGACGAAGCCGCAGACAGTACAGATAGTACGGAACCGATTCACTTGGTGCTTCAGCACCTTAGAGAATCGTTCTCTTTGAGCTAAGGCGAGGCAACGCCGTACTGGTTTAAAGTTAATCCACTATATTTGCCTGCCGCTGCGGCACGACAACAGTAGCGTACGGCTTTTTTCAGACGACCCGCTTGACTTTGCCTCTTGAGGGTTTACAGTACGGTCTTGGATATTTTCTACAATCTAGGATGAAATCCTACAAGCATTTGTGTTTCGACATTTGGGCACATCGTTTGCGTTGAAGTGTTGCGGCGGCCTGTCGGATTTCACGATATTTGCCCACAGAAAGGAAACCCTATGGAAACCCTCACGCTTCATATCGACGGGATGACTTGCGGCGGTTGCGTCAAAAGTGTTACCCGCATTTTGACCGGCATCGACGGCGTAGCCAAAGCCGAAGTCAGTTTGGAAAACAAAAATGCCGTTATTGAATTCGATCCGGCGAAAACCAATGCGGCGGCGTTGATTGACGCTGTGGAAGACGGCGGATACGACGCGGCTTTGTGATTGCTTGCGAAAAGGTCGTCTGAAAACGGATTCCGGTTCATATAGAACCGAATCAGCCGTTTTCAGACGACCTTTTTTTACGTTTTCGCCGGATATAGTGGATTAACTAAATCAGGACAAGGCGAGGTAACGCCGTACTGGTTTAAAGTTAATCCACTATAATCAAAACAAGATTCCGTCTCGGCGGCGGTCGTCTGAAAATGAAACCTGCTTTTCAGACGACCTTATAACCAAAATTGATATCCGCCGAAGCAAACATTATTTCCGCTTTTTATTCTTTCGAGATAAAGTGCTTTGTAATCACTGCCTGTTCATGCTTTGTGCGTTACGTCCTTATCGGCAATGAATCGGGCGAATTGTTTTCCGAATTTTTCAGGAGTGTCGAATGAATATCCGCATACTGTCGCTGGCTGCCGTCATTGCCCTTTCCGCCTGCTCGCCCAAGTCCGAACAGGCTGCCGACAAGGCGGCTGCGCCGGCGGCAAACGGCAAGGGCATTACGCTTTTAAATGTGTCTTATGATGTGGCACGGGATTTTTACAAAGAATATAACCCGTTATTTATTAAAGAATATCAGGCAAAGCATCATGGCGAGTCTATTGAAATCCAGCAGTCTCACGGCGGCTCCAGCAAGCAGGCTTTATCTGTGGCGAACGGTTTGGCGGCGGACGTGGTGACCATGAATCAGACTTCCGACATCGAGCTGCTCGAACAAAAAGGCTTGGTCAAATCCGACTGGGCTAAACGCCTGCCCGACCAAGCCGTGCCTTACACCAGCACGACAGTTTTCCTCGTCCGCAAAGGCAATCCGAAGCAAATCAAGGATTGGAACGATTTGACCAAAGACGGGGTAAAAATCGTACTCGCCAACCCGAAAACCACGGGCAACGGCCGCTACGCCTTTTTGGGCGCATACGGCTACGGTTTGAAGGCGTTTGGCGGAGATGAAGGCAAAACCAAGGAATTTGTCGCTGCTTTGCTGAAAAATACGCCGGTATTTGAAAGCGGCGGCAGGGCGGCAACGACGACGTTCAGTCAGCGTAATATCGGCGATGTTTTGATTACTTTTGAAAACGAGGCGAATCATGTCAGCAAAAAACTGACTCAAGATCAATTTGAGATTGTTTATCCGAGCTACACGATTTTGTCGGAAACACCGGTTGCCGTCGTGGACAGCGTGGCGGATAAAAAAGGTACGCAGCAGGCGGCGCAGGAATATCTGTCCTACCTTTGGAGCAAACCCGCCCAAGAGCTTGCCGCCAAATTGTATCTGCGTCCGCGCGACAGCGAAGTCCTCGCCGCACACAAAGCTGATTTCCCAGATATCGAAACGTTCAATCCGAATGAAAAATTCGGCACATGGCCGGAAATCATGAAGAAATATTTTGCTGACGGCGGCTTGGTGGACCAGCTCTCGCCCAAACGCTAAAAAACACCTTGCGCCCTGCCCCGCTTCGGCTTGCCAATCAGGCGCAAACAGCCCGAAACCTTTTTTCAGTCAGGTTTCGGGCTGTTTTGCTTTTGAATGAACGGCATCTTTTCAGACGACCTTGTCCATATCGCACATATCCTACTAGAAAATTTCATGCAGACTATGGTTTTTGAAAATACCCTGTTAGATCATATATTTCAGCTGTTATAAATTTATTTCTATTCTATATAGTTTCAAGTTTGGTGAGATACGACTTAACTAATGAGCTAACATCAACGAATAGAAGGAACTTCTCTATTTTTAGAAACAAATATAGGCCAATTTCCAATAATAGATTTGTTTATATCCATTGTTTCTAAATATTCTTTTGACTGATATGGGAAAAACCACCCATCATCATTTTCTCGTATATGAGATTCAACTATTAATAATGACATTCCTATTTCTTGCTCTATTTGACTTAAAAAAGATACTGCAATTTTCTTTGCTTCTTGATAAGTAATTATCATGGAAATACTCCATCAAACTTGGCACATCATTTCACACACGGATTGTCCAAAACGACCGAGACATCGCGTTCGGCTTTGTTCATATAGGTCATGCGGACTTTCTTGCCTTTGAATTCTGCCTCGACGACGGATTCCAACGTGGCGACATCTTGGATGAAGCCGAATTTTTTGTCTTTTGCGGAAATGAATTTGACCGGTTTTTCATGGAACAGCGAGTAGAAAGACACGCCTTTATAACCTGCGGTCACGGCGCATTGCGTTTTGCTGTCGGTGGCGATAACGGAAGAAAGCGTATGAGGCTTGTGGGTACGGTCGGCGAAGGTGGTGTAGGAATCATACGATCCGAAGCTGATCCTTAATGCAAAGGTATTGCCAAGCCATTCATAGCTCGTCCTGTCTTCGGGAAGATTTTTTGCAATGGCTTTTTTGCTTGCAAAGAAAGAGCATTCTTGAGTTTTATGGTTGCAGACTTTTCTGACGCTGAACTGTTTGTCCGGAGAAGTAATGACGGTTGCGGCGGCAAGGCTGTTTGCGCTTGCTGCGGCGAACACACAGCTTAAAAGAAGTGAGCGGATGGGAAGGGACGGTTTCATTTTTTGTTTGGTGTATCGGTTGGTTTTTAATCTTGATTGAGCGGGTTTGAATGCAATGGCGCATTCAATATGCCTGCGGCGGAATGACTGCCGATATGTTGATTTCAATCCGCAAAACAGATAATCCGAAGGTCGTCTGAAACTGCTTTTTGGCGTTTCAGACGACCTATAGTGGATTAACTTTAAACCAGTACGGCGTTGCCTCGCCTTGCCGTACTATCTGTACTGTCTGCGGCTTCGTCGCCTTGTCCTGATTTAAATTTAATCCACTATATATTTGCTTTGCGGCGCGGGTTTAGCGGAAGAAGTCGCCCATGCCTGCGGGCAGGCCTTGGGTGAATGCGCCCATGGTTTTGTTGGTGGTTTCTTCGGCTTTTTCAGAGGCGGCATTGATGGCGGCGAGCACCAAATCTTCGAGCATTTCTTTGTCGTCTGCGGCTTCTTGAATCAGGTCGGGGCTGATTTCGAGTTTGCGCACGACGTGGGCGCAGGTCATCACGACTTTAACCAAGCCGTTTCCTGCTTCGCCTTCTACTTCGGTCTCGGCAAGTTTCGCTTGCGCTTTTTTCATGTTTTCCTGCATTTGCTGCGCCTGTTTCATCAGGCCGCCTAATCCGGCTTTTCCGAACATATTTAAAACTCCTGTGGTTGAATCGTTAAGGTTATGGGGTCATACCGTTTGGTGTGAAGGGTCGTCTGAAAGCGGGTTGACGGTTTTCAGACGACCTGAATGTTTATGTATCCGAAGGGAAACGGAAATTCCCGATTGCCGTTATTCCGCCTGCTCCGCCAGTTCCAAAGAATCGGGCTGCCATTGGGCTTCGAAAACTTTTAAAACCTGACGCGCGGTTTCGTCGGCTTCGAGCAAATCCTGTGCCTGCTGCCTGCCTTCAAGCTGGAGGCGTTGGCGGCGCATGGTCGGGGTTTCCCAGCCTGCGTCGTCGCGCCACGGTTCGGTTTGCAATTTCAACGGAAGGCCGTAGGCTTCGGCAAGCGTGTTTTTGATTTTGTCGAGCCGCTCTTTGTTGGCGGTGGCGCGCGCTTCGTCAGTCAGCGACAGCATTATAAGATGGCTGTCTGCGTCGTAGTGCGTCCATGCTGCGTGTTGCGCCAGCATTTGCGCGGCGCCGAGCTTGCGGGCGAAATGTCGGACGATTGCCGCCCAGTTTTCGGTGGAAAAATCGGGCAGCGGGGCGAACTGCGTGTCTTCGTCGTCGCCGTCTTCTTCGGCTTCCGATTCTGCTTCTGCCGTATCGGCAGGGACGGCGTGTTCCCAATCCGGCGGCGGAGGCATGTCTGCGCTGTCTTCTACGGGGTAGTCATGCTCGGGCGAACCGTAATCGTAGAAAGGCTCTGCGGGAGCTTCATGCGCAAATGCTTCTGCGTCCACGGCTTCTGCGACTGGGGTCGTCTGAATTAGGTTTGTGTTTTCAGACGACCTTTCAGCCAAGGAAACCTCGGTTTCGTTGTTTGCTACCCCGTAATCGGAAACTTGGTTTTCAGACGACGTTTCGGCTTGAGGGGTCGTCTGAAACGGCGTTTCTGCTTCGTTTGCGGACGGAGTGTTTGTCTCTGCTGCGTCAGAGGTCGTCTGAACGCTCGCATCCGCCGTTTGCGCAGGTGTGTCCGATACGGTTTCCACATCGCTCGGCACGTCTTCCCAAGGTGGAACGTCGTTGTTTCCTTGAGTTGAAACCGGTTCGGCAACCTTGTTTTCAGACGACGTGGCAGGCGCAGGGGTCGTCTGAACGGGCGGTTTGGCGGCTTCAGACTGGGGAAGTTGCAAAGGCTTTTTTGCGGTGTGGACACCTGTTTCGGCAGAATGCAGCTCGGTATTTTCAATATGTCCGCCAACGTCGTGCGCATCCGCTGCCAGCGGCGCAAACGCAAGCATACGCAGCAGGGTCATGACGAAGCCGGCGTATTCGTCGGGCGCAAGGCTCAAATCCTGTTTGCCATGGATAGTGCATTGATAATAAAGCTGGATTTGTTCTCCGCTGAGTGCCTGGCTTAGTTGCAACAGGGTTTCGCGCTCAGGGTCGTCGTGTGCCAAAGCGGAAGGAACCGCCTGTATCAAGGCGAGGCGTTGCAACAGCATGGCAAGTTCGCCCAACGCGCTGTCAAAGCCGATGGCACGCGCCGCCATTTCCTGCGCTTTCGCCAGCAGGGCTTCGCCGTCTTGGTTGACAATACCCGCCAGCAGTTCGTACAGATATTGCTTGTCCACCGCACCAATCATTTGGCGGACGTCTTGTTCGGCAACGCTGCCCGAACCCATGGCGATGGCTTGGTCGAGCAGGCTCAGGGCATCGCGCATCGAGCCTGCGGCGGCACGGCCCAAGAGTTGCAGGGCAGCGGATTCGTAGGCGATGTTTTCGTTGTTTAAAACATGGGCAAGGTGGTCGGCAACCTGTTGCGAAGTCATGTTGCGCAAGACAAATTGCAGGCAGCGGCTCAAAACGGTAATGGGGACTTTGTGCGGATCGGTGGTGGCAAGGATGAATTTGACGTGTTCGGGCGGCTCTTCCAGCGTTTTCAGCATGGCGTTGAACGCACTTTTGGAGAGCATATGCACTTCGTCGATGATATAGACTTTGTATTTGCCGGCGGTCGGCGCGTATTGGGCGTTTTCCAATACTTCGCGGATGTTGTCGATGCCGGTATTGGAAGCGGCGTCGATTTCCAGCAGGTCGACGTAGCGTCCGGTATCGATTTGCGTACAGCTTTGGCACACGCCGCAAGGCTCGCCGTGTTGCGCGTTTTCACAGTTCAGGCTTTTCGCCAAAATACGGGCGATGGTGGTTTTCCCGACGCCGCGCGTACCGGTCAGCAGGTAGGCATGGTGCAGGCGGCCTTCGTCCAGCGCGTTGCGCAAGGCTTTGACGACGTGTTCCTGACCGACTAAATCGGCAAAGGTTTTCGGACGCCATTTACGGGCAAGAACTTGATAAGCCATAAGGTTTTCTCTGCTGGAAATAAATCGGAAGGTCGTCTGAAAAGTGGTTGAACGCCTTTCAGACGACCTTGGAAGATGACGGGTATTTTAGCATTTTTTTGATTTTTATTAAGGATTTTCTGCCTGCATATCGGGAAAGGCGCGTGTATATTCGTTAGAATATTACAAAATCTAAAATATCTTGAAGAACAAATCACTATGTCTGAAATCATCTTACGCAATCATTCCGCATCCATGCAGATAAACACCTTGGGTGCATATGTGGACAATTTGGTTTTACACGGTCGGGAAGTGTTATTCCCGAAAACCAGCGTCCAAGTCGGTACTGACACAAAATTACGCGGCGGGATGCACGTCTGCCTGCCGCAGTTCGGACCGGACAGTAAAAACCATTTGGCGCAACACGGTTTCGGCAGAACCTCTACTTGGCAAGTCCGTTATCAAAACGAATCGGATGTCGGCTTGAGATTAATCAGTACGGCAAAGGGCTACGAAAACGTCGAATGGCTGCTGGATTACAGCCTGCCGAATGAAAACGAAGCAGTCGCTACATTGACCGTCTGCAATTACGGAGACGCGCCCGTGCGCACTTCGCCCGGTTTCCATCCCTATTTCCCCGCCGTCGGCACCCAATTCGATTTCAACGGCGCGCCCTACGACGCCGACTATATTGCACACACGGAATTTGTCGCTTCACCATCGGATACACATGTTGCGTTTGACGGATTAAAACTCGACATCCGAACGCAAAACCTGCCCGTTTACGCGCTTTGGAGCGACCGCAACGGACAATACACCTGCGCCGAGCCTACCGCCGAAGGCAACGCCTTTTTATCGCCTGCGCGCGGCGGACAGTTTGTTTCCGGACATGGCAAAAAGCGTTACGGCATGAAAATCCGTTTGATTGCTTGAATTTGGAGTGGATTTGTTTCAGACCCTCAAATAAAAAACCACCTTGGAGAAGGTGGTTTTTAAACATTACAAACCGTTGTTGTTGATTGCATTGGCAATATCGCGCACGGCGGTAACATACATCCGGCTGTTGTTATACTGCCAAACCGTATAGAAATTATTCAGACCGAGATAATATTCAAATACGCCCGGACTAGTTTCCAAGCTGAACAAAACGGCTTTCTCATTGTCGGCAACCGCTTTTTGCGGAACCACGCCCATCGCTTTAAAATCGGCAACGGTACGGTTCAATGCAGTTTTTTCATCAATGATGGCTTTTAAATCGGGCGTAATTGTCAGATTGACGGGAACAATCATTTTGCCGCCTGTTTTCCAACCGTGTTGCTTCATATAATTGGCAACAGAGGCGGCAACGTCGCCGATATTGTTCCAAATATCACGGTGTCCATCGCCATCATAATCGACCGCCCATTTGCGATAGCTCGAAGGCATAAATTGCGGCATACCCATTGCGCCCGCATAGCTGCCTTTGAAGTCAAAAACATTCTCTTTTTCTTCTTTCGCCATCAGCAAAAGCTCAATCAGCTCGTTTTGGAAAAATTCGGCGCGGCGCGGATAATCAAAACCCAAGGTACTCAAAGCATCGGCAACGCGGAAGCTGCCCGTGTTTTTACCGTAGTTGGTTTCAATGCCGATAATCGCCACAATCAGCTCGGCAGGTACGCCGTATTTGCGTGCCACATCATCGATAACGGCACGGTTGGCAGCGTAAAACTGTTTGCCGCCGTTAAATTTCGTCGCGCCGGAGTTGCCCGTGCGGAATTCATACCAAGGGCGGGAAGTTGACGGGCGGTACATGATATTGATGATATTGCCCTTGTAAACCACGCCATTGAAAAAGTTTTGCAGCTCGGCTTCTGTAAACTGCTTTTTCGCCGCTTCATAACGGATAAACTGGCGGACATTGGTATTGGCATTAAAGCCGCTGCTGGCAACCGATTCCGCAGCAGAATCAAAAGCAGGACGCTGGTTTTTGCTTTGATTGATCGGCTCAACCGTTTTAGCAGACTCAACGTTTGTTTTGGTTGTATTGCAAGCAACAAGCAGCAACGCAGTTGATATCGCAAGAGAAGGAATAAGTTTTTTCATATCTGGATTTATAGTCACTAAGGAAGCAGTCTTAATTATGCAAAAAGGCCGTCTGAAAGACGGTAGGAATATACATTCCATTCCCTTTCAGACGACCTTTTAAGACTGTCTATTACTCGGCAGCCGCAACAACAGCAACGGTAATCGCAGCAACAGCGTCAGTGTGCAGAGCCACTTCAACTTCGTACTCACCTACGGCTTTCAGAGGACCGTTAGGCAGGCGGACGTTGGATTTTGCAGCTTCAACGCCTGAAGCAACAATCGCAGCAGCGATGTCGGCATTGGTAACAGAACCGAACAGACGACCGTCCACACCGGCTTTTTGAGCGATAGTGATGGTTTGACCGTCCAGTTTTTCTTGACGTGCTTTAGCATCGGCCAAGATTTCGGCTTGTTTGGCTTCCAATTCGGCACGGCGTGCTTCGAATTCTTTCATGTTGGCTTCAGTAGCGCGTTTGGCTTTGCCGGCAGGAATCAGGAAGTTGCGGGCGTAACCGTTTTTCACGGTAACGATGTCGCCCAGGTTGCCCAAACCGCCGATTTTCTCTAACAGAATAATTTGCATGATTTAAACTCCAAAATTATTTGTGTTGATCGGTGTAAGGCAACAGAGCCAGGAAGCGTGCGCGTTTGACTGCAGTAGCCAATTGGCGTTGGTAATGTGCTTTGGTGCCGGTGATGCGGGCAGGGATGATCTTGCCGTTTTCAGAAATGAAGTCTTTCAGCAAATCAACTTGTTTGTGATCGACTTCTTGGATTTTTTCAGCCGTAAAGCGGCAGAATTTTCTACGTTTGAATGATTGACGAGCCATTGTCGTTTAACCTTTATATTCTTTAATGTTCTGTATGCGGAGTATCGGCCTTGGGAAGCGTTTGCTTCGCTGTGCGAGAAAGCCTTCTGCTTCAACCATCGTATCTTGCCGATACTGCCATTCTTCAGCCTGCTTACCTAAAATACGCGCGGGAATTTCAAAACTGACCAGGCATTTTTGCCCATTTTCTTCCTGCCAAGATTCATGCTTTAACATAATATCCAAAACAGGGATTCCTGCCGGCGTGTATCTCAAGGATTCAACCTTGTAAATCAGGGCGGTAAGCTTTGTAAGATTATCCAATCTTATTCGGCTGCTGCAACTTCTTCAGCCGCACCGTTCAGCAAGTTTTTTGCTTTTTCGCCGCCCAGCATAGGAGAGGCTTCGGTTACAGCATGTTTTGTTTTGATGGTCAGATGGCGCAGTACGGCATCGTTAAAGCGGAAAGCGGTTTCCAGCTCTTCAACTACTTCAGGAGTAGTTTCGATGTTCATCAAAACATAGTGTGCTTTGTGGATTTTGTTAATCGGGTAAGCCAGTTGACGGCGGCCCCAGTCTTCCAAGCGGTGGATTTTGCCGCCGGCTTCGGCAATCATGGTTTTGTAACGTTCAACCATAGCAGGCACTTGCTCGCTTTGATCAGGATGAACGATAAACACGATCTCATAATGACGCATGTTATCTCCTTATGGATGATTAAATACAGCCTTTTGCCATGCGAAAGCAAAAGGCAAGGTTGAAAGCGTCGGATTATAACCGAAATTCGAGTCTGTCACAAGCAGACAATACTGTCTGAAAATATTCTGTTTTCAGACGACCTCTATCCTCATCAAATCATCCTTATTTATCCCGCCGTGACATTCCAGATAAACTTCAACATCATTCCCCTGCCAAACACAGGCAACAACAAATCCATCAGACAACATCGCTGTCATTCCATGCCAATCCGAACATCCGCACACCTGTATTTCCTTTTTTCCATCTGCTGTAAATCGATAGCCAACCTTGCGCATATCCTCGGGAAAATCCAAATCCGCCGCCTTCAACAGTGCTTCTTTAATGCACCATAGCCGATAAAATTCTTCCTTATCCCAATCTCTGGATGCCAAATATTCCTTTTCCCACTCAACACATACCCACTCAGCCAACGCCTGAAAATCACGAAAACGGATTTTCTCAACATCCACACCGGCGGACAGACTATTTGATGTACACAATACCGCAGCAATGCCGTGACTATGGCTGAGCGAAACGATTGGATATTTTGATTTTTGCTTAAGGGCGCGACTGACTTTCCAATCTATTCTTTCCGACAATTGCGGTGATTGGGCTATCCTCTGCCTATCATGTTGACTTAAAGAATCATCACAATAAGTTTCGGCAAGTAGCTCATCTCCGAGCAGGCAATACAAATGCTTCTTCATCGGATATCCAAAACAAAATTTTCTAAAACCAAAATGAGCCGGCAGCATATACCCCACCGGCTCATTTCAACACATTGTCGCAGACTGCCTGAAAAGGCGGTTACAACTCATAGTCCCGTTTCATCCGCTCCAACCCTTCTTCGTTGAACAGGCAAATACACAACGCCTGACAATCGTATTCGTTCCAACCGTTTTGCGCTTCAAAATCCGACAATGCCTGCGACAAGGCTTTGTCATCGCCTTTCGTGCTTCCAAACGCAGCTTGAAGTATTTCGGCAGAAACTGGTTCAGGCATACCGGAAACCAGCATGACACCACCATTCTCCACCGAATCCAGCGACACGGATAACGGCAGCGAAAAATAAATTTGCCCTGCCCAATCCTGCAAAACAAGCCGGTTTCCCTGAACGGCAAAAAATGCGTCCGTACCCTGCAAATACCACACATTTTCACATTCGCTATCAAACGCACAACCGGAAAATTCCCGATAAAATTCGTCAAAAAAATTGTCTTTGTCGTTATCAAACAGGATGAACGAATCGGGCGAAACGGATAATAGATAAGGATATTCCATAGATAAACGCTCCATATAGATTGGAATGTGCAGGATTCGTGGGGAACGTCAATCAGGAGTTGAACCTGCAGGCTGATTTGCCCCACGGCAAACATGCAGTTGAAATTGCCGTGGCAGTTAGACCAAATTACCGCCAAACCATAATTTGGTCGTTACACTTTTAATGCAAGCTTCCTTTTAAGACCACTCGGCTGTTCCAAGTAGCAACATGGCATTCATACTCATTGCCGCCAACGGTTTTTTTGTCAAAATAGCTGACTAAGCGGACGGATTTCGCTTTTCTTTGTACCGCAGTGCTTTGGAAGCGTTTCACTGTACTCAAGAAAGCACGCTGGCAGGACTCCTCCGGACTTTTACCGACCATGTTGGCAATTTGACGGGAGACCAAAGTGGTATTACCGGTGCTGCCATAAGAAACTTTGATATTAGGATTCAAAACAGATTTCGCTTCATCGGAATTCAGTGCAACACTTGCCTTACACATATAAACGTCATTTTTTCCTTTGCCATTCACTTTATGCCCTTCACCCACACTGCGGCATGCTCCTGAATCTTTCCCGGCATATTGTTCATGAGATGAAGCCGAGCCTGAATTTCCGACAGAAGATTCCGATTTTGATTGGTTACTAGCACATGCAGAAATGGCTAACACTGAAGACAAAGCGATTAGATAAGAAAAACGGCGCATTTCAATAACTCCCGAAAGTAGTTTGTAAATAAGGATTACGATTTGTTATTGTAATGCATTGCGGATTATCTGATAAGAAATAAATCATCTCTTCTTTTACAAAAATCCCCTCTCACCGCACAACTTCAAATATTGTTATAAAGCAAATTATAGTGGATTAAATTTAAACCAGTACGGCGTTGCCTCGCCTTGCCGTACTATCTGTACTGTCTGCGGCTTCGTCGCCTTGTCCTGATTTAAATTTAATCCACTATATATGAACTCTCTCTTTCAGACGACCTGCAATTCGCCACACACATAAAATCATCTGAAAAATAGACAAACTTTATCATCAACCGTTAGACTGCCCAGATTATGTCACGGATACAATTATGAATATCTTAATTTCCAACGACGACGGCTACCTAGCCCCCGGCATTGCTATTTTGGCACGCGTTGCAGCAGAATTTGCCAATGTCCGCGTAGTTGCACCCGAACGCGACCGCAGCGGCGTCAGCAATTCTTTAACACTTGACCGCCCGCTGCAAATAAAAGAAGCCTCAAACGGTTTTTACTATGTCAGCGGAACGCCAACCGACTGTATCCATGTCGGACAACACGCCCTGCCCGATTTCAAACCTGATTTGGTTTTATCCGGAATAAACAATGGCGCCAACATGGGGGACGACACCCTCTACTCAGGTACAGTCGCTGCAGCAACCGAAGCCTATTTGATGGGTATTCCCGCCATCGCTTTTTCATTGAATGATTCACGCGGCCGCTACTGGAAAACCGCTGAAAAATCCGTTTGGATGTTGCTAGAATATTTGTTAAAAAATCCTCCCAAAGAGCCCATCCTGTGGAATATCAACATCCCCGCAGTCATGCCTGAAGACATACAGGGCATTAAAATCACGCGATTGGGCAGAAGACACCACGAGCAAAGTATCGTCCCCATGCACAATCCGCGCGGAGAACCGATTTACTGGATAGGGCCGGTCGGCAACATTTCCGACCAAGAGAAAGGCACCGACTTTGGAGAGTGCGAAGCAGGATTCATCACCATCACCCCCCTGCAAATCGACCTGACAGCCTATAACCAACTCCAAAGCGTCAACGAGTTTTGGCAAGGCATAAAAACCTCAAACACATAACCTTTTCAGACGACCTGCTTCTGATATAGTGGATTAACTTTAAATCAGGACAAGGCGACGAAGCCGCAGACAGTACAGATAGTACGGAACCGATTCACTTGGTGCTTCAGCACCTTAGAGAATCGTTCTCTTTGAGCTAAGGCGAGGCAACGCCGTACCGGTTTAAAGTTAATCCACTATAAACAGTTATTTTGAAATGAAACCCTACATTAAGCCCATACCCGCTGTCCGTCAGATTTTCAAACAGGCAAACCAGTCAAAATCAGGCACTTTAACAGTTACTAACGGCTGCAATACTTGAGAACAGGGCGTATTTTTATTATGATATGTCCCAATAAAACAACAACCCGATATAAAGGTCATCCAATCATGTTGAAAAAAACCGCATTTTACGCAGGGTCGGCAGCCCTCGCCCTCATACTCAGCGCATGCGCCAGCCAACAACCTGCGCCCGTCGTCGTAGGAAATTCCGGCAGCAATTCCGGTTCTGCAAACACAGCCTCCAACAATCCATATGGTGCAGCGCCTTACGAAACCAATGCGGCCAACAACGACGCCCCTTATACCCCTCCCGCCTCTACTCCTCCTGCCAACAGCAGCTACCCTTCCGGCCCTACCGGCTCTTACACACCTTCTTACGCGCCGGTGGACATCAATGCTGCAACACACACCGTAGTGCGCGGCGATACCGTTTATAACATTTCCAAACGTTACCAAATTACCCAAGACAACCTCCGCGCATGGAACGGCTTGGCAGACAACACCATCAGCGTCGGACAAACCCTCCGCGTCAAACCGAACGGCTACAGCGCCCCAACCGCTACTGCGTCCGTTCCAACACCTCCTCCGACACACACCGCCTCTCCCAAACCTACTCCCGCACCGCTTAACACCCCGACCGTTTCCACAGGCGGTACCCGCACAGTCAGCGGCATCACATGGCAACGTCCGACCGTCGGCAACGTCATCAGCAACTTCGGCGGCAGCAACAAAGGTGTAGATATCGGCGGTACAGCCGGTCAACCCGTCGTTGCCGCTGCTGACGGCAAAGTCGTCTATGCCGGCTCAGGTTTGCGCGGTTACGGCAACCTGGTCATCATCCAACACAACTCATCTTATCTGAGCGCATACGGTCACAACCAACGCTTGCTGGTCAATGAAGGACAACAAGTCAAACGCGGTCAAACCATCGCAAACATGGGCAACACAGACGCCAGCCGCACGCAACTGCATTTTGAAGTGCGCCAAAACGGCAAACCGGTCAATCCTGCAAACTACGTTGCATTTTAAAATCAATGCCATACAAAACCGCCCCAATTGGGCGGTTTTTATTTTCAAAGACAAAAGCCAACCGCCCAATCCACAACAATATTGACTTATATTGAACTTCTCCCGCCGATACACCCGTACAATCAAACTTATTGCCGTCTCCAGTATTTTTCAGACGACCCTCAAGACATTTCCGTCTTTTGAAATCTTTCTCAAAGCTTTTCTTTTCAAGGAGTCATCATGCAACAATACACCCTAGATCCCAAAGCCTTGCTCGGCGGCGTTATCCATAGCGATATCGACCAAGAAATCGTTCAACTCTCCCTGCAAAAGGATAATGAAATCCCCGATTATCAAGCCGATGCCATTATTCTCCTGCTGGTACTCAACGGCAGCGCCAAAATCATCACCCAAACCGAAACCCTCTCCACGCAAGGACTTCAAGTCGTCCGCCTTGAACCCAACGAAACCCACAGCATACGCGCCCTAGAAGACCACACCAATATACTGGTCATCAAGCAACTTACTTACGCTTCCGGCCTGAATAAAAAACTGCGTTTCGGCAAATGTTGCCTATAAAGAAAGAGGTCGTCTGAAAGCCAAAAAATGGTTTTCAGACGGCCTTTTCAACATTCAATCTAATTGCTGTTCAAAAAGAACGATAAATCAAAGTTTCAACACAAGACAACTCAATTCTATAGTGGATTGAAATTGCAATGATACAGCGTTGCCAACGCCCTTATGTACTATCCGTACACGGCACCCGTTGCCACCTTGTCTCATTTTTATTTTAATCCGCTATACATTCTTACTCCCCTTACTCTATTCATCCGCATTCAGTAAAAAAGGTCGTCTGAAATCTTTCAGACGACCTTTTATCAATCAAAATCGGCCCAACGATTATTCAGGCGCTTTTTCTTCGCGCGCAGGAGCTTCGGTCAATGCTTTGATAGACAGACGCACGCGGCCGCGGTCGTCCACTTCCAATGCTTTCACATTCACAACCTGACCGACTTGCAGATAGTCGCTGACGTTGCGTACGCGCTCGTGGGCGATTTGGCTGATGTGTACCAAACCGTCTTTGCCCGGCATCACGCTGACGATGGCACCAACGTTGTTGTCGAGGATTTTAACCACAGTACCTTCGTACACTTTGCCCACTTCCACTTCGGCAGTGATTTCTTCGATGCGTTTTTTCGCAGCGTCGCCGGCTTCTTGAGTGGTTGCGGCAATAGTGATGGTACCGTCTTCCGCGATATTGATTTCAGTACCGGTTTCAGCGGTAATCGCACGGATGGTTTCACCGCCTTTGCCAATGACTTCACGGATTTTGTCTTGGTTGATTTTCATGGTAAACAGGCGCGGAGCGTGAGCAGACAGCTCTTGCGGACCTGCCACGGCAGCTTTCATCTGTTCCAAGATGTGCAGACGCGCATCTTTGGCTTGCGCCAAAGCAATCTGCATGATTTCTTTGGTAATGCCTTGGATTTTGATGTCCATTTGCAGCGCGGTTACGCCTTCGGTCGTACCGGCAACTTTAAAGTCCATATCGCCCAAGTGATCCTCATCACCCAAGATGTCGGTCAACACGGCGAATTTGTTGTTGTCCAAAATCAGACCCATTGCGATACCGGCAACGTGTGCTTTCAAAGGCACGCCGGCAGACAGCAAGCTCAAACAGCCACCGCAGACGGAAGCCATAGAAGACGAACCGTTGGACTCGGTAATTTCGGAAACAACGCGCATGGTGTAGCTGAATTCTTCAGGAGACGGCAATACGGCAACCAATGCACGTTTCGCCAAACGGCCATGTCCGATTTCACGGCGTTTCGGCGCACCGACTCGACCCACTTCGCCGGTAGAATACGGCGGGAAGTTGTAATGCAGCATAAAGCGGTCGGTGTATTCGCCGGAAAGCGCGTCAATAATTTGCTCGTCGCGAGAAGTACCCAAAGTCGCCACGGCAAGGGCTTGGGTTTCGCCACGGGTAAACAGGGCAGAACCATGTGTACGCGGCAATACGCCGGTTTGGATGTTCAAAGGACGTACAGTGCGGGTATCGCGACCATCAATACGCGGCTGACCTTCCAAAATTTGGGTGCGGACAACGTCGGCTTCCAAATGTTTGAAGATACCTTTGATTTCGTTGGCAGCCAAAGTATCGGTTTCTTCAGTAATCAGCGCATCTTTTACTGCGTTCCAAGCCTCGTCCAATTTAGCGGAACGCGCTTGTTTTTGACGGATTTTGAACGCTTCTTTAATGGCTTCGCCTGCGATTTCGCGCACTTTGGCAACCAATTCTTCATTGGTTTCAGGCGCTTTCCAATCCCATACTTCAGGGTTTACTTCGTCGGCGAACTCGTTAATGGCATTAATCGCCACCTGCATTTGGTCGTGACCGTAAACCACGGCACCCAGCATCACATCTTCCGGCAGGATTTTAGCTTCGGATTCCACCATCAAAACGGCTTTGGATGTACCCGCAACCACCAAATCCAGCTTGGATTTAGCCAATTCGGCTTTGGTCGGGTTCAATACGTACACGCCGTTTACATAACCTACACGCGCGGCACCAATCGGACCGGCAAACGGTACGCCGCTCAACACCAGCGCAGCGGACGCGCCGAGCATGGCAGGAATGTCGGAATCGATTTCAGGATCAACGGAAACCACCATCGCAACGATTTGGATGTCGTGGTAGAAACCTTCTGGGAACAGCGGGCGGATAGGACGGTCGATCAGACGGCTGGTTAGGATTTCTTTTTCGCTTTGTTTGCCTTCGCGCTTAAAGAAACCGCCGGGGATTTTACCTGCGGCGTAAGTACGTTCAAGGTAATCAACAGTCAGAGGGAAGAAGTCTTGACCTTCTTTGACTTCTTTATTGGTGGTAACAGCAACCAAAACAACTGTGTCGCCCATCGATACTTTAACAGCTGCGGCGGCTTGGCGCGCAATTTCGCCGGTTTCCAAAGTAACGGTGTGATTGCCATATTGGAAGGTTTTAACGTGTTTATCGAACATTTCGTTCCTTTCAGAATGCCGCACGCTAAAACACTAATAATGCACACTAAAAGTGAGAATGTGCATAGTTAGGGTTTCAGGTGTGCGGCGGTTGGTAAAAACTATAGTGGATTAACTTTAAATCAGGACAAGGCGACGAAGCCGTAGACAGTACGGATAGTACGGCAAGGCGAGGCAACGCCGTACTGGTTTAAAGTTAATCCACTATATATTTTCAGACGACCTCAAACGGCCAATCCAAACGCGCATTATAATAGCAAATGTAAGTAAATCCAAGCATTCATGACAGCAAAAGGTCGTCTGAAACGCGCTTCCGTGTTTCAGACGACCTTTTATTAATAGTCAATATGTTACGCCTCAAAAACGCCGTTTCAATTTGCAGGCTTGAAGAATATGGACGGCAAGTTCTTCCACCGATTTATCGGTCGTATTGGTGAACGGAATACCGTGACGTTTAAACATATTTTGCGCATCGGCAATCTCACTGCGGCAGGTATCGATTTTGGCATAAGTCGAATTCGGACGGCGCTCTTGACGGATGGCCTGCAGGCGTTCGGGTTGAATGGTCAGGCCGAACAGTTTGTCTTTGTAAGGTTTGACCATGCGCGGCAGGTCGGTGGATTCCAAATCGTCGGGAATCAGCGGGTAATTGGCGGCGCGGATACCGTATTGCAAGGCAAGGTAAAGACAAGTCGGCGTTTTGCCCGAACGCGATACGCCCATCAAAATCACATCGGCTTCTTTCAGGTTTTTATCGCTGACGCCGTCGTCGTGGTTGAGCGAGAAATTGACCGCCTCCATACGCGCATCGTAGCGTTGCGTATTGCCGATACTGTGGTGCCCCTGCTCGGCGGCAACCGCCTCGGTGTTGAGTTCTTTTTCCAAAAGCCCAAGGAAGGTTTCGAAAAAATTGATATGGAAAGCACCCGCTTTTTTGATGATTTCACGGATTTCGTCATTGACGACACTGACGAAGGCAATCGGACGCAAACCGTTTTCCTGAGCATTGCGGTTGACTATTTCGACGACGGTACGCGCTTTTTCAGGCGTATCGATGAAGGGATAGGTGTGGCGTTTGAATTCGATTCTGCCAAACTGATTCAGCAGTGCCTCACCGATATTTTCAGCAGTCAGGCCAGTACGGTCGGAAATATAAAACACATGGCGCGGGGCGGTCATTCAGTCATCCTTTGAAATTTAAGACAGTTGCAGACGGTTATCATAGCAGCTGAAACCTTCTAAATAAAGGGAATACGCTTAAATTACACCCAACTACAACGCAATTAAACCCACCTTTAAACGCATTTTTATTTTAATAATCGAATTATCTTAAAATTTTATACCCATCCAAAACCTTTCCAAACTCTACCAATCAGTCATTAATCTATTTCAAACCTTATGTTTTACAAAGAAATAGACAACGGGAATACTGGTTTTCCCATCAGATTTCATTTGACTACACGCCTGAAGCCCGCAATTTTTCAGACGACCCGCAAATAAATCGAGACAGAAAAAGCATGACAGCGGTCGTTTGAATCGCTTAAAATAACAAAGCGTATTCGTTTCTTTTTTAACATATCTTGGATTGGACACACAAATGGCTGACAACTACGTAATTTGGTTTGAAAACCTGCGTATGACTGATGTTGAAAGCGTGGGCGGCAAAAACGCCTCCCTAGGTGAAATGATCAGTCAGCTGACTGAAAAAGGCGTCCGCGTCCCCGGCGGCTTTGCCACTACTGCCGAAGCCTACCGCGCATTTTTGGCGCACAACGGACTGAGCGAGCGTATTTCCGCCGCACTGGCACAACTGGATGTGGAAGATGTCGCCGAACTGGCGCGCGTCGGTAAAGAAATCCGCCAATGGATTTTGGATACGCCCTTCCCCGAACAACTGGATGCCGAAATCGAAACGGCATGGAACAAAATGGTTGCAGACGCAGGCGGCGCGGACATTTCCGTTGCCGTCCGTTCTTCTGCGACCGCCGAAGACCTGCCCGACGCATCGTTTGCAGGTCAACAGGAAACCTTCCTGAATATCAACGGCTTGGAAAACGTCAAAGAAGCCATGCGCCATGTATTCGCCTCTTTGTACAACGACCGTGCCATCTCCTACCGCGTTCATAAAGGCTTCGAACACGACATCGTCGCCCTCTCGGCAGGCGTGCAACGCATGGTGCGTTCTGACAGCGGCGCGTCCGGCGTCATGTTCACCCTCGACACCGAATCCGGCTTCGACCAAGTCGTTTTCGTGACTTCATCTTACGGTCTGGGCGAAAACGTTGTACAAGGTGCGGTCAACCCTGACGAATTCTATGTATTCAAACCCACGCTGAAAGCGGGCAAACCTGCCATCCTGCGCAAAACCATGGGTTCGAAACAAATCAAAATGATCTTTACCGACAAAGCAGAAGCCGGCAAATCCGTGATGAACGTCGATGTTCCTGAAGAAGACCGCAACCGCTTCTCCATTACCGACGAAGAAATCACCGAGTTGGCACACTACGCGCTGACGATTGAAAAACACTACGGCCGCCCGATGGATATCGAGTGGGGCCGTGACGGCTTGGACGGCAAACTCTACATCCTGCAAGCCCGTCCCGAAACCGTAAAATCCCAAGAAGAAAGCAGCCGCAACCTGCGCCGCTTCGACATCAACGGCGACAAAAACGTCTTGTGCGAAGGCCGCGCCATCGGTCAAAAAGTCGGTCAAGGCAAAGTCCGCTTGGTGAAAGACGCCTCCGAAATGGATTCCGTTGAAGCAGGCGACGTACTCGTTACCGACATGACCGACCCGGATTGGGAGCCGGTAATGAAACGCGCTTCCGCCATCGTCACCAACCGCGGCGGCCGTACCTGCCACGCCGCCATCATCGCGCGCGAACTGGGTATTCCTGCCGTAGTCGGCTGCGGCAATGCGACCGAATTGCTGAGCAACGGTCAAGAAGTCACCGTATCCTGTGCCGAAGGCGATACAGGCTTCATCTATTCCGGCCTGCTGGACGTACAAATCACCGACGTTGCCTTGGACAATATGCCCAAAGCGCCGGTTAAAGTCATGATGAACGTCGGCAACCCCGAACTCGCATTCAGCTTCGCCAACCTGCCGAGCGAAGGCATCGGCTTGGCACGCATGGAATTCATCATCAACCGCCAAATCGGCATCCACCCGAAAGCCTTGTTGGAATTTGACAAACAAGACGATGAATTGAAAGCGGAAATTACCCGCCGCATCGCCGGCTACGCCTCCCCTGTCGACTTCTACGTCGATAAAATCGCCGAAGGCGTGGCGACATTGGCCGCATCGGTTTATCCGCGTAAAACCATCGTCCGTATGTCCGACTTCAAATCCAACGAATACGCCAACTTGGTCGGCGGCAGCATTTACGAACCGCACGAAGAAAACCCGATGCTGGGCTTCCGCGGCGCAGCGCGTTATGTCGCCGAAAGCTTCAAAGACTGCTTCGCCCTCGAATGTAAAGCCCTCAAACGCGTCCGTGACGAAATGGGGCTGACCAACGTCGAAATCATGATTCCGTTCGTCCGCACTTTGGGCGAAGCCGAAGCCGTCGTCAAAGCCTTGAAAGAAAACGGTTTGGAACGCGGCAAAAACGGCCTGCGCCTGATCATGATGTGCGAACTGCCGAGCAACGCGGTATTGGCAGAACAATTCCTGCAATACTTCGACGGCTTCTCCATCGGCTCCAACGACATGACCCAACTGACCCTCGGCCTCGACCGCGACAGCGGCTTGGTGTCCGAATCGTTTGACGAACGCAACCCTGCCGTCAAAGTGATGCTGCACTTGGCAATCTCTGCCTGCCGCAAGCAAAACAAATACGTCGGTATCTGCGGTCAAGGTCCGTCAGACCATCCGGACTTCGCCAAATGGCTGGTTCAAGAAGGCATCGAAAGCGTTTCCCTGAATCCGGATACCGTCATCGAAACTTGGCTGTATTTGGCTAACGAGTTGAATAAATAAGCTTTTTATCAACATTGAACAATCCCCCGATTGGAAACATTCGGGGGATTTTATGTAATAGGTGCTACATCAAACATACCTTACCGCATCGATCACATTACTCATCAAACCATACAGGGTCGTCTGAAACACACGATTTCAGTTTTTCAGACGACCCTACATAGATATAGTGGACTAAATTTAAATCAGGACGAGGCGACGAAGCCGCAGACAGTACAGATAGTACGGAACCGATTCACTTGGTGCTTCAGCACCTTAGAGAATCGTTCTCTTTGAGCTAAGGCGAGGCAACGCCGTACTGGTTTAAAGTTAATCCACTATAAAACCTTTATCGTTGTTTAATGTCTCGACCCAAAAAGCCAAAAGGTCGTCTGAAAATTTTTCAGACGACCTTTTCTCAAGCTAACGCTTCAAAATTTGATCAGTACCAACCGCGCAGCTTCATCGCTTTTTCAACACGGCGGATACTCATCATGTAAGACGCGGTACGCAGGTCCACGTCATACTCTTGCGCCAGATTCCAAATATCGCGGAACGCGCGGCGCAGGACGACGGTTTCTTTTTCCTGAACTTCGTCAAATTCCCAATAATAGCCTTGCAGGTTTTGCACCCATTCAAAATAGGAAACGACCACGCCGCCGCAGTTCGCCAGAATATCGGGGACGACCAATACACCGTTTTGACGCAGGATAGCATCCGCTTCGGGCGTAGTCGGACCGTTTGCGCCTTCGACCACGATTTTGGCGCGGACTTTGCCGGCGTTTTCGGAAGTCAGTTGGTTTTCCAGCGCGCAAGGGGCGAGTACGTCCACATCCAATGCCAAGAGTTCGGCGTTGCTGATTTCTTTGCCGTAACCCGCTTCGTTGGTAATGAAGCCTTTTTCTTGGAACTCTTTGAAGAGGGCTTCCATATCCAAGCCGTTTTCGTTGTAGATGGCGACGTCAACGGTGGAAACAGCAACGACTTTCGCGCCGGATTGATGCGCGTAATAGCCTGTGTGGTAGCCCACATTGCCGAAGCCTTGAATGGCGTAGGTCGCGCCTTTAACGTCTTTGCCAAGTTTTTCCAAAGCTTGGACGGCGGCAAAGTTCACGCCGTAACCCGTCGCTTCGGTACGCGCCAAAGAGCCGCCGAATTCGACCGGTTTGCCGGTGAACACGCCCGGCGCAGATTTTTTAACAACGTTTTCGTAGGCATCAACCATCCACGACATGATTTTGCCGTTGGTGTTCACATCGGGGGCGGGAATATCGATTTTCTCGCCAATCAGCGGGGAAATGGCTTCGGAATAAGCGCGTGAAATGCGTTCCAACTCTGCTTCGGAATAATCGCGCGGATCCAAAGTAATGCCGCCTTTGCCGCCGCCGTAAGGAATGCCCGCAACGCAGCATTTGATGGTCATCCAAATCGACAGGGCTTTGACTTCGTCCAGATTCACATTGGGATGGAAACGCACGCCGCCTTTGTAGGGGCCGACGGCGTTGTTGTGTTGCGAACGGTAGCCGGTGAAGGTTTTGACCGTACCGTTGTCGAGTTTGACGGGGAAGGTAACTTCCAAAACGCGTTGCGGGCTTTTCAGGATTTCATACACCGCAGGGTCGGCATTGAGTCGGTCGCAGGCAGTTTTGACCTGTTTTCGGGCGATTTCGAAAGGGTTAAGGGTTTCTTTTGCGGCGGATTGGGACATTTCTCTTCCTTCTTATGTCTGGTTGAAATTTAAGGGCTTCACAGTTGTAACTATAACCAATTTCCAAATGAAATGTAATAGCATGTAGTCAGTATTTTCAAAATTGATTAATTTATATATGAATTTATTTTCAGACGACCTCTGAAACCTGACACCCCGTTGCCCGATATCGCCGCCAAAATCGGCTACTAAAACTAAAGCCTTTGTTTTTAAAAAAATCGTCTGAAATTTTATATCATCAGGCTGATGCTTTAAAAACAGCAACGACCGCATATCAGACTCGATAATATTGTTAACAATATCCAATTTTCGGCAGCACAAAATAAGGCATAACAAGATAGGCTGCTTCATCCATTTTGACTTTATATAGTGGATTAACTTTAAACCAGGACGGCGTTATCTCGCCTTGTCCTGATTTAAAGTTAATCCACTATAAAATATGAAAAAGGTCGCCTGAAAACCCATGTTTCAGGTTTTCAGACGACCTTTTTGAACTTCATCGTTTACCGTTCGGCGGCGCTGCTTCTTTCGGCTTGCTCTTCTGCCGCTTCATACGCTTCCACAATTTTCTGAACCAGCGGGTGACGGACGACGTCTTCGCTGGTGAAGGTGTGGAAATACAGCCCTTCCACGTCGCGCAGTTTTTCACGGGCGTCTTTCAAGCCGGATTTGATGTTGCGCGGGAGGTCGATTTGGCTGATGTCGCCGGTGATGACGGCTTTCGCGCCGAAGCCGATACGGGTCAGGAACATTTTCATCTGTTCGGGCGTGGTGTTTTGCGCTTCGTCCAAAATCACATACGCGCCGTTGAGCGTGCGGCCGCGCATGTAGGCGAGCGGGGCGATTTCGATCAGGCCTTTTTCCATCAGTTTGGTCACGCGGTCGAAGCCCATCAGATCGTAGAGCGCGTCGTAGAGCGGACGCAGGTAGGGGTCGACTTTTTGCGCCAAATCGCCGGGTAGGAAGCCGAGTTTTTCGCCAGCTTCGACGGCGGGGCGGACGAGGACGATGCGTTCGATTTGGTGTTTTTCCATGGCATCGACGGCGGCAGCGACGGCGAGATAGGTTTTACCCGTACCGGCAGGCCCCAGCCCGAAGACGACGTCGTGGTTTAACAGCGCGCGGATGTAGCCGTTTTGGCGCGGGGTGCGCCCGCCTATGCTGCCGCGTTTGGTGCGGAAATAATATTGTTGGTCGTGATGTTTTTCTTCGTGTTTCTCGTCGGCGGTTTTGGCTTCGACGGCAGCGAGGCGGATGGCGTTGTCGTCCAAATCGCCTTGTTCGGCGGCTTCGGCGAGCGCGAGCAAGGCGCGGCGGCCGGCGTGGGCGAGTTCGCCCATGAAGGTGAAGTGTTCGAAGCGGCGGCTGATTTGGATGTCGAGGGCTTTGCCCAAGGCTTCAAGGTTGCTGTCGAGTGCGCCGCAGAGGCGTTGGAGGACGGTGTTGTCGATGTCTTCAAGTTGCAGGTGGACGGTATGGGTCATATCTTGTTTCCATGATGATTAAAGGTCGTCTGAAAGGTGCGGGATGCTTTTCAGACGACCTCTCGGTGTTATTTGTTTTGCGCTTGTTCGCGAAGCTCGCGGCGCAGGATTTTGCCGACGTTGGACTTGGGCAGTTCGTCGCGGAACTCGATGTCTTTCGGCACTTTATAAGCGGTCAGCTCGGTACGGCAGAATTCGATGAGTTCTTCTTTGGTCAGGCTCGGGTCTTTTTTGACGACGAAGACTTTGAGGGCTTCGCCTGTTTTTTCGTTGGGCACGCCGATACAGGCGACTTCCATGACTTTATCGTTGTGTGAAACGACTTCTTCGATTTCGTTCGGATAAACGTTGAAACCGGAAACGACGATGAGGTCTTTTTTGCGGTCAACCAGTTTCAGCCAGCCTTTTTCGTCCATGACGGCGATGTCGCCGGTTTCCAAAAAGCCGCGCGCGTCTATGGTTTTAGCAGTTTCTTCGGGGCGGTTCCAATAGCCTTTCATCACTTGCGGGCCGCGCACCCAAAGTTCGCCCGGCTGTCCGACGGGGACTTCTTTGCCGTCCGCATCGCGCAATTCGACTTCGGTGGAGGGAACGGGCAATCCGATGCCGCCGCTGTACGCTTCGATATTGAGCGGGTTGCAGCACACGCCGGGGCTGGCTTCAGTCAGGCCGTAGGCTTCAACGATGGGCGTGCCGGTGATTTTTTTCCATTTTTCGGCGACGGCTTTTTGAGTCGCCATGCCGCCGCCCAAAGTCAGGCGCAGATTGGAGAAATCGACGGTAGCGAAATCGGGTTGGTTGACCATGCCGTTAAACAAGGTGTTCACGCCGATGAAGACGCTGATGCGCTCTTTTTTGAGTTCGCCGATAAAGCCTTTCATGTCGCGCGGGTTGGTAATCAGGATGATTTTGGAACCGGCATTGGTGAAAATCATCAGGTTCACCGTCAGGGCGAAGATGTGGTAAAGCGGCAGCGCGGCGATGACGGTTTCTTTGCCTTCGCGCAGTTGGTTTTTAATCCATTCTTTCGCCTGCAGCATATTGGCGCAGATATTGCCATGGCTGAGGACGGCGCCTTTTGCCACGCCGGTCGTGCCGCCCGTGTATTGCAACAGCGCGGTATCTTCGCGGGTCAGGGTAACGGGGCGGAAGGTATGCGCCGCACCTTCTTTCAGGGTCGTCTGAAAAGGGATAGCGCCGGAAATGCGGTATTCGGGCACCATTTTTTTGATTTTGCGCAGCACGAAATTCATCAGCGTGCCTTTGAAGAAGCCGAACATTTCTCCGACAGAAGCGACGATGACGTGTTTGATTTGCGTGCGCGGCAACACCAGCTCCAGCGTGTTGGCAAAATTTTCCAAAACGATGATGGTGGTCGCGCCGCTGTCTTTCAACTGATGCTCCAGCTCGCGCGGGGTGTAGAGCGGGTTGGTGTTTACCGCCACCAACCCCGCCTGCAGGATGCCGAAAAGTGCAATCGGGTATTGCAGCAGGTTGGGCAGCATAATCGCCACGCGCTCGCCGCGCGGCAGCTTCAGGACGTTTTGCAGATAGGAGGCAAAGTCTTGCGCCAGCTTGCCGACCTCGGCGTAAGTGAGCGTTTTACCCATGTTTTGAAACGCGGGTTGATGCGCGAATTTTTCAACGCTTTGACGGAATACGTCGCTGATAGAGCTGTATTGCGTGATGTCGATTTCGGCATTGACGCCTTGTTCGTAGCTGTTGAGCCAGAGTTTTTCCATATAAATAGTCTTGTTTCGTTGGTTTTATGGTTGTCTTGAGGTCGTCTGAAAAGACGGGAACAAACCCGCTGTAATGGTTTTCAGACGACCTTTTATCTTTTTTATTCAAGCAGTAATAATGACGGGCTTGTCGGTGGACATGATAATGCCGCCGCCCAAGCAGACGTCGCCGTCGTACAGTACGGCGGATTGACCGGGCGTTACCGCCCATTGCGGTTCGTCAAACACCAGCTCGACCGTTTCATCATCGAGATAACGCAATTCGCAGGGCGCATCCGCCATGCGGTAGCGGGTTTTGCAGGTGTAGCGCCCTTCTTTTGGCCGTTCGGGCAGAGTGAAACTCAAATCGTTCATGACGAGGCTGCGGGTATAGAGCAGCGGATGGTCATGACCTTGCACGACGATGAGTTCGTTTTTCGTCAAATCCTTCGCGGCAACAAACCACGGCTCGCCCGCGCCGCCGATGCCCAATCCTTTGCGCTGTCCGAGCGTGTAGAACATCAGCCCGACGTGTTCGCCGACGGTTTTGCCTTCGGGCGTCACCATTTTGCCGTTGTTGGTCGGCAGGTATTTTTGCAGGAACTCGCGGAACGGACGTTCGCCGATGAAGCAGATGCCGGTACTGTCTTTTTTAGCGGCAGTCGGCAAATTGAATTCGGCGGCAAGGCGGCGGACTTCAGGTTTTTCCAAATCGCCCAACGGGAAAATCGCGCGCTCGAGTTGGAAAGGCTTGAGGCGGTAGAGGAAATAGCTTTGGTCTTTGTTTTGATCCAAACCTTTGAGCAGGTAATGAGTGCCGTTGCGGACTTCTTTGCGCGCATAGTGTCCGGTGGCAATCGTATCCGCGCCCTGCTCTATGGCGTAGTCCAAAAAGCATTTGAATTTGATTTCCGCGTTGCACAACACATCCGGATTCGGCGTGCGCCCCGCGCTGTATTCTTTGAGGAAATAAGCGAATACGTTGTCTTTGTATTGGGCGGCAAAATTGACGATGTCGATGTCGATGCCGATAATGTCGGCGACGGCAATGGCATCGAAAGAGTCTTGCTTGATGCTGCAATATTCGTCATTGTCGTCGTCCTCCCAGTTTTGCATAAACACACCGCGCACTTGATAACCCTCCTGTTTGAGCAAGGCGGCGGTTACGGAGGAATCGACACCGCCGGAGAGTCCGACGATGATGTTTGAAGGTTGTTGAGTAATGTCCATGAAAGGGATATGGGTAGGAAACAGCAGTTTTTAAAGGCGGATTTTAGCACATTTTGATGAAGGGATAAGGAAGGCTACCCCATAAGACAGACGGGGTTTGAATGATGTTTTATTGGAAATTCAAGAAATTAAATGATATTTGATAGAAAAAAGCCGCCTGAAACCGCTACCATCGGTTTTCAGACGACCTTTTACTTATTCGGATACGTCGGCTGCTTTTTCTTTTTGTCGGGTGAACACATCGCCCTTTCTGTAAGCATTGCGCTTTCCGTGCAAACTGTAATACTCGACAAGCTGTCCGTTTCTGCGCACGAAATATCCGCGGTCTTTTTCATATTTCGGACAATGCGTGTACCAAGAATCGTCGCCTTCGCTGCAATAGCTCAAATACAGTTTGCCGCGTTTGACATAGCCTTTTACCTTGCCGCTGCCGCCCGGACCATTAGAACGGCCTTCATTCCACTCTCCGGAAATAATGTATTTCGGTGATTGTTTAATATTAAAATATTTACCGTAGATACCATCTTCCAGTTCTTGTTCATACCCCCAATTTCCAGAAAAATCAGCGGCTAATGCTTGACCTGCAAACCATAATGCACACGCTGCAAGAATATATTTCTTCATTTTAGCCTCATCGTTCAATCAATAATAAACAGATGGCATTTTATGACGAAGCAGAATATGTGTCTATCACAAAAGGTCGTCTGAAATGACAGTTTCAGACGACCTTTTTTATCACATTACAATAACTTTCATCACCATTTCAGACGGTCTCAATCCAAAATCTTGCCGACGATTTCGCCCACGTCTTTCGACAATCCTTCCTGCGCCCGAATGCGCTGCAATTCTTGTTTCACCAAGTTTTTGCGGTGCGGCTCGAGCTTGTTGCAGAGGTTGAACGCCTGCACCAGACGGGCGGCGACCTGCGGGTTGAAGCGGTCGATTTCGATGACTTTGTCGGCGATGAAGCGGTAGCCGCTGCCGTCTTGTGCGTGGAAATGCGGGACGTTGCGGCTGAAGCTGCCGATGAGCGAACGGGCTTTGTTGGGGTTTTCGAGGCTGAATTTCGGATGCTGCAAGGCGGTTTGAACCTGTTGCAGGGTATCGCTGCGGCGGCTTGAGCCGATGAGGGCAAAATATTTGTCCATCACCAGCGCGTCGTCTGAAAACTTGTCGGCAAACTGCGCCAGCAGGCGGTTGCGCGTATCGCCTTCGTTGCCGTTGACGGCGGACAGGATGCCCCATTCGTGGGTCATGTTTTGCGCCATTTCGCCGTATTTTTCGGCAACGGTTTCGATGTGTGCAGGGTCGGCGCGCAGGACGAAGGCGCGGCAGACGTTGCGCAACGTGCGCCAGCCGGCGGTTTCGGGGCTGTACTCGTAGCTTTGGTTTTCCTGCTTCGCCGCCTGACGGTTCAATTCGTGCCATTTCGGCAGGAAGTGGACGGCAAGCGTATCCAACAAGGCTTCGCGCGCCTGATGGTAGCGCAGCGGGTCGATGTTTTCCGCGCCGTCCCACAGTTCGGCTTCGGACGGCACGCCCAAAAGCAGGGCTTTGAAGGCGTTGTCTAAGAGGTCGTCTGAAATGACTTTTTCGACGGCGGCAAGCAGTTTTTCATGTTTCGGTAACTCTACGCCGTCTGAAAGCGCGGCAAGGTTAGCGGCGACGGCGCGGCGGTAGAGCGTTTGGGCGGCTTCCCAGCGCGTGAAGGCATCGCTGTCGTGGGCAAGCAGGAGCAGCAGGTCGTCGTCGCTGTACGGATAATTCAAATGCACCGGCGCGCTGAACCCGCGCAACAGCGAGGGAACGACGGCTTCGGTTACGCCTTCGAGCGGGAAGGTCTGTTCGGCTTCGGTCAGCAGCAACACGGCTTCGGTCGTGCGTTTGCCCTGATAATCGAATGCCACCGCTTCGCCGTTGCGGTTCAGCAGCCCGATTTTGACGGGAATCATCATCGGCTGCTTGTCCGCCATATCGGGCGTGGGCGGCACGGTTTGTTTAATGGTTAACTCGAAAATATTGTTTTTCAGACGACCTTTCGCTTCCAAAACGGGCGTGCCCGCCTGGCTGTACCACAAGGCGAATTGGTCGAGATTGATACCGTTCGCGTCCGCCATCGCCGCGCGGAAATCGTCGCAGGTCACGGCCTGCCCGTCGTGGCGTTGGAAATAGAGCTTCATGCCTTTCTGAAAGCCCTCTTCACCGAGCAGGGTGTGATACATCCGCACCACTTCCGCGCCTTTTTCATAAACGGTCATGGTGTAGAAATTATTCATCTCCTCATAGCTGGCGGGGCGCACCGGATGGGCGGTCGGGCCTGCGTCTTCAGGGAACTGGTGCTGGCGCAGCAGGCGGATGTTTTCGATGCGGCGCACGGCGCGGCTGGCGCGGTCGCCGGAAAATTCTTGGTCGCGGAACACGGTCAGCCCTTCTTTCAGCGAAAGCTGGAACCAGTCGCGGCAGGTCACGCGGTTGCCCGTCCAGTTGTGGAAATATTCGTGTCCGACCACGGATTCGATGCCTTCGAAATCGGTATCGGTGGCGGTACGGCTGTCGGCGAGGACGAACTTGGTGTTAAAGATGTTCAAACCCTTGTTTTCCATCGCGCCCATATTGAAATCGCCCACGGCGACGACCATGAAAATATCCAAGTCGTATTCCAAACTGAAGCGCGTTTCGTCCCATTTCATCGCGTTTTTCAAGGATTCCACGGCAAAGCCGACCTTGGGCTTGTCCGCTTCGGTGGTGTAAAACTCGATTTTGACGTTTCTGCCGCTCATGGTGGTGAAACGGTCTTCCGTTACCGCCAAATCGCCCGCGACCAAAGCAAACAGATAGCTCGGTTTGGCAAACGGGTCTTCCCATTTCACCCAATGGCGGCCGTCTGAAAACTCGCCGCCGTCGATTTTGTTGCCGTTGGAGAGCAATACGGGATAGCGTTTTTTGTCCGCGACGATGGTGGTCGTGAACTTGGACATCACATCCGGACGGTCGATGTAGAACGTGATTTTGCGGAAGCCCTCCGGCTCGCACTGGGTAAACAGATTGCCGCCGGAAGCATACAGCCCCATCAGCGATTTGTTTTCCGCCGGCAGGATTTCGGTTTCCACTTCAACGGTGAAGCGCTCGGACGGCACGTCTGCAATCGTCAGCGTCTCGCCTTCCAACACATAATCCGCCGCCACGCCGTTGATTTTGACGGACAAGAGTTTCGCCGAACCGTCCAACACCAGCGGCTCCTCCACCCTCTGCGGCTCAACCGTCAAACGGGATTTCACGACGGTTTGCGGTTCGGCAATGTCAAAATGCAGGTCGGTTTCGAGAATGCGGTAGGCAGGCGTTTGGTAATCTTTCAGATAACGGACGGTTTTGCTCATGGTTTTGCTTTCGGGTTAGGAATCAATTAAAGAAATGAAAAGAGATAGGGTGGATAACTTTCATCGGACGGCGTCGCTGCGCCTTGTTCTGACGGCTGTCATCCCCTATTGGGTCGTCTGAAAATGCAATCTTAACAAAATAACAAACTTCGCACCCATCATCCCACAAAAATACCTTTTATCCAATATTTCATGCCACAAAGTCAGGTGCGACCCCGTCTTCCGTTTACGCTGTTAGAATGCCCCCTTCGCCCCCGCACGGGTATAATCCGTTGCCATATCGGCAATCGCGGAATGACCGAAATTGCTTTAGGATTTCGGGCAGCCAACCGCCCGATCCGACAAGGAGCGGATGAACCTTTACCGGCATTCCCGTTCCAATCCGTCAGGTTTTGATTATCTTTGAGGTGTGATAAATATGTCTTCCAAACCTTTGCTCCTTTTGTGTTCCACATTGACTGCATTGCTATGCGCCTGCAGCGCCGGCAACGAAGCGGCAGAAGCCAGCGCATCCGGTGCTTCAAATGCGTCGGCAGCCGCAGCCTCCCAAGCCCCGGCACAAGCCGCCGCTTCCGAGGCAGCATCAGCCTCCGCGCCTTCCGCCACACAAAATCTGACCGGTTTGGATCAGGCAAAATGGCAAACCTACCGCTGCAAAGACAACGGCAGCGTATCAGTCCGCTATTTCAAAACAGAGGACGGCGCCGCGGCGCAAGTACGCTTTAAAGGTGCCGAATTTGTCGCACCTTTCAGCCCCGAAATGAGCAACGAAGATTTGAACGCCTTTAGCGACGGTCAATACACTTGGACAATCGGCAACTTTACGGAAACCGATTTCTACAAGGAAGACGGCGGTTTTCTGGTTCATCATGAAGCCTCGGAAGAAACGCCTGACAACATGACGGACAACCTGCTGCTGCAAGAATGCGCCCCGTCCCAATAGCATTGCCGTTTTAGAGAAAACCATCCACCCAATTTCTCCCCAATACACGCCATACAAACCAAAAGGTCGTCTGAAAACCTCAAATCGAGATTTTCAGACGACCTTTTCTTCTGCCTGCTTTAGAACGTGTGTTTCAACGTAGCGGTCAGGCTGCGCGGCGTGCCGTAAACGTGGATGTCGGGCATGGTGCGGTAGCGTTTGTTGAACACGTTTTCAAAGTCCAAACCGATTTGGGTGGATTTGCCGATTTTGTAATGCGCGGTCAAGTCCAGCGTAGCGTATGGGCGTTGGGTCAATGCAGCGGCAGCAGCCGGATTGATATCTGCGGGATATTCGTCCAGCGTATGGCTGCGGCTTTGCCAGTTGACGTTTGCGCCTAAGTTCAAACGGTCGGTTACGTCGTACGCCGTGAAGAGTTTGAACAAATGAACGGGATAAGACGGATGCAGTTGCTTGCCTTCGCTGTCTTTGATTTTGGAACGTGCATAAGAAGCATTAAGTAGCCATCTGTCGCTCAAGCGTCCGCCGACGGCAAGCTCCCAGCCCTTGGTCGTCGTTTTATCAGCAGAGCGGTAGTATTCTTCGCCGTTTGGCAATCTACCCGCATAAACGCCCAAATGGTCGCGTTTGTTCATAAAGACGGACGCAGAAGCATTCAGACGACCGTCAAACCATGAGCCTTTCAAACCGGTCTCGTAGGTTTTGCCGCGTTGCGGTTCGAGCGCCGCGCCGTTTTTGGTCAGGTAACGCACTTGCGGACGGAAGATGGTGGTGTACGACGCGTAGGCGGTTAAGTTTTCACCAATATCGAGGGTTGCACCCAGATAAGGAATGAAAACTTTTTGTTTGTGGCTGCTGTAAGCGAATTTGTTGCGGTTGGTGCTGTAACGGTATCGCCAGTCTACAAAACGTGCACCACCGATCAGGGCGAATCGGTCAGTCAGTTTGAAACGGGTCGAGCCGTAAACCGACAGGTTTTTCATATTGGTAAAACCGTCGCGCAAATACGGCATATCGGGCTGTGCAACATTACCGTCAAATTGGCGCAAATCAGGAATAATCGATTCGCCTTCCTGATAGAAAGACAGGTTTTCTCGGTTGCCCTGATAGCTGATACCTGCATTAAATTCATGTGAACGACCGAAAGCGGGATAGTCGCCGTCCAAAGTCAGCGAGAAATCTTGGTCGCGGTATTTGCTGCGGTCACGATCTGAAGTGAAAAGCGCAGAGTAATCAGGATTGATTTCGTATGTACCAGCAATGCCTGAAACGATGTCGCTTTTACCTGTCAGATAGCTGTAATCGCCCGTCAACCTCCAGCCGTTGGCAAACTCATGACTGAGGGAAGTGAATACTTCGGCGCTGTTGTCTTTGCCGTATGCCCAGCGTGCGGACGAGTTCTTGCGCGGCGAAGATTCAAACGGCTTGAATCCGTCGTTGCGGTTTCCCGCTACGGTCAGATAGCTGAAACGCGAGCTGCCGTTATTGCGGAAACGGTGTATTTCCGTACCGAGGCGCCAGTGGGTTTGCGGCGTGAGGTCGTAAGACAGAATGCCGTAGAAAGTGTGATTGTGGCGCGAAGTGTTCGGCAGGTAATCACCGCCGTGGTCGCTGACCAAAATGGCGCGGCCGCGCAAGGTATTGTCGGCATTCAGAGGATGATTGGCATCAAGGACGAAGCGGTAGTGTTTCCAAGAACCGACACCGGCTTCCACGCTGACGGCTGGCTTGGCAGTCGGTTTTTTGCGTTCCAAAGCAACCGTACCGCCCGGCTCGCCCATACCGCCGTTGGACAAACCGCTCGCGCCGCGCACGACGACGACTTGTTCGTACAATGCGCTGTCCAGATTGTTGGTGCCGCGGCGTATGGCTTTACCGTCGTAAAGAAATTTGGGCGCGCCGTCCACAGAAATGCTGTCAATCGCCTGACTGCGCGAAATAAATTGGCTGTGGCCGGAAACGTTGTTGCCCATTTTGCTGTGGAACACGCCCGGTGTTTGTTTCAACACGTCCTGCAAGGTATCCAAACCTTGGTCGTCCATTTGTTTTTCGGTAACGACGGACAAAGACTGCGGCGTTTCGCGCTGGGTCATGCGGATGCCTGTGGCGGCGGAAGAAGTCGGAATGGTGTAGTTGGAGGTTGTCTGTTTACCAACGCCCCGTACTTGGACGGTAGGCAAATCAACCTGCTCAACCCCATCCCCTGCACCTAAGGAGTAAGCAGATAAAAGTGCCGCAGCAACAGCAACCGGCAAACGCGCCGGACGAAATTTAGATAATGGCATGGTGTCTCCTAATTATTTAGCCGTCCGAACGGCAGTGGAGTTCCAAACCTCCTTGCACCATTCGGCAGCAAACGGCTTTTTTGTGTATTAAATAAGAATTTTTATCAAATTTCTGTAATAGGATGAAATAAAACGGTCGGAGTATAGGGAACTGACGGGCATGAATCAAATAATTTACACAGTCCCCGACACATCATTTTCATCTGCATGACCATCTTTCATTCTCAATCAAACAAATCCGACAGCCGCAAAAAAGGTCGTCTGAAAAGTTTCAGACGACCTTTGGCTGATTTATGTGAAAGATAAATCTGTTGTATCAATTTTCCAAATTCAACTTAAGTGGCAGCGGTGAGGCATTTTGCTGATAGGTTTCAAAATCGACAGTTTTCTATCATCCAATCCTAACTTTCATCCACATGGAGTCTATACTTGCCACAATGACGACATTGAAAAAGATAACCTGCCATGTCGCCATCTCGACTGAGACATTCCTCCAAAATATCACGGTCAAATCCATCCGAAAGTTCATAATCTGCCAAGATAGCTTCTTTTTCCGGCATCTGGTTCAGTTCATCCATTCCCACATGATCAATGAAATTACAGAAATCATCACAACAAGCTAACCAATATTCCCCCTGCCAGCTGCTATAACCCGGCGTGGTACGGAAAAAGTTTTTAACCCGATCCGGATCGCTGACCATTTCAGATTCTGCATCTTGAATATAATCACCATCAAACTTATCTGCCGCAGCTCCACTGGCTACACACTCCAAACAAAGACAATCAATCTCCTCTGTCGCATACATACTATCCAAATAAAGATCAGGGACACAGCCGCAAACCTGACAAACAAGACCGTCTTGATTGCGCTCAATTGGACCAAATTCCAGTTGATAAATATTCGGATGATAAGGAAATTTAACGTGGCTCATGATTTCAAATCTTTAATTTTAGGTTAAAACAGCCTTACTTGAAGCTTTTGCCCCAAGCTTTATTGGCAAATACGATACTGTAAACAAAATGTGCAACTCTCTGCATAATTTGGATTTTACACTGTTTCAGATAACAGACGATTTAGTATGGCGTTTTCTGATTACCCAATCAGTTTTAAAAAATCCGACAGCCGCAAAAAAGGTCGTCTGAAAAGTTTCAGACGACCTTTGGCTGATTTATGCGAAAAATAAAACCGTTATATCAATTTTCCAAATTCAATTTCAGTGGCAGCGGTGAGGCATTTTGCTGATAGATTTCAAAATCCAAAGCCTTCTGTTCTTCGTTCCAGCGCAATCTACGGGAAGGACTGGAATGTTTTGCCAAAACGCTTTCTAAAGCAGTACGGCGTTTACCGGCAGGCAGTCGGTATAACTCTAAAGCGGCTTGGAATGCGTGTTGCTGCATGGCGGTATCTTGCAGGTCATGGACGTAATCAACGTAATCCGGAACCATAATTGCTGCCTGTAAGCAACCTACACTATTGTCGACACATGCCCATTTATGTTTAAAAGAATCCGGTCTCAGCACCAGCCCCGATTGCATTTTTCTGTCAGCATCTAGGGTAACTGTGGTTTCTGGTTTGCAGAAGGTAGCAAAATGCGGAGCGTAAAGCGCTTGGGTGTGTGCAGAATCGAGATTAGGTCGAATTAAGGGGATAATCGATCTGATATCCTCTGTCCCCATACCTGAATTTATCAACTCGCGAAATTGGCCTTGTATTAAATCAAACGGTCCATTTTCCCTTTTACGCATGTCATTGCCGATCACTCGGAACTCACTGCTTATAGCCGAACAGATACTTTGTTCTTTCGCCGTCAAGGGCTCAAACATTCCATCGCATTCGGCGGGCAGGCGGTTTGCCCATTCGGGTTTTTCGTACAGCATTTGCGCGGCAAGATCAGTATTCCTGCGGATGGCTTCGGTACCCGTCTCAACGTAAATCATACCCGGAGCATGATGCAGCATGTTCCGACCGATTTTAATGTTACGACAGACACGCTGCCATGCTTCGTTCTCCTTTCCCGTCGCCCAATCAACGGCTTCGGCTTTGCTGCCATATGCCGCCACCCATGGAAATTTTGCAAACGGGATCGTAAGTGAATCATCGTCACTCAACCATTCTCTAGGAACAAAGATATCGTAGTTGGCAAGCGCATCCATATTTGCCAATAATGCGGCATTTTTTTCCACTTCGGCTTTGTATTTCGGCAAATCTGCGCGGATAGCATTCAGACACTCCGCCATCCTTTCGCTACACCCCAATGATTCGTTATAGAGATTCAATTCAGCAATCCGCCTGCCTTGCAATTCCTGATTCTGCTTGAGGACATCTTGATGATATCTAATTTCGTTACCGAAACGCTTCATCAAGTCGGCGCGGTCGGCATCATTTTTCGTGCGGAATTCCAGCAGCCACAAGGCATCTATGCCGTTTTTCAAAGACGGCGACGGGGTGGACTGAATGGAAAGCAGCGCCAAATCCGCTTGCGCGGCTTGGATTTCGCGCTGTTTCAGATAATAGGGAACGATGTAGAGGACGACCGCTACGACAAGCAACAGGATGATCAGTGCCCAAAGCAAGTATTTCCAGAAACGTTTCATGATGCTCTTCCCGTATCAATTTTCCAAATTCAATTTAAGTGGCAGCGGTGAGGCATTTTGCTGATAGGTTTCAAAATCCAAAGCCTTCTGTTCTTCATTCCAGCGCAATCTACGGGAAGGGCTGGAATGTTTTGCCAAAACGCTTTCTAAAGCAGCACGGCGTTTACCGGCAGGCAGTCGGTATAACTCTAAAGCGGCTTGGAATGCGCGTTGCTGCATGGCGGTATCTTGCAGGCGATGAACGTTGGAGTCGTAGGCAGGAAGAGTAATAGCGTAAGTGATACAGCCGACACTATTGCCCATACACGCCCATTTTTTAGCGAATGTTTGGTTCATATCTTCCGGAGGCATCCATTTCGCCTTGGTGTCATTTTTCAAAATAGCCATTTTTTCCGGTTTGCAGTAGGCAGCGAAGTAAGGCGAGATGTGGGCTAATGTATGTTCTGCATCCACATTAGGACGCAATAGAAGAGAAAGCATTATGTCGGCATACTGTATTTCTCCGTTCATTAATGTCAGCAACTCATAAAATCCATTCACATTCATGTACCACTTCTGTAAGAACCATAATCTTTGCTGTTCAAATTCCCATCGCCGTAGTGAATTGGCACTTAACCGAAACTCTTCCTGAGCTATCAAACAAATATTTTGTTCCTCTGCTGTCAGAACATCAAACATCCCATCACATTCGGCAGGCAGACGGTTTGCCCACTCGGGTTTTTCGTACAGCATTTGCGCGGCAAGGTCGGTATTCCTTCGGATAACGGCATTCCCTATCATGGCGTAAATCAACTCAGGATCATTATTCAGCATACTGCGCCCTGTCTTGATGTTGCGGCAAACGCGCTTCCATGCCTCGGCTTCCCGCCCTTCCGCCCAATCAAGTGCGGCAGGTTTTCTACCGTATGTCACGAATTGCAGTTTTGGAAGCGGTTTATTAGCAATACCATAATCATCATTAGGCCAATCTCTTGAAACAAAAATATCGTAGTCGGCAAGCCTGTCTACATTGGCTAACAGTTCGGCGTATTTTTCCACCCCAGCTTTCGATTTCGGCAAGTCGGCACGCACTTCAGCCAAGCACTCTTGCGCCGTTGTACCACAGTCCAATGATTTATCATCGTACTCAGGGACAATAAGCCGCCTGCCTTGCAATTCCTGATTCTGCTTAAGGATATCTTGGTTGTTATTGCTTTGGAGGTCGCTTCCGAAACGCTTCATCAAATCGGCACGGTCGGCATCATTTTTCGTGCTGAATTCCAGCAGCCACAAGGCATCTATGCCGTTTTTCAAAGACGGTGACGGGGTGGACTGAATGGAGAGCAGCGCCAAATCCTCCTGCGCGGCTTGGATTTCGCGCTGTTTCAGATAATAGGGAACGATGTAGAGGACGACCGCTATGACAAGCAGCAGGATGACCAGCGTCCAAAGCAAGTATTTCCAGAAACGTTTCATGATGTTTTTATAGAGTCAGGCAAAATAAGGCGATTATACTGTGTATCGGCTTTATTTTTTGCATTTGCCATATCAAAAGGGCCAGATATCCATACCCGGCCCTTTTATCTTTTCAGACGACCTTTTAACTCCCCAACCTTACATCAATATGTCGTCTGAAACCTACTCTATCCCCGCCCATTTGTGCGTCTGCACGCTCAACTGCCAATGCACGGGCGCGTCGGGGCGGCTGTTTAAGATACCGATTTGGCGGATGGTGTCGTAGATATTCATCACGCCGTTTTGTTCACAGGGCGAAAGGTAGTAATGACGGGCGCGGATTTTGCGTTCCATGTTTTCGCAGAACGCAACGACATCGCCGTCGGCAACGATGCGCACTTCGTCGGCTGTTTCGATGCAGCTTTTTTCGTATTTGGCGGCGTAGCAGGCTTTGGGGCTGGTGGCGACGTAGTCGATTTGCGGCGGCACGGGCTTGAGTCCGTTGGTTTCAATACAGAGGAAATAACCTTCTGCCTTGAGCGCGTCCAGCAGCGTATCGAGATGCGGCTGTATGGTCGGTTCGCCACCGGTGATGATGATATTGCGGACGGTGTAGGTTTTCAGACGACCTAAGATGTCGGACAGGCTCATCATACTGAATTTCAAATAATCGGTATCACACCAGCCGCACGCCAGATTGCATTTGCCCAAGCGGACGAACACGGCAGGCATGCCCGTGTTCCAGCCCTCACCTTGCAGGCTCTCGAAAATTTCGACGATGCGGTATTGCGGATTTTCGGGGGCAACGCTGATTTTTTTCATACCGCCAACACCGCTGCCGCCGCCAGCATCGCGGGCAGGCCTTGTTTGACGAGTATACCTTTGTTGCCGGAAGAGAACGCACCCCATGCGGCGGCAATCAAGACGAAGCCGAGAAACAGAATCGTCGCGCCGTAAACGGCATTGTCCGGCGCGGCAAACCGAGACCACACCAGCCCGATGCCGAGAAAGCCGTTATACAGCCCTTGGTTGCTGAACAGGGTCTGCACGCGCTTTTGTTCCATAAATTCATAAGGCAGCTTGAACATTTCCGCCGCTTTTTCGCTGGGAATCTGCGTCATTTCAAGCCAGGCGATGTAGAAATGTTCGGCGGCGACGAGGAGGACTAAGAGGGTGGAAAGGAGTTTCATGGGTGTTCCTTTTAATGGGTGTGTTTGATATGAAAGGTCGTCTGAAACATAGGCAATCGGGTTTTCAGACGACCTTTTTGCTTTTTAACGGATGATTTTGGTTCGCTGGCAAAACCGCGCCCCTACTCCCCTTCATACTCCGCACTCGATGTCGGCGTTTCCCACAATTTCACGATGCACACTTTCAGCCCCGCGTTTTTCAAACGGTCGTACATTTCGACCGCCATATTTTCGGCAGTGGTGCGGCAGGGCAGGCACAGGGTTTTCATGTTCCAGCCCTCCAAGAGCGCGGCGATTTGGCATTCGCGGCCGTTGCCGCCATGGTAGATAAACGCGTGGTCGAAGGGATCGGTAATGTGTTTTTTCACAATGGCTTTGAGGTCGGTGAAATCCATCACCATGCCGTCTTTCGGCCCGCCCCTGACGGGGTCGTCTGAAACGGTGATTTCGAGTTTGTAGGTATGCCCGTGCAGGTTTTGGCATTTGCCGTCATGCCCGTCGAGCATGTGTGAGGAGTCGAAGGTGAATATCTTGGTAATTTTCATGGTGGGTACTTTAAATCGGTAAATAGCCCTGAAAGCCGATTTCGGCAGACTTGCCGTGCGGATTCGGGGTCAGGCGGATGGTGTGATTGCCGATGCGGTCGAGCCGGAGCAGGTTGTCCACGTCTTTTAAGTTGTCTTTATGCTGCTGGATATGGTCGGTCAACAGGGTTTGCAGGGCTTTTTGTTTGGCTTCGGCGGGCGTAGCAGCAACGAACAGTCCGAAAGCGTGCGCCTCGGCAAGCTGCCCCGCGCGATAGCCGCCGACATTGACGAAATACAGGTGCGGGACGTTTTCAGACGCCCCCTGCGGCTCGGCGTGGTCGGATACATCGACATCGTAACCGTCCACCCATTCGACAACCTGCCAGCCGTCAATGTGGATTTTGTCCGCATCGCCGAACCATGCGGCTTTGAGCGCGGGAATGGCTTCGCGGTAGTCGTCGCACACGGCAAATTGGATGTCGTGCACTTCGATATTGGAGCGGCCTGCGTTACCGCCGAGATAGAACATATAAAGTTTGGGCATCTTCGTCCTGACGTATTGTTGAAGTTTGGAAATCAGCTGTCCTCCGCCTGCCTACCCGCCCAATTTCCTACTCAAACTTTCCGTATATTCCTCGCGTTCGGCGCGGCTGGTTTCGGGGAGGTGGGTGTTGAGCGACGACCATTTCCACCTGCTGCGCGCTTTGTTGAGTTCGGACGGAAGTTTGTCCGGCGTCCAGGGCGCTTTGCGGCTGTGCAACTCGACTTGCGATTGCGCCGCATGGCCGCGCGTTTGCAGGATGTGGAGCAAATCGAGGGCGCGGGCGGCGAGCAGGGTCAGGGTTTCGGGGTCGGTGTGCAGGGTTTGGCGGCCGGTGAGCTTGTCGGAAATGGTGCGGGTATTGGGCAGGATGCCGCCCAAAAAGCCGCCGATTGCCGTACCCAAGCCGAGCGAACCGCCGAGCGTGGCGATGTCCAGCCCCAAGCCGATGAGTGCGCCGGTTGCTGCGCCCGTGCCGGTACGGATGCCGTATTGTTTGAGCAACTCGCTGTCGAACGGATCTTGATGGAAGGCTTTGGGTACCCAGTCGCCGCCGTCGATTTCGCTGTGGTAGAAGCGGTAGAGGGCAAACAGCCGCTGCTGCATCTGTCGTTCGAGCTGGCGGATTTCTGCCTGCATGGTTTGCAGGACGGGCGCGGGGTCGTCGTTTTCGTCGATTTCCTGCGTGAAGGCTGCCACATCGAGCAGGAAACCTGCGATTTCGTGCCGCGCTTCTTTGTCCAGACGCGTCCATTCGCGGCGGCGGGAAGCGGTCAGACGGTCGATGATGTCGTGTTGCGGCAGCATGGTGGCGAGCTTGTTCCAAAGGTTCAATTCGCCTTCAAAATCGAAGGCGACAGTGTCGAACCCTGCGAAAACGTGGAGATTGCGACGCGCCAACATGGTTGTCCACGCTTCAGGAAGCTGTCCGCCGGTAAAGTTGAACACGGGCATGACCGGTTTGGCGCACCATGAAAGGATGGTCAATTCATCCCGATATTTGTCGAGTACGGGTTCGCGCGCGTCGATGACGTACAACGCCATGTCGCTTTGCAAAAGCTGCCGCAGCACTTTGGCTTCTTGGTTGAAATCATGATGCGCGCCGTGGCTGTCGAGGAACTTTTGCAGCCGCTCGATGCCGTCGGCACGGGCATCCGTATGGGTTTCCAGCCAATCCAAAACGCCGCCGGCATCTTCGAGTCCGGGCGTATCGTACAGGTACAGCAGCGTGTCGGCGCCGTCGGTAATCGCGGCTTCTTCGACATGGCGCGTGGTGGACGGAGCGTTTTTGACTTCGCCGAACCCGCTGTCGCGCAACAGGGTGCGCAGGAGCGAGGTTTTGCCGGTATTGGTGTGCCCGACGACGGCGAGGGTAAGGGGTTGGTTGTTCATCATATTTTGAAAGAATGGATTTTCAGACGACCTTTTTCAGGATGGCGGCTTAACAGGGCATTTCAAGTACGTTTATTGGTTTTTCAGACGACCTTCCTGCGCCGCCTTGTCAGGTTCCAGCCATGCCACGTCGCACTCTGCCAACGCGTTGCGCCAGTGGTCCAATGTTTCGGACAGGTCGTCTGAAAGCGCCCGTTCCGTCAAAAGCTGTACCACCGCCCCGCCCTGCGCCGATTCCGAAAGTCGGACAATCTGCCGCAACACGCCGCGGTCGGGGACAGCTTCCGCGCGCACGCCGATGAGGAGCTGGGCAGGTTTCTGTTTTAACTCCGCCTCCAAAGCAGCAACTTCTTCACGATTCGCCGCCACGCCTTTATCCAGCCATTCCTGCGCCAGCCTGCCCGCAAACCATGTGCCTTCGTGCCATTCGGTTTCCAGCATGACTGCCCACTTGGGCGCGTCGTTTAAGGTGATTTTCGGGGAAACGGCAGACACGGTTTCCCGACGCGTGTCCGCATCGACGATTTTGTTCTGCCAACGGCGGATGACCGCCTGATAATAAGGCTTCTCCAAATCCAGCTTGCGTTGGCTTGTTTTTAAAAAGATTTTGCATACCGCCCAAGCCAGCAGGCGCGGCAGGATGCCGTAGCAGGCAATGCTGCCGACCAACAAGCCCGACCACGCGCGCGCATCGGCAATGTTGCCGTTCAGACGACCTTCGACCACCGCCCGCGCATCGGGCGCAGGAAAACCGAGTTTCGACGGCAGCCATGCCAGCATCTCCACCGCGCGTACCGAAGCGGCATTGGTCAACAGCGTGCTTTCCCAGTTGAACGTATATTGGCGCACCAAAAGCAGCAGCAATACCGACACCAGCATTCCGCTCAGGGTGCAGAGCCATAGACTGTGCGAAGTCGCGCCGGCGATCCAACGCGCCGAAGGCTGCCGCCATTCGTCCGCATACAGCCGGAACACCGCCTGATTGACGGGGTCTTTACCCCGAAACCACGTCGCGGGACTGCTGAAAAACCGCCCCACTTTCACGCGTAGGAACAACGTTGCCAACCATACCGCCAACATCAGCGTATTCATGCCCAACACGCCCGCCAAAATCAGGAAAAAATTCAGCCCTTGGCTGTCCATCAGAAGGTAAGTGCCGGAAAAGCCGCCGCTAAACATCATTGTCGCCGCCACGATCCACAGCCAAAACGACCCGGCCCGCACTTGTTCCAAGGTATGCCGAAGCCGGCGGTCTCTGTCTATCATCTCCGCGCGGCGGATGATTTTTCCTTCCACGCCGCCCTCGACATGACGCAACGCCTCCGTCGCCTGCACGGGATCGCCGGCAAAAATATAGCCGCCCTCTTCCAAAATACGGACAAGTTCGGCGAGTTTTCGGGATGGGTTCAACATAAAAAGGTCGTCTGAAAGGGATAGTGAAAACGCAAAGATTTTATCACAGCCCTTTTCAGACGACCTTTGTATTTTAAATATGCGGCTCAGGCAAACCGTTTATTTCAAGCGGCGGCGGGAAGGTTGCCGCTATTCCCCGTCTTGGAATATCACGTCGTTTTCAAACCTCGCCATATTGTGCAGCCCGTCGGTCAGGGCGATGCCTTTCAGTTCGTGGCGGCGAACCAAGTCCAACGCTGCTTCCTTGCCGGAAACGGGATGGCAGCCGACAGGTCCCATGTGTTGGAAGCGGTCGGTGTAAAAGAGGTATAAATAACCGTCCCGCGCGTAAAGCCCGCCGTCTTTGCGGTTGATCCCGACAAAAAGCGGCTGCTCTGCCAATTGGTTCCAAACAATATACTTCACGGATTTTGCCAAATCCGCCGAATATTTTTCCACCAATCCGATCAGCAGTACATTCTCTTGCGGCGTGTTACCGGCAAAAAAACTCAGCAATTCGTCATCTTCGACATTTGTAAACTGCTTGAACAATTCTTCCGCCCGCGCGGGTGTAACCTTATAGGGATTGGAAAAACCGACAATGGCTATCGGGTGAAATTGCAGCGGCAGCTTGGCATTGGTACCGATGGACAACGCTTCCATTTTTTCTCGGGAAGCCGCCATGCCATCCGCGCCGTTCACACGCATCAGCCACGAAAGCGCGCATTCGAAATGTTCGCCGTCCTGCCCTCGGTATTCCATCAGTTGAATGCCCAGCGAGTGCGCAACACGCAGGACATTACTCAAATTATTGAACTGGTCTGCCTTATCCAGCGCACCGACCAAAGCGATGCCGTCTAAAGCGCCGTCCTGCCCGTCTGAAAAAGCCCGCGCCGCTTCATAGGTTTCAAACAGATATAAAACCGTCCGCCCGTCTTTCAGACGACCTATATAAGGGATGCCCGTCCCTTCCGACACATCCGCCTGCATGGCAGACAGCGGCACATACACTTTATCTTTCGCATAAATCGCCCGCGCCGCGCCCTCGCTTTTTTCCTGCGCGGAAAGTCTGCGCGGCTCTTGTACCGTTTCGCCGGACGGCTTGTTCCCAAAAATTTTCGACAAAATACTCATTCGGTTTTCCTTAATGTATTGGTATGCGCCCGCTTGAATGCTTTTCTGCACAACAGAACGGCGGCAAACCGGGCGCGCAAGATTTTATCACAGCCTTTTTCAGACGACTTGCATTATCCCTAAGATACCGTCCATAATAGCTTTATGCATTAAGCAAGGAAAAACAATGACTATCCGAACCACAACGTTATCCCTACTCACCCTGCTCACCCTCTTCCCGACGATTGCCGCCGCGAAAGACGAACCGCCCGCCGACGGCGACACTTGGGTGGACCACCGCCACGAAGTCGTTTCCAAACGCTTGGACAAATGGTCCAACCGCATCGATGACTGGTTTGGCGAACCCGATCCAGACCACCCTGCCGACGCCAACCTGCGCGTCATGCTTGATACCGAATGGAACCCTGACGACAAGTTTACCGTGACGCCCCGCGTACGGGGTCGTCTGAAACTGCCGACCTTAGAGAAAAAAGTCCATGTGATTTTTGGTGACGACTCTTTGGACGACGAGTTGAAACACGAAGCCAATGCCTACCGCAACCGTACCAATACCAACGGCAGGATATTCGACGCATCCCAAAGCCGCGACAACAACGCCTCCCTTGCCGTACGCTGGTCTGAAGTATTTGCAAAACAGCGCACCGATACCGACTTCGATATCGGTATCCGCTCCGGCAGCGACCTGTACGCCCGCGCCAAAAGCTCGAGCAATTGGCAACTGACCGACAACATCGACACCAGTTTGGAACAAATCTACCGTTACGGCATCAAGAGCAAACACCATGTCCGTACCAACTGGGAAACGCGCTACATCCCCAGCGAAAAAAGCTTTATCGCCAATCAGGCACACCTGCAATACGAACACGATAAAACCGAAGACTGGACATGGGGCAACAGCCTCTTCCGCCAACACAACCTCGGCAAACACCGCCACGTCAACTACGGCGTGTACACCGGCGGCAATATCGAAAAACGCAAAGCCGCCCTCAACACCTACGGTCCGTTTACCACCTACCGCCAACCGATTTGGCGCAACTGGCTGTTTACCCAAACCGAAGTCAACTACTACAACAACCGCAAGGAAAACCAAAAACACCGCGTCGGCGCGCTGTTAAGGATTGAAGCCTTGTTCTGATGCCAAAAGGTCGTCTGAAAGCCTGTTAACGGATTCAATCCCGTCAATACAGCTTTCAGACGACCTTTTTTCAAACTATCTCACACAAATTATTCTTCCGAACCTTCTTCCCTGCCGTTGAAATACTCTGCCGCGCCGCCGTCGAAAAAGCCCTGCAAAATCGCTTGCGCCGCCACTTGGTCGAGTACCGCCTTCTGTTTGCGCCCGAATACCTGCGCTTCGGCAAGCAGGCTTTCGGCGTATAGCGAAGACATCCGTTCATCCACCCAATATATGGGCAGGTTAAAACGCCCGTGCAGGCGGCGGCCAAATTTGCGGCTGAGGCGGGTCAACTCGTGTTCCGTGCCGTCGGCGTGGGTCGGCAGCCCGACGACCAAATGCTTGGGCTGCCATTCCCGTATCAGCTTGGCGATGGCGTTGAATTTCTCATCGTTGCTGTTGCCGGTAACCGTCGCCAAAGGGTGCGACAAACCAAGCTCCGCATCTCCCTGCGCCACGCCGATACGCGTCTCGCCGAAATCAAACGCCAAAACCGTCCCTGCCGGTGCCTTATGCATGACCGGCTCCACAGACAAGCGCATCGGGCTGGATGCCCAGTTTGGCAAACGCAGCGGCGTAGCGGTGTTCATAAGGCATATCGAACAAAATATGCTCGTCCGCCTTCACCGTCAGCCAGACATTGTCCGCCAGCTCGCGTTCAAGCTGTCCTTTGCTCCAGCTCGAATAGCCTATGCTGATTAAAATCTTGTCTACCGCGCCTTCACGCGATAAGTTTTCAATCACATCGCGCGAAGACGTCAGCGCAATGTCGTCTGAAACAATCATACTGTTTTGCCAGTTGCCCACGGGCGTATGCACGACATAGCCGCGGTCAATCTGTACCGGCCCGCCCATCATGACGTGTTCGTGCTGCATCCGCAAAGGGATATTGCGGTCAGACGCCGCAAAAATCATATCCATCGTAATCGGCGACGGTTTGTTGATGATGATGCCCAACGCGCCCTCTTCGTTGTGTTCGCACACATAAATCACCGAATTTTCAAAAAACGGGTCGTCCATATCGGGCATGGCAATCAGGAAATGGTCGGTTAGGTTCATATCGCTTGTCTTTTATTTGGTCGGCACAGGCGCATCCACGACGCACGCACCGTAAATCTGTTTGCCTTCCGCACCAGCAATTTGCTGCGCATCTGCTTTAGCACCGCCAAAGCAAGACACCGCGCTCAAAGAGTTTTTCGGCGACCCCTGAACGATTTTGTCGCTATAAATCAGATACGCAAACGCCTTACGCTTAGGATCGTAATAACGGATAATCTGCTGGCTCTTAAACGCCAAACTCGCGCTGCGTTTAAACACCTCCCGCGGCTTAACGACGGCTTGCTCGTTGTAACGGATGACATCCGCCGTCTGCACGCACGACACGGAAGCATCGCTCGCATCCTCCTCCAAATTCACCGTCTCTTTCAAACCGCCTTTCTTCGCATAAGAAATATAACAGGCAACCCCTTGCACATCAGGATCGTCAAAACCCTCGACTTCAATACGGTCATTTTTCCCCAGCATATGAAAAACCGTGCTGGCACGTCCGATTTTGTCGGTATCGTTACCGCAGGAAGCAAGAAGCAGAGCGCAAAGCGCAGGCAGAATAATTTTATTCATGTAAATAAGAAACCTTTGAGGGTTGAAAATAAAGAAGCTAACACCGTAGCTCCTACTATATAAGACCGCTTGTTCAGATTGCAAGCATCGGAAAGACACAGAGATCCAATTGAACACACGGCACCGATCTCAAGCCCTGAGACCTTTGCAAAATACCCCTCTTCACCTCCCCCCCAACAGCCGAAACCAAAACACAGGTTTTCGGCTGTTTCCGCCCCAATCACTCCCGATTCTACCCAAACACCCCCTTAATCCTCCCCGGATACCCCATAATCAGGTATACGAGCCGCCTTTTAGGCGGCAACAGGCACACTTAGCCTGTTAGCCGCTTTCAACAGGTTTAAACACATCGCCTTTAGATGGCTTTGCGCACTCACTTTGAGCAGACCAAAATAGGCTGCCCGGGCGTAGCGGAATTTACGGTGCAGCGTACCGAAGCTTTGTTCGACCACATAACGGGTCTTCGACAAATATCGGTTGCGTTTGGTTTGCACTTCCGTCAGCGGACGATTGCGGTGGGCTTTGCGCATAATGCCGTCTAACAACTGATGCTCTTTCAGATGTTGCCGGTTTTCCTTACTGTCGTAGCCTTTGTCGGCATAGACGGTCGTGCCTTCGGCTATACCTTCCAGCAAAGGCGACAGATGGTTGCACTCATGGGTATTGGCGGGGGTAATGTGCAGTTTCTCGATATAGCCTTCCTCATCGGTACGGGTATGTTGTTTGTAACCGAGTTTGTAGAGGCCGTTTTTCTTTGTCCAGCGGGCATCTTTGTCCTTACTCGGTGTGGTTTGTCCGCTGACTTGTCCTTCCTCGTCGACTTCTATGGCCTGACGCTGTTTGCTGCCGGCGGTCTGAATAATGGTGGCGTCAACGACGGCGGCGGATGCCTTCTCTACTTTTAGGTTTTTTTCGGCCAGTTGGCAGTTAATTAGTTTGAGCAATTCGGACAGGGTGTCGTCTTGCGCCAGCCAGTTGCGGTAGCGGCATAAGGTGCTGTAATCGGGGATGTTCAGTTCGTCAAAACGGCAAAACAGGTTGAAATCGATGCGGGTGATGAGGCTGTGTTCGAGTTCGGGATCGGAGAGGCTGTGCCATTGTCCGAGCAGGACGGCTTTGAACATGGACAACAGGGGATAGGCGGGACGCCCTCGGTGGTCTCTAAGGTAACGGGTTCTTTGACGATTCAGGTATTGTTCGATCGGCTGCCAATCAATCACCTGATCCAACTTCAATAGTGGGAAGCGGTCGATGTGTTTGGCGATCATGGCTTGTGCGGTTTGCTGGAAGAAGGTGCTCATGAGAAATCCCCTAAATGCCTTGGTGGGAATTTAGGGGATTTTGGGGAATTTTGCAAAGGTCTCGCCCTCTTAATACAAACCCTATCCCCTTCATTCCTTGGTACATTCAAGGTTCAAAAAGAGAATCCGTATCGATCGCCAAGATCGTCAAGTTTACGGACTGAGCTTTGGCTGCAGACAAAAGGTCGTCTGAAAACAGATTTTCAGACGACCTTTTGAACAGAGTGTTCAACGCCCACGTTTCCAGCCGGAAAACGCGGCATCAGTAATAACGCACCTTTATTTGACTTCAGAAGGCTGCTCCCCTTTCAGATAATTCTGATAATTATATGTACCATATATTTTTAAATATTCACCTGAATTATAGATATTAAAAGTACTAAATTGTTGTTTGTCTGTTTTCCAGATGAGCACAGTTTCATAAGAATTATTGCTCAAACGAAAGCTGACGAGAAATTTGTGTACAGTCGGTCTTAATGTATCACGATCAAATTCAGAAAATAAATAGCGTCCATATAGGGTTGGCTTAACTTCGCTGACAAAACGCTCATATGCCATTTCATGTTCAGTAACTATTTTTTTATGTAGTAAAATCCCATAAAGCTCTTGAATAAACAAATCAGTATCAGGCATAGGAATACCATTTTTATTAATAAAATCATGATCTGAAATCTTCAGGTACGTTTTTTCGTCAGACAGCCATTGTTTGGCACTAAACCACACCTTTTTTTTAAGTGGCGATTCAGCTTCTCCGTATTCTCCGCATTCTAAATATTCCAAATACCGAAACACATACATTTGATATTTCTTCTGCGTTAGATGATAACCACCAGCCAGTAATAATATTCCAATAAATAAAACAATAACTTTATTTTTACGGTTGATATTTTTGCAATTCATATTTTAATCCTATTGATATTTATTATAATATCGGTAAATATCGTATCTTTTTTGAGTATAACGATTCCGTCAGCATTATCTTCATTATTTTCCTATTTTTCTATACATTTAACTCTTTTCAACAAATGGCATAGTTTAAATGGCATTTAATTTACCACTCCATTCATAAAAAAGTCGTCTGAAAACATATTTTCAGACGACCTTCTAATCTTCAAACTTTTCCAAACTAATCAGCTTGACCTTTGCCTTCACGCTTGCGTTTCTGTTCCCTCGCCCAATCAATCATATCTTTAGGATAATAAGGTGATTGGCGCAATTCGGTATCGTCCAAATCGTCAAGATAAGCGATGGCGGCGGCTTCGAATGCCCAATAACCGCAATAACCGTTCTGTTCTGGGTCGAGGTGGGACTGGTATTCAAGGTTGCTCATGCCGACCATTTCGTGGTACCAGTCTTTGAGGTAGGCGTTGAGAATGTCGAGTTTTTCAGCCTTATCTTTTTCGCGGATGGCATCCGAAATCAAAACTGCATGGTCGTTCATTTGGACATAATCGGGGTCGGGACGGTCTTTGAAGCGGTAGTAGAAGAAATCTTCAATGGTTGAATCAGGCTCAAGCCCATCTTCTGCATTGGCAAGGATGACTTCGAGCAGGCGCGGGAGCAGGTCTTCGCATTGGAGGAGGTAGCACAGCGCGATGAGGTGCAACGTCTTAAGATAATATTCAACATAAAACCACGGCATCGGGCTGGTGTAGTAGCCGATTTCGTTTAATTCGGCTTTGTTTTGCTGCCAGAATTTGGTGGAAACTTCTAATGTAGAGACAATTTTGTCCAGCATAGGAGACAAAAGGGAAATCGACTCGCCCGCTGTATAGCATATTCTCAAATAATCAAATACTTCGGAAAATTTATAGCGAAATAGATGTTTTGATTCTAAAATACTTTTCTGCCAATTATTATCCCAAAATTTTAAATTAGATAAATATCCATTTTTCTCTTTCTGATATTTTTCCTCACTCAAAAAATTCTGCCTGCGTTTCTTGTGAAAAGGGATTTGTTCGGCTTCGTTCATGTTTACTCCCGTAAAATTTAGCTTGGTCGGTACTCTCTTAATTCTGCTGTTCGGTTTCAGACGACCTTTTAATCTTTAACCTTTTCCAAACTAATCAGCTTTACCTTTGCCTTCGCGTTTTCGCTTCTGTTCCCTCGCCCAGTCAACCATATCTTTTGGGTAGTAAGGAGATTGGCGCAATTCGGTATCGTCCAAGTCGTCAAGATAAGCGATGGCGGCGGCTTCGAAAGCCCAGTAGCCGCAATAACCGTTCTGCTCGGGTTCAAGATGGGTCTGGTATTCAAGGTCGCTCATGCCGACCATTTTGCGATACCAGTCTTTGAGATAGGCATTGAGTTCTTCCAATTGTTCTTCTTTGGTTTCGCCACGCATAGCTTCACCGAATAAAATGGCGTGTTTACCCATTTGGACGTAATCCGGATCGGGACGATTTTTAAAATGGTAGTCCAAAAAGTCTTCAATAGTGGAATCAGGTTCTAAATCGCCTTCTGCATTGGCAAGGATGACTTCGAGCAGGCGCGGAAGCAGGTCTTCGCGTTGCAGGAGGTAGCAAAGCGCGATAAGGTGCAGCGTTGTAAGATAGTATTCAACATAAAACCACGGCATCGGGCTGCTGTAGTAGCCGATATCGTTTAATTTCACTTTGTTTTGCTGCCAGAATTTGGTTATCTCTTCCTCTGAAGCTAAAAATTTTTCTAGAATAGGAATTAAATCCTCTATCGGTTTACCTGCTGTATATATAATTTTCAAATAATCCCAGTAGGTTTCTGCTTGTTGTCGAGATAAAAATCGTAATGCCAAATCATCTGAGAGCTTCCATTTATTATATTCAGGAATAGCTTCCACAAAATAATCATTAAATTTATTAAATCTTTCCTCCGTCAAAAAATGCTGCCTACGCTTTTCATGAAAAGGAATTTTCTCGGTTTCGTTCATGTTTACTCCCGTAAAATTTAGCTTGGTCGGTACTCTCTTAATTCTGCTGTTCGGTTTCAGACGACCTTTTAATCTTTAACCTTTTCCAAACTAATCAGCTTTACCTTTGGTTTCACGCTTTCGCTTCTGCTCCCTTGCCCAGTCAACAATATCTTTTGGGTAGTAAGGAGATTGGCGCAATTCGGTATCGTCCAAATCGTCAAGATAAGCGATGGCGGCGACTTCGAATGCCCAGTAGCCGCAATAACCGTTCTGTTCTGGTTCGAGGTGGGACTGGTATTCAAGGTCGCTCATACCGACCATTTTGCGATACCAATCTTTGAGGTAGGCGTTGAGTTCTTCCAGTTGTTCTTCTTTGGTTTCGCCGCGCATAGCTTCGCCGAATAAAATGGCGTGTTTGCCCATTTGGACATAATCCGGATCGGGACGATTTTTAAAATGGTAGTCCAAAAAGTCTTCAATAGTGGAATCAGGTTCTAAATCGCCTTCTGCATTGGCAAGGATGACTTCGAGTAGGCGCGGGAGCAGGTCTTCGCGTTGCAGGAGGTAGCACAGCGCGATAAGGTGCAGCGTTTTAAGGTAATGCTCACCATCACACCACGGCATTGGGCTGGTATAGTAGCCGATATCGTTTAATTTCACTTTGTTTTGCTGCCAGAATTTGGTTATCTCTTCCTCTGAAGCTAAAAATTTTTCTAGAATAGGAATTAAATCCTCTATCGGTTTACCTGCTGTATATATAATTTTCAAATAATCCCAGTAGGTTTCTGCTTGTTGCCTAGATAAAAATCTTAATGCCAAATCATCTGAGAGTTTCCATTTATTATATTCAGGAATAGCTTCCAGAAAATAATTATTAAATTTATTAAATCTTTCCTCACTCAAAAAATGCTGCCTACGTTTTTCATTAAAACAAACTTGTTCGGTTTCGTTCATGTTTACCCCTATAAAATCTGGCTCGGTTGGTGCAATTCTTTGAATCTTTGTATTGAGACGAATTTAATCCCTCAAACAATAGCAGTTTGAAATCTGAATCCAACGCCCTGTTTCAATTCACGAAAAGGTCGTCTGAAATCTAATTTCGTTTTTCAGACGACCTTTCCGTATCAAACTCAATCAAGATTCCCCCACCTCATCACGGCTCCGCCATTTCCAACGCCTGTTTGATGTCCACAGCAACGACGCGCGAGACGCCTTTTTCCTGCATGGTTACGCCGACGAGCTGTTCCGCCATTTCCATGGTCAGGCGGTTGTGGGAGATGTAGAGGAACTGGGTTTGCGCCGACATTTCTTTGACCAGGTTGCAGAAACGCGAGGTGTTGGCATCGTCCAGCGGGGCGTCGACTTCGTCCAGAAGGCAGAAGGGGGCGGGGTTGAGGCTGAACAGGGCGAACACGAGGCTCATGGCGGTGAGGGCTTTTTCGCCGCCGGAGAGAAGGTGGATGGTGCTGTTTTTCTTGCCGGGCGGGCGCGCCATGATGGACACGCCGGCGGTCAGGAGGTCGTCGCCTATCATTTTGAGGGTGGCTTCGCCGCCGCCGAACAGGGTGGGGAAGAAGGTTTGGACTTTGCCGTTGACGGCGTCGAAGGTTTCTTTGAAACGCTCTTTGGTTTTGTCGTCGATTTGGGCGATGGCTTCTTCCAAAAGGGTGATGGCGGCCTGTACGTCTTCACTCTGGCTGCGGTAGTAGCCGTCGCGTTCGCGCGCTTCTTCGAGTTCTTGCAGGGCGGCGAGGTTGACGGCGCCGAGGGCTTCGATTTGCTGGGTGAGGTTGCCGATGCTGCTGTTCAATACTTTCGGCGATTCTTTCGCCAACGCTTCGAGCGCGTCCAAATCGGCGGCGCGTTCGGTCAGGTTTTGATGGTAGCGTTTGGCGTTGATCAGGGCTTCCTGCTGCTGCAACAGGGCGGTTTGGGTGGCGGCCTGAAGCTGCGGCAGCTTGGTTTGCAGGGTTTGTACGCGGGCGTATTGCTCCCTGCCCTGTTCCTGAATCTGCGCGAGTTTCTCCTGTACGGCGATGTATTCTTCGTCCAGCGTGTGCACGGCTTCAGTCAATTCGTCGAGCTTGATGTGCTGCTCGTCGTTTTGGAACTCGGTTTCATAGGCGAGGGCAAGCTCTTGCTGGCGTTCCTGCCAGTCCAGAGTTTGCTGTTCGAGCCGGGCGATTTGCTGTTGGTAGTTTTGTTTTTGCTGGTTGAGTTTGTGGACGGCGACTTCGGCAAGCCCGTATTGGCGGTTGGCTTCCAACAGGGCAAGCTGCGCCTGTTTCAGACGGCCTTGCTGCTCTTGGCGGCTGTGTGCGGTGGTTTGCTGTTGGCGTTCGAGTTCGGCAGCGGCTTCCTGCAAAGTAGCGATGTCGTCTGAAAGCCCGTCGGACGTGTGTTGCAACACGGTCTGTTCTTCCGCCAACTGCGCCAGTTCGCGCTCGATGTGTTCGCGGCGGATTTGCCCTTGGTTGGTGCGCGCCAGAAGTTCGGCGGCGCGTTGCTGCGCTTGGCTGTATTGGCGCGTGTGCTGCTGTTGCTGCTGCATCAGGTTTTTATGCTGCGTTTCAGACGAGCGCACGGCGGCATCCGCCTGTTTGAACGCGGCTTCGGCGGCGGAGAGTTCGGGGGCGAGGTTTTCCAGTTCGGAAGCAATGCCGTCGAGGCGTGCTTTTTGGGCAATCAGGCTTTCCTGCGCGGGTTTGGCATAGAGCAGGACGCTAACCTTATCAACCTGATGGCCTTCGGGTGTGAGCCAGATTTGGTGTGCGCCCAAATCGCTTTGATGTGCGAGGGCGTAGCTCAAATCGGGTGCGCACAATACGCCGTCGAGCCAGTGGTGCAATGCCGTCTGAAACGGCGGCTGCGCTTGGATTTGGTTCAACAATGCCTGTACGGGCAGGGATTTTTTGATGCCGCCGGAGAGGTCGTCTGAAAGCCATGCCGCCTGCCCCTGCGGCAAAGGCGCGGGCGGCACGAAGCCGTGCGGCACGGCGCGGGCGTGCAGGCGTTCGGCAAGGATGACGGACAAGGCGTGTTGCCACTCGGCGGGCGCGGTGATGTGTTGCCACAGTTGCGGCGCGGCGGCGTGGTCGGTTGCCTGCCAAAAGTCGGCGGCTTCCTGCTGTTGCGACAGGATTTGCGACAACGCCTGCTGCTGCGCCTGCAAGGTAATGTGTTGCTGCTTCAGGCTTTGGAAGCGGCTTGAGGCCGTCTGAAACGCCTCGCGGGCGGCGTGTAAGGCTTCTTCGGCGGCAATGATTTGTTCTTCGTAATGCTCTTGCTGGCTTTGCAACAAGGCGGCGGCTTCCTGCGCGGCGGCGGTTTCGGCTTCGTCGGGCAGGTTTAAGGCTTGGTTTTCCTGTTTCAGACGACCTTTGCGCTCTTCGTGCTTGGCAACGGTTTGTTCGGCATGGGCAAGCTGCTGCTGCTTCAACGCCAGTTCGCGGCGGATGCGGTTTGCCTCGTCCTGCTGGGTTTGGAAGGCGGCGTTGAGCGTGGCTTGGGCTTCTTCCAATTCGGGCAGATGCTCTTCGTGTTCGGCAACCTGCATCGCCCATTCCGCCAACTCGGTTTGCTTTTCTTCGGCCTGCAATTCGTTTTCTTCAAGCTGCACGCGGATTTGCTGCTGCTCCTGATGGATGCGCTGCATCTGCGCCTGCGCCGCCTGCTTGTCGCGTTCGATGCGTTGGTGCAGGTTTTGCTGATGGCGGATTTGTTCTTCCAAACGGGCAATCTGCTCGCGCAATACGCCGCGTTTGTTGCTCAATTCGTGTACCGCCTGCTGCTGCGATTGTTCGGCGGTCTGCAAGGCGTGTACTTCGTCATTTAACGCCTGAACCTGCGCGGCGGTTTCGTCCTGCTGCGCCTGCAAAGACTGATGCTGCGCGGTCGCTTTGTCGGCGGCGGCAAGCGATTGCTGCCATTGGGCGTAATCAAGCAAATCCTGTTGTTGGTTCAACTGCGCGGTCAGGGATTTGTAGCGTTCGGCGGTTTCCGCCTGTTTCTCCAGCTTTTCCACCTGACGCGCCAACTCGTTCTGCAAATCGCCCAAACGCTGCAAATGCTCGCGCGTGTCTTTCAGACGACCTTCCGTCTCCTTGCGGCGTTCCTTATATTTGGACACGCCCGCCGCCTCCTCGATATAGGCGCGCAACTCCTCCGGCCGCGCTTCGATGATGCGCGAAATCATCCCCTGCTCGATAACGGCATAACCGCGCGCGCCCACGCCCGTACCCAGAAACAAATCGGTAATGTCGCGGCGGCGCACGGTCTGATTGTTGATGAAATAAGTCGATTCGCCCTGACGCGTCAGCTGCCGCTTGATGCTCACCTCGGCATACTGCCCCCACGCACCCTGCAAACTGTGGTCGCTATTGTCAAACACCAGTTCCACCGAAGCCCTCGGCGCAGGACGGCGCGTCGCCGCACCGTTAAAAATCACGTCCTGCATACTCTCGCCGCGAAGCTGCTTCGCCGAAGCCTCGCCCAACACCCAGCGCACCGCGTCAATCACATTCGACTTGCCGCAGCCGTTCGGCCCGATAACCGCAACAAGCTGCCCCGGAACATGAATCGTGGTCGGGTCGGTAAAAGATTTGAAGCCGGAGAGTTTGATGTGGGTCAGGCGCATGGGATAAGGATGGGGAGAAAAAATAAAGTGGGATTTTATACTAGTCTTCCCGCGAAAAACCAAATTCTTGAAAACAAATCCGACGGTCTGCCATCCTCGCCTGAAAATCAGGTTAGACGGGCAGCACACAAACTGAAAATAAGCAGTTTGCAGCAACCCGATTCTTCAAATGCGTCAGCAGGCAAACCGATAATTCAATGCCCTGATCAAAACAGGCATATAATATGCACCTTATCAAAAACAGATTGGAAGGAACCGACGATGGATGGACAAATGGCGCTTTTTTGCTATCAGGAACTGCCGGTTTGGCAGGCAGACGAGATTCCCGACGCGCTGCGGGTGGGTCATGCGTTTGACGAAGGGGAATGGGCTTGCCTGAACGTGTTGCAAGGTCGTCTGAAATTAACGGAAGCTGATAATGCTTCTGTCGAGCTGACTGCCGAAGACGGCGATCACATGATCGCGCCGCAGCAACAGTTTACGGTCGAGCCTTTGACGGACGACACGGAAATCAAACTCTCGCTTTATTGCGCAGCAAAAGATTATTTCAATAAGAAATACGGCATGAGCGCGACCCATTCGGCGGTAGTGGCGGCTGAAAATATCGTTCCTGCGGGCAAGGCTTTGGATATGGGCTGCGGTCAGGGGCGTAATGCGCTGTTTTTAGGTTTGAAAGGATTTGACGTAACCGCCGTGGACAACAATCCGCAGGCGGTGCAAAACGTCAACGAGTTGGCGCGCATCGAGGGCTTGGACGTGCGGGCGGTGGAATATGATTTGAATGCCGCCAACCTTCAAGATCATTTCGACTATATCGTGGCGACCGTTGTGTTTATGTTCCTGTATCCGCGTTTCATGCCGCAAGTGATTGCCGATATGCAGGCACACACCAACCCGGACGGCTACAACCTGATCGTTTCGGCGATGGACACTGAAGACTTCCCCTGCCCTATGCCTTTCCCGTTTAAATTTAAAGAAGGCGAGTTGCGCGAATACTACCGCGACTGGGAGATTGCCGAATACAAAGAGGAACTCGGCGCCATGCATGCGAAAGATGCGGCGGGCAATCCGATACAGTTTAAGTTTGTTACCATGTTGGCGAAAAAGCCTGAAGTATAGTGGATTAAATTTAAATCAGGACAAGGCGACGAAGCTGCAGACAGCACAGATAGTACGGAACCGATTCACTTGGTGCTTCAGCACCTTAGAGAATCGTTCTCTTTGAGCTAAGGCGAGGCAACTCCGTACTGGTTTAAAGTTAATCCACTATATAAACGAACGGGGTCGTCTGAAATATTTTCAGACGACCTTTTGGTATCCGCTTTGTTACGACGCTTTGAACTTTTCCTACCTGCCATCCGACCGGCAACCTCAAATCCGGATTGTGTCGGCTAGAGGCGTTTTCCACTCAAACACGCATCACCGACAACTTCAAAAACAAAAGGTCGTCTGAAACCTTTCAGACGACCTTTTTATGATCAAACAATCAGTTGCTCAACACATCCACACCTTTGGGCGGGGTGAACTTGAATGCGCCGCGCGAGAGGTTGGGCTTGGTGTTCAAGCCGCCGAAGCTGATGGAGGTTTGGTTGCCGAAGCTGTCTTTCAGCTGCATGGCGGCGAGGTTGTCGCCTTTGAAACCGATGCGGATGTATTGGTAGCCGGCGTTGTTTTTCTTAGGTGTTGCCAAGACGTAGTCGATGCCGTTGGACGAACCGTCTTCTTTGAGGGAGTAGCTGCTGTCAAGGGCGTTTTTGTTGGAAAGGATGGCGGCGGGGCTGTCGCCGATGGTTTGGTCTTGGGCGGACTTGGTCACTTGTGCCAAATCAACGTCGTAGAGCCAAATGGTTTGACCGTCGCCTACGATGGTTTGTTTGTAGGGTTTGGTGTATTCCCATTTGAAGAGGCCCGGACGCAGGATTTTGAACGTGCCGTGTGCGGTTTGGGTTTTCTTTTTGCCTTGGACGGTTTGGGTGAAGCTGCCGCTGATACCGTCGGCGTCGTTGTTGAATTTCTTGAGTGCATCCACTGCGCCTGCCTGTGCGAAACCGATGGTCGCGGTCAGGGCGGAAGCGGTGAGGAATTTGAACAGGTTGTGTTGTTTCATCATTATTTTTCCTTGTTGGAAGGGGTGTGGCGCCCAGTATCGATGTTACAAAATAACAATGCAAGCCGCTTATGGGCGGTTTACATTTTGCAAACAGTGTTTCCCGAGGGCTAATTTTTTGAAGCTGCGGGATTTTTTCCTGCGGAAAAGACAATCGGGTTTCACAATTCTTTAATGTATGCCGACTGTGCAAACTGTGGTATTTAATGGTTTTTGACGCGCAACGCCAAATTGTAAAGATTATATTCCTTATATTGTTTTTTTTAAACGCTATAATGTTTGTTTTCCGAAAAACGGCGGACTTGGAATGAAACCTGATATTTATGCCTTGCTGGAACTTGCCCTGCTTTCAGACGACCCCGATGAAAAAGGACGGCTGACGGACGAGGCGTTTGCCGCCGTTCAGAACATGGACGGTGCTGAAGCAAACGCTGCGCCGCTGGACTTCCGCCACGCAGGAAGGCCGCCAAAGCCTGTTTTGGTCGCGCCGTCGCAACTGACGCCGCGCAAGATGAACACGGTCGAAGGCTATGCGGCGATGCTGCACGCGATTGCGCATATCGAGTTCAACGCCATCAATCTGGCTTTGGACGCGGCATACCGTTTCCGCACGCTGCCGTTTCAGTTTGTGCGTGACTGGGTACGGGTGGCGAAGGAAGAGGTGTACCACTTCCGCCTGATGCGCGAAAGGCTGCGCGCTTTCGGCTTCGATTACGGCGATTTCGAGGCGCACAACCATTTGTGGGACATGGCGTATAAAACCGCCTACGACCCGCTGTTGCGTATGGCGTTGGTGCCGCGCGTGTTGGAGGCGCGCGGGCTGGACGTTACGCCGGGGATACGCGCGAAGGTGGAACAGCGCGGCGATTCGGAAACCTGCGGCGTGTTGGACATCATTTACCGCGACGAAGTGGGCCATGTCGCTATCGGCAACCATTGGTATCAACACCTCTGCCGCGAACGCGGTTTGGAACCTGTCGCCTTGTTCCGCAGTCTGATTGCCCGTTACGATATGTTTATCTTCCGCGGCTATGTGAACATCGAAGCGCGCGAAAAAGCAGGCTTCAGCCGCTTCGAATTGGATATGTTGGAAGATTTCGAGCAGGGTTTGAAACAAGGCAAAAAGGTCGTCTGAAAACCCCGAATCCGGATTTTCAGACGACCTCTATTGAGGAACGTTATGTCGACTCACCATCACGAACACCATCATCACGCACACGCCCACACGCATACCGCCAACAAAAAAGTATTGCGCGTGTCGTTCATCATCATCGCCGCCTTTATGCTGCTGGAGGCGTTCGGCGGCTGGCTGACCCACTCGCTCGCACTGCTTTCCGACGCAGGGCATATGTTCAGCGACGCATTTTCCTTAGGCGTGGCGTTGTGGGCGTTCAAACTCGGCGAAAAAGAAACCACGCTGCAAAAGACCTTCGGCTACAAACGTTTCGAAATCCTCACCGCCATGTTTAACGGCTTGTCGCTGGTGGTTATCGCCGTGCTGATTTTCTACGAAGCCGTCAAACGCCTGCTTTATCCGCCCGAAATCGCCACGCTGGGGATGCTCGTCATCAGCGTCGTCGGCCTGCTGGTCAACATCGGCGTGGCTGTTTACATGCTGAAAAACAGCGACACCGAAGCCAACGTCAACATGCGCGGCGCGTATCTGCACGTTTTAAGCGACCTTCTTGGCTCGGTCGGCGCGATTGCCGCCGCCGTACTCATGATGGCGTTCGGCTGGAAATGGGCGGATCCGCTCGCTAGCGTGTTCGTGGCCGCGTTGGTCGGACGCAGCGGCTGGAGCCTGCTCAAGCAAACGCTGCACATCCTCATGGAAGGCGCGCCTGAAAACATCCACACCGACGACCTGCTCGCCGTCATCCGCAATACCGACGGCGTCAAATCCGTCCACGACTTACACGTCTGGACGATTACCAGCAATATCAACGTATTATCCTGCCACATCGTCGTGGACGGCAGCATGACCGTTGCCGAATCCGAGCAAATCGCCTACCGCATCGAACACGAGTTGTCCCACAAAAACATCGGACACTGCACCATCCAAATCGAAAGCGAACACCACCCGCATCCCGACAGCGTCTTGTGTGCCAACGAAACCGACAGCACGCACCATCACCACCACTAAACCCAAAGGTCGTCTGAAATCCTTTTCAGACGACCCCATCGAAAAACCAAAGGAAAACATATGATACAAGCCGTATTGTTCGACCTCGACGGCACGCTCGCCGACACCGCCCTAGACCTCGGCGGCGCACTCAACACCGTATTGCGCCGCCACAACCTGCCCGAAAAAAGCATCGCGGAAATCCGCCCGTATGCCAGCCACGGCGTAGCCGGCCTGTTGAAAATCGGCGTCGGCATGACTGCCGAACATCCTGATTTCGCAGCATGGCGGCAAGAGTGCCTTGAAGCATACAGCCTTTGCTATGCCGATAAAACCACGCTGTTCGACGGCGTGAACGAAATGATTGCCGAACTCGACAGACGCGGTATCAAATGGGGCATCATCACCAACAAACCCATGCGCTTCACCGACAAACTCGTCCCCAAACTCGGCTTCGTCATCCCGCCCGCCGTCGTCGTCAGCGGCGACACCTGCGGCGAATCCAAACCCAGCGTCAAACCCATGCTGTATGCGTGCGAACAAATCCATGCCGATCCGCAACACACGGTTTACGTCGGCGACGCCGAACGCGACATGCAGGCCGGACGCAACGCGGGCATGAAAACCGTACTTGCCGATTGGGGCTATATCGCCGCCGAAGACCAAACCGAAACTTGGCCGTTCGACCACCGCATCGCATCGCCTTCGGATTTGCTCAAGATTCTATAGTGGATTAACTTTAAACCAGTACGGCGTTGCCTCGCCTTGCCGTACTATCTGTACTGTCTGCGGCTTCGTCGCCTTGTCCTGATTTAAATTTAATCCACTATATAAAACGAAAGGTCGTCTGAAAACTTTCAGACGACCTTCTTCAAATCCGCTTCTTTATTTCTTCTTCAAATAAACGCCGCTTTCGATATGGTGCGTAAACGGGAACTGGTCAAACAGGGCGGCGCGTTTGACGGCGTGGGTTCGGCAGAGGGTGTCGAGGTTAGCACGCAGGGTTTCGAGATTGCAGGAAATATAAATGATGTTGTCAAACTGCGAAACCAGCTTAAGGGTTTCTTCATCGACGCCGGCGCGGGGCGGGTCGACAAAAATGGCGGAAAAACCATAATCTTTCAGCGAGATGCCCTGCTCTTGCAGGCGGCGGAATTCGCGGCTTTGCGTATAGGCTTCGGTAAATTCTTCGGCGGAGAGGCGGGCGATTTTGATGTTGTCCCGCCGGTTGGCTTCGATGTTCCACTGTGCGGCATAAACGGAAGTTTTGGACACTTCGGTCGCTAAAACCTGACGGAAATGCTGTGAGAGCGGCAAGGTGAAATTGCCGTTGCCGCAGTAGAGTTCGAGCAGGTCGCCGCTCAGGTTTTGCGCGACATCGCACGCCCAACCGAGCATTTTTTCGCACACGCGGGCGTTGGGCTGGGTGAAACTGCCTTCGACTTGGCGGTAGCGGAAGGTTTTGCCGTTTACGTTCAGCTCTTCGGTTATATAGTCTTGAGTCAAAACAATTTTCTGCCCCCTACTCCGACCGATGATATGGATGCCCAATTCACGCGCCAAGGTTTCGGCGGCACGCTGCCACGCTTCGCCCAGTTTTTTGTGGTAAATCATGGTAACGAGCATCTCGCCGCTCAGTGCAGACAGAAATTCTACGGCATACCAACGGTTTTTGAGTTCGGGATTTTGTGCAGCGGCTTCGATGAGCTTGGGCATCAAGGCATTGATGGACTCGGAGGCGGCGGGAAATTGGTCGCAACGTATCAGGCTTGCGCCGCTTGCTTTCTGCCCGCGCTCGAACATGGCGTAAAACATTTCGCCGCCTTCGTGCCAGATGCGGAATTCGGCGCGCATCCGATAATGCTGTTCGGGAGATTCGAAGACTTCGATTTCAGGGAAATCGAGACCTTGGAAAAGCTGTTGCAAGTATTGGATTTTTTGGTCGAGCTGTTGCGTATAAGCGGTCATGTCAGATTAATCTAATAAAAACAATCAGCGCATTATAATATAGTTCAAAGAGCAGATTACGGCACTGCGCCAAAAACAGCAAACCCACCGCCCCAATACCCCATAAATGCCTTCTCAAGCAGTTTCAAAAAATTTTGGAAGTCACTCGGGCAGCCGTTATTTTTTCTGATCTACAAGCAAAAAAGCATACCTAAATTTCAGCAAAACTTCCGGCCCGGCATTCCATCGATTTACCCATTCAATCTATATTGATTAAGTAAAAATAACATTATAGAATATTCACTCTTTTTAACATTTCATCTCGGGTATCCATCATGTTTGCCAAACGCTTCCTCATTGCCGCCTTCTTATCCGCTTCCGCATTCGCCGGTGCCGATGTTCATATTGATGAAAGCATCCCCTATCGCGATAAAGAAGAGATTGATAACCGCATCGTATCCGAGTGTTTAGAAATCGGCAGCATCATGTCCGAATCCTTGCAGGAAAGCGCGACAAAAAGCGGGGTGACCGTCGTTCGCGACGGCCTGAAACAAGACACTTACGCAGACATCGCCATCACTTCCGCCATGAGCGCAGGCAATGCCTTTGTGGGACACGCCAAGGGCTTGGCTGTTTCTGTGACTTTGTATATTGACGGCAAACAAGTCAAAAAAACCACATTATCCCGCAATTCTATGGGCGGCATGTTTGGCGGTTTTAAAGGTTCTTGTTCCGTCCTGAACCGGACGGCCAAAGCTTTGGGTACGGATTTGGCCAAATGGATTATCCAAGAACAAAAAACCGCTCAGGCTAAATAAAGCGTTTAATCAAAAGATTGGTTTGCAAGCTCCGCTTCTGCCGTCAAAACCAGTGATAGCGGGGTATCGGTCAAACACAGTACCAATCTTCCCATTGCAAGTCAGTGCGAATACAAACGCGCTCCTAAATATAGACAAAAAGGTCGTCTGAAAACATCCGCCCCCATGCGAAACGTTTTCAGACGACCTGTTGCTTATCTTAACCGGGATAGAACCTTATTTCTTTTAACGCCCGAAGCCGATATAAGTTTCTCCGCTGCCTTGGTTGCGGCTGCGCCAAGTGTCTTTGACACCGGTTTTCGAACCCAAGGGCGTATCTTGTTCGATCTGCCACAATACATCATTGCTGCCGCCGATAGGATGCGAACCGCGCATACCGACATAGCTGCCCATGTCGCTTACGCCGTTATTGGAAATTCTGTGGCTGCCGTATTGGGTGCTGGAAGCTTCCACTCCGGCTTTCAAATCGCCGTAAAAATGAACTTCCGCCGCAGCAAACGCAGGCAGTGCGAGTAAAGACAAAATCAGAATTTTCTTCATTATGAAATGCTCCTTATATGACATCCCTTCTGCACAAGCAGGCGGGAAGGGTTAGTGCAAGGCGAATTCTACCGTCCTAAAAGTTTGTGTTTGAATTAAGAAAGAAAATTCATGCAAAGGGTCGTCTGAAAAATGTGAAATCAGATTCAAACTTCCCATGCCGACCGCACATGCTTTTAATGGCAGATGCGCGTCAAACCGAAGCCGCGCCTCGCCATCCGGAGCTTTACCATCCTGCGCAAAATGAAAACGCGCCCATCAAAACCGCAGCCATTACAGACACACCGGCTTTCGCTATAATGGAATACACCCTCCACTTGGCGCGAAAGGAATATTTATGAATCCCGAAAACACCCTGTGTCTGATTATCGACATCCAAGAACGCCTCCTCCCCGCCCTGCACGACAAAGACGATATGTTGCACCACAGCCGTATCCTGATACAGGGGCTTCACGCCTTAGGCGTCCCGTTTGCCGTGACCGAGCAATATCCGAAAGGCTTAGGCAAAACGGTTCCCGCCGTCTCGCTGCTGCTGCCCGAAACTACGCCTTTTATCGAAAAAACCCGTTTCTCCGCCTTCCCCCCCGAAACGCACGCGATTCTGACGCAGGCAGCCGTTCAAAACATCATCTTAATCGGTGCAGAAACCCATATTTGTATGTTGCAAACCGTATTGGATTTGCGCTTGGAAGGTTTCAATGTTTACGTCCCCTTTGAATGCACGACATCCCGTTCCCCCGCAAACAAAGAAAACGGTCTGGCGCAAATGCGCGAAGCCCGCGCCACCGTTTCCAATGTGGAAAGCATTTTGTTCCAATTGTTGGGCGACGCGCGCCACCCCACCTTCAAAACCGTTTCCAAACTGATTCAATAGCCTGTTAAGGTCGTCTGAATGCAATACACCATCACCGAAGCCGCCAAAACCGACTTGCCCGACATTGTCGAGATTTACAACAGCACCATAGCCGCCCGCCAATCCACTGCAGACCTGACGCCTGTCAGCATTGCCGAACGCGAACCATGGTTCGACGCGCACGGCGGCAAGCGGCCTCTGTATGTATTGAAAAATCACGAAGGTACGGTTTTGGCGTGGTGCAGCCTCAGCGACTACTACCCGCGTCATGCCTATCACATTAGCGCAGAAATCAGCCTCTATGTCCGCCATGACGCGCGCGGTATCGGCGTAGGCAAAATCCTGCTGCAAAATGTGCTCGAACGCGCACCGTCCTTGGGCATTAAAAACATATTGGCAGTCATCTTCGGACACAACTACCCCAGCCTGCACCTATTTCACCAGTTCGGCTTTACGGAATGGGGGCGATTGCCCGCCGTATGCGACTTAGGAACGCAGCAAGCCGATGTTGTCATCTTAGGCAAAAAATTAGTCGATTGAATCCCCGACAGCCAAACCGCAAACCTTTCCAAACACTACCCGCCCCAAACCAAAATGACCGCTCCCCAAACCTGCCCCTGCTCTTCAGGACAAACCTACAACGACTGTTGCGCCCCGTTCCACCGTCACGAAAGCCTGCCGCAAACCGCCGAACAGCTGATGCGCTCCAGATACAGCGCCTATGTTTTGCACGATATCGCCTATATCGTTGAAACGACTGTCCCATCCCAACAACACCTGCTCGACCAAGCCGATATGCTGGCATGGAGTCAGACGACCCATTGGCTGGGTTTGGAAGTCATACAACACGCCAATGTCGGCAAACAACATGCCCAAGTCGAATTCAAAGCCTATTTTCAAGACGGTCAGGAAACAGCGTGCCATCATGAATTATCCGCCTTCGTCAAAATCGACAACCGCTGGTATTTCATCGACCCGACCACGCCCTTACCCGGCATGAAACAAGACTGCATCTGCGGTTCGCACAAAAAATTCAAAGCCTGCTGCGGCCGTTTTTTCAAATAACAAACCCTGCCCATCCGCAGGCAAATTTGAAACCATGCCCGCAGACAGACCGCGTCTCCTGAAAACACCGGTTTCAAAAATGCCGCCAATCCTTCCCTCTTCCCCACCTCAATCCGCCTGAAAAACAGCCCTTTCCGTTATAATTCCCTTTTTCCCGCCCCATTCCTCAACAGCCGCCATGAAAGCCGCCTTTTTCCTCCTCTACCTCATTCAGCTCCTGCCCTTCAAGGCCATACACAAAATCGCCGACGCAGTGGGCATCCTTGCCTATTACGCCGTCAAACCGCGCCGCAAAGTCGGCGAGACCAACCTCAGAAAATGCTTTCCCGAATGGAGCGAAGACAAGCGCAAAGCCGTGCTCAAACGCCATTTTCAACACATGGCGAAGCTGATGCTCGAATACGGCCTGTATTGGTACGCGCCTGCCGAAAGGCTGCGCAAACTCGTGCATTATCAAGACAAACACCATCTTGATGACGCACTCGCGGCGGGCGAAAAAGTCATCCTGCTTTATCCGCATTTCACCGCATTTGAAATGGCGGTTTACACCCTCAATCAGGACGTGCCGCTGACCAGCATGTATTCGCACCAAAAAAACAAAGCGTTGGACGAACAAATCCTCAAAGGCCGCCACCGCTACAACAACGTCTTCCTCATCGGCCGCACCGAAGGCCTGCGCGCGATTATCAAGCAACTGCGCAAAAGCGACGCCCCCTTCCTTTATCTGCCCGACCAAGATTTCGGCCGCAACGACTCCATCTTCGTCAACTTCTTCGGCATCCCCACCGCCACGATTACAGGCTTAAGCCGCATCGCCGGCATGACGAAAGCCAAAGTCATCCCCGCCATCCCCACGCGCAATGCCGACAACACCGTTACGCTGCGTTTCTATCCGGCATGGGAAAACTTCCCTTCAGACAACGTTGTAGCCGACACCCAACGCATGAACGACTTTATCGAAGCGCAGGCAAGGGAAAATCCCGAGCAGTATTTCTGGCTGCACAAACGCTTCAAAACCCGTCCCGAAGGCGAACAGGGATTGTATTGAATTACATACAGTTACAACAAAAAGCAAAGCTCGTCATATTCGGGCTTTTATCATTTCTATTAAATCGAAAATTAACAACGATAGTAACAAATCTTCAATTGAGAATTTTTCACATTAACTCTTTGGATAAAATGGATATTCAGCCCCATTAAACGGGAAACAGAGGAAAAAACCGGCGTATTTCCCGTAAAACATAAATATGATGCAAAATTTTGATTAACATATTAAATTTAATTTGATTTAAAATCAAAGCGTTATAAAATAACATTTTTAAAAAATCAATTGCACCAACCATCCTTTGAAGAATATAATGCCAAATTTATAAAAATATAATTTTAATATTTATAAAAATTTAAAATTAATAGAATTATATTTTGTATTTTTTATAAATATTGGAATATTATAAATATATATTTTACATAAAAAAATAATGTGAACCACTTGGCAAACCCAAAATTTTCGCGTAAATTTCGTTACATCAAATTACAGCCGTACCGGCAAGATTTGATACTCCGGTTTCCTACTGCAAGCTTCCAGCTTGCAAGTGGATGTTTCGAGACTCACTCCCTCGGAACAAAAGTTTACCCGCACGGAGTTGAGCCGTGCAGGTAAAGCCGCAGGCGAAAGCCTGTATTGTTTGTGAAGCGTAAATCTCTGATTTGAGGTATTGGGGCAATCCTGTGGGGGATTGCCTCCTTTTTTTGTTCATCCGCTTCATCACACCCACAAGGGTTTACGGTGAACAAAACAGAAAATGCCCATCAACCGCCCCACTCCGCCTCAAACGCAAATATAGTGGATTAACTTTAAATCAGGACAAGGCGACGAAGCCGCAGACAGTACAGATAGTACGGAACCGATTCACTTGGTGCTTCAGCACCTTAGAGAATCGTTCTCTTTGAGCTAAGACGAGGCAACGCCGTACTGATTTAAAGTTAATCCACTATAACGGGCAAACAAAGTATCGTGTTATTGGAATCCGCCATACAAAAAGGTCGTCTGAAACATTTTTCAGACGACCTTTTGACAAACAGGGAACGCGGATTATGCGTTGCCTTCTTGTTGTTGCTGGTACATGGCTTCGAAGTTGATCGGAGCGAGCAGTACGGGCGGGAAACCGGCACGGGTTACGCTGGTGGAAATGGCTTCGCGTGCGTAAGGGAAGAGGATGTTCGGGCAGGCTACGCCTAAGAGCAGTTGAACGTCTTCTTCAGGGATGTTTTCCAGACGGAAGATGCCGCTTTGGGTCACTTCGTTGAGGAACATGGTGCGTTCGGCGTTGAGTTTGGCGGTTACGGTAACGGTTACGTCAACGTTGTAGTAGCCGTCTTCCAGCTTCTCGCTGTTGGTGGAAACGCGCATATCGACTTCAGGCTCGCCTTGTTCCAAAAAGATTTGGGGGGCGTTGGGCACTTCCAAAGACAGGTCTTTGACGAACAGGCGTTCGATGCTGAATACGGGTTGCAATTCTTCGCTCATTTTGTTTTCCTAGTTGGGTTTAAAGTTACGGGTTTAATAAAGAATCCAGCCTGCCTTCGCGGTGCAGGCCGTACAAATCGGTAAAACCGCCGACGTGGGTATCGCCGATGAAAATTTGCGGTATGCTGCGCTGCCCGGAAAGCTGCTGCATTTCGGCAAAGGCTTCGGGGCTGCGATCGACGCGGATTTCGTTGATTTCGGCGACGCCCAGCGAATGCAGCAGCTTTTTAGCCATGGTGCAGTAGGGGCAGAACGCGCCTGTGTACATCGTAACGGTTTGCATGATTGTTTTCAGAGTTCTAATGGGGTTCACTATATGGGCATATGGTTTATTTTACAATACTTGAAATCGGCTATTTTGCCTGAATCTTTGTTTTCGGGGCGTGAGGGCTGCCTGCCGCCCATGTGCCAAAACGCCGTTTTTAAAGTATGATAAACGGCAATCCGAACCGCTTTTGCCATTTATAGTGGATTAAATTTAAATCAGGACAAGGCAACGAAGCCGCAGACAGTACAGATAGTACGGAACCGATTCACTTGGTGCTTCAGCACCTTAGAGAATCGTTCTCTTTGAGCTAAGGCGAGGCAACGCCGTACTGGTTTAAAGTTAATCCACTATATTTTCCACAAAACCGACGGCAAGCGGGTGGTAGATTAAATTTGAGTCAGAACAGCAACACAATCAGCCGATTATTTCCGGGTTTGGGCAACATCAGTCTGGTTCAAATTTAATCTACTATATTTCTTATTAAAAATCAGGAACTAAAACCATGCTTTCAGGAATCCCCATCCCGAAGGACGCCATCCGTCCGCCCGAAACCGTGCTCGTCAACATTACGCCGCAGGAAACGCGCGTGGCAGTGTTGGAAGAAAACAATATCTGCGAGCTGCATATAGAGCGCAACAGCGGCCATAGTCTGGTCGGCAATATTTATCTGGGCGTGGTGCGCCGCGTGTTGCCCGGAATGCAGAGCGCGTTTATCGACATCGGTTTGGAACGCGCTGCGTTTCTGCACATCGTCGATGTCCTCGAACAACGCCGCAACCCCGACGAAACCCAGCGCATCGAACACATGCTGTTTGAAGGGCAGTCGGTTTTGGTGCAAGTCATCAAAGACCCGATTAACACCAAAGGTGCGCGCCTTTCCACTCAAATCTCGCTGGCCGGGCGTTTCCTCGTCCACCTTCCGCAGGAAGACCACATCGGTATTTCCCAGCGCATCGAAGACGATGCCGAACGCCACAGCCTGCGCGAACGCCTGACCAACCTGCTGCCCGAAGACGCGTGCCACGGCTATATCATCCGCACCAACGCCGAAAACGCGACCGACGAGCAGCTTCTATCCGACATCCACTACCTGACCAAAGTTTGGGAACACATTCAAGAACAAGCAAAAATCCAGCCGCCGGAAACCCTGCTTTATCAGGATTTGCCTTTGAGCCTGCGCGTATTGCGCGACATGTTCAGCCTCGACACGCAAAAAATCCTGGTCGATTCAACCGAAAACCACCGCCGCATGACCCGCTTCGCCGAGCAATATGTTCACGGCGCATTGGGCAGGATAGAGTTGTTCAAAGGCGAACGCCCGCTATTTGAAACCCACAACGTCGAGCAGGAAATCAGCCGCGCCCTGCAACCGCGCGTCAACCTCAACTTCGGCAGCTACCTGATCATCGAGTCCACCGAAGCCATGACCACGATAGACGTAAACACCGGCGGCTTCGTCGGCGCGCGCAACTTCGACGAAACCATCTTCCGCACCAACCTCGAAGCCTGCCACACCATCGCCCGCGAATTACGGTTGCGCAACCTTGGCGGCATCATCATCATCGACTTCATCGACATGGCGCAGGAAGCGCACCGCGAAGCCGTGTTGCAAGAGCTTGCCAAAGCCCTCGCCTTCGACCGCACCCGCGTTACCCTCAACGGTTTCACCAGCTTGGGTTTGGTCGAGCTGACCCGCAAACGCTCGCGCGAAAACCTCAGCCAAATCCTCTGCGAACCCTGCCCCTCCTGCCAAGGCAGGGGTCGTCTGAAAACGCCGCAGACCATCTGCTACGAAATCCAGCGCGAAATCGTCCGCGAAGCCCGCCGTTACGACGTGCAGTCCTTCCGCATTCTTGCTGCGCCCAACGTCATCGACCTCTTCCTCGACGAAGAATCACAATCGCTGGCGATGCTCATCGACTTTATCGGCAAACCGATTTCGCTGGCAGTCGAAACTGCTTACACGCAGGAACAGTACGATATTGTGTTGCTGTAAAGACAAAAGGTCGTCTGAAAACGGAATCGGGGTTTTCAGACGACCTTTTGGCAAAATCGGCAGACCATTCAAACGCAGTATTCCTTTAGAAGAAAATGTCCACCATACCCGGCAGAACCCACGCCGAAGGAAACCCAATCAAGTACGGAAAAGCAACAAAAGGTCGTCTGAAAACCAGCCGCCCCTTTCAGACGACCTCCCGCTAAACCCTTCCTAATTTTCCCCTGCTATCCTTCCCGCTGATTAAGGAGAACACCATGCGCGTATTGCTTGCAGAAGACGACAATATGATTGCCCAAGCCATAGCCGCCAACCTCAAAGACAGCGGCTATGCCGTCGACTGGGTCAAAAACGGCAGCCAAGTTTCTACCGCCCTTCAGGCGCAGAACTACGACTTGCTGCTGCTCGACCTCGGCCTGCCCGGCAAAGACGGGTTGGACGTCCTCACCCAAATCCGACACGAAGGCAGCCAAACCCCCGTCCTCATCGTTACCGCCCGCGACGACCTCCACAGCCGCCTCAACGGACTGGACGGCGGCGCCGACGACTACATCGTCAAACCCTTCGACATGGCGGAGCTGCAAGCCCGTATGCGCGCCGTCCTGCGCCGCCACAGCGGCCACAGCCAAACCCTGCTGACCAACGGCGCGCTCACCCTCAACCCTGCCACCTACCAAGTCGAAGTCAAAGGAGAAAACAAACCCGTCCTCCTGAGCAACAAAGAATTTGCCGTCCTTCAAGCGCTCATGATGCGCCCCGGCATCATCCTCTCCCGCAGCGACCTTGAAGACAAAATCTACGGCTGGGGCGAAGAAGTCGAGAGCAACGCCGTCGATTTCCTCATCCACGCCCTACGGAAAAAGCTCGGCAAAGAACACATCCAAAACGTACGCGGCGTAGGCTGGCTGGTTGCCAAAGAGGTCGTCTGAAACCCCAATCCGCGCATCCATGCCCGCCCATGCCATAATCAATATAGTGGATTAACTTTAAATCAGGACAAGGCGACGAAGCCGCAGACAGTACAGATAGTACGGAACCGATTCACTTGGTGCTTCAGCACCTTAGAGAATCGTTCTCTTTGAGCTAAGGCGAGGCAACGCCGTACTGCTTTAAAGTTAATCCACTATAACAAAACCTAAAACAGCCTTACCAAACACACTATGCATCACTTTATCCAGACCCTCAAACAATCCCTGCAAGTCCGTATCAGCATCGCCCTGATACTGATGTTCCTGCCTTTGTCCATCATCGCGGGCGCATTCTCCTATTACCAAACCTACCATGAAGCCGAAGAGCTTCAGGACGACCTGTTGCGCCAAACCGCCGCCTACATCAACCCCAAAACCACCGACTACACACAAATAGGCAGAGAAAACCACATCCTCATCCAAACCTTCGGACAAGAAGACACCGTCCCCCTGTCCGACACACTCGGCGAAGGATTCCACACCATCAAAGGCAGCGTTGATGACGACGACGATGACGATGATGACGACGAATACCGCGCCTACATCCGCCAAACCCCGCAAGGCAAAATCGCCGTACTCCAAGAAACCGAATACCGCGACGACCTCGCCGCCACCGCCGCCTACCAAAGCGTCCTCCCGCTGCTCATCGCCCTGCCCCTCATGATCCTGCTGACCGTGTGGATCACCTACCGCGCCATGCGCCCCGTCAAAACCCTTTCCGCCTCACTCGGCAAACGCCGTTCAGACGACCTCTCGCCGCTGGACGGAGAAGGCGTGCCCAGCGAAATACAAGGCTTCGTTACCGCCATCAACCAACTGCTGCAACGCACAGGCGAAAACATCCGCCGCCAGCAACGCTTCATCGCCGATGCCGCCCACGAACTGCGCAGCCCACTGACCGCCCTCTCCCTTCAGGCAGAACGGCTCACCAAGCTGCCCCAATCGGACGAAGCCCGCGAACAGACCGGACTCATCCTCCAAAGCATACAGCGCAACCGCCACCTGCTCGAGCAGCTCCTGACCCACGCCCGCGCCCAAGGCTCCGAAACCCAACGCAACCTGACCGATATCAGCCTGCAAACCCAGTTCCGCCGTGTGCTACAAGAACTCATGCCCCTCGCCCTTAACAAACAGCAAGACATCGGTGTCGCCGTCGAAAACGACCTGCGCATCCGAGCCGACGACACCGAAATCTACACCCTCATCAAAACCTTCACCGACAACGCCATCCGCTACACCCCTGCAGGCGGCCGCATCGATATAGGTTTCAGCGAGACCCCGACCACCCTCACCATCTGGGTGGAAGACGACGGCCCCGGCATCCCCTCCGCCGAACGCAGCCGCGTAACCGACGCCTTCTACCGCATACTCGGCACGGAACAGCAAGGCACAGGACTCGGACTCTCCATCGCCGACGCCATCGCCAAACGCTACGGCGGCAAACTCATCCTCGCCGACAGCCGCAACTTCGCCCATGGCCTGCTGATACAGGCGGAACTCAACAAACAACTGCTGCAAGCAGACTAAGCAAACAAAAAGGTCGTCTGAAACCACAAATCAGGGTTTCAGACGACCTTTTTCTATGTTCCATCCCTCCATCCAAATATCCGCATCACACCTCCCCTCTTCCTAAAACACAGGTTTCCCATCCCAGCCGGCCTTGCCGCAGCCATCAAACAACGCGATGCCGACAGCAAAAATATCGCCAGCCCTTCCGAAAATCCGGCTTCCGCCACATTCGGTTAAAGAGCATCAATAAAATGTAGGCCTCTGAAAATATGATTAATATTCTCGGAGTAATATATATTGTTTGCAAATCATTATCAAAAAATATTAGAATATACACTCTTACTTTAACGCAATACCCCTTAATCACCCAACTAGAGGAAGAACATGAAATCCCCCCATTCCCCCGCCTTCCGTTTCAGCATCATGGTGCTGGCACTGTCTTCAGGTTTTGCCCATGCAGACAACGTCCGCCCCGAAGCGACTGCCGAACTGAAAGAAGTCGTCGTTACCGGTACTGCCGTGCCGACCCGCGTTACCCGCAACCAGCTTGACCGCGAAACTTCGACCGATTTGAAACAAGTCATGAAAGACCAAATCGGCATGGATGTCGGCGGCGGCAACGGCGTGGCGCAGTTTTACAGCATCCGCGGCGTCGGCGAAGACAAGATTAATTTGGAAGTGGACGGCACCAGCCAATCCACCAAAATTTTCCACCACCAAAGCCGCTTCCAGCTTGACCCCGCTTTGGTGAAAAGCATCAACGTCGAAAAAGGCACGGGCGCGGCGAGCGCGGGTTTGGGCGCGGTCGGCGGTACCATCCGCGTAACGACGGTTGACGCGAAAGACCTGCTGACCGACGGCAAACCTTTCGGTTTCAAACTCGGCGCAGGCTTGAGCAGCAATAAAGGCTCAACCGGAAACGCGGCGGTTTACGGCTATCAAAACGGCTTCGATGCCTTGTTTGCAGGCAACTTCCTCAACAACCGCGACTACAAAGACGGCAACGGCAATGTTAACCGCGGCAGTCGCCTGAAACAGCACAGCTACCTTGCCAAACTCGGCTACGATTTCAACGACGACCACGGCATCCGCCTGACCTACCGTCAGGAATACCAAAAAGGCAACCGCACCGACAAAGCCGAGTTCCAAAACGTTGACAGCTACGTCGGCGTGGACGGCACTTATCAAAAAGAGCAATCCTACAATCTGGAATACCGCGGCCGCAACGTCGGCTTCCTCGACAAAATCGACGCCAACGTCTTCCAAATCAACACCGACGACACCAAGCCGCCTAAAGGCGCGCCTTCCCCGAAAGCCCACGCCTCCGGCACGGCTCAAGGCGGCGTTCCCATCGGCCAGCTTGAGTTAAGCAAAATCAAAGCGACCGGCGCCAACCTGAACCTCGCCAGCTCCTTCGGCGACGGACACATGGTGAAATACGGCGTCAACTACCGCCACGAAACCTCCGAGCCGTCCGACAAAGGCGCGTGGCTGAAGATTCTGGGCCTGTATGACCGCGACAAAGAGAAGAAAGCCGAATACGGCGTGTACGCGGAAGGCATTTGGAACCTGCACCCCGTTACCCTGACCACCGGCCTGCGTTACGACCATTTCAAATACAACGCCGCCAGCAAACAAAGCGCGTCGCACGGCCAGCTCAATCCCAGCATCGGCGCGATTTGGGACATCAACGACAACTTCTCGCTCTTAGCAAACCTCAATCAGGCAAGCCGCGCGCCCCGCCTGAACGAAGCCCTGTTGGCTAACGAACGCGCAGGCGCCGCCGCCGATTTGGACGGCAACCTCAAAGCCGAAACCGCCCGCCGCGCCGAACTCGGCTTCAAATGGCGCAACGACAACTTCAACGTCAGCGGCAGCGTGTTCCATCAACGCATCAAAGACCTCATCGTCTATCGTTGGGCAAAAATCAACAACAACACCGCCTCCATCACCGAACGCGGCAAGATTTACAACGGCGGCACGCTCAAAACCTACGGCTACGAACTTGACGCATCCTACCGCTGGGGCGGCCTGACCGCGCGTGCCGGCGTGTCCTACGTCAAACCGCGTCTGAACGGCGAAATGTACTACGGCGAAAGCCCGATTCAAGCGGAAGACCACGAAAGCTCGTTCACCTTCTGGAACACCGGCCGCCAATGGCTGACCGGCCTGTCTTATCAGTTTGAAAACCCCAAACTCGAAATCGGCTGGCGCGGCCGCTACGCCCAAAGCGTGAAATACACCGACGTCGCCCGCGGACAAGGCACGATACACGGCAAGAAATCAGGCTACGGCGTACACGACATCTACGCCAACTGGCAGCCGCTGAAAAAAGACAACCTGAACGTCAACTTCGCCGTCAACAACATCGGCAACAAGCAATACCGTTCGCACAGCCAACGCTTCCCCGACGGCAACGGTCGTACCCCTTTCTACGAGCGCGGCCGCGAGTTCGCCTTGGGCGTGAATTACCGCTTCTGATAGAAACGTTGACCAAAGGTCGTCTGAAACCTGATTTTTGGGTTTCAGACGACCTTTTCGTTATGGAGAACAAGCAATGGACTGCGAACACTGCCCGAAATCCGTTAAAATACCGCATCCTTATTTTCAGACGACCTCAAACCATGCTGGTACTCGGAATCGAATCATCCTGCGACGAAACGGGCGTTGCGCTTTACGACACCGAACGCGGCCTGTTGGCGCACCATCTTCACACCCAAATGGCGATGCACGCCGAATACGGCGGCGTTGTCCCCGAACTTGCCAGCCGCGACCACATCCGCCGCGTCGTCCCGCTGACGCAGGGCTGTTTGCAGGAAGCGGGCGTTTCCTATGACGACATCGATGCCGTCGCCTACACCCAAGGGCCGGGTTTGGGCGGCGCGCTTCTGGCGGGTTCGAGCTACGCCAATGCTTTGGCGTTTGCCTTGAACAAACCCGTCATTCCCATCCACCATCTCGAAGGCCATTTGCTCTCTCCGCTTTTGGCGGACGACAAACCCGAATTTCCGTTCGTCGCCCTGCTGGTTTCGGGCGGGCATACACAGTTTATGGCGGTGCGCGGCATCGGCGATTACACGCTGATGGGCGAAAGCGTCGACGACGCGGCGGGCGAGGCGTTCGACAAAACCGCCAAACTCTTAGGTTTGCCGTATCCCGGCGGCGCGAAGTTGTCCGAACTCGCAAAGCTGGGCAACCCCGATGCCTTTGCGTTCCCGCGCCCCATGCTCCATTCGCACGATTTGCAGATGAGCTTCTCCGGTTTAAAAACCGCCGTGCTGACCGCCGTCGAAAAAGTCCGCGCCGAAAACGATGGCGAAATCCCCGAGCAAACGCGCAACGACATCTGCCGCGCGTTTCAAGACGCGGTGATTGACGTCCTCGCCGCCAAAGCCAAAAAAGCCTTGTTGGATACTGGATTCAGAACTTTGGTCGTCGCGGGCGGCGTCGGGGCAAACTGGAAGCTGCGCGACGAATTTTCCCGCTTGAGCGTCAAAAAGCCGTCTGAAAAAGGCAAACCCAAGCCTAAGGAAGAAAAAATCAAAGTCTGCTTCCCGCCCATGGAATACTGCACCGACAACGGCGCGATGATTGCCTTCGCCGGCGCGATGAGGTTGCAGGAGCGGCAGCCCGCGGGCGCGTTCAACGTCAAACCGCGCTGGCCGCTGTCGGATATTGTGAAATAGTGTGTAACAAAGACAAAAGGTCGTCTGAAAACTTGGATTGGGGTTTTCAGACGACCTTTTTGCATGACTTCAAGCAGAACCATCAACAGCGACAGGCTCAACCGTTCCAGTAATACCGGACAATGTGGAAGAACACGGGTGCGGCGAAGCAGATGGAATCCACACGGTCGAGCATACCGCCGTGGCCGCGTATCATGTTGCCCCAGTCTTTAACGCCGTAGTCGCGTTTGATGGCGGACATCACCAGCCCGCCGAAGAAACCCATCAGGCAGATGACAAAACCGATAGCGACGGCCTGTCCGTGGCTAAACGGCGTAATCGGCGACAGCAGCGCGGCGAGCGCGGTGGCGGACAAAATGCCGCCGACCGTACCGGATATGGTTTTAGACGGAGAAAGTGACGGCATGATTTTGGCACCGCCGACCAGTTTGCCCCAAACGTATTGCAACACGTCCGAAGCCTGTACCACGAAAATCAGGAACATCAGCAGCAGGATATTGCCGCTGCTGTCAAAGTCATCCAAGTTCAGGAACATCAAGGCGGGAACGTGTGAAAGGCAGAAGATGCAGATCATCGACATCCACTGCGTTTTGGCGGCGCGTTCGAGGAAATGGGCGGTTTGACCGCTCAGGCTGGCGATAATCGGCAACACCAGAAAGCCGTAAACGGGGATGAAAATGCTGAACATGCCATACCAACCGTCATAGACGAAATAATATTGCACCGGCAGCAGCAGGTAGAAACACACCACCATGCTGTAATAATCGCTACGGCGGCGATAGACAAGGGTCATAAATTCGCGCAAGGCGGCAAACGAAATCAGGAAAAACAACGCCACCGTCCCCGTTTTGCCGAACCAAAATGCGACCAGCAGCACCAGCGTCATCAGCCACCAAGCGTAGATGCGGGCATTGAGATTGGAGATGGTGGCATTGTCTGCACCGTTTTTGCGTTTCAGCCATTGCCCGACGACGTTGGCGAAAATCAATATGGCAAAGACGCCGGTAAAGATATAGCCTGCCTGCGGGGTCAGATGTGCGGCGGCTTGTTCGGTAATGATTTGGCTGGACGTGTTAACAAAGCTCACGATGCAGCTCCTTTGTTTTGTTGAGACTCGTTGCACTCGTTTTGGCGAAACTCGTTACACTCGTTTTCAGACGACCTCAACGCCAGCAAGGCTTCGCGGGTGCGCATCAGGAAAGTGTCTTTGTCTTCATCTTCGCGCAGGGTCAGCGGTTCGCCGATGTGGACTTCACACAACAGCGGCACGGGCAGCACTTTGCCTTTGGGCAGGACGCGGTTGATGTTGTCTATCCATATCGGCACAAACTCGGTGTCGGGCTTGCTTTTTGCCAGATGGTAAATGCCTGATTTGAAAGGGAGCAGAATTTCATTTTCGTCCGTATTGCGAGTGCCTTCGGGGAAGATAATCAGCGAATCGCCCACTTGGAGCGCGTGGTTCATCTGCTCGGTAATCGACTGCGGATTGTCGCTGTGGCGCGGAATCAAGAGCGCGTTGAAGACGTTTTGGATGATGAAGCGTTTGAGTTTGTTGGTCAGCCAGTAATCCGAACCCGCAACGGGACGCGTCGAAAGCCGCCAGCGGCGCGGCAGGGAAATCCACACCAGCAAAAAATCGCCGTGGCTGCCGTGATTGGCGTAATACACTTTCTGCTGCGGATTGAACGCCAGCTCGCGCGGGCTTTTGGGGCGGACGCCGGTGAGGAAGGATACCGACAGGCACAATGCTTGGTCGGTCAGCCATGCAAGTTGTTTTTTAAGAAAATTTTTCATGACATCAGAGGATTTGGATAAGGAAAACTGCCGCTTGCGCAGCGGTCAGGTAAAGGCTTTTGCGCCACAAGGCAATCGCGCCCGCCACACGCTGCAGCATGGAGGGGTCGTCTGAAACACGGCGCAAGCCGGTTTGCCGCAGGGTTTGGTCGAAGGCTTCGGGCGTATAGCGGCCGTCGGCAAAATCTTGGAACACGCGACGGTCGAATTCGATGCGGATGTGGTAATACAACAGAACCGCCGCCAAGATAAGCTGTACCTCCGACCACGCACCGCCACGTTGCGCGGACAAAACGAATAGCAAGGCGTTGAACACGGCGGTATAGCGGGTGGTGGCAAGCAGGCGGGCGGTAATCAGGCTGTCAGTGGAATTGTCCATTCACATTCCTTTTAGGTATGGAAACCGTCTTTCGGGGCATATCATGTCCAAGGGTCGTCTGAATTTGTTATCGGGATGGCACAGGCTTATCTAAAAACAAATTCTTTTCCGTAATTAAAATATAAATGGCTACTAACGACAAAATGGCCGTCTGAATAACCTTGCTGACAGGGTGGGTGGCGAAAATCTCGTTACCCAGATTGGCGCACAGGTGGAATATCGTCGCCACGGCGATGCTGCGTCCGCTTTTGGCGTACAACCAGTTCATCAATAGGACGAAGACGAACATGCTGACCACGAAATTAACCGTGTAGAGTGCGCCTTCGGAAACAATTTGGCTGTGGTAATAGCCTTTGACGAAGGCAAGCGGCATATGCCAAAACGCCCAATACACGGCAAATAGCAAGGATGCGACAAACAGGCTTCTGCGTGCCGTGAGCGCGTCGGTGCCATAGCTGTGCCACGCCAATTCTTCGGCAACAGGCGCAATAAGGAGCATGAACCATGGCGACAGCAAGGCGGACGTAAATGACGGATGTCCCGAAATGTGAAACTGCGCCCAACTGTGTCCGAAAGCGATGGAAATGAGTTGCGCCAGCACCAAGGTAACCGGGCCGAGCAGTGCGGCAGCGAACAGGTATCGCTTGGGAAAACCTGTCAGACGGAACAGGCGGCGTTTCGCGTCCGTCCACAATTTGGGCTGTTTGTACAACAGAAACGCCGCCACGAGCATGGGTGCGAACAGCCCGGCTAACCCTAACGCAGCCTGTGCCCACTGGTACTCAACAGCATCAGGGCGGTGGCTGATGTAGGCGGCAGCAAACCACAATGTCCACGGAATCAGCAGGGATAAAGTGTAAAACGTAACGGGGCGGTAGCTTTTAGTCATAAGATTCCCTCCTTACTTTGGTTCGGCACAGATGAGTCGTCGTATCGTGAATTTACTTTAAACTAGGACTGCATTGCCTTGCACAAGCTCAATAGAGAATGATTTGCTCAGCTTGGGTTTTTCATCTACTTATATCTTAGCTATCTCGATTAGCTTCGCAAAAACTTGCTTCGTTCATTTTAGCTTCGCAGAAACTCGCTTCGCTCGTTTTCAGACGACCTGCCACCGCTTCTACTGCCTTTGCCGTTTCCGGCGGCAGCACCATCTGCGGGCGGACCTGTTTCAGTTCCGCCGTTGCCTGCGCCAAATCCCGACAGCCGCCGTAAACCAGCAGCCAAGTAAGCACCACCGCCGCACTGCGTCCGTAGCCCAGCGCGCAACAGGTCAGAACTTTTCCGTGTTGCCGGTGCAATGCTTCCAGTAGCGAAGCCGCATGCACCAAATCGTTTTCAGACGGCGCAACCATATCCAGCAGCGGCAGAACGCGGTATGCGCCGCGATAGCGAGGACGAGGATATTCGGCGCATACGTCCAATATGGCGGGGAGGTCGTCTGAAATTGCTGATACGCTGCCAATTAACACACCATCACGCACCCGCGCCGTCTTCGCCTTTCCGCACAGCCAGTACGCCATGTTCAGCCGCACGCCCACCAGATAAGGCAGCAGTAAAACCGTTGCCGCCGCCGACAGCCTGCCGTCTGCCTGTTTTTGGAACACCGCCGCATTGCCGGTCAGATAGGCGAAAGCGACCACTGACAGCGACACGCTGACCCACAACATCCACAACCACGCGCCGCCGAACAAGGACGGCAGTGCCGACAATGCCGCACCCGCCAGATACAGCATGGCGATTTTGATTTCGCGGGAACGTGTTTCGGGGGGAGTTTTGGCTTCACAGAAACTTGCTTCGCTCGTTTTAGCTTCGCAGAAACTCGCTTCGCTCGTTTTCAGGCGGCCTTGAGTATCAAAAGGCCGTCTGAAAGGCGATACGCCGTGTTGGGGTATTGCCCACAACACCAGCCAGCCCAGCAGCGCGCCGGTCGGCACGTCGATAAAATGGTGTTGGTAAGTCGTCAGTACCGACAAAGCAATCAGGCTTTGCCACAGAAAAATCGGCAAACGGATTTTGGGAAACCGCGTCCAATAAAACGCGCCGACAATGATAGACAGCGCGATATGCAGCGACGGCGATTGGTTGTACGGCAAATCAAATGCGACCAATGAATCAAACATCACGCCCCACAGCCCGTCGGTAGGCGGCTTCGGCCAGCCGAAATGCAGCGGGAACAGCATAAAGCAAGTGGTGGCAATAATTTGCGCCGATACCAGCCGTGCGACATAGCGGTTTTGTTCACACGCATTTCGGCAAAGGAAAAACGCCGCTGCGTACATCAGATTCAACGACCAATAAGGCACAATCGTCCACGCCCAAAACGGAATGCCGCGCTCCCACGCAAAAGCGACTTCCGGCACATAGGCCAGCGATGCCGCGTAATGGTTGGACAGGCCGTAGCTGGCATAAAAAAGCATGCCGACCAAAGCGAGTTTGAGTAGAGAAGTTTTCAGCGTAGGTTTCATGTTTTATCTAGTGCATTCCACTTCATCGCCATAATGGTCGGAATTCAGGCAGGATAAAACGTTTTCTTTTGGATGGTAGCGGAATTCCTGCCACGGCCCCTCAGACGAAACGGCGCGCCAGTGATGCCGCGAAGATTGGTATTGCTTCAACGTCCCGTTTGCGCCTTTGACACAAAAATTCTGCGCCCTACCCGCTGCCAACATACCGTGCCGTTTATCGGTTGGTGTGGTAAATAAGGGAATAAGTTTAGACACATCGGCATTTCGGGCAAACTTCATTTTGACATGGCCGTATCCTTCACCGGATTCGATGATTAAGGCGGACAAGGGCTGTCCAAAAGCAACAGAATTTTTCAATTCAATAGTTAATGCTTCACCATCCGACTCTGTCTGCCTGCTCCGGCTGCGGGCAACGGAGGCGCGGTATTGGGCAGGCAGTTTGCCGATTGCGGCCTTTCCATAAGGCAAGGCATCGAAATCAACAGCGCAGCCTTTCTTCATAGACTGCAACAACGGCGTCCAGTCAGCCGCAGCGGCATAACAGGCGGATGAAAATGCGGAAAGAGTTAGTAATGTAAGTAATTTTTTCATTATGAAACTTCACCTTATTAAAATTTGTACAAGCGTAATAACTTTTCCCGAAAATTTCTTTGTATAGCTTTGCATATGGGCATATTGTATATTTCTTCGGAACGGATAAAATATGTCCTGCTTTCAAAACAAAGCAAGGATGGCGCCGGATAGTCCACGCCACACATCACTCTTTTTTACTTTATGGAGTAATACCAGATGAAACTCTTATCTGCCGCTGTTGTAGCCGTTCTGACCGCCGGTGTTTCCATGACTGCCGCCGCCGCTCCTGCAGGCTATGTTCCTTACAAATGCGACAACGGTAAAAAACTGAATGTCGTTTATGAATTCGACCGTAAAGGCAATGCAGTAGGCGCTTCTGCAAATGCAGCCGGCAAACAAATCAGCCTGCGCGTTGACAAACGCCGCTCTGACAGCACCGGCACTACCTTCACCAACAAACGCGGCTTCTCTATGTCTGCCGGTTACATCGACCGCAACACCCACACCACTTCCGAAGTAGTGGGCGTCAGCGATGCACAAAACCGCTTCATCGTGAAAAACTGCGAACCTGTTAACATCGATCGTTAATTTAAAGCAACGATTTAAGTTTCTTCGAGGTCGTCTGAAAACCGAAACAAGGTTTCAGACGACCTTTCGTTTTAACTGTTTCCAGGCAAATTTTGAAACTGTTGCACATCTGCACAACTGCCGTTCCCCGCACATATAGTGGGTTAACTTTAAACCAGGACGGCGTTACCTCGCCTTAGCTCAAAGAGAACGATTCTCTAAGGTGCTGAAGCACCAAGTGAATCGGTTCCGTGCTATCTGTACTGTCTGCGGCTTCGTCGCCTTGTCCTGATTTAAATTTAATCCACTACTATATCAACCTAAAAATGTTTCGCTACGTGAGAAACGGCGGTAATTCATCGACTCCTCTTTTTATTTCTTCACAGCCAGGCTCACGGTGAAAATGCCGTCTTCGTCTATCCACTGATAGATTTTTTCAAAACCGGCTTTTTCTACAAGTTGATCCATTTCCTGCTGGCTGCGGCGGCGCATCACCCAGTTCGGGCTGCCCGCTTTGTGGCTGGTCAGCGCGCGGGCAATCATTTCGAGCTGCGGATGCCACGGCTGGCCGGTGTAAATCAGGTAGCCGCCTGTTTCAATCGCATCGCCGAAGCCGTAGAGCGATTTTAAAATCAAATCATTGTCGGCAAACAATTCGTGTAGTCCGGAAACGATGCCCAGCGTAGGACGGGGCTGCAAATCCTGATAATTGGCGCGGTCGTAGGCATTGACTTCGTCGAAGGTAACTGTGTCTTGCAGACCGCGCTCGGCAATCAGTTTGCGTCCGGCTTCGACGTTAATCGGGCTGTAATCGCGCAGGCGCACGGAATCGGGCAGCGTGTCGGCAGTCAGTGCGTCGAGCACATAGCGGCCGTGCCCCGAGGCAATATCGAGAACGTGTACGGGTTTGCCCGCTTCGCGCAGCTTGGCAGAGGCCGCCTGAATCGCTTTGCCGATATTGATTTTGCGTTGGCGGATGCCGCGCCAGCCGATGGCGTTGAGATAGTGTTTGTCCACCGCCTCACCAAAGGCATTGCTGCCCTGCGGCTGGTTGCGGTACACATAATCGAGCGTGCTACCGGAGTCGTAGCCGGTTTCCTTGCCGATTTTCAAACCTTCGCTCCAGCGCGCACCGAGGTCTAGGGAGGCACGGTAAACCGCCCAGAATGCGCCGCGCGGCGAACAAATAGGCAAAGGCGTAGCCAGCTCGTCAGCTTCACGACGGCTTTCGCCGTGCAAGTGGGCTTGGGTCAAATCGACTTGATATAAAGGCTGATTGAAACGTTCGCGGATAAAGCGGCGCATTTCGACAAACGCGATTTCGCGGTTTTGTTCGCCCAATGTGTCGTGATAGAAGCTGGGCAAGATATGGCGTTCTTTGATGCGGCTGCCCAAACGGTTGTAGAAATCGTGTTGCGGTTTGTGATGAACAACCCAGTCGCTGCCGGAAATCAAAAGCTGCAAGGGCGTGGTAATCGCCTGCGCATCGGCGACGACGCGCTCGGCAGCTTCGTACAAACCGAGCAGGATGCGCACGGAAATGGCACGGGTAATCAGCGGATCGTTGTCGTAGCTGGTTTGGCGTTCTTGGTTGTGGGTCAGGTAGTGGGCTTTGACGTAGCTGTTGACAAAGAAATTGCCGCGCCATTTCTGCATGATTTTCAAGCCCGTGCGGGCAAAAGGAACGTAGAGTTTGACTTTGAATGCGGGCGATGCCAATACGGCGCAGCGGATTTTCGGCGCGTAGTCGTGCAGCCAAGTGGAAACCAATACCGCGCCGACGCTTTGCGCGATCACGCAGATGTTTTCAGGCTTGATGCCGTATTCGCTTTGGATGTGGCGGATGAAGTCGTCCACGTCGGCAACGGAAGTACCGATACTGGGGCTGTCGCCGCGTTCGCCGGGGCTGTGGCCGTGGCCGCGCGCGTCCCATGCGAAATAGGCAAAATCATCGAAACCGAGTTCGTCGGCAACAAACATCATCCGACCGGAATGCTCGTGGCCGCGGTGGAACAGCACGATGGCTTTATCGGCCGAGCCGTCGGCAGCGGGGCGGTAGCGGTAGAAAAGCGAAGTGCCGTCTTGGGTAGAAAAGTATTTTTGTTGCTCGGACATGAAAAACTCCTGATAGTCATATTTTTGAACGGTATCATGACACGCTGAATTTATGCAATCGTTATCTGATAAACGGATAAAGGAAATGACGGAAAGAAGCAACAAAAGGTCGTCTGAACCGTTTCAGACGACCTTTACTACGTTTAACGAAGTGCTAAATGACTGCTAATTTTGCCGTGTTTAAATACACCCATCAAAACCCCAATGACACATTTCGAAAGGAAGTCGAACATGAAAAAATTATTATTGACCGCCATCGTCGCTTTGTCCGCTGCTGTCGCAGGTGCCAACGATTACATCGAACACCAAATTTACAGCGACAAAAATTTTGAACAAAACCGTACCAAAGCCATCAGAATGCTTGAGCAACGCGGCTATCGCGTTCACGACATCGACGCCGACGACTATCGCGGCAGACCTGTATTGGACGTAGAAGCCTACAAAGGCGGACGCGAATACGACATCAAATTGTCTTACCCCGACTTGAGAATCATCAAAGAGCGTATCGACTACTGATAAACGATGCGTTACAACTGCCGCAAACTGCCCGTTTGGCGGCAGTTTTTGTTGAAGGGGAACTTGGATTGCCGACTTCATCATTACAAACATGATTATCCCAAGAAGTGTAATGTTTTTATCGATAATGTATGACGTTGTGTAAATTCCCCGAATCAGAGGAACTAAAAAACGCTTTTTCCTTTCCATTTAAATTGATTCACTCAAACGGAGGATAAACATGGATTTCCACGATAAAAATAAAAAAGGGCAAGAGCCGCAAAATACGGTTTCTGACTGGGAGAAACCTTTCGAACGATCCGATCCCGATGCGCCGCAGCCTGTTTCCGAAGTTTGGGAAGATTCAGAAGAAGCGTTTGATAAGGGTGAAGAAAATTTAAAAACTGAAGAAGCTGTAAACATTGAAGAATCCGTGAAAGCTGAAGAAACTTTAAAAGTTGAAGAAGCTGCGGAATCTGAAACGGCAGACCATCAACAAGACAGCAATGCCGAAGAGGCCGTGACGGATAACATCATCCTTGAAGGCATTGAGACGTCGTCTGAAAAGCCCAAAAAGAAAAAGAAAGACAAAAAAGACAAGGCGAAGAAGAAAAAACAAGCCGCTGATGTGCCGCCTTCCGATCTTTTGGGTACGAACAAAGGCGTGGAAACCATGTTCCGCAATGCCGTTCGCTCAGAGATGGAGCTGCTCGCGCTGGCGGCGACCAAGGCGAACATTATGATTTCGCTCAACGGTTTTATCGTGTCTGCGCTGATGATTTCGGGCGCATTTATTTTTTCATCGTCACCCGAATTTCTGATTCCGGCGAGTACGTTTATGATTACCGCCGCCGCGTCCATCGTGTTCGCGCTGCTGTCCGCTTCGCCCGAACGTATCGGCAAAATGCAGGCGGCGCGCGCTTGGGTTAAGGATTTCTTTCGCGGGCGCGCCAAACTGCGTGATTTGAGAACCCGCCTCAGCAGTACCCAAACGCGCTTTTTCAGCGGCAGCCAGCCCAATATCCTGATTTACGAAGACCGTGTGAAGGTGCAAAAAGACCAATATTGGGAAATGATGCAAGAGATTATGGGCGACCGCAAACAAGTCTATCAAAAGATGAGTGATCATCTTTACTGGCTGGGTCTGCTGGCGGACAAACAGTTCAAATACATCAACTTGTCCTATGCCGTATTCCGTTGGGGTCTTTTGGCTTCGCTGGCGGCGTTTATCGGCGTGAAGACGCTGCCTTCGCTGCTGACCCAACCTGCCAACAATGCGGCAGAGCTGCGCTCTTTGGGTATTAATATGTTCAACGGCGTGTACGAGCCATCTGCCGTGCAACAGCTTCCCGACGGCAAACTGCTGATTGCCGAAGACGAACCGAACCACGCATTCAGCATCGTCAGCATCGATCCGTCCGGCAGATTTATCGAAGACGAAGCCTTGGATACACGCGTGATTACCGGCTTCAAACGCCGCCTGAGCGACTTGGAAGCATTGGCGCGCGACGATGAAGGCTTTATCTACGCGCTCACTTCGCACTCGCGCACCCGCAAAGGCAACCGTTCGCCCGACCGCGAACACCTGATGCGCTTTAAAATCCAAGACGGCAATGTGTTGGGACTGACCAGCTACGACAATCTGACGCAAGTTTTGGAAACCGACCACAAGCTGCACGACCTCATCCGCGAACGCACCAGAGCCGAAGTTTCCTTTGAAGAAATCAATATCGAAGGCATGGCGTTCGACCCCGTGAAGAAACGCCTCGTCTTGGGCTTCCGCGATCCTGAGTTCAACAATATGGCGCTGGTGGCATTCATCAGCAACCCGAAAGACGTATTCGAGCGCAACGCCAAGCCTGAGTTTGATGAAGTCGCCATCCTCGACATCGACGGCGGCGGTATCCGTTCCATCAACTACGACCCGGTGTTGAAAAACTACGTCATCGCCAACGAAGTGAAGGACGAAAACGGGCAGAAATTCTCGCAACTGTGGACTTGGAGCGGCAACCCGACCGACGAACCGCAAAAAATCTCACTGCCCAACCTGCAACACATCACCAACGTCGAAGCCGTCGATTCGATTACGGTCAACGGCAAACCGCAGATGATTCTGATGGGCGACGAAGGCAACGCTTCGCAGAAAATTACTGCCAAGTATATGTTGGTGGATTACAGCCAGCTTGGTAAACAGTAGTTTTAAAGCTGATTAAAGGTCGTCTGAAACGGAGGGTTAAGGTTTCAGACGACCTTTTTTTGGCGAATGACTGCTCCATCCAAACCGATACGGCATTGCCTCGTTTTGATTTATATCCTTCCGCGAAAGGACAAATCGAAAGCCGCGGACTGGGAAGCAGCTGCAAAAGAAAGGTCGTCTGAAACCAAATCATGATTTCAGACGACCTTTCTTTTTGCTATTGCCCAAGGTCTATCGGCTTGCTTTCAAACGCTTGTCCGGCCGTGTAAACATAAACACCACCAGCGAAGTCAGCGCGCCCAGCGTATCGGCGAGCATGTCTTTTTGCGCGTCCCAAATATCACCTTGCGAACCGAGCACTTCCAGCCCCGCTTCGCCGCCGTCGATCACCGCATACTGCCATTCGATGATTTCGTAAGCCGCCGCCACGCTCATAATGAAGAACAAGGAAAAAAACAGGGCAAGCGCGGGGCGGCAGAGTTTGCGGCGCAACAGCCATTCCGCCATCGGATAGGCGTAGAAACCGATAATGTAGTGTCCGACGCGGTCGAAATGGTTGCGGTTTTCGCCTAAAAACGGCGCAAGCAGGCGGTTTGCCCAGTCGAAGGGCACATCGGCGAAGGTGTAGTGTGCGCCGATGGTGTGCATAATCAGCCAGAAGCTCATGAACACATAGGCCAGATTGCTAAAGCGGAACAGGCGGTAAGTGGCGATAAGCGCGACAAATACGATGGAAACAGGGATGATTTCGGCGTACCAAACGGCGCGGTCGGACGGGTTGATGCCTGACCAGACGATGAGTGCGGCAATGAAAACCGCGAGCAGCAAAGGAATGGTGTGCGAAGTTTTTTGCATGATATTTTCTTTTTGTTAAGTGAGTAGAAGATGGGGAAATGGGTTTCAGACGACCTTTAAGCCGTTGACGACGCGCTTATAGCAGGTGTAAACCAGTGCCGCGCAAGCCAACCACATGACGACGTAGAAAACCGCATGGAAGCTGCCCGCCACCGCATACCACACCGCCAGTACGCCGATAAAGAACGCGCGGTCGCTCTTGCCGAACGGCCCGTCATAACGCCGCCCGTTGCCGTGTACCTGCCCCAACACGCCGCAAAATTCGGTCATTGCCGCCAGCCAGACAAACAGGCCGATTTGTGCGCCGTCAAACGGGGCGATAAAGGCGAAAGGCAGATACAGCGCGGCATCGGCGGCGACATCGGTGATTTCGTTCAGATAGCCGCCCAATGCCGACTGCTGACCGAACTCGCGCGCCAGCATTCCGTCCACCGCGTTCAACGCCATGCGGACAAACAGCCACACTGGCAACAGCCAAAACAAGGCAGGAACCTGCGCGCCGAGCGACAGCAACAGCCCGACCGCGACCGACACCGCGCAAGCTGCCAGCGTAACCTGATTGGCGGTTACCCCCTTTTGATAAAGCCGGCGCACCAGCGGGCGAAGCAGGTTTTGGAATTTGGGTTTAAGGGCGTAGATGCTCATGATTATGCCGTATGAAAAAACGAAGTGCCGCGATTATAGACGAAATCCGTTATAATCCGTCAACTTTCCCACCACGCGGTTCGCAAACCTCCCGCGTTACCAAAACTAGGATTCACCATGCAAAACCAACAAGCCTTGGTCATCTTCTCCGGCGGACAGGATTCCACCACCTGCCTGATTCAGGCGATTCAAACCTACGGGCGCGAAAACGTCCAAGCCATCACTTTCCAATACGGGCAACGCCACGCCGTCGAGCTGGAACGCGCCCGCTGGATCGCGCAGGATTTGGGCGTCAAACAAACCGTACTCGACTTGAGCCTGATGCAGCAGATTACGCACAACGCCCTGATGGACGACACCGCCGCCATCGAAACCGCTTCAGACGGCCTGCCCAATACCTTTGTGGACGGACGCAACGCCCTGTTCCTGCTCTACGCCGCCATCTACGCCAAAGGACAAGGCATCAGGCACATCATCGCGGGCGTGTGCGAAACCGACTTCTCCGGCTATCCCGACTGCCGCGACGTGTTCGTCAAATCCATGAACGTCACCCTCAATCTGGCGATGGACTACGCCTTCCAAATCCACACCCCGCTGATGTACCTGACCAAAGCGCAAACTTGGGCGCTGGCGGACGAAATGGGTGCGCTGGACTACATCCGCGAGCAGACCCACACCTGCTACAACAGCATCGTCGGCGGCTGCCACGAATGCCCAAGCTGCGTGTTGCGCGAGCGCGGGCTGGCGGAATATTTGGAAAGCAAGAAGGCCGTCTGAAAAAGTGTTCCGTTTGGAGTGGGAACGTCTGCGGCAAGAGGGCGGTCGAATAATAAGCCGAGAACAACTGTAAGGGCCGTCATGACCGACAAAATCCATCTCTACCACCCGCTCCATACCCTGAAACCTTTTTCAGACGGCATCTGGATTGCCGACGGAAAAGTCATACACATGAATTTTCCGCTGGGCATCAAAGTGCCGTTCAGCACCCGCATGACCGTCGTGCGCCTGAACGACGGCGGGCTGTGGTGTTATTCGCCGGTTGAACCCGTGCCCGAACTGCTGCGGCAAATCGATGCGCTCGGCGAAGTCCGCCATCTGGTTTCGCCCAACAAAATCCACTACGCCCACATCGCCGCGTGGAAACGGCATTACCCGCAGGCGCTTGCGTGGGCAAGTTCCGGCGTGCGCGAACGGGCGGCGTCGCAGCATATTGCCGTTTGTTTCGATGCCGACCTCGGTGCCGCCGCGCCGCCGCAATGGGCGGACGATTTGGCGCAATTGCCGTTTGCGGGCAGCGCAGCGATGGAGGAAACCGTGTTTTTCCACCGCGCGAGCCGAACCCTGATACTGGCCGATTTGATTGAAAACTTCGAAACCGTCAAATTTCCCAGCCGCTTTTGGGCGGGCGTGATGAAACTGACGGGTATCGCCGACCCCGACGGCAAGGCCCCCGCCGACTGGCGCGCCACCTTCAAAGACAAAACCGCCGCCCGCGCCTGCCTGAAACAGATGCTGGACTGGCAGCCCGAAAAAATCATACTGGCGCACGGCCGCTGCTACGAAACCGGCGGCACGGACGAACTGCGCCGCGCGTTCAGATGGCTGGATTAGCCCTGCGGCGGCTGTTTTGTTGAAAAATATAGTGGAAATCCACTATAAAAAGCCACAGCAGCGTGCAAACCACTATGGCTTCCCATACGACCAAAGGTCGTCTGAAAACATGATTCCGATAAGACGGAACGTTTTCAGACGACCTTTTCTGCTGCCAGCAACATTTCCACATTCTGCTCGGTCGCTTCGGCTATCTCTTCAACGGCAACGCCGCGAATTTCAGCGGCGATGGCGGCGATTTGGCGGATGTTGGCGGGCGTGTTGATTTCGTTTTTCAGCATATACGGGCTGTCGGTTTCCAAGACGAAATCGGTGTCATTCAAGGTTTTGAGGGTTTCGCGTATTTTTCGTGCGTTCGGGTTGAGCAACAGCGAACCGATGCCGATTTTGAAACCTAATTTCGTCAACACGCGCGCTTCTTCCACGCTGCCTGAAAACGCATGAACAATCCCGCCTTGGGCAAAGCCTGTCTGTTTGACGGCGGCGGAGATGGCGGCGGTGGCTTTGAGATTATGGATAATCACGCGGCGACGCAGGGTTTGTGCGATGGCAAGCTGGCGGCTGAAGACTTGGATTTGCCGTTCTCGCTGCGACGGCGTTTGGGTTTTGTCGTAAAAATCCAAGCCGATTTCGCCGACCCATGCCGTCGGACGCGCTTGCAATGCTTGTTCCAAACGCTGGAAATCCGGTTCGGAAACGTCGTCTGAAAACCAAGGATGGATGCCGAGCGCGATATGGATGTTGCCCCAAAGCAGGTTTTCAGACGACCTTTGCACCAAATCCGCCACGTCCTGCCAATCCTGCGGCCGGGTCGCGGGAACGATAAACCGCCCTACCCCTGCCTCCCGCGCGGCGGTCAGGATATGCGGCAGGTTTTCGCGCAGGGCGGGATCGGCGAGGTGACAATGGGTGTCGGTGAAGTTCATCGGTTTCACACTAATTTTAGTCTTACCAATTCTTTGTGAACATCTTCCACCCCCCAGCCTTGCGATACAGCGAGGGTCATGAGTGCGGTGGCGGTTTCGAGGTTGCATTTTCCACCGTTGATGATGCCCGAATTGCGGAACGCGTTGCCTTGCGCGTAAACGGCGGCGGTTCTGCCTTGTCGGACTTGACTGATGTTGAGCAGCAGTTTTCCTTGCTGCGTAAAGTCTCGAATGGCGCGGATGAAGCCTTCGTCTGCGGGGGTGTTGCCGTGTCCGTAGCTTTGAAGGATAAGGGCGTGGGCGGGAAGCTGTGCGAGTCCGTCCGCAAGTTCTTGGACGGCAAAGCCGGGGATAAGCGTGCGGACGGCGATTTTTGCCTGCGGGTCGGGATAGCGGATTTTGAGGTCGTCTGAAACATCTGCCGTATCTTGGGACGGGACGCGGATATGGTGCCAGCCTTGGGTTTCGTCCCATTCGGCGATGGCGCCGAAATGCGGATTGTCGAAGCCTGCGGCGGTTTCGGTGCTGACTTTGCTGCTGCCGACGGCGGGATAAAGTTTGCCGTCAAAGGCGATAACGGTTTGTTTGAGCTTGAGGCTGAAGGCGGCGACGGCGGTGGAGAGGTTGCGCGGGGCATCGCTGTTTTCGGCGGCGTAAGGCCATTGGGAGCCGGTCAGGACGATGGGTTTGCCCAAACCTTGCAGGGCGAGCGCAAGGAGGTTGGCGGTGTACGCCATGCTGTCCGTGCCGTGCAGTATCAGGATGCCGTCGCAGGAAGGCAGTTTGGCGGCGATGATGTCCAGCCAGTCGCGCCAGTGTTGCAGGGTGACGGAGGAGGAATCAATCAAAGGATTGCAGACGTGCCACTCGAAGTCGAGGTCGTCTGAAAAGGGGGAAAGGGCTTGGCTGACAAGCGCGGTATCTGGGCGCAGGCCTTCGCTGCTTTGGGTCATGCCTATGGTGCCGCCTGTGTAGAGGACGAAGATTTTTTGTTTCATGGACATCATCGGGTCGTCTGAAAATAATGATGCGGCTTATTTAACTATATTTCGGACAGGCTGGCAATTTGGCGGCGTAGACGGTTTTCAGACGACCTTAAAATGAAAAAGCACCCCGAGGCTGCCGATATTTGATTTTCCAAGTGGATTTTTATTCACGAAGCGGGAGATTCAAGGCGGAAGCCGCAACAAGGTCAGAGACCTTGCGAGAATTTCCAACGCGGAAGATACCGCTTTGGATAAAAAACACGGAAACTATTAAATATCGGCAGCCTCTTTAGGGTGCTTGATTTTATTGTTCGCTTTGCGCGGCTTTTTTGGCTGCCTTGGCGGCTTTGCGCTGCGCCCGCTTTTCGCTCAATTTGGTACGGTAGAACTGGAGGCGCTGGCGTTTTTTCCACCAAAACCAGGCCAACACCACTGCCAATATACCCAAAACAGTAAAGATACCGGATTGCAGGCTGTGCATTTTTGCCATCAGCCAATCGATGTTGTTCGCGCCGTATTCGCCCAAATAAATCCACACCGGTACGGAAATCAACGCGGCAAGCCCGTCCATCAGAATGAAGCGGGTATAGGAAACTTTGCGGCTGATGCCTGCGGTCACGAAAACGGCGGTACGCAAACCGGGCAGGAAGCGGGCGACGAACAATACCCAGTTGCCGTATTTGTCGAATTTCTCCTGCACCTGCGCGTAACGCTTTGGCGTCATCACGCGGGCAATGGGTTTGAACTTGAGAATTTTCTGCCCCCACACGCGTCCGGCGACAAACATAAATCCGTCGCCCGCCAACACGCCGAGCATACCGACGACAACCATCCAATGCGAATTGGTGTACCCCAAGCCGGAAATCACGCCGCCTGTCACCAGCGTCAAATCTTCGGGAATCGGCACGCCAAAGCCGCAAATGACCAAAACGAAAAACACGGCCGCATAGCCGTAATGTGAAAAAAGGGCTTCTAAAAAGGCAAACATGGCGTATCCGTCGGTTGTAATGTGGAGGGGAAATTCATTTGAACTGAATGTTGTATTTTACCAAAGATAGGGTCGTCTGAAAGAAATAACAAGGCAGGTTATGAAAATAGGCGTCAGCAATATTGTTTGATGCTTTTCAGACGACCTCGAATCCTAAAAAACACAGTGGATTAACCTTAAACCGGCATGGCGTTCCCCCACCTTGCCCTGATTCAAAATTAATCCACTGTACCACCGTTCCCGCTTGCGTGGAAACGACGGCAGTTCCAAGGTTTGCTAAAAACCTATTGATTTTTCGACGGTATTACTGCTTACCGGTGATGGCTGCTGCGATGCGTTCCGCGCCTTTTTTCGCCCAGTCCGCCTGACGCGCTTCTACCATGACGCGCACGACCGGTTCGGTACCCGATGCGCGCAACACGACTCGGCCTTTGCCTTCGAGTTCTTTTTCCACTTCTGCCAACACGTCTTTCGAGGCTTCCTGCCATTTCTGACCTTTTTGGATGCGCACGTTGATCATGGTTTGCGGATACGGCTGCCAATCGGCGCAAACGGTGGCGAGGTCTTGGTTCAGGATTTGCAGTGCCGCCAAAACTTGCAGCGCGGAGATGATGCCGTCGCCGGTATTGTGTTTGTCCATACACAAAATATGGCCGCTGGCTTCGCCGCCGATGAGCCAGCCGCGTTGGTTCAGCTGTTCCAATACATAGCGGTCGCCGACTTTGGCGCGGCAGAAATCGACGCCCTGCTCTTTCAGGGCAATTTCCATCGCCATATTGGTCATGACCGTACCGACCACGCCGCCGATGTTGATACCTTCTCGGGCGCGGGCTTTGGCGATGACGTAAATCAGGCTGTCGCCGTCGTACACTTTACCGTTGCGGTCGACCATCATCAGGCGGTCGCCATCCCCGTCCAACGCGATGCCGTAGTCGGCTTCGTTTTGCAATACGGCAGCCTGCAAGGCTTTGGGATGGGTTGCGCCGCATTTTTCGTTGATATTGTAGCCGTTGGGTTCGTCGCCGATGCTGACAACTTGTGCGCCAAGTTCGTGGAACACTTTGGGCGCAACGTCATAGCCTGCGCCATGCGCGGTATCGACCACCAATTTCAGGCCGCGCAAATCCAAATGGCTGGGGAAGGTGGATTTGCAGAATTCGATGTAGCGGTCGTCCGCGCCGTTGATACGGCGCGCGCGTCCGAGACGGGCGGACGGCTGGGTTTTCATTTCCTCGTCGATTTTGGCTTCGATTTCCAACTCGATTTCATCGCTCAGTTTCACGCCGCCTTCGGCAAAGAATTTGATGCCGTTGTCAGAATAGACGTTGTGCGATGCGGAAATCATCACGCCGGCGGACAAACGCAGCGCACGGGTCAGATAAGCCACACCCGGCGTAGGCAGCGGGCCGGTTTGGATGACGTTGACACCTGCGGCGGTAAAACCCGCCACCAGCGCGGCTTCGAGCATATAGCCGGAAATACGCGTGTCTTTGCCGATCAGGACGGTCGGCTTCTGCCCGCCGTCATGCTGCACCAATACCTGCCCCGCCGCATAACCGAGTTTCAATACGAAATCGGGAGTAATCGGAAATTGACCGACTTCGCCGCGCACGCCGTCCGTGCCGAAATATTTTTTTGCCATGAGTTTGCTCCGTGAGGATGTTTTTTAGAATGGGGTTACCCGTAAATGTCATAACGGGCAGTATAAGGGGTTTTATGCAAAACTATTGGGATTTATGTTTAGCGTCATTAGATTGCGCCTGAGCGGTATAGTTTCTTATTTTATCAAAATACGGAACAAGTTAACCGGATTAAACAAACAGGTCGTCTGAAACCGCCAAACTCGTTTTCAGACGACCTCTTTATCACCACTTCAGGGACTGCCGACATTTCATTTTCAAAGTGTTTTTTGTTTGCAAAGCAGAAGCCATTAAATGCCGGTAATGCCTAAGGCGTCCCACACCTTCAACGCATCTGCCGTCTCCTTCACATCATGCACCCGAACGATTTGTGCGCCGCGCGCTACGGAAGCCAAAGCAGCCGCCACGCTGCCGTGTACGCGTTCCGCCGCATTTGCCTCGCCGGTCAGCTCGCCTATCATGCGTTTGCGCGACACGCCGATCAGCAGCGGGAAACCCGTTTCCGCCATCAATTCGGGCAAATGCCGCATCAGCGCGATATTGTGTTGCAGGTTTTTACCGAAACCGAACCCCGGATCGAGCGTGATGCGTTGCGGAGCGATGCCTGCCGCGATACATTCCGCCGCCCTCTCTTTCAAATACCGCGCCACTTCACCGACAACATCCTGATATTTCGGATTAATCTGCATGTTTTCGGGCAAACCCTGCATGTGCATCAGGCAAATGCCCGTGTCCGCCTGACGTGCCAGCAATTCGACCGCGCCCTCGTCGGTCAACGCCGCTATATCATTAATAATATCGACGCCGCCGAGCGCCAACGCTTTTTCCATAATCACCGTGCGGCGCGTGTCCAAACTGACGGGAACGCCCCACCCCGCCACTTCCGCCAATACAGGCTTAACCCGCGCCCATTCTTCTTCAGGCGAAACATAATCCGCACCCGGCCGCGTCGATTCGCCGCCGATGTCGAGAATGTCCGCACCCTCTTTCAAAAGCCGTTCGGCGTGTGCCAAGGCTGTTTGGGCATTTTGCGAATATACGCCGCCGTCGGAAAAAGAATCGGGTGTCAGATTGACGATACCCATGATTTTCGGCTTGTCCAAACCGATTTCAAACCTGCCTGCCTGCCAGATGCGCGTGGTCATGATGTTGTTCCGTAAAATAATGAAGACGAAATTATAGGTCGTCTAAAAACATCATGCAGCTTTCAGACGACCCCGTTTTACAAATCCTGCCGTTTAATGCAAAAATCAGGTTTCCCGTCCCCATCCGTCTGACAAAGGAAGCATCATGTACCGCCACATCGAATATTACCCCGGCGACCCGATTTTAAGTTTGGTCGAAACCTTCAAAAACGACCCGCGCCCCGAAAAAGTCAATTTGAGCATAGGCATTTATTTCGACGATGAAGGCAAAATGCCCGTATTGGAATCCGTGAACCGTGCCGAAACCGCCCGCGCCGCCACGCCTGCGCCGTCGCCCTACCTGCCGATGGAAGGCTTGAACACTTACCGCAGCGCGGTGCAACATTTATTGTTCGGCAAAGACAACCCCGCGCTCGCGCAAGGACGCATCGTTACCGTACAAACCTTGGGCGGCTCGGGCGCGCTCAAAGTCGGGGCGGATTTCCTGCACCGCTGGTTTCCCGAAGCGCGCGCCTACGTCAGCGACCCGACTTGGGACAACCATCGCGGCATTTTTGAAGGCGCAGGTTTCGAGGTCGGCACTTATCCTTATTACGACCCCGCCACCGTCGGCGTGAAATTCGACGAAATGACCGCGTTTTTCAACACCCTACCCGAACACAGCGTCCTAATCCTGCACCCCTGCTGCCACAACCCGACCGGCGTGGATATGTCGGAACAGCAATGGGACGAAGTGTTGCACATCATCAAAACGCGCAAACTGATTCCGTTTATGGACATCGCCTACCAAGGCTTCGGCGGCGATTTGGACAGCGATGCCTACGCCATCCGTAAAGCGGTGGAAATGGAATTACCATTGTTCGTCAGCAATTCCTTCTCGAAAAACCTGTCGCTCTACGGCGAGCGCGTCGGCGGTTTGAGCGTGGTTTGCCCGAATAAAGAAGAAGCGGAATTGGTGTTCGGACAGCTCAAATTCACCGTCCGCCGCATCTACTCCAGCCCGCCCGCACATGGCGCGCATATCGCCGCCGATGTGATGAACAGCCCGGAACTTTACGCCTTGTGGCAAAAAGAAGTCTATGTCATGCGCGACCGCATCCGCGCCATGCGGCAGAAACTTTATGATGTCTTGACCGCCCAAATCCCCGACCGCGATTTCACTTATTTCATCAAACAGCGCGGCATGTTCAGCTACACAGGATTGAGCGTGGAACAAGTCCGCAGGTTGCGCGACGAATTTGCCGTTTACCTGCTGGATTCAGGCAGGATGTGCGTCGCCGGGCTGAATGCTTCGAATATCGCCTATGTTGCCGATGCGTTTGCCGAAGTGTTGAAATAAAGCGCAAAAAGTAAAAGGTCGTCTGAAACCTGATGTAGTTTTATTTGAAGTAAGTCAAAAGGCCGCCCGAAAAATTTTCATCTTTCAGACGGCCTCTCTATAATTGGCGCACCCAACAGGGATCGAACCTGTGACCTCCAGCTTCGGAAACTGACACTCTTCCAACTGAGCTATGGGTGCGAAGAAGGCGTAAGATTAACGCAAATCCCGCCTGTTGGCAAAGCCTATTATGCAGGATGGCGCAAACAAGACAAATTTGAAGAAAAATCCCATAAAATAATCAACAACATACAAAACCCACCCCCTAACAGGCGGCAAAAAACCGCCGCCTTTGCGTATATTTTCCACAAGAGCGATTGGAAAGCCCTTGTGAATTCAGTATAATCCAGCAAAATATTGTTAACTGCGTTTAACACACCAAACTATAACTCAAAGCACAACCTAACCTAACGGCGAGGCCTACCAAATGAAACAACTCCGCGACTCAAAAGCCCAAGGCTCTGCATTGTTTACCCTTGTGAGCGGTATCGTTATTGCCATTGCAGTCATTTACTTCCTCATCAAATTGGCGGGCAGCGGCTCGTATGCAGACGTTGCCCAATCTTCCGAAACTGCCACCCAAACCCGCATCCAGCCCGTAGGACAGCTTACCTTGGGAGACGGCATTCCGGTAGGCGAACGCAAAGGCGATCAGATTTTCAACAAAATCTGTATCCAGTGTCACGGCGCAGACAAATCCGTCCCCAACGCACCGAAAATCGAAAATAACGGCGAATGGGCTCCCCGTATCGCACAAGGCTTCGATACCCTTTTCCAACACGCTCTGAACGGCTTTAACGCCATGCCTGCGAAAGGTGGCGCAGCCGATTTGACCGACCAAGAACTCAAACGCGTCATCACTTACATGGCGAACAAGAGCGGCGGTACCTTCCCTGATCCGGATGCCGCAGCACCTGCCGATCAAGCCGCTTCAGGCAATGCAGCCGCCTCCGCACCGGCCGCTGCCGGCTCCGCCCCCGCAGCCGATGCACCTAAAGCCGAAGACAAAGGCGCAGCCGCTCCTGCAGCTTCCGGCGCAGACGGTAAAAAAGTTTTCGAAGCAACCTGTCAGGCATGTCACGGCGGCGCAGTCCCCGGCATTCCAGGCATAGGTAAAAAAGACGAATGGGCTTCGCGTATCAAACAAGGTAAAGAAACCCTGCACAAACACGCTCTCGAAGGCTTCAACGCCATGCCTGCAAAAGGCGGCAACGCCGGTCTGAGCGACGATGAAGTCAAAGCAGCGGTCGACTACATGGCCAACCAATCAGGCGCTAAATTCTGATTTGTTCAAAAAACGCCCGCCATATATCCCATCAAAAACGCACCTTTAAACAAGGTGCGTTTTTTTTTGCAGCCGTTCGCCATCCTAAAAGATATAGTGGATTAAATTTAAATCAGGACAAGGCTACGAAGCCGCAGACAGTACAGATAGTACGGAACCGATTCACTTGGTGCTTCAGCACCTTAGAGAATCGTTCTCTTTGAGCTAAGGCGAGGCAACACCGTACTGGTTTAAAGTGAATCCACTATACAAATCGACCAGACCCATCGATTGATTTTGCCTTACCCTTTCCCTCTTGATATTCAAAGCATTCTAAACAACAAAAATATTTTCAGACGACCTCCTACCCGCTTTGGTAAAATGCACCACACCATAACCCACCCCTTCCACACTCCCGACCAACTGCCCATGACCAACCAGCGCATCAACCACGAACCCGTCTTCCTGCTTGCTTCCGCCCCTTGGCGCGAGAGCAGTTTGTGGGTGGAAGTGTTCAGCCGCCGTTACGGGCGCGTGGCTTTGCTGGCAAGAAGTGCGCGCAAGCGGCAGAGCGAGTTGCGCGGCGTGTTGGTGCCGTTTGTACCGGTCAGTGCCTCTTGGTACGGTTCGCAAGAATTGAAAACGCTACACCGCGCGGAGTGGATAGGCGGCTGGCCGCAGCCGCAAGGCAGGGCTTTGTTCAGTGGCTTATATATCAACGAACTGATGCTCAAGCTGACAACCCGCGAAGACCCGATACCCGAGCTTTACGACGCGCTGGAAGCGGTAATGCGGGCGGTATGCGGCGAAAGCGGTCATACCGCCGCGCTGCGACGCTTTGAATGGACTTTACTCAACCGCTTGGGATTCGCGCCCGATTTGTTCCACGATGGCAACGGCGAAGCAATCCGTGCCGAAGAAACCTACTGGCTGACGCCTGAAAACGCGGTCGTTCCCATCGAAGAAGCCGAACGCTTCAATCCACGCAATCATGGTGTGGCAATCGGCGGCGACATTTTGATCCAGCTGCGCGAAGGCGATTTCACCCACCCCGAAAGCCTCGGGCAATCGCTAAAAATCACGCGCCTGCTGATTGACAACCTCCTGCCCGAAGGCATTAAATCCAGACAGGTTTTGCAACAACTCCAGCAATTCAGTTTCGGCGTTTAACTTTTTCAGACGACCTTTTCCATCGGCAGGTCGTCTGAAAATCCAAAGAAAGGACACATCATGCTCTTAGGTGTAAACATCGACCACATCGCCACCGTCCGCAACGCCCGCGGCACGACCTATCCCAGCCCCGTAGAAGCGGCATTGGTCGCGGAAACACACGGTGCAGATTTGATTACCATGCACCTGCGCGAAGACCGCCGCCACATCAAAGACGCGGACGTGTTCGCCGTCAAAAACGCCATCCGCACGCGCCTGAACCTTGAAATGGCGTTGACCGAAGAAATGCTGGAAAACGCGCTCAAAGTCATGCCGGAAGACGTGTGCATCGTGCCTGAAAAACGTCAGGAAATCACGACCGAAGGCGGTTTGGACGTTTTGGCGCAACAAGAAAAAATCGCCGGGTTCACCAAAATCCTGACCGACGCAGGCATCCGCGTCTCGCTCTTCATCGATGCAGACAACGATCAAATCCAAGCCGCCTATGATGTCGGTGCGCCCGTTATCGAGCTGCACACCGGCGCATACGCCGATGCACACAGCCACGCCGAACAAATCAAGCAATTCGAGCGTCTGCAAAACGGCGCGCATTTTGCCAGCGATTTGGGCTTGGTCGTCAACGCCGGACACGGCCTGACCATACACAACGTTACCCCCATCGCCCAAATCCTCGCCATCCGCGAGCTGAACATCGGGCATTCGCTGATTGCCCAAGCCCTCTTCCTCGGCCTGCCCGAAGCCGTCCGCCAGATGAAGGAAACCATGTTCAGGGCAAGAATGCTGCCTTGATAGGCGACACCCACCTTTTCAGACGACCTTCTCTCAACAAGGAGACCACCGCATGATTTACGGCATAGGCACAGACATCGTTTCCCTCAAACGCATCATCCGCCTGAGCAAAAAATTCGGACAAGCGTTTGCCGAGCGCATCCTTACGCCCGAAGAACTGCTCGAATTTCCGCAAGCAGGCAAACCCGTCAACTACCTTGCCAAACGCTTCGCCGCCAAAGAAGCCTTCGCCAAAGCCGTCGGCACGGGCATACGCGGCGCGGTTTCCTTCCGCAACATCGGCATCGGGCATGACGCATTGGGCAAACCCGAATTCTTCTACGCCCCCGCCCTGTCCAAATGGCTGGAAGAACAAGGCATCAGCCGCGTCAGCCTCAGCATGAGCGACGAAGAAGACACCGTGTTGGCATTCGTCGTTGCCGAAAAATAAGACAATACCCATTGGCAGGTCGGATTCCCAAATCCGACCTTTCCGAATTTTCAGACGACCTTCCACCCCTATCCCCATGACCCAAGACACCCGTCCCCTTATCCGCGTCGTTGCCGGCATCTTGCTCAACCAAGACGGCGACTACCTGCTCAGTTCCCGCCCCGAAGGCAAGCCCTATGCCGGATATTGGGAATTTGCCGGCGGCAAAGTCGAAGCGGGCGAAACCGACTTCCAAGCCCTGCAACGCGAGTTTGAAGAAGAACTCGGCATCCGCATCCTCGCCGCCACGCCTTGGCTGACCAAAATCCATTCCTACGAACACGCCCGCGTCTGCCTGAAATTTCTATGGGTAAACCCCGACCAATGGACGGGAGAACCCCAATCCCGCGAAGGACAGGCATGGTCGTGGCAAAAAGCGGGCGATTTCAACGTCGCCCCCATGCTGCCTGCCAATGGTCCGCTGCTGCGCGCCCTTTCCGTCCCACGCCGGCTTCAAGGTCGTCTGAAAACCGGTTTGTACGGACAAAACAGCACCGGCGAATACCGCGTCGCGCCCTACTCCCTAGCCGAACCGCACCACGCCAACATCCTCATCTCAGAAACCGAACTGCGCAAGCTCGGCAAGCTGCCCCAAGCTCAAAGCGTTTGGGTGTCGGTACACACCCGCGAACAATGGCAACGCGTGCAAGATGCCGACGTCGTCGTTTGGCAAGTCAACCACGAAGCAAGCGCACGGCAAGTGCTTGAAATATTAGAACAAGGCGTATCCGTTCCGCTGGTTGTCGCCGCGCCCGAAACACTGGTTTCAAGCTACCGCGACCGCTGGCTCTCGACAGGCGCACACGCCGTCCTGTCTGACAATGACACCGAGGTCGTCTGAAATGGTCAAAAACCGCAAACTCCTCCTCGCAGGCGTCCTCCTCATCCTCTTCGCCGCCGCCAAACTCCTGCTGCTGGACTGGTGGCAAAAACAACAGCCTCAAGCCCGCGCCGCCGAGTGCGACCTCATCAAAGGCTGCACCCTGCCCGACGGCTCGCACGTCCGCTCCACCCCCATCAGCCACCGCTCCGCCTTCGACATCACCGTCGAAAACACCCCGGCCGAAACACAGCAAGTCAGCATCAGCTTCAGCATGAAAGACATGGACATGGGCTTCAACCGCTATATGCTCCAACAACAATCCCCGCGCACTTGGCAAGCGCGCCAAATCCACCTGCCCGTCTGCGTTGAAGGCAGACGCGACTACATCGCCGACATCACCATAGGCGGACAGACTTTTCAGACGACCTTTACTGCCCAATAGGCTTTCTACGCGTATTCCGCAAGAAAACTTTTCGTCGAATGGCTCATCACGGATTCAATTTCAATCAGAAACCTGAAAAGAGTGCCTATAACATGAAAGCGATTGTTTAGATGTTTTTCACACTAAACAATCGCTTTCTTCAGGTTTGCACAACATAAAGCCATGCCGGTTTATATTGAATTCCCCATCAAGCTGATAAGCTAAAAATCCCATTAAAATCAAAATATCAATTCCATATTCAATATATTGGGATTCCGCCATCAAACCGTTTCCAATCCGCCTCCTTTATTCTTTATCCCTAACCCATCCCCCGCGCCGACAAACGTAAAAGAAACAGATGCTGCACATTATCCAATCATATCCCAACCCCTTAAAAACAAATGAAAATATAGTGGATTAACTTTAAACCAGTACGGCGTTGCCTCGCCTTGCCGTACTATCTGTACTGTCTGCGGCTTCGTCGCCTTGTCCTGATTTAAATTTAATCCACTATATTAAAAACCCACCCGTATCACAACCTAATGTTTCCAAATCTCCCTATTTAAGTTTGCTTATCAATAAAAACAGACAAAGCAGCCCAAGAATATTCAAAAAATATCTTTGAATTCAATATTTATATCAAGCCTTCATTATAAAAATAATATAAATACCCCATTTATTAATTATATTACTGTCAACACTCTGATTTTGTGCTATATTGTGACGAAATAACCATTATTCAGAAATTGAGAAGAAAACTATGAAAACCGCCTCCGACTTCATCCGCGACGACATCAAATCCATGTCCGCCTACCGAATTGCCGACTTGCCCGAAGGCTTCATCAAGCTGGATGCGATGGAAAGTCCGTATCATCCGTTTGCCCGTTTCCCAGAGCTGTCAAACGAATGGCTGCGGCTGATTGCCCAAGCGCCGATTCATCTTTACCCCAATCCCGCCGCCAGCGGGCTTCAGGAAACTTTAAGAAAAGCCTTCGATATTCCTGAAGCTGCCGCCATCGCTTTAGGAAACGGCTCGGACGAGTTAATCCAATTCATGACCCTGCTTGTTGCCCAATCCGGCGCGACCATGCTTGCGGTTGAACCGAGTTTTGTAATGTATCGGCACAATGCCGAGCTGTACGGTATGAATTATGTCGGCGTGCCGCTCAATGAAGATTTCACGCTTGATTTGCCTGCCGTTTTATCCGCCATCGACAAACATCAGCCCGCGTTGATTTTCATCGCCTATCCGAACAATCCGACAGGCGTATGCTTCCGCCGCGAAGAAGTGGAAGCCATTATCCACGCGGCGCGCGGTATCGTCGTTGTCGATGAAGCATACGGCGCATTCAGCCGCGACAGTTTTCTGCCGCAGGCGGGCAGCATCGAAAATCTGGTCGTGATGCGCACCATCAGCAAAATCGGTTTTGCCGGACTGCGCATCGGCTATGCGGCAGGAAGCCCCGCCGTAATGGGCGAGCTGGCGAAAATCCTGCCGCCCTACAATATGAACCAATTAAGCTTGGCGACCGCCAAATTCGCCCTGCAACACCACGACGCGATTCAGACGACCATCGATATTTTAAAAGCCGAACGCGAACGCGTTTTCAACGAATTTTCCGCCATGGGTCGTCTGAAAGCCTTCCCCAGCGAAGCGAATTTCATTACCGTGCGCGTTCCCGATGCAGACGCATTGTTTAACACGCTTAAAGAAAACCGCATCCTGATTAAGAAACTCCACGGCACGCATCCGCTTTTGGCGCAGTGCGTCCGCATTACCATCGGCAGTCCCGAGCAAAACGATGCCGTACTGGACATTATCCGCAAGCTTTATGCCTGATTTTTTAAAACCTCACAGAGAGTAAACCTATGACCATCACTCAACTCCACCTTGCCAATTTCCTGCAGCTTGTCGAAGAAGCAGGCTCACTGACCAAACTTGCCCGCAAATGCGGTTACGACAACGCGGCATCCCTGTCCCAGCTGAAACGCCGCCTTGAAGAGCAGGCAGAAGACGAAAAAGCGCGCGGCATCCGCCCCAGCCTTGCCGCCAAACTCGAAGCCGGCATGCACAAACGCAAAGGCTGGTTAAACCGCGACCACAGCAAAGACAGAGAAAAAGCCGCAGCCGCCGAAGCCGCCCGCCAAGAGCGTGCCGCCCAAGCAGCCGCAGCCGCCGCACCGGCATTCCATATGCCCGCAGAAGGCCGCGCAGTCAGCATCACCCGCAACACCAGCGAAACCCAAATCACCCTCAGCCTCAACCTCGACGGCACCGGACAATACCGTTTCGACACCGGCGTACCCTTCCTTGAGCATATGCTTGCCCAAGTCGCCCGCCACGGCATGATCGACCTCGACATCACCTGCAAAGGCGATTTGCACATCGACGACCACCACACCGTCGAAGACATCGGCATCGTACTCGGACAAGCCCTGAAACAAGCCTTGGGCAGCAAAGCCGGCATCCGCCGCTACGGCCATGCCTACGTCCCGCTCGACGAAGCCTTGAGCCGCGTTGTCATCGACCTCTCCGGCCGCCCCGGACTCGTGTACAACATCGACTTCACCCGCGCCCTCATCGGACGTTTTGACGTTGACCTGTTTGAAGAATTCTTCCACGGTGTCGTCAACCACAGCATGATGACCCTGCACATCGACAACCTCAGCGGCCACAATGCCCACCACCAAGCCGAAACCGTATTCAAAGCCTTCGGCCGCGCCCTGCGCATGGCGGCAGAATACGACCCTCGTATGGCAGGACAAACCCCGTCCACCAAAGGCACTTTGAGCGACGAATCCGTTGCCGTTGAAGTTACCGTTGAAAAAGAAGAAGCACAAAGTGAAGAGTAATCCGCTTTAAAAAAAGGTCGTCTGAAAACCTATTTCCCGGTTTTCAGACGACCTTTTCGTTTGCAGCAGGCATTGTTCAAAACAGCAATCGGCAAAAACATCACAAATGAAAGCAGAAAGCATCCGCCCCGCCCTCTTTCCCGCATCGATGTAAATCCATCTTAAATCGCAGACAAACCAAACAAAATAAAAATCCATAGTTCAAATCTCACCCACAGATTCCGTTCTTCAAAAGCATCTCGTCAAACCACGCACCCTATTTCCCTATCATCGCCTCAAAACCCCAAAAAGGTCGTCTGAAAACAGGCATAACAAGTTTCCAGACAACCTCCGATTTGTCAAACCCGCCCGATTTATGGGAAAATCGCACGATTGAATTTAACGAAGGGCGACACCGTGTTAGACAGAGAAGGCTATCGCCCCAATGTCGGTATCATCTTAATCAACAACCGCAACGAAGTCTTTTGGGGCAAGCGTGTGCGCGAACATTCGTGGCAGTTTCCACAAGGCGGCATCAAGCCGGGCGAAAGCCCTGAAACCGCCATGTACCGCGAGCTGTACGAAGAAGTCGGGCTGCTGCCGCAACACATCAAAATCGTCGGCCGCACGCGCGACTGGCTGCGTTACGACGTGCCGAGCCACTGGGTACGCCGCGAATGGCGCGGTTCGTATCGCGGGCAGAAGCAGATTTGGTATCTTTTGCGGCTGGTCGGGCGCGACAGCGACATCAATCTGCGTGCCTGCCACCATCCTGAATTTGACGGCTGGCGTTGGCACCAATATTGGGCTCCCGTTGACGAAGTGATTGATTTTAAACGCGACGTTTACTTGGGGGCATTAAAAGAACTCTCCTCCCGCTTCCTGCGCGGCATGGAAAGCTACGAAGACTTTACCGCGCGCCTGCCTTTTGACAACCGATAAAATAACGAAACGCAACGCTTTCAGGTCGTCTGAAAGCGTTGTTCTTCCTTTCAGACGACCTCTTCCCCTATGACTAAAAACAACCAATACAGCGAATCCAGCATCACCGTCCTCAAAGGCTTGGAGCCGGTCAAAGAACGTCCCGGCATGTACACCCGCACCGACAGCCCAACCCACATCTGCCAAGAAGTCATCGATAACGCGGCGGACGAGGCGTTGGGCGGTTTCGCCACTGAAATCGACGTGCGCATCCACGACGACGGTTCGCTTTCCGTACACGACAACGGGCGCGGCATTCCCGTCGGGCTGCACCCTGTCGAAGGCGTGCCCGTGGTCGAACTCGTGTTCACCCGTCTGCACGCGGGCGGTAAGTTCAATAAAAAAGACGGCGGCAGCGCGTATGCCTTTTCAGGCGGCCTGCACGGCGTGGGCGTATCCGTCACCAACGCCCTCTCCACCCGCCTTGAGGTCACCGTCAAACGCGAAGGCAAAATCCACCGCATCGTGTTTGCCGGTGGCGATGTGGTCGAACCGTTAGCGGAAGTGGGCAAATGCGCCGTCAAAGACAGCGGCACCGAAGTACGCGTCTGGCCGGACGGCAAATATTTTGAAAGCCCGAATTACAGCATTCCCGAACTCGAACGCCTGCTACGCGCCAAAGCCGTGCTGCTGCCGGGTGTGCGCGTTTCCCTGACCCGTCCGGTCAAAGGCGAAGACGAAGCGCATACCCAAACCTGGCACTACCCCGACGGCCTGAAAAGCTATCTGACCGACCTGATTGCCGACGCGCAGGAAGCCGTGCCGCTGTTCTCCTGCGAAAACTACATTTCAGACGACCACAACGGCGATTTCAGCATCGGCGAAGGCGCCGCGTTTGCCCTGACCTGGCTGGAAGAAGGCTCGTGCGCCAACGAAAGCTACGTCAACCTCATCCCCACCCCGCTGGGCGGCACACACGAAGCAGGCTTGAAACAAGCCGTGTTCAACGCCGTCAACAACTTCATCAACCTGCACAACCTTTTACCGCGCGGCGTGAAAGTGCAAAGCGACGACGTGTTCAGCAAAACCGCCTTCGTCCTCTCCGCCCGCGTCCTCGATCCACAGTTCCAAGGTCAGACCAAAGACAAGCTGACCAACCGCGACGCGTTGAAACTCGTCGCCGCCGTATCGGGCGACCCTTTGGAATTGTGGCTGAACCAAAACGTGGACTTCGGCAAAAAAATCGCCGAACTCGCCATCCGTCAGGCACAGGCGCGGATGCGTTCGGTTAAAAAAATCGAAAAGAAAAAAGGAAGCGGCGTCGCCGTCCTGCCCGGCAAACTGACCGACTGCGAGAGCGAAGACATCCGCGAAAACGAACTCTTCCTCGTCGAAGGCGATTCCGCCGGCGGCTCCGCCAAACTCGCCCGCGACAAAGCCACCCAAGCCATCCTGCCCCTGCGCGGCAAAGTGCTCAACAGCTTCGAAGTCCACCCCGACCAACTCTTCGGCAACGCCGAAATCCACGACATTTCCGTCGCCATCGGCGTCGATCCGCACGGCATCAACGACAATCCCGACTTAAGCGGCCTGCGCTACGGCAAAATCGCCATCCTGTCCGATGCCGACGTGGACGGCTCTCATATTCAAGTTTTGCTGTTGACCCTGTTCTACCGCCACTTCCCGAAACTGGTCGCCGACGGACACATCTACGTCGCCCAGCCGCCGCTGTTCCGCGTCGATGTCAACGCACAAGGCAAAAGCAAACCTGCCCGCAAATTCTACGCCCTCGACCAAAACGAACTTGACAGCATTTTGGAGCGGCTGCAAAAAGAAGGCGTCAAAGAAACCGCCTATTCCATCAGCCGTTTCAAAGGCTTGGGCGAGATGAACCCCGACCAGCTCAAAGACACCACCATGCACCCCGACACCCGCCGCCTGTTGCAGGTACAAATCCCCGAAGGCGCGGATGACGAAACACGCGACATCTTCGTCAAACTGATGGGCAAAGGAGAAGCCGCCGCCCGCCGCGCATGGATGGAACGAGAAGGCGATACGGCGGAGTTGGATATTTGACGCCGTTGGTTTGAAAAGCAAAAAGGTCGTCTGAAAATTTCAGACGGCCTTTGTTGCAAACAGCGGCGTTACGGTTGCCCGCCGTCGCGGATTACCGGGCTATCCACCCGGCTGCTCCGCAGTTCTGGTTGTGCACTAGAATTCCCCCTGTATCCACACAGTAGGTGTGGTAATCCTCAACCTCGATGTTATAAACCGTGGTGCGGTAGGGGCGGTAATGCCGTTGTCCGTCCTCGTCCACATACAGCAGGTTCTCGTCATTTGGTACATCCGCCCAATCCAATGTCGGAGAATTCAGCGATTCGTCAGTTAGAACCATCTCATAGCTGTTGCCTAAATCCGACTCTTTCCAGCCGTAAGCCAGATTGGTTGGCTGTGCCCATGCTTGATCGGTATCGCGGTAGGCATACAGCGGGCGGTAATCCTCTACTACATAATAATCACGAACACCCAACACCACGTCTCCGCGCTCAAGCTGGTCGGCGCGCTTCCACACCGGTTGTTCGTACAGCCGCATTTCATAGGGCGTGTGCTTAAATGCCCACAGGGCTTCGTATCTCGCCCTTCCTTCATCCCCGGCAAACACGTCTTCACCATCGTCGTAATCGCAGCCCTTCCAATAGGCACCGAGCTTACCGAATTGGGGATGCTCAAGAATCAGGTTGGTAACCACGCCGTACACGCAGAACGGGTGGTTTGGGGTAGCTATTAAAATTCGACCTCCTCCACTTCTTTCAGGAAATTGAGAAAATTTCAGCATCACCACTTCCTTGTCCTCATAACGGAAGGTGTTCACCACCCGCTTGGGCACGGCCTCGCCGATGCCGTTTTCAGGGCGCGACATCACCAAATCGCCCACCTTCAGTTCGTCTATCGGCGTCCAGCCTTCTTCCGTTTCTACCAAGGCGCCCTTCATAAAGCCGCCCATGCCGGAGGATAGGGCGTTTTCTACAGCGTGTTGTCCATTCAATTTGTTCATATTGTTTCCCGAAATTGTGTTTTTAAAAGTTTCTGATTGGAAAAAATAGCTATGATAAATACCCCATTCATTGCCGCTCATTAGGTCGTCTGAAAGTTTCAGACGACCTTTGTTGCAAACAGCGGCGTTACGGTTGCCCGCCGTCGCGGATTACCGGGCTATCCACCCGGCTGCTCCGCAGTTCTGGTTGTGCACTAGAATTCCCCCTGTATCCACACAGTAGGTGTGGTAATCCTCAACCTCGATGTTATAAACCGTGGTGCGGTAGGGGCGGTAATGCCGTTGTCCGTCCTCGTCCACATACAGCAGGTTCTCGTCATTTGGTACATCCGCCCAATCCAATGTCGGAGAATTCAGCGATTCGTCAGTTAGAACCATCTCATAGCTGTTGCCTAAATCCGACTCTTTCCAGCCGTAAGCCAGATTGGTTGGCTGTGCCCATGCCTGGTCGGTATCGCGGTAGACATACAGCGGGCGGTAATCCTCCACCACATAATATTTGCGACAACCCAACACCACGTCGCCGCGCTCAAGCTGGTCGGCGCGCTTCCACACCGGCTGTTCGTACAGCCGCATTTCATAGGGGGTATGCTTAAATGCCCACAGGGCTTCGTATTTTTCCCAGCCGTCCGGTCCATTGAACATATCGCTGCTGTCGTAATCGCAGCCCTTCCAATAGGCGCCGAGCTTGCCAAACTCCAGATGCTCAAGAATCAGGTTGGTGATGACGCCGTACACGCAGAACGGGTGATTCGGGGTAGCGACTAGGGTTGCCCCTCCCCCGTTCCTTTCGGGGAATTGGGAAAACTTCAGCATCACTACTTCCTTGTCCTCATAACGGAAGGTATTCACCACCCGCTTGGGCACGGTCTCGCCGATGCCGTTTTCAGGGCGAGACATCACCAAATCACCCACCTTCAGTTCGTCTATCGGCGTCCAGCCTTCTTCCGTTTCTACCAAAGTGCCCTTTATAAAGCAACCCATGCCGGAGGATAGGGCGTTTTCTACGGCGTGTTGTCCATTCAATTTGTTCATATTGTTTCCCGAAATTGTGTTTTTAAAAAGTTTCTGATTAAAGGAGATGGCTATATATAGTCAATTAAAAACAAAATGGTACAATACTCAACTTTGAAGGTCTAACCATGGCATACTCTGCGGACTTAAGGAACAAAGCTTTAAACTATTACGAACAATGCAAAAACATCAGCCAAACCGCAGCAACGTTTAACCTGTCAAGAAACACGCTTTACCTGTGGATTCGCCTTAAAAAACAAACAGGCAGCCTAAAACATCAAGTTACCGGTCTAAATGCCGTCAAATTGGATAGGCAAAAACTGGCTCAATATGTTGGGCAACACCCGGATGCCTATCTGCATGAAATCGCCAAACATTTTGATTGTACGCCAGCCGCCGTTTGCTATGCACTCAAACAGATGGGGATGACGCGCAAAAAAAGACCACCACTTACAAAGAACAAGATCCGGCCAAAGTAACGCATTATTTGACACAGCTGGCCGAATTTTCCGACTACCAACGTGTTTATTTGGATGAAACAGGATTTGACCGCTACCTGTTCCGCCCCTATGCCCGCAGCCCGAAAGGGCAAATAGTGAAAGCGCAGATAAGTGGAAAAAGATACCGACGCTTATCTCTGGTGTCCGCACAAGTCGGCAACCGGCTGATTGCTCCGATGGTTTATCAAAATACGATGACCGGAGTCTTTTTTGAAGCGTGGTTTCAGCAATGCCTACTGCCCGCATTGACTCAAAAATCGGTGATTATTTTAGATAATGCACGATTTCACCGTATGGGTGTCTTACGGGAAATGGCGGAAAAATGGGGACATAAGGTATTGCCTCTTGCACCTTATTCACCTGAGCTCAACCCGATTGAGAAGGTGTGGGCGAATATTAAGCGGTATCTGCGAACCGTATTGTCTGATTACGCCCGATTTGACGATGCGTTACTGTCCTATTTTAAATTTAATTGACTATAGATACCTCGTATCACTTGTAAGGTCGTCTGAAAACGGATTTGGGTTTTCAGACGACCTTTTTACATTATGCCGCCAAACATAGTTAAAAAATCATGCAGTAATCTTCAAAAATCTGATAGAAGGTATTTCCATATTATTCCCTCAGCAATTGCTCAATATGCATATTTTAAATGAGAAAATATATTTATGGCTGACAAAGGCCGTTTTCTTGATAATAATATTGACCCTGACTCAGAATGAATCGAAAGCATAAAAGGTCGTCTGAACGCCAATCGTTTCAAACCATCATCTAAGGACATTCATAAATGGTACGCCTTGCCTCATCCCTATTATTGCTCATCACCGGCCTTTCACTTACCGCTTGCGGTTCTAGTATTGATTACGACCGCCAAGGATTGGAACGCAGCCAACAAATGTGGCAGCAGCGGCTGGACAGCCTTCCAATCGGCGCAACTGAAGCGCAACTGCGCGACTGGCAAAACAAATACGGATTAAAACTGGCGTTTCAAGAACCTGACCATTATTACAGTTCCAACCTGCCCGAAGGCCATTTCCCCGTAAAAAAACATTGGTCCAAATTCAGCCCTTGCGATGCTTTTTTCTTATCTTTGACCATCCAAACCAACGAGCAAAAGCAAGTGGTTAAAAAAGAACTGAAAGCCTTGGGCAGCTGCATATAAACCGTCTATGATTCAGGTCGTCTGAAAACCAAAATCCGTTTTTCAGACGACCCCGACCTCGGATTTAAACTTTATCCATCATCAACATAAACCAACGCTCATCAATAAAGACTACAACATGAATTATCGCGAAATTATTAATGAACTAAATGAAAACCTACATGCATTTCCCGAAGCTGAAACCGTGTTTTCCGAAAAGCAGCCATGGTTGAAAGAACATTTTCTGCCTTGTATCAGTATCGACTTAGTGGAAATCAATCCCGAATGGAAAGGCATAACGCTGCATTTGATCAATCCGCAGGAACCGGGTGACGGCTTAATCGGCGAGCTGACGCAGTTCGCCCATAATGAATTTATCGGGATTAACTGGCTTTCATTCCGCTTGACTGAAGACAACCGTTACGAATTTTTGGGTGACGAGCGTTATTTTCTCCGCAGTCCGGCCAACAAACATTTGCTGACCGATCCGTATTTGGAAAAATATTTTGCCGAAAACCTGAAAAACTATGCCGAACAGAAAAAAGCATTTCAGGAAAAAACAGGGGATTACAACGGAGAGCCCTATTTCAGCAAGTATGACGGATTATTTCTGAACAGCTTGGGTGGAGAACGCATTGAAAGCAGCAACTGGTCAACCTCAGACGACATCCCGTCTGCTTACAAAATGACGCAAGACGAAGACGGGAACGTCACCATTACCCACAATGGCAATCGTTTTTACCATATCGCCTCAGCTTGCGGCTATTCCTATTCCCATGGCGCAGACAATATTGTCATGCTGTACGAGCCGATCAGCAGACTTGTTCTATTTACTTACGATTGGACATAAACCATGAGCGAATTAAACGACCAAACCTACGACACCATTTGCCGGCTTTGCGAACAAGGCGACACATTGGCGGAAGACGGGCAATACACCGAGGCACTCGACCTTTATTGGCAGGCATGGGATTTGTTGCCCGAACCGAAAACCGACTGGGAAGCGGCAACATGGATTCTGGCAGCCATCGGCGATGCGGATTTCTTGAGCGGCGATTTTGCCGCCGCGCACGAGCATTTAAGCCACGCCATGTATTGCCCGGACGCAATCGGCAACCCGTTTTTACATTTGCGTTTAGGACAGGCGCAGTTTGAATTGGGCAATATGGAACGCGCCGCTGACGAGTTGATGCGCGCCTACATGGGTTTGGACGACGAAGCGTGGCTGGACGAAGACCCGAAATATCTGGATTTTTTAGCCACCGTGGCAGAAGGCATTGAAAACCACAGCCGAAAAAACCACTAATGCAATATAGGCTGCGCCCTGTTTTTCAGACGACCCGGACTTCAAACCAGTTATATAGTGGATTAAATTTAAATCAGGACAAGGCGACGAAGCCGCAGACAGTACAGATAGTACGACAAGGCGAGGCAACGCCGTACTGGTTTAAAGTTAATCCACTATAAAAGGTCGTCTGAAAACCGGTCCCGCCTAAAACTCAAAAGGAATCCATCATGTACACTTGCACTTCCTGCGGCGAAAAACATGAAGACATGCCGGCGCTCTGCTTTGCCACTCCCGATCCCTATAACCAACTCAGTGAAGAAGAACGCATTGCTTATCAAGCGGAATGCGATTCTGATTTCTGCATCATCCGCTATCCCGACCAAACCGACCGCTTTATCCGCGCGGTGCTGCTTATTCCGATTATCGGGCATGAGGAAACGCTGGAATACGGTGTGTGGGTATCCGTCAGTGAAAAGAGTTTTAACGACTATCAAAGCGACTTTCACGACAATCCGGAAAACGTCGTTTATTTCGGCAGGATATGCAACCGACTGCCCCCTTATGAATCCGACACCTTCGGCCTGCACTGCAATGTCGTTACCCAGTCCGACAACCGGCGTCCCCTGCTGCAAATGCATCAAGGCAGCGAACATCCGCTGGTACACGACTTTTATCACGGCATAGAATATGCCGAAGCGCAGGCAAGGATAGAGGCGGCATTCGGTGCAGACTATTAAGGACCAAATGGCAAACCGCCCTCTATTGGACGAAACCATGTCCGACGGCTCCCGCCTGTTCCTGCAACTGCCGCAAACCTGCCCGCCGTCGAGCCTGCTGCGGCAAATTGTCCGCCGCTTAGGCGGACCCCTACCGCCTTCGTTTCTAATGAAATAACAGGCGAAACGTGGATAGATTTCTGCTACAAGGGCTGGAAGTTCAGTATTCACAATCCATATAGTGAATATTGTTTTTTTGCCGAAAACAGCGAATGCCCCGAAGCTATATTACAATCTGTGATTCAGGTCGTCTGAAATCCAAAGTCCGGTTTTCAGACGACCTCAAATAAGGATCAACATGAAATACAAAGACCTACGCGACTTCATCGCTATGCTCGAGCAGCAAGGCAAACTCAAACGCGTCGCGCATCCCGTTTCCCCGCATTTGGAAATGACCGAAATCGCCGACCGCGTGCTGCGCGCCGAAGGGCCGGCGTTGCTGTTTGAGCACCCGATTAAGCCCGACGGCACGCGCTACGATTATCCCGTGTTGGCGAACCTGTTCGGTACGCCCGAGCGCGTGGCAATGGGCATGGGCGCGGACAGCGTGTCCAAACTGCGCGAAATCGGGCAGACGCTGGCGTATTTGAAAGAACCCGAACCGCCCAAAGGCATTAAAGACGCATTTTCCAAACTGCCGCTGCTGAAAGACATTTGGAGCATGGCGCCGAACGTGGTGAAAAACGCGCCGTGTCAAGAAATCGTGTGGGAAGGCGAAGACGTTGATTTATATAAACTTCCGATTCAGTATTGCTGGCCGGAAGACGTTGCGCCGCTGGTAACGTGGGGCTTGACCGTAACGCGCGGACCGCACAAAAAACGCCAAAATTTAGGCATTTACCGCCAACAACTCATCGGCAAAAACAAGCTGATTATGCGCTGGCTGTCGCATCGCGGCGGCGCGTTGGATTATCAGGAATTCCGCAAACTCAATCCTGATACGCCGTATCCCGTCGCCGTCGTGCTCGGTTGCGACCCCGCCACTATTTTAGGCGCGGTAACACCCGTTCCCGATACTTTGAGTGAATACCAGTTTGCAGGACTGCTGCGTGGCTCGCGGACGGAGCTGGTGAAATGTATCGGCAACGATTTGCAAGTGCCCGCCCGCGCAGAAATCGTGTTGGAAGGCGTCATCCATCCGAACGAAACCGCGTTGGAAGGCCCATACGGCGATCACACGGGCTATTACAACGAGCAGGACCATTTTCCCGTGTTCACGGTCGAACGCATCACCATGCGCGAAAACCCGATTTACCATTCGACCTACACAGGCAAACCGCCCGATGAACCCGCCGTTTTGGGCGTGGCGTTGAATGAAGTGTTCGTACCGCTCTTGCAAAAGCAGTTTCCCGAAATCACCGATTTCTACCTGCCGCCCGAAGGCTGCTCCTACCGCATGGCGGTGGTCAGCATGAAAAAACAGTATGCCGGACACGCCAAGCGCGTGATGATGGGCTGCTGGTCGTTCCTGCGCCAGTTTATGTACACCAAATTCATCATCGTGGTGGATGACGATGTAAATGTGCGCGACTGGAAAGAAGTCATCTGGGCGGTCACCACGCGCATGGACCCCGTACGCGACACCGTTTTGATGGAAAACACGCCTATCGACTATCTCGACTTTGCCAGCCCCGTCAGCGGGCTCGGCGGCAAAATGGGCTTGGACGCGACCAACAAATGGCCGGGCGAAACTGACCGCGAATGGGGACGGGTAATCAAAAAAGACCCCGCGGTTACGGCTAAGATTGATGAGATTTGGGGGGAGTTGGGGTTGTAAACCAAAAGTGCAGGCTGCTTTTCGCACATTCAAAACCAGAAGCAGCCTGCACTTTGCCAAGGTCGTCTGAAAGCAGCGTTTCAACAAAATTTCCAAACAATATTAGGCATTTTTGAGCATGGAAACACTAAAAACAGTCCGCCTAATCCTCCGCTCTTGGACGCTGACCGATGCTGAATCGGTGTACGAACAAGCCCGCACCCCTAAAATCGGAGCGATGTGCGGCTGGCCTCCTCATACCAGCGTGGAGGAAAGCCGCGAAATTATTGAACACGTCCTCCGCAAGCCGCATAGTTTTGCCATTTGCTTGGAAGATAATCAAGCGATAGGCAGCATCGGCCTACTTTTTCAAAACGACAGCAATCTGCCGATGAGCGACCGTGAAGCGGAAATAGGTTATTGGCTGGGCGAGGATTTTTGGGGAAAGGGTTATGCAACCGAAGCGGTGCAATCGGTGGTTGCCTATGCTTTTGAGGAATTGTCTCTGGTGCGGCTTTGGGCTGTGGCTTATCAGGAAAATACCCCTTCGCAACGCGTGCTGGAAAAATGCGGATTTTATCCTCATCACACTGAAGAACACTTCTTTTCCAAGCCGACGGGTGAGACGCATAGGGCGGTAATATATGCGCTGGAGAAAGAGTAGTCGTCGGAATGTACTCGTAAAGCAACATATCTTGCTTGTTTTAAACCGCATTAAGCACTAAAAGGGTCGTCTGAAATCAAGTTTTCAGACGACCCTTTTAACCGATAAAACTTTACAATAACTTATCTAATTATTGCATGTTGCCGATACACCCCTGATTTAAAACTCATTCACTCTGAAGCAATCGCCCCGCCACCAGATACCCAAATCCCACTGCCAATATTTCGAACAGCATTTTTTTGGCTATATAAAGCATTACTTTACAGATTTTTTGATATAATTTTGACTATCCGTTTAGATAACCCGTTGATACCACCCTCTGCGTGTTTTCAGACGGCCTATCAAAAATATAACTTGTTTTCCAAATAAAAGGCCGCCCGCTCTATGCACGAAACTTTTTCCCTCGCACCCATCGTTATCGTCCTCCTCGTTTCCGTCATTACGGTGATTTATTGCCGTAAATTCAACATTCCTTCCATGCTCGGTTATCTTTTGGTTGGTTTTATCGCCGGTCCGGGTATGTTGAAGCTGATTCCGCAAGGCCATGCTACTGATTATCTGGGCGAAATCGGTATCGTATTCCTGATGTTCAGTATCGGTCTCGAATTCTCCCTACCCAAGCTCAAAGCCATGCGCCGCTTGGTGTTCGGTTTGGGCGGTTTGCAGGTCATTGTGACCATGTTGTCGATTATCGGCATTTTGATGTTGATGGGCGTCAGCTTTAATTGGGCGTTTGCCGCAGCCGGGGCGATGACCATGTCGTCCACGGCAATCGTCAGCCGCATCCTGTCCGAAAAAACCGAATTGGGACAGCCGCACGGTCAAATGGCGATGGGTGTCTTGTTGATGCAGGATATTGCCGTCGTGCCGCTGATGATCCTGATTCCCGCGTTGTCAGGAAAGGGCGATGAAGGCAGCTTGGGGGCGGCGCTCGGTCTTGCCGGATTGAAAATGCTGGTCACGCTGGGCGTGTTATTCGTCGTCGGCAGCAAGGTGATGTCTCGCTGGTTCAGACTGGTCGCCAAACGCAAGTCGTCTGAATTGTTCATGATCAACGTCCTGCTGGTAACCTTGGGCGTAGCTTATCTGACCGAACTGGAAGGCTTGTCGATGGCATTGGGCGCATTCGTCGCCGGTATGCTGCTTTCGGAAACGGAATACCGTTTCCAAGTGGAAGACGACATCCGCCCGTTCCGCGACATCCTGCTCGGCTTCTTTTTTATCACCGTCGGCATGAAACTGGACATCCAGGCTTTAATCGGCGGCTGGCAGCAGATTCTGATTTTGCTGGCAATCCTGCTGGTATTGAAAGCATTGGTCGTCTTTTTTATTGCCTTGCATATGAAGCATCCGATTGCAGACAGCTTGAAAACAGCCCTCTACTTGGCACAAGGCGGCGAATTCGGTTTTGTGATGTTAAACATCTCCAGCAAAATGAATATGGTGTCGCCCGAGCTGGAGCAGGCAGCTACGGCAGCGATTCTGTTGTCCATGATTATCGCCCCATTCATCTTGGGCAGCAGCGATGCCATCGTCAGCCGTTTTGTCAAATCAAGCTGGGATATGAAGGCATTGGATTTGCACAGTATGTTGGTAGAAACCATGAGCAAATCCGACCACGTCCTAATTATCGGTTTCGGACGTGGCGGTCAGACCGTCGGACGCGTCTTGGCTCAGGAAAACATCCCCTACTTCGCCCTCGACCTGGATATCGCCAGGGTTCAGGTCGCGCGCAATGCCGGCGAACCGGTCTCGTTCGGCGATGCCAAACGGCGGGAAGTCTTGGAAGCGGCAGGCTTGGAACGCGCCAAAATGGTGGTCATTACCCTGAACAATATGCACGAAACCCAGCATGTTCTCGACAATATCATGTCCCTGCATCCGAGCATGCCCGTGTATGTTCGGGCAACCAATGACGATTACGTCAAAACCTTCACGGATATGGGCGCGGAAGAAGCCGTATCCGACACCAAAGAAACCAGCTTGGTACTGGCAAGCTACGCCATGCTGGGTAATGGCGCAACCTTCAATCATGTTTATCAAACCATTGCCAACATCCGACACAGCCGCTACGCCTCTTTGGAAGGCTTGTTTGTCGGTAGCGATGATGAAAATGGATTTGACGACGGAGGCAAATCGGTATGCCGCCACGCCTTCCCTCTGACAGGCGAAGCCTACGCCATCGGCAAGACCATCCGTGATTTGCCTTTGGATAACGCAGGCATCAAACTTCTATTTATCCGCCGAAACACAAGCAGGATAGAAAACCCCGACTTGGATTTCCAGCTTCAACCGAATGATATTTTGGTCGTCGCAGGTCGACAGGAGGAAATTATTTCTTTTGAAAACTGGAGTTTGCAAGGAAATACCTAATACACTGAAAAATAAAGCTTGCGCGGCGGATGCTTTTTTGATTTAATAGCGTCTTCGCAAATGCAGCGACAAGGGTGATTAGCTCAGTTGGTAGAGCGTCTGCCTTACAAGCAGAATGTCGGCGGTTCGACTCCGTCATCACCCACCAAGTTTCCTTTCATTGTTGCAAAACAATGATGCGCGGTGGTAGCTCAGTTGGTTAGAGTACCGGCCTGTCACGCCGGGGGTCGCGGGTTCGAGCCCCGTCCGCCGCGCCAAATTTCAAAAATACTGACCTCGTCGGTATTTTTTATTTTCGGGTGATTAGCTCAGTTGGTAGAGCGTCTGCCTTACAAGCAGAATGTCGGCGGTTCGACTCCGTCATCACCCACCATGTTTCCTTTCATTGTTGCAAAACAATGATGCGCGGTGGTAGCTCAGTTGGTTAGAGTACCGGCCTGTCACGCCGGGGGTCGCGGGTTCGAGCCCCGTCCGCCGCGCCAAATTTTAAAAATACCGGCTTTTGCCGGTATTTTTTTGCGTGTAAGAAACGAACGTAGAAAAAGAGCGGTATTTAGTTTTTCAGACGACGTGCATTAGGAAGGTCGTCTGAAAAGCTTCAATCAGCGTTCTCATCGCGTTTATCATACTTTCTCAGGAAAATCACTGTCCAAATCAAGCTGATTAAAATACTGCCAAAAAAGGCAATCTCAAAGAAAACAACCAAATCCCCGAGGCAGCCGACTCCGCAATTTCCGCTATTACTGCTCAGAAAATCATTAATATAAGCGACAACATAAAGAATTGCCACAAACTCAGGAATAGCCATCAACCAAATACCTAAAACATTCAACCATTTCATCAGCGTCTTACAACCTCTTTTTTAGCATTTAGGCAGTATATATGACGGTATGACAGAAGACAATGCACCAACGATGGCCACATACAGGCTGAACAGCCCGAATGCCGAAAAAGAAAAGTCCTGCGAAATCATCTGAACGAGGATGAAAGAGGAGAAAATCCAATAATAAAATGCCGTCAAACCCGCCGCCTTTATCTTATCTTTCCTATTGCATTTCAAATTCAACTTCTCAGCAGTATAACCGACAAAATAGCCGGGAATACAAGAGGTCAGCAAGATCAGCCCCACAATCAATAAAGAAAGTGGAAAAGTAAATATTAAAAATAAAAATACCCCTCCCAGCAAGTTGGAAATATCTGTTCTCGGAATAGGGGAAAGAAACAAAATCAGCCAAAAAGCAACGATAAACAGTGGCAACCCCCATATCAAATTGGTGCACGTATAAGCCCGATAAGGGTTGAAATCTTCTTCTGGTGAATGTTCCATAATCTTTCTTCGTAAACTATGCGAAAAGCATTTACTCTAAACAATTATCCCACGCGCTACAAAATTCATATCCCTTTTCTTTTTTAAAAGGTCGTCTGAAAACAACAAACCTGGGTAAAATCGTCGTTTACTCCTACAAAAACCCCTCTTCCTGCAAAAACTTCTCCAACTTCTCCGCAAATGCCTTATACCCCGCCGCGTTGGCGTGTATTTGGTCGGATTTCAACTTTTCATCACTCAAAATCTCAGACCATGCGTCGCCGAACAAGGGAATTTTGTATTGTTCGGCAAGCTCCTGATAAAGCGGGTGATCGCTCAAATGACCGAACAATGCGCCGACGCTCAGGTGCGGTACGCCCACTAAGACGGCGGGGATATTTTCCTTCTGCACGCTTTCGATGATTTTGGCGATATTGGCACGGGTTTCAGCTTCGGGAAATTTACGCAAGAAGTCGTTGCCGCCTATGCCGATAATCACAAGCTTGGGTTGGCGTTGCAACAGCGCGGGCAGGCGCGACAGGGCTTGTGCGGAGGTATCGCCGGAAATGCCGCCATTGATGATGTCCCAACCGGTCAGCTTTTGCAGTTGCGCAGGATAGGATTCGGCAGGGTCTGCGCCGTAGCCGTAGGTGAGCGAATCGCCCAAAGCAAGTACGGTACTGCCTGCGGCAATTTTCGTCTGCTTCTTGCCGGATTTACTGCCGCAAGCTGCAAGCAGCAAAACGCTTGCGTAAGTAAGGAATGTTCTTCGTGTGAGCATATTTTGTTTCTGATTCTTGAAAGTATCACGGAAGCTGCCGCGTTAATTTTGTACATCTTGATCTTGAAGATGGAAAGTGATAGGCATCCTAAATTCCATCCATACAGGTTTGCCATCTTTAACGTTAGGTAAAAAGATGCCTCCCATTGCCCCTTTCCTTGCCGCATTATCCAACATGTTATAACCTGATCTTTTTATCACTTTGATGCTCTCCAATTTACCCTCCGGCGAAACTACGCCCCCCAATATAACCTCACCCTCATCCCCATTTTCCCATGCTACAGGAGGATAAGGAATGTTCACCCGTCGATATAAACCGCCTTCATAGTTGTCGTTTTCCCCATAGAGCAAGTAAATATGTTCCGCATAAGACGGAACGTTTTGACACACGCTCCGCACCTCGCCGTTTGCATTGGTTTGATCAGAGCAAGTTTGAGCAGGTTCATATCGCTTCGGACGCTTCTGCGCCAATGCGGCTTTGCACAATGCCTTTCCTGCCGACTGATCTCGGCACACTGCGCCATCAACCCTGCCTTTTTTATTAATGACGGACAACACCGGCAACACGCCGCCCTTACGCCCGTCAGGCGTCGGAATAACCACCACTTGCGGGTTCGCTGCCTGCGGACGTTTTAAGATTTTTTCAACAGGCGGCAGTTTTTTGCCCGGCATGGTGGAACCTGCGGCCAGAAGAGTGGGCAACATCAAGAGTGTTAAAACGGATGGTTTGAACAGGTTCATTTTTTGTTTTCTTTATGTTTGATGATTTATCTTGTGGCGTGATTAAAAAGATTATGACATAGAAAATATGGAAAAGCTGAATTTCAAAGGACAAAGTTTGCCTCAAGGTCGTCTGAAAATAGTTATAGTGGATTAACTTTAAACCAGTACGGCGTTGCCTCGCCTTAGCTCAAAGAGAACGATTCTCTAAGGTGCTGAAGCACCAAGTGAATCGGTTCCGTACTATCTGTACTGTCTGCGGCTTCGTCGCCTTGTCCTGATTTTTGTTAATCCACTATATTTTTGAAACCGGCAAAGCAAGTTGCCTCAAAACCCGTTTTCAGACGACCTCTGCCCATTTTGGATGGCATTCTAAAACTTCTTGATAAACCGGACAGCTTTCAATATGCGCGCCGGGCAGGTAGCCGGTACTCATTAAAAATTCGCCGACGATTTCGCCGCCGACAAATTTGAAATGTTTTTTAAACAGCTTCACCCACTCGGCTTTATCGAGCGGATGGTTCGTATCGAGCCAGTGTTTGAACGAGCCGTATTTCTGCTGCAATCTTTTGATTTGTCGGGCGTTGTAAATAGCGGCATTGATTTTCAGGCGGTTGCGGACGATGCCTGCGTCGGCAAGCAGGCGTTCGATGTCGGCTTCGTCGAATGCGGCGACAGTGTCAATGTCGAAATTTTTAAATGCAGCCCGAAACGCCTGTTGTTTTTTCAGCATCAACGTCCAGCTCAAACCCGCCTGATTGATTTCCAACACCAGCCGTCCGAACAATTCATTGTCATCTGAAATCGGAAAACCGTATTGCTTATCGTGGTAATGTTTGTTCGGATTGTCCGTATCGTTTGGGAGGGCGGCAACAAATTCGCAGTAATTCATGTTTTATCGTTCAAGCGAAACAAAGGTCGTCTGAAAACCTAAAACAGGGTTTCAGACGACCTTTCACAATCGAAACGCGGCAAAATGCCTGCCGCGCAAGTTTAATCAATCCACTTCGCCCGCGTATTGCTCGGCAGTCAGCAGGCCGTCGTAGTCGGCAGGATTGGCTGGTTTGATTTTGAAGAACCAGCCTGCGCCGTAAGGGTCGCTGTTGGCGGTTTCCGGCGCGCTGGGCAAATCTTCGTTGACGGCGACGACTTCGCCTGCAATCGGCGCGTACACGTCGGACGCGGCTTTCACAGACTCAACCACACCGGCTTGTTCTTCGGCGGCAAGGTTCGCGCCGACTTCGGGCAGCTCGACGAACACGATGTCGCCCAACAACTCTTGCGCATGGTGGGTAATGCCGACGGTAACGGTACCGTCTTCTTCAAGGCGCAGCCATTCGTGGCTGGCAACGTATTTCAGTTCGGCTGGGATGTTGTTGCTCATGGTTTGATTCTCCATTGGTTTTTTGGCTTAAAGGGTGAAGCCTTCGGATATGATCGACAGGCTGTTTTACGTTTGCTTTCAGACGACCTTAATTTTAATAAAGGTCGTCTGAAACCGCATCAATCAAACTGTTTCTGTCCGTTGCGTACAAACGGCAGCTTCAATACGCGCACGTCCACTTCCTTGCCGCGCATCAGCACTTTGGCGGTATCGCCGTCAAAATCTTTCGGTACGCGGGCGATGGCGATGGATTGTTTCAGGCTGGGCGAGAATACGCCGCTGGTGGTTTCGCCTTTGCCTTTATCGGTCAACACTTCCATATGCGCGCGCAGGATGCCGCCTTTGTCGAGCAGCAAACCGACTTGTTTGACGGCAACGCCTTTTTCTTTCAATGCCAACAAGGCGGCTTTGCCGACGAAATCGCGGTTTTCGTCTTTCAAATCAACCGTCCAGCCCATGCCTGCTTCGAGCGGACTGGTGTCGTCGTCCATATCGTTGCCGTAGAGGTTCATGCCGGCTTCCATGCGCAGGGTGTCGCGCGCGCCGAGACCGCAGGGCTGTATGCCGGCTTGTTGCAAGGCTTTGAAGAATGCGACGGCTTCGGTGCCGGGCAGGATGACCTCGACGCCGTCTTCTCCGGTGTAACCGGTGCGGGCGACAAACCAGTCGTTGCCCAAATCCGTGCCTTGGAACGGTTTGAGGTTGTGGACGACATCCGCCCATTCGGGTTTGACGGTCAGGAGTTTTTCGATGGCTTTAGGACCTTGCACGGCAAGCATACCGAGGTCGTAGCGCGGGTTGAAGGCGACGCCGAATTCTTGTCCGACTTTGTGAAACTGGGCGGTGTCTTTTTCGCGGGTCGCGCCGTTGGACACGATGCGGTATTGGGTTTCGGCTTCGTTGGTGCGGTAAACGATCAAGTCGTCAATCACACCACCGTTGTCGTTGAGCAGCGCGGAATAAAGGGCTTTGCCGACGAAGGCGAGTTTGGCAACGTCGTTGGCAATCAGTTTGCGGAAAAAGGCTTTGGCGTTCGCTCCGGCGACATCGGTAACGAGCATGTGGGATACGTCGAACATACCTGCGTCGGTGCGCACAGCTTCGTGTTCGGCGATTTGCGAACCATAATGGATGGGCAGCTCCCAGCCGGCAAAATCGACCAGCTTCGCGCCTGCATCTTGATGGGCTTGGTGAAACGGGGTGGTTTTCAGGGCAGTCATTCTCAGCTTCTCCGGATTTATTGTTCAGATGCCGTCCGCACAAGATGCGCGGAAGACCCTATCTGTCCTTGAACCTGAGATTTTCGGCATACCCGCTTGATGGCAAACCAGTCTGCTCACTGCTTTGCGCGGTTGTCTGAATGGTGGTTCAGACGGCCTTCTCCCCTTCGGTGGGTGCGAGCGCACCGCTCTCCAGATGTTTTATTTCAATGTGCAGTCCCTGTTGCCTGAGCGATTTAAGGGCATCTGCGCCTTCGGCGGCTACATGTAACCTGATGTAGCTCTCTCCTGCACATGCCCCGATTATGGCTTGAAAAGGCGGTTTGGGCAAGCCGTCTTTTATATGGTCGCCATTCGTTTTGTCCGGATTGGCTAAAGCCTGTTTGCGGGGATGGAAATTAAATCAATTTGTTTGCATCCATACTTTTTAACACAGATTATTTTCAAAAATACTTTTTCATTGGTTGATTGTATGTTAAGTAAATGTTATTTGTTATATACTCTGCCTAACTGGTCAATCTGAACGTTCACACGAACGCTATCCGACTAATTTCCATCTTATACAGCAACAGGGAGCAAACTAAATGACACCGATAACCTTGGATAAAACCGACCTTAAAATCTTACAAGTCCTACAAGAAAACGGCAGATTGACCAATGTCGAATTATCCGAGCGGATCGCGCTTTCACCCTCCCCCTGCCTGCGCCGCCTGAAGCAATTGGAAGACGCGGGCATCATCCGCCAATATGCCGCCCTGCTCTCCCCCGCAGCCGTCCATTTGGGCTTGCAGGCGTTTATCCGCGTTTCCATCAGCAAGGCAAAAGATGCGCGCGAAGACTTTGCGCAATCGGTGCAAGAATGGCCCGAAGTATTGAGCTGCTTTGCCCTCACCGGCGAAACCGACTACCTGCTCCATGCGTTTTTTACCGATATGAACTCGTTTTCCCATTTCGTTTTGGACACACTCCTGTCTCACCACGGCGTACAAGACGCGCAGTCTAGCTTCGTGTTGAAAGAAATCAAAAACACAACCGCCCTGCCTCTGGGACACCTCATTCCCGATTAAAGACAAAACACAAAGGTCGTCTGAAAACGTAAACCCTGTATTTCTCAGCGTTTTCATTTTCAGACGACCTTTTTCCGTCCTAACGGCGATATCCTGAGAACAGAGAATTTCATGCTATACTTGAGAACTATTTTTAATTAAATCAAATCCTAATTCCCGCATGACTACCCCTGACTCCGCCACCGTAACCGACCACACCCGCCAATGGCTCGAAAAAGCCGTCATCGGACTCAATCTCTGCCCCTTCGCCAAAGCGCCGCACGTCAAAAACCTCGTGCGCATCAGCGTCAGCCAAGCCCGCCATCTGGACGGTTTCCTCGAAGACCTCGACCGCGAATTGCAGCTTTTGGGCAACACGCCCGCCGACGAGCTGGAAACCACCCTGCTTGTCCACCCGACCCTTTTCCCCGACTTCGACACTTTCAACCAAATGCTCGACATTGCCGACGCCGCCGTTGTCGACAACGGTTTGGAAGGCATTATCCAAATCGCCCCGTTTCATCCCGATTTCCAATTTGAAGGCACGGATTCAGACGACATCGGCAACTACACCAACCGCTCGCCCTACCCCACCCTGCACCTCATCCGCGAAGACAGCATCGCCAAAGCCGCACAAGCCTTTCCCGATACCTCCGCCATTTTCGAGCGCAATATCGCCCTGCTCGAAAAAATGGGACACGAAGGCTGGGACAAACTCGATATTCCCCGCTGCCCGTTTGATCACGGCAAAACCAAAGCATCCGAATAAGATTTCCAACAAAACAACATGATTCGCTACTTACTCATCTTTTGCGGCGCAGTTTCCTTTCTCTTAGGCATCATCGGCATTTTTCTGCCGATTATGCCCACCACCCCCTTCATCATCCTTGCCGCCGCCTGCTGGGCAAGAGCTTCGCCCCGTTTCCACCGCTGGCTGCACCAACACCGCTATTTCGGCCCCATGGTGCAAAACTGGGAAAACAACGGCGCCGTCCCGCGCAAAGCCAAAATCTTCGCCATCAGCATGATGAGCCTATCCTGCATCTTCATGTTTTGGCGCTTTCCCGAAAAATGGTGGATAGGAGCGGCGTCCACATTGGGCTGCGGCTGCGTCGCTGTCTGGATGTGGCTGCGTCCCGAACCCTGATTCGCATCCAAAACACAAGGTCGTCTGAAAACGCAGTTTCCGTTCCGAAACCGTATTTTCAGACGACCTTTTGTCATTTCAAACCATCGGTTTTAAAATATCCGCAACACAAACTGCCAAAAGGAAAAGCGCCATGGCACAATTCTTCGCCATCCACCCTGACAACCCGCAGGAACGCCTGATCAAACAGGCCGCCGACATCGTCCGCAGCGGCGGAGTCATCGTGTACCCCACCGACTCCTGCTACGCGCTCGGCTGCAAACTCGGCGACAAAGCCGCGATGGAACGCATCCTCGCCATCCGCAAAATCGACTTAAAACACCACCTAACCCTGATGTGCGCCGATTTAAGCGAATTGGGCACTTACGCCAAAGTCGATAACGCCCAGTTCCGCCAGCTCAAAGCCGCCACCCCGGGCAGCTACACCTTCATCCTGCAGGCCACCAAAGAAGTGCCCAACCGCACGCTGCACCCGAAACGCAAAACCATCGGCCTGCGCGTTCCCGACAATACCATCGCCCTGAGCCTGTTGCAGGAATTGGGCGAGCCGCTGCTCAGTTGTACCCTGATGCTGCCCGAAGACGACGAGCCGCTGACCGACCCTTACGAAATCCGTGACCGTCTCGAACACAGCGTCGATTTGGTCATTGACGGCGGCTGGTGCGGCACCGAGCCGACCACCGTCATCGACATGACCGACGGCACGGAACTCATCCGCCAAGGCAAAGGCGACACCGCCCTATTCGGTCTGTAAACCCCAAAAACTATAGTGGATTAAATTTAAATCAGGACAAGGCGACGAAGCCGCAGACAGTACAGATAGTACGACAAGGCGAGGCAACGCCGTACTGGTTTAAAGGTAATCCACTATAAAAGGTCGTCTGAAAACCCAAATCGATTTTCAGACGACCTTTTGATATTGCCCTAGCCGAAAACAATCGGCTTATTCGGAAATCAACGATGCTGCGGGTTGTAGCGGTTTTCCAAGCGCAGGAACACCCAGCCCAAGAAAGTCGTCATCAAGAGATAAATCAGCGCGACGGTATAGAGCGGTTCTTCATAAACGGAATAGCGGCCACTAATCGTACTTTGCACATAAGCCAGCTCCGCCACGGCGATAACGGACAACAGCGAGCTGTCTTTCAAAAGCGTAATAAATTCGCTGGCAAGCGGCGGCAGCATACGGCGCAACGCCTGCGGAAGAATCACATAGCGCATCGCCTGCGGATAAGTCAGACCCAGCGAACGCGCCGCTTCCATCTGACCGCGGTCGATGGACTGGATGCCCGCGCGGAAAATCTCGCAGATATATGCGCCGGAGTTGGCAATCAAGGCAAGCGAACCGGCAATCAGCGCGCCGTAAGAGCGTCGGATTTCCACCGCCTCGTCGCCGTTAATCAGCAAACCGTCGGTAGGATGGACGAAAAACGGGAACCAGACGTAAGACCAAATCACAATCTGCACAAACAGCGGCGTACCACGGAACAACGTTACATACAGCAGCGAAACCTTACGTAAAACCCAAGCCAGCGCGCGCATGGGCGCACCCGCCTTTTCCAGATGAATCAAGCGCGCCAGCGCGAGCAGCAGACCCAATACGGAGCCGCCCGCCGTCGCCACTACGGTCAAGCCCAGCGTCGTCAGCGCGCCGTAGAAAAACATCCAGCGGTATTCGTAAATAATGTCAAACCGAAAATCCATACTCGTCCGCCTGTCTAAAACTCCGGGAAACGGTTTGCGGCAGCCGCCCGATTCCCGAACATTGGAAAAATGAAACTCGATATTTTACAAGAAAATACATTCTTTGAATGCCTTTTTGTTAAATTAATCGGGTTGCCGTCCGTTTTTTACATTTCCCCGCCCGTCGTACCTATCCGCCCATTGTCACTCCTAAATCCGTTTTCTTCTGAAAAAACAACGCCAAACAATCCCGATATGCCGCCGCAAAATTGACCGTCCCGACAAAAAGGCGGATAATCCGCCCATCCTTAAAACACCTTTTCAGACGACCTTTCCCCGTGATTCAAAAGGTCGTCTGAAACCTTTTATAAAGCACGAACATGAAAGCACCCGAACTCCTCCTTCCCGCCGGCGGCCTCGAACGTATGCGCGCCGCCTACGACTACGGCGCAGACGCCGTTTATGCCGGCAGCCCGCGTTACTCCCTGCGCGCCCGCAACAACGAATTTGCCAAACTCGACGTCCTTGAGCAAGGCATTAAGGAAGCGCACGAGCGCAACAAAAAATTCTTTTTGACCGTCAACACCCTGCCGCACAACTCCAAACTCAAAACCTTCGTTGCCGACATGGAGCCGCTGATTGCCATGAAGCCCGACGCGCTGATTATGGCGGATCCGGGTTTGATTATGACTGTGCGCGAAAAATGGCCGGAAATGCCGATCCACCTGTCCGTACAGGCCAACACCACCAACTACTGGGGCGTGAAATTCTGGCAGAAAATCGGTGTTGAGCGCATTATCCTGTCGCGCGAATTAAGCATGGAAGAAATCGCCGAAATCCGCCAAGAATGCCCCGACATCGAACTCGAAGTCTTCATCCACGGCGCATTGTGCATCGCCTACTCAGGCCGTTGCCTATTGTCGGGCTATTTCAACCACCGCGACCCCAACCAAGGCACCTGCACCAACTCCTGCCGCTGGGACTACAAAGTCCACAACGCCACTGAAAGCGATACGGGCGATGCCCAGCTTCTGCAAGGTTTCAACTTTGAAAAAGCCCAAGAAGAAGCCAACCAAAACTTCGAAGGCATCAACGGTCAGAAACGCCACCCCTACGCCGACAAAGTCTTCCTGATTGAAGAGTCCAACCGTCCCGGCGAAATGATGCCGATTATGGAAGACGAACACGGCACCTACATCATGAATTCCAAAGACCTTCGCGGTATCGAAGTCGTTGAAAAACTCGCCAAAATCGGCGTGGACAGCCTCAAAGTCGAAGGCCGCACCAAGTCGCTCTACTACGTCGCCCGCGTCGCCCAGTCCTACCGCAAAGCGATTGACGATGCCGTCGCAGGCCGTCCGTTCGACTACAGTTTGCTGAGCGAACTCGAAGGCCTCGCCAACCGCGGCTACACCAGCGGCTTCCTCGAACGCCACCAAACCCAAGACTATCAAAACTACCTCAGCGGCCATTCCACCGCCAAACAAAGCCAATACGTCGGACACGTTACCGAAATCGACGCCGAAGGCTGGGCAACGGTGGAAGTTAAAAACCGCTTTGCCGTCGGCGACACTTTGGAAATCATCCACCCCGAAGGCAACCAAACCGTTACGCTGGAACAAATGACCCGCAAAGGCGCAGCCGTCGAAGTCGCCCCGGGCAACGGCATCCAAGTCAAAATCCCGAATATGCAGGGCAAAGAAAAAGCCTTGCTGGCGCGGGTTATCAAATAATCATGAGGTCGTCTGAAAATTTTCAGACGACCTTTTGCCTTTTGTTAAGGAACTGTATGAACGAACAAACCAAACAGGCCGCACAAACCATAGGTCGTCTGAAACGTAAAGCCAGCGACGAAGAACGGCTGCAAGGCTGGCGCGAAACCTGCGCCAAACAAGGGTTAAGCGGCGAATTTATCCTGACCGCCAAGCTCAACGGCGCGGCTTATACCGAGGAAGAAGCCCGCATGGTGGCGGAGCTTTTCGGCAAATAAACTGACAATTTATTATTTTAAAATTACAAATCATATCAAAACTTGACAAAGTTACCGATTTTGATTATAGTCGTATCTGAGTTAACATTGCCGATTTGACACAGCTTGCGGGCATAAACAGCTAAAGCGTATTTTCATTTTCTGCTGTTTTTATTCCTTTCTTTATATCCAAGCCCGTTGTGTACAGCATCGGGCTTCTTTTTTTTCCGGAAGTATCAGGAAGTATTTATGATTATTTTGGACAACGTTTCCAAACATTACCAAACACGCGACAAAACCCGTTTTGCCGCCGTCGAGCCGACCAGCCTCGAAATCCAAGACGGCGAAATCTTCGGTCTGATGGGCTATTCCGGCGCGGGCAAATCCACCCTGCTGCGCCTGATTAACCTGTTGGAACGTCCCGACAGCGGTAAGGTCAACGTGTGCGGACAAGAACTGACCGCGCTCGATGCCGCCGCATTGCGTCAGGCGCGGCAAAATATCGGCATGGTGTTTCAGCAGTTTAATCTTTTGAGCAACCGCACCGTTGCCGACAATGTTGCCTTTCCTTTGGAAATCGCCGGATGGTCGTCTGAAAAAATCAAAGAGCGCGTTAAAGAATGCCTTGAAATCGTCGGCTTGACCGAACGTGCCGACCACTACCCCGCCCAGCTTTCCGGCGGACAAAAACAGCGCGTCGGCATCGCCCGCGCGCTCGCGCCCAAACCCCAAGTCATCCTCGCCGACGAACCCACTTCCGCCCTCGACCCCGCCACCACGCGCAGCGTCTTGGAATGTCTAGAAGATATCAACAAGCGCTTCAACGTTACCATCGTCATCGTAACCCACGAAATGAGCGTCATCCGCCGCCTGTGCGACCGCGCCGCCCTCTTGGATAAAGGAAAAGTGGTGGAAATTGTCGAAGTACGCGGCAACCAAATCCACGCCCAATCCGAAATCGGGCGCGAACTGATTCGGGAGGACTGATATGGCAGACTTAACATTCGAACAAGCCGTTTCCACCATCGTCGGCATGAAAGACGAAATCGTCCGCGCATTGGGCGAAACTTTCGTCATGGTCGGGTTGTCCACCACGATTGCCGTCATCTTCGGCACACTCTTGGGCGTCTTGCTTTTCGTGACTTCCAACCGCCAGCTTCATTACAACAAGCCGGTAAATTTCCTGCTCGACAACTTAGTCAACCTGATGCGCGCCTTCCCCTTCGTCATCCTGATGATTGCCATGATACCCGCCACCCGCGCCATCGTCGGCAGCACCATCGGCCCGATTGCCGCCTCACTGGTATTGAGCGTGTCCGGCCTGTTTTACTTCGCCCGACTGGTGGAACAAAACCTGCGCGAAGTTCCCAAAGGCGTGATTGAAGCCGCCACCGCCATGGGCGCATCACCGCTTGCCATCGTCCGCAAAGTCCTCTTGAACGAAGCCCGCGCGGGCATGGTTTCCAGCATCACCGTCCTCGCCATCGGTCTGCTCTCATACAGCGCGGCGGCTGGCATGATAGGCGGCGGCGGCTTGGGCGACCTCGCCATCCGCTACGGCTACTACCGCTATCAAACCGAAGTCATCATTTTCATCGTCGCCATCCTCGTACTGCTCGTTATTCTGATTCAAAGCACCGGCAACGCGTTGGCGCGGAAATTGGACAAACGTTAAACCTCACAAACGCAAACAAGGTCGTCTGAAAATACACCTGATGCATTTTCAGACGACCTTTTGAGTGAAAAATACAACATGAAATCCGCCAAAAAAATTCTAATTGCCGTTTATTTAGTCAATTTCGGCAATATCCTTTGGTACTTTATCGGCCCCATGAACCATATGCCGAAAATATGGTACATAGGGCTGAGTATCGGCATCTTTCTTGCCCAACTCGTCATCTTGGAAAAATTAGAACACCCGCCCTCCGACGTCAACGCGCGCAACAGCAAAATGATGCGTAACGATATGGGTTTCTTCATTTTATTGTGTGTCGGGCTATTAGCTGTCTTTATGATATGGTCCCTTATCGCCTCCCCTGTCCCCATCTGGGGCATCCTTTCATTTGACGATATGGTTTCCATAGGGGAAATGAACGGATCGATTGGCACGATGGACATCGATGAAATGGGCGAAATCAGCGAGCCGGATGAAAGTGCCATGATGGCAGAAGACTATGATGATGAAATGGACGGACACGCCGTAATCGACGGAACAGATGAAATGTATGAAAGTGCCGATACCGCCTTTGATATTTCTCCGTTCGCCACCTCGTTGGATTGGCTCAAGCTCATCTCAGCCCTGACTTTTAAAGCGGGATTGATTTGGCTGTGTTACCGTTCCGCCAAAGGCCTGTACCTCACCATAAAAAACCGTCCCGTTTCCCATAAATGGATTTAAAATCCCAACTGTCCCGACGGCAGAGGCCGTCTGAAAAATCGACTTAACACTTACCAGGAGTAAAACATGCAGACAAACACCTTCTTCAAAACCCTTTCCGCCGCCGCGCTCACCTTGATACTGGCAGCCTGCGGCGGTCAAAAAGACAGTACATCCGCCGCATCTGCCGCATCGCCTGCCGCCGACAATGGCGCAAAAAAAGAAATCGTCTTCGGTACGACCGTCGGCGACTTCGGCGACATGGTCAAAGACCAAATCAAACCTGCGCTGGAGAAAAAAGGTTATACCGTCAAACTGCTTGAATTTGCCGACTACGTCCGCCCCAACCTCGCTTTGGCAGAAGGCGAACTGGACATCAACATTTTCCAACACAAGCCTTATCTGGACGACTTCAAAAAAGAACACAAATTAGACATCACCGAAGCCTTCCAAGTGCCGACCGCGCCTTTGGGCCTGTATCCGGGCAAACTGAAATCGCTGGACGAAGTCAAAGACGGCAGCAGCGTTTCCGCACCTAACGACCCGTCCAACTTCGCCCGCGCGCTGGTCATGTTGAACGAATTGGGCTGGGTTAAGTTGAAAGACGGTGTTAATCCGCTGACTGCTTCAAAAGCCGACATCGCCGAAAATCCGAAAAACATCAAAATCATAGAGCTTGAAGCCGCACAACTGCCGCGCAGCCGCGCCGACGTCGATTTCGCCATCGTTAACGGCAACTACGCCATGAGCAGCGGCATGAAGCTGACCGAAGCCCTGTTCCAAGAACCGAGCTTCGCCTACGTCAACTGGGCAGCCGTCAAAACCGCCGACAAAGACAGCCAATGGCTCAAAGACGTAACCGAAGCCTACAACTCCGACGAGTTCAAAGCCTACGCGCGCCAACGCTTCGCAGGTTACAAATACCCTGCCGCCTGGGGTGAAAACGCAGCAGCCGGTGCGAAAGCCGAAGCCGCTTCTACCGCTTCGGCAGCAAGTGCCACAGCAGCCTCCGCAGCAAGCTCCGGCGCTTCCGCAGCAAAATAAACTGTAAGCCCTAAAGCAAAAGGTCGTCTGAAACCCCAAATCAGGTTTCAGACGACCTTTTGCCGTATATGGCGGTCAAATATAGTGGATTAAATTTAAATCAGGACAAGGCAACGAAGCCGAAGACAGTACAGATATAGTCAATTAAATTTAAAATAGGACAGTAACGCATCGTCAAATCGGGCGTAATCAGACAATACGGTTCGCAGATACCGCTTAATATTCGCCCACACCTTCTCAATCGGGTTGAGCTCAGGTGAATAAGGTGCAAGAGGCAATACCTTATGTCCCCATTTTTCCGCCATTTCCCGTAAGACACCCATACGGTGAAATCGTGCATTATCTAAAATAATCACCGATTTTTGAGTCAATGCGGGCAGTAGGCATTGCTGAAACCACGCTTCAAAAAAAACTCCGGTCATCGTATCTTGATAAACCATCGGAGCAATCAGCCGGTTGCCGACTTGTGCGGACACCAGAGATAAGCGTCGGTATCTTTTTCCACTTATCTGCGCTTTCACTATTTGCCCTTTCGGGCTGCGGGCATAGGGACGGAACAGGTAGCGGTCAAATCCTGTTTCATCCAAATAAACGCGTTGGTAGTCGGAAAATTCGGCCAGCTGTGTCAAATAATGCGTCACTTTGGCCGGGTCTTGTTCTTTGTAAGTGGTGGTCTTTTTTTGCGCGTCATCCCCATCTGTTTGAGTGCATAGCAAACGGCGGCTGGCGTACAATCAAAATGTTTGGCGATTTCATGTAGATAGGCATCCTGGTGTTGCTCAACATATTGAGCCAGTTTTTGCCTATCCAATTTGACGGCATTTAGACCGGTAACTTGATGTTTTAGGCTGCCTGTTTGCTTTTTAAGGCGAATCCACAGGTAAAGCGTGTTTCTTGACAAGTTAAACGTTACTGCGGTTTGGCTGATATTTTTGCATTGTTCGTAATAGTTTAAAGCTTTGTTTCTTAAGTCCGCAGAGTATGCCATGGTTAGACCTTCAAAGTTGAGTATTGTACCATTTTGTTTTTAATTGACTATAGTACGGAACCGATTCACTTGGTGCTTCATCACCTTAGAGAATCGTTCTCTTTGAGCTAAGGCGAGGTAACGCCGTACTGGTTTAAAGTTAATCCACTATACATTCAACGCAAAGCAACGTGCCCCAATCTTGCAATGATGATTATTTGTCTTTTATTTTGCCGCGCAAACTCAAGGTTTGCCTTACCGGATGCGAATAGGTGTCTTTTTCTGCTGTCAGTTCCAACTCCAGCTCCGTCAGTTTTTGCAAATACTCGGAAGCTTTAACCGTCGGCTCATTTGTCAATTCTTCAAACTGCTTTTTCGCCTCATCAAACCGACTCAGTTTGCGCAACATTTCTCCGCGCACAAGCTTGGTATTCACACGCTTTTCAGCCGGCAGGCTGCCATCTTTCAAAGTCAAATCAGCGTAATGCAGGACTTTCTCCAGATCTTGCTGATGACCGCCCAGCCAGCTGGCATGCAAAAATATCGACATCATTTGTTCTGCGTTTTGATTTTCGCCTGCCAACTCCAACATCACCCCCGCCAACCTTTGCGCTGAGGCCTTTTCAGCCACCTGCTTGAGATAAGCCTCGCTCCGGATGACTTTTTCATACTTATCCAATTCTTGTTGTGTAAAGTCGTCCTTAAACATGACAAACTTATTGCTCGGACAAACCGGAATAGGGGCTGGCGCCATAACCATACCTACCGGCTCCAAATCAGTCTTCATATCGATCGAAAAGCCCGACATTACCATAACCGATGTGAATTTTTCGCCGCCTATCGGGCAAGTATGCTCAACCGGACGCGTAGTCAGCTCATGGGCATGCGTACAAACGGCAAGTGACAAGACGAAGGCTGAAAGTTTGATTTTCATTGGGATTTCCTTAATATTTGCGTATTTAAAGCGGCATAAATCTTGTTTTGCCTGCCCAAAATTTGAATTTATCATCAAAACGGGTAATTCTAATCACAAAGAACCCATATTCGCAAACAATAAAGGCTTGCACCAGACTCTAAGCCTGGTCGCAAGCCTTCTGCTCTCACATACCGTGATTGATTCACGCTTCCGCCGATTTGCCGGTCACTTTTTCAAACGCTTGAATCAGCCTTCCAATCACGGCATCTTCGCCAAACTCGTTCAAACAATCTGCACGCAATTTTTCCGCCGAAAATTTCTCGCGTTCTTCATACATCCGAATCAGTGCCTCGCTCAATGCCTCTATGTTTTCAGTCGGAATCAGATAACCGTTGTCTTCATTGACTATCGACTGAGGCCCGCCGCACATCGTCGCAATGACCGGCAAACCTTGCGAAAGCGCCTCGATAAATACCACGCCGAACGTTTCCACTCGGCTGGCGAGCACAAAAGCATTGCTATGGCGCATCAAGTCCAAGACCTCTTCCGTTTTCAAAGCACCCAAAAAGGTGACGGCATGACCGATGCCCAACTCCTCGGTCAAGCGGCGCAGATTCGCTGCTTCCACGCCATTGCCGCCGATTTTGAGTTTGAGGAAGGGGTATTTCTCCAAAGCCTTGGCAAAGGCAGGGAGCAATAAATCATGGCCTTTGAGATGGCGTAAGTGGGAGACGGAGCAAAACGTGAAATCCTGATGAGATTTATCAAAAGGCTCGAACGGACGCGCAAAATTATCACCCAAAATATTCGGCAGATATTCCCAGTCCAATCCGTATTTCTCGCGCAGCAACGCACAAAAATCCTTGCTGACCGCAAAGCGTTCCTGACAATGTTGTGCGGATTCTTTCATGATCGGCCATTGGTTTGGGCGGACGAGATTGCGGGCGATTGCGCTGCTGTGTTCGGTAATCACATAAGGAATACCGTATTTTTTTGAGATTTCATACGCCAAAACGCCGCCGAAATTCATCGTATGCGCATGAAGGACATCAGGCTTACCGTTTTCCACCACATACCGCTTAAAAGCCTTCATGCCCGCCCTTACCCAACGGATACGGTCGATATCGACGACGGGGCAATGCGGGAAAAAATACATGCTGTCGTAAACATAAGTATTCAAACCGCCCTGATTGTGATGGCGCATTCCGTAAGGTCCGGTCAGAATACTTCTCCACTCCGTCCGCAAAGAACGGAACAAAGGCGCAATGACCCCTACTTTCAAACCCTTGCGCTGCAAAGCCTGCGCCTGCAAACGGAAGAAAATCCCGTCCACATCGGTTTCAGATTTCGGATACCACGATGGAAGAACGACAACATGCATTTTTTACTCCTTACACCAACCCTGCCAAAGACAATCTGCATCATTGCCCACAAAGTCAAAAAATATAAAAATCAATAATTTGGTTATATTATAAATAACAGCACATTTTCAAGTAATTATAAACAACAGCATTACAACTCAAAGCATGAATTAAACCATATATATGACAAGGTACTCAAACTGCAAGTTAAAAAAATCTTCATATTTTCTCAACCAACTGATTTAAATGAAAATAATATATGACATATAACAACACATTGAAAACTACGCATCGCCAAACCATCTCATCACGCGCATCGGCTTAATATAGTGGATTAAATTTAAACAAGTACGGCGTTGCCTCGCCTTAGCTCAAAGAGAACGATTCTCTAAGGTGCTGAAGCACCAAGTGAATCGGTTCCGTACTATCTGTACTGTCTGCGGCTTCGTCGCCTTGTCCTGATTTTTGTTAATCCACTATAAATAAGGCTCTTCAAAAAGCCGACATTTTCCGTTTCAGACGACCCATAGGGTAAACAACGGCAAGACCATGATTGTTTAGTTCCCCTTGCTCGATAATACATTTTCATCCGCAACATAGAGCCAACTAGAATCATCAACCGTCTTTGCCTTGAAGCTAAACAATAAAAAGGTCGTCTGAAAACGTTTTTCAAACGACCTCTTTAGCTATAACGGTAATTTCATCCCCTACCCCGCTCAAAAAATGGGTAGGCGGCTGAATTGTTCAAACAAACATTACCGGCGGCAGCCAAGATTGGGTACCGCTGGCGGAAAATTCCCACAGGATGTCGGGCAAACCGTAATGGTCGGCGCGCGTCGGGTCGAGTTGCGTTTCGATTTCGGCTTCGCGGCCTTCGCTGATTTGTGTGGCGATGTGCGGATTGATCATGACGGTTTTGCCTAGTGCGATAAATTCCGCCCAGCCGGTTTCAAACGCCGCCAAAATTTGATCAGCGGTAAACAGGTTGCCCACGCCGATAAGAGGCAGCTTGCCGTTGATACGGTCGTGGATAAACTGCATACGGGTTTGCGCCGTATCGCCGCCGCGTCGGATTTTCTTGTCGAATTCCCATAAGGAAACGTGCAGATATTGCAGCGGCTTTTGCACCAAGGCGTCAATCAGTGCGCCGGTTTCGGTCATGGTCAACCCGTCTTCGCCTGCTTCTTCGGGCGAGAAACGGTAGCCGATGATGAAATCGTTGCGTTGGTGTTTTTCACGAACTGCGGCAACGGCATCGACGACGGCGAGTGGGAAGCGCATTCTGTTTTCCAAGCTGCCGCCCCATTGGTCGTTGCGGCGGTTGCTTTGGGCGGAGTAAAACTGTTGGATTAAATAGCCGTTCGCGCCGTGGATTTCCACACCGTCAAAGCCTGCGCGAAGTGCCAAATCGGCAGCTTGGGCGAAGGAGGCGATGAGTTCTTCCACTTCTGCGGCACTCGCTTCACGCGCTCCATCCTTTTCGCTGGCGGACGCACTGATTTTGTCGCGGTGGTTGAGTTCTACCATCGCTTGGGAGCCGCCGTGATGGATTTGCAAAATCGCTTTTGCACCTTGTTTTTGAATGATTTGGGCGGTTTCTTTCAGGCTGTCGAGGCAGTTTTCACCCGTAGCTTCGGGCTGTCCACGAAAGGCTTTGCCGCCTTCTTGAACCAAAGTGGCGGCGGAGATAAAGAGACCTATATCACCTGCGCGATTGCCGAGAAACGTGCGTTCTTGGTCACTGATTAAACCATCGGCGTGCGAACCGAAATGGGTCATGGGCGCAACGGCGAGGCGGTTTTTGACGGTTACGCCGTTGTTGAGTGTGAAAGATTGGAAAAGCGGAGCATATTTGGGTTTCATTTTGTTCTTTCGAAAATTAATAACTCCTACAAAATTGGGACAAATATGGAATTATCAAGAACGAGGTCGTCTGAAAAACACGGTTTCGACGAAACGGAATGTTTTCAGACGACCTTTCGACAATACGTCTAACGACGATTACCAGAGGTAGGTTACGCTGGCGCCGCCGCCCGCACCGCCTTTCGCCGCGCCGACTGCCGAGCCTTTAACCAGCCATTTGCCGCTGGCGGATACTTTGGAAATACCTACGGCGTAACCGCTTTTACCGCGCCAGATACCGCTTGCGACGGAAACCGCGCCTTGTCCCGGCTGATATGCCTGTCCGAGGCTGCCGACCGCGATTGCAGCGGCGGAGCCTGAATCAGCACGCTCTTCAAGTTTATCCATACGGACTTTGGCCTCGTTGCGCAAAGCGGCGATTTGTGTCTGGTGATTGCTCTCGGCTGCGGCAAGGCTGCTTTGGCTTTGGCGGGCAAGGCTCTTCACTTGGGCAACGTTGACCGCGTCCGTATCCTCCTTACCCGCAGCAACATTAGTAATCTGGCGGCTGTTTTGTTCGCTGCCGACAGATACCGCACCTAAAGTCGATACCCATGTTCTGCCTGTTTCCGTACTTGCCGCGCCGGTAGCAAAATCATGGCCTGCAACGCCTGCCGCAGTATCGGCAACGCTGTCCGTACCGAGCGCTACGGAGTTTTGTTGACGCGCTTCCGCTTTGTAGCCCAAAGCAGCGGATTTTTCCTCAAATGCGGCAGCACCTGCGCCCAAAGCCGTTCCGCCGGATTTCCGTACCCGTGCGCGCGTACCGGCGGCAAGACCGTTGAGCGCGGTGGACGAAGATTCTACGCCCAATGCCACGCTGTTGGTTTCCTCGGCAACCGCGCGCGTACCGACTGCAACCGCTTGATAACCGTTTGCCTCGGCAGCAGATGCCAGCGCAACTGCCTGCGTACCATTGGCTTTTGCCCTATCCCCGACAGCAGTGGAACTGAGCGCATTGGCTTCGCTGCCGCGTCCAAACGCAACCGCATCAATATCGCCAGCCTTCGCTCTTTCACCGACCGCGATAGAACGCAAACCCGTTGCCTGCGACATCAAACCGACCGCCACCGACTGCCCACCGGAAGCCTTCGATGCGCCGCCGACGGCAATATCGTTGGTTCCTTTTGCGTTCGCCCTGAAACCGACGGCAACCGTCCGCAATGCTTCCGCCTTAGCCTCGCTGCCAAATACCGACGCGCTCAAACCCGAAGCATTTGAATCATAGCCGGCAGCAACAGACTTATAACCCGCCGCAGCCGCTTTGTCGCCCAACGCGGTCGCATTCTCCCCCGCCTTCGATTCTTTGCCCAATGCGGCAGAACCGTTTTTGTGCATCGCTCCTGTCGCAATACCTTCAGCAACACAAACATTTGCAAAAACAAGGGACAACACCAAACACAGCGGTTTGACGGATAAGTTTAGTTTCATCTTTTCATTCTCCAAATTTGAATTTTTAACAATACTAAATAATCCTAAATAATTATATTTAATTATTTAGGATTAGTTATATTGTATAGTATTATTACAATATTATTAATTATATGTAATTAATATTTGATTTGAATCATCTGAAGAAAATGATAAGCAAGGTTTATATAGTGGATTAAATTTAAATCAGGACAAGGCGACGAAGCCGCAGACAGTACAGATAGTACGGAACCGATTCACTTGGTGCTTCAGCACCTTAGAGAATCGTTCTCTTTGAGCTAAGGCGAGGCAACGCCGTACTGGTTTAAAGTTAATCCACTATAGAACGTACGCAACCCATTCAGATCGATAGAACCCAATCATCCAAAAAGGTCGTCTGAAAACATGGTTTCGGAGAAACGGAATGTTTTCAGACGACCTTTTATAGTGGCAAAAAAAAGGCGATACCTTTCAGTACCGCCAAAGCTGCTTTGGTGATGAAACCGGTTATTTCGAGGCGCAGCGGAAGCCTAGGTTGTGCAAGACGTATTTGGATTGCAGGCTGGTGCGTATGCCGTAGCGCAGGAAGGCGGCGTAATTCGATGGGTCGCTGGAGCCTACGGATGCGCCGCTGCAAAACATTTGCGTATCGGCATTGCCAGACGAGAGCAGGCTGCTGTTGAAGTCTTCCGTCCATTCCCAAATCAAGCCGTGCATATCGTAAATGCCCCAGTAGTTGGGTTTGCTTTTGCCGACATCGCGCAAGCCGTTTCTGCCGCCGTCTGCATACCAGTCAAGAATGGTACGGTTGTAGCCCGGTTCGGCAGAACCGTTTTTCTGTGTGGCGGAGGCAAGTCCGGCAAATTCCCATTGGTCTATGGTCGGCAGGCGTTTGCCTTGCGCAGTACAGTAGGCATTGGCGGCAAACCAAGATACGTTGGTTACCGGATGTTTCAGTTCGTTGGGTTTGGGCGCATAGCTGTTGCTGCCGGTTTTAACCCAGTGTTTGAGGTAGGCAGGTTCGGCTTGTTTGGAGCTGACTTTGCCTTTTTGCCACTGCGGGTGTTTTTTGACAAACTCTGCAAATTCGGCATTGGTAACGGGATATTTGTCGATTTGGAAGGGTTTGACTTTAATGAGGTTTGTTTCTTTCTTCAGATAGAGCGGGCGGTAGCTGCCGCCTTCAACTTTTGCCATTTCGGCCGCCGCTGCACTGCCGCTTGCGACAAGGGTAAAGAAGGCGAGGAGTGGTATGAGTTTCATAACGGGCTTTCTCATCTGAATACGGAGTATTAGGCTCTGATTATATAGCGAAACCGGATAAAAATCCTTAAAAGCCGTCTGAATTATCGTGCTTTGGGCTTGTCGGGTTCGTGAATGCTTGAAACCGGTTTTTCAGACGACCTTTGATACTTAAGGGGTCGTCTGAAAAACCAATCTTTCGATTGGTCGTGGAAGAAAGCCACTGTTGTCCTTGCATCAGCTGGAACAGCAGTGGCTTTTTTCTGTTTCTATGCCGAGATGGCTAGATTAGTTGTCACCTTTATTTACCTGCAGATGCTGCGGAAGCAGGCGCTGCTGCGGAAGATGCAGGGGCAGCCGGAGCTGAAGCGGCAGGGGCTGAAGCGGCACCGCTACCTGCATAAGCTTTGTCTTCCAGTTTTTTGGTCATGATTTCAGGGTTTTCTGCGCCCTCTACTTTCAATTGACCCAATGCGCCTTTGTTGAACGCACGGAAGATAGAGTGGTCAACCAAAGTATAGCTGCCCGGGATGTCGGCTTTAAATTCGATAATCGCTGCGCCACCGGCAGGAATCAGGGTACTTTGTACGTTTTCGTTGATCAGTTTGCCGGCTTCTACGTAAACTTTGTCGAAGATCTCACCGATAACGTGGAAGGAAGAAACGAGGTTCGGACCACCGTTACCCACGTACATACGGACGGTTTCGCCTGCTTTGGCTTTCAGGGCGTTGTCGCCGGCGATAGCGCCTACGTGGCCGTTAAATACAACGTATTCAGGTTGTTCGGCGATGGCTTTGTCCATATCGAACGGTTGCAGACCTTGCGCACCTTTTTTACCTTTGGTGTAGAAGTCGCCTTGTACGATGTAGAACTCTTTGTCCACTTTAGGCAGACCTTCTTTAGGTTCAACCAAGATCAGACCGTACATACCGTTGGCGATGTGCATACCGACAGGGGCAACGGCACAGTGGTAGATATACAGACCGGGTTGCAGGGCTTTGAAGCTGAATGTAGAAGTACGGCCCGGAGCAGTGAAGCTGGCTTCTGCACCGCCGCCTTGACCGGTAGCAGCGTGGAAGTCAACGTTGTGCGGTACGGTAGAAGACGGGTTGTTAGAGAATTCGACTTCTACGGTATCGCCTTCGCGTACGCGGATCATGCGGCCCGGAACGTCGCCGTTAAATGTCCAGTAGTGGTATTCCACGCCATCGTCCATTTTCATGGTTTTTTCGACGGTTTCCATTTTCACGCGGACACGTGCAGGATGGTCGCGGTCGATGGCAGGCGGAACTTCAGGAGCGTGGGTAGTTACCGCGTCGATAACAGGCAGCTCGGCAGCGGGGGTTTCGGCAGCAGCTTGAGCACCGGAAGCAGGAGCCTCGGAAGCTGCAGGAGCGGAAGCGGAAGCGGTTTGCTCGGCAGGTTTTTGGGCAGCTTGCTCACCACAGGCGGCTAAAGCAAAAACTGAAGCAATGATTGCAGCTAAAGCTTGGCGTTTCATAGTTGTCATTTCCTTTAATAACTATTTTAAGAAGGTCAGGGTATATTTTTTCAACCTTTGTCGTCCGCGGCATACCGCTTTCGGCTCTTTCAAACCGCCTTATTCCGGGTCGTCTGAAAGGCATCTCTTGTGAACTTTTGTAGGATTATGTAGGTGGTTTTACCGCTATATCTTGACTTAAATCAATTAATTCATCAAAGATGAACTTTTACTACCTGTTTTACTACTTAATAACTAGATAAAACTACATCAAATCGTCTATTATTGTTCACATGTTTTATCCAATTCTTTACAAAAATGCCATCGTATTTTTGATAATAAGAATTATTATTGACTATATATCTGTTTTTTAAAGATTGTTGTTAAGAGAATATTTCTTTTGCCTGAAAAGAGTGCTACAATCTTTAACATTCATATAGTATGAATTTATAAGCAACCACTTTTTACCAAAATAAGGAGTTCTGAAATGGGACAGTACAAGAAGCTATGGTACTTGCTGTTTGCCGTCCTGGCAGTCTGCTTTACCATTCTTGGCTACATGGGCAGCGAGGTTTATAAAAAAGCCCCGCCTTACCCTGAAAGAGTCGTTTCGGCATCAGGCACTCAGCTGATGACCAAAGACGATATTTTGGCAGGTCAGTCTGCCTGGCAAACCACCGGCGGTATGGAAGTCGGTTCCGTATTGGGACACGGCGCATACCAAGCTCCGGACTGGACAGCCGACTGGCTGCACCGCGAGCTTGTCGCATGGTTGGATTTGACTGCGCAAGAGACTTACGGCAAAAAATTCAACGAAGTTTCTCCTGAAGAACAAGCCGTACTGAAAACCCGCCTTGCCGACGAATACCGCAACCAAAGCCGTATTAAAGAAGACGGCAGCGTCGTCATCAGCGACACCCGTGTCAAAGCCATTGAGAGCATCCTGCCTTACTACCACGGCGTATACAGCGATGATCCCGCCCTTCAGACGACCCGCGAACACTTCGCAATGAAAAACAACACATTGCCAAGTAAAGAAGCGCGTGAAAAACTGTTCAACTTCTTCTTCTGGACTTCATGGTCTGCTTCGACCAACCGTCCTGACGAAACTTTCACCTACACCAACAACTGGCCGCACGAGCCTCTGATCAACAACGTACCGACTACTGAAAACTACATGTGGTCGTTCACCAGCGTTGTATTGCTCTTGATGGGTATCGGCTTGCTGATGTGGGGTTACTCCTTCCTGACCAAACACGAAGAAGTAGAAGTTCCGACTGAAGACCCGATTTCCAAAGTACAGCTGACTCCTTCCCAAAAAGCATTGGGCAAATACGTCTTCCTGACAGTCGCCCTGTTTGTGGTACAAGTGTTGCTGGGCGGTCTGACTGCACACTACACCGTCGAAGGTCAAGGTTTCTACGGCATCGACGAAGCACTGGGCTTCGAAATGTCCGACTGGTTCCCCTACGCATTGACCCGTACTTGGCACATCCAATCCGCCATCTTCTGGATTGCAACCGGCTTCCTGACAGCAGGTCTGTTCCTGGCGCCGATTGTTAACGGCGGCAAAGATCCCAAGTTCCAACGCGCCGGCGTAAACTTCCTCTACATCGCCCTGTTTATCGTAGTCGGCGGTTCTTACGCAGGTAACTTCTTCGCCCTGACCCACATCATTCGCCCCGATCTCAACTTCTGGTTCGGACACCAAGGTTACGAATACCTCGACTTGGGCCGCTTCTGGCAACTTCTGCTGATGGTCGGTCTGCTGTTGTGGCTGTTCCTGATGCTGCGCTGCACCATCTCCGCCTTTAAAGAAAAAGGCGTGGACAAAAACCTGCTGGCAATCTTCGTTGCCTCCATGGTCGGTGTCGGCGTGTTCTACGCGCCCGGTCTGTTCTACGGTGAAAAATCCCCGATTGCCGTGATGGAATACTGGCGCTGGTGGGTGGTTCACCTGTGGGTAGAAGGCTTCTTCGAAGTATTCGCTACCGCAGCCTTTGCCTTCATCTTCTACAACATGGGCTTCGTCCGCCGCAGTACCGCTACCGCATCCACTCTGGCTGCCGCCGCCATCTTCATGTTGGGCGGTATCCCGGGTACGCTGCACCACCTGTACTTCTCCGGTTCTACCTCCGCCTCTATGGCAATCGGTGCCTGCTTCTCCGCATTGGAAGTCGTACCGCTGGTATTGCTGGGCCGTGAAGCTTACGAACACTGGTCTTACCAACACCTGTCCGAATGGGCGAAACGCCTGCGTTGGCCGCTGATGTGCTTCGTAGCAGTTGCCTTCTGGAACATGATCGGTGCCGGCGTATTCGGCTTCCTGATTAACCCGCCGATTTCCCTGTTCTACATCCAAGGCCTGAACACTACCGCAGTTCACGCACACGCAGCCTTGTTCGGTGTGTACGGCTTCTTGGCACTGGGCTTCGTATTACTGGTTGCCCGCTACCTGAAACCAAACGCAAAATTCGACGACAAACTCATGACTTGGGGCTTCTGGCTGCTCAACGGCGGCTTGGTCGGCATGATCGCCATCAGCCTGCTGCCTGTCGGCGCGATTCAAGCATACGCTTCCATCACTCATGGCCTGTGGTATGCCCGTAGCGAAGAGTTCCTGCAAATGGAAATTCTTGACACCCTGCGCTGGGTACGCACAGCAGCCGACTTGATCTTCATCGGCGGTGCAGTCTGCGTAGCCATCCAAGCAACCAAAATCGTATTCAGCCGCGATAAATAAATCCTAGCTTGAATGCAATCAAAAGGTCGTCTGAAAATTTTCAGACGACCTTTTTTGATGCCTGCCTACTTTCATTTCGGCAACAGCCCATCCCCGTTTAACCGCCATACGCACCGAATACCCTTCTTTGCCCACCTATCCCTACCCTACTCCCCGCCCTCCTCCAACAAATTGAATCTCTCTCCATCCCAAGACAGCCTCCCGCCCAGTCTTCTCTATTTTTCAGACGACCCCAATACCGTTTAGCAAATAAGGTCGTCTGAAACTGAAAACAGACAAAACGTAAACAACAAAAAACCGCGCATCCAAGCGCGGTCGGTTTTAAAACGTTTTTTGTCGGAACGGAAAGCGAAGGGTTTTTCAGACGACCTCTGAACACTTAGGGGTCGTCTGAAATTCATTTAACGACGGTAGTCGGGATGGTAAGAGCAACCTGAATAACGGACAGTACATTTAAAAGATTGGTTTTTCTCACAGCCATTAATAGCTTTCTGCTCAGCTTCTTTTATGGAAGCTCCGCCATGTGCGGACACCCTACCGCTGCCTTTCACTCCACCTAATGCAATAGCACCACAGGCATTACGATATTCGGTCATCAAATGACAACCCTCTCCGCTGCGGGCTATAGGATTTTTACCACCGCCAGAGTCAATACAGTTTGCCAATGCCTCACGCCTTGCAGCCTCTTCGCCTTCAGTATTATTTTCCGAATAACCAATAGCCCAGTTAGCCGCATTAAAATAAATAGCTCCCCAACGGTTCGGCACTTTATACACCCGTCGAGAAGACGAACTGCCACCTCCCCAACCGCACGCGCTGCCATCGACAGTTTGGCAATAACCGTCAGTCGGATTCCCTCCCAAAGGGTTGCCCAAGGCGGTAAAACTATTCAATGCCAACAACATCAAAAATATCTTCTTCATCTTTATACCTCTTAATCTTTTCCGCTATTCGTTTCTCTCAAAACCCTGCCGCATAACTCGGTATCGCTTTCGATCTTATCGTTGCAAAATAAGTTTTCAGACGACCTCTGAATATTTAGGGTCGTCTGAAAATTTAATTAATAATCAGGATGGCGTGAACAACCTGAATATTTAATGACACATTTATCAGAATATTCACTACACGCAGCCAAGGCTTTTTGTTCTGCTTTCTCTAAATTATCATCACTTTTTACACCAGCCCCACCATTGCCAACAACGCCTCCAATGGCAACTGCACTACAAGAATTACGGACTTCCGTCATCCTACGACAACCTTTGCCATCGCTGGCAATAGGATTCTTCCCTCCTCCAGCTTTAATGCAATTTGCCAAAGCTTCTTTATTGGCGGAACGATAGCCTTCAGTATTGTTTTCTGCATAGCCCACCGCATCATTAGCAGGATTGTAATAAATTACACCCCCAACGGTTCGGCACTTTATACACCCGTCGAGAAGACGAACTGCCACCTCCCCAACCGCACGCACTGCCATCGACAGTTTGGCAATAACCGTCAGTCGGATTCCCTCCCAAAGGGTTACCCAAGACGGTAAAACTATTCAAAGTCAACAACATCAAAAATATCTTCTTCATCTTTATACCTCTTAATCTTTCACGCTATTCGTTTCTCTCAAAAACCCTACCGTATAACTCAGCATCGCTTTCGACCCTATCGCTGCAAAATAAGTTTTCAGACGACCTCTGAACACTTAGGGGTCGTCTGAAATTCATTTAGTAACGAAGGTAGTCAGGATGGCGGGAACAGCCTGAATAACGGACAGTACATTTAAATGATTGCCCTGCCTCACATGCGGAAATTGCTTTTTGCTCTGCCTCAGCAATAGAGTCGGCATTTTTTGCAGCAGCCCTATATTTTCCTCCTGCTCCTCCCAATACAATCGCCCCACACATATTACGGTATTCAGTCATTAAGCTACAGCCTTCCCCATTGCGATCTAATGGATTCTTACCACCCCCTGCCTTAATGCAATTTGCCAATGCCTCTTTATTGGCTGAATGATAGCCCTTAGTATTATTTTCAGAATAACCTATTGCTTGGTTCGCAGCATTATAATAAATCGCTCCCCAACGAGTAGGAATATTAATAACCCGACGTGCCTGTCCTCCTGACTGACTATTACCGCTACACCCCGCCAAGTCCGGTCTTTGAATACAAGGATTCATCACAGGATCGTTAATCGCATTCAATCCGTCGGCTAAAACAAAGGGGCTAACCTGCATTGCCAACAACATCAAAAATATCTTCTTCATCTTTATACCTCTTAATCTTTTACGCTATTCGTTTCTCTCAAAACCTTGCCGCATAGCTCGGCATCGCTTTCGACCCTATCGCTGCAAAATAAGTTTTCAGACGACCTGTAAGCATTTAGAGGTCGTCTGAAAAATAAAATCACTTAAAAATCACTTAATAACGGTAATCAGGATGACGGGAACAGCCTGAATAACGGATAACACATTCATTGGAATGTTCTCTGCAATATTCAAGCGCTTCTGCTTCCGCTTTTTTTACATAAGCATTACTACTCCACCCTAGACCACCTTTACCTTCTTCCTTACCACCCACTGCAAACGCTGAACAAGTATTACGAAATTCATTCATTACTCGACAGCCTTTACCATCACGAGCAATCGGATTTTGACCTCCACCGGCTTTGATACAGCTTGCCAATGCTTCACGTCTAGCTGACTCCTCCCCTTCGGTATTATTTTCGGAATAGCCAACAGCTCGATTTACCGGATTAAAATAAATCGCTCCCCAACGGTTCGGCACTTTATATATCCGACGTGCCTGCCCTCCTGACTGATTATTACCGCTACACCCCGCCAAGTCCGGTCTTTGAATACAAGGATTCATTACAGGATCGTTAATCGCATTCAATCCGTCGGCTAAAACAAAGGGGCTAACCTGCATTGCCAACAACATCAAAAATATCTTCTTCATCTTTATACCTCTTAATCTTTTCCGTTATTCGTTTCTCTCAAAACTCTGCCGCATAAACCGACATCGCTTTCGACTCTATCGTTACAAAATAAGTTTTCAGACGACCTTTTAGCATTTAGAGGTCGTCTGAAAATTCATTTAGTAACGAAGGTAGTCTGGATGACGGGAACAGCCTGAATAGCGGATGGTGCATTTAAAAGGGCGATTTTTTTCACAGGAATCAATAGCATTTTGTTCAGCAGTCTCCAAGTTGAAATCGCTTTTAGCAGAAACACGACCATTCCCTATTACACCACCAATTGCAATTGCTCCACATCCATTTACATACTCAGTCATAAAATGACATCCCTGACCATTAGAAGCTATTGGATTTTTGCCACCACCATTCTTAATACAGTCAGCTAGTGCTTCTCGTCTTGCTGACTCTGCACTTTTAGTATTGTTTTCAGATACTCCTATGGCTCGATTTGCGCCATTAAAATAAATAGCACCCCATCTATCAGGAATGTTAATAACCCGTTTTGTTTGCCCCATCGGTCGGTTATTGCCCGCGCATCCCGGCAAATCAGGATGATAGACACAAGGATTGCTCATTTCGTTTGCGTTAGCGAAACTGCTTAAAATCATGACAGCCACTAATAATATATGCTTCATCGGTTTATTCCTTATTTTTGAACATCAATCATATTCTTACTTTACCCTGCTCCCCAAGCAACCCAGCCAAAATCAGACGGACTGTTCCCACTTTATCGTCTATGGTCACACAATAAAGTTTCAGACGACCCCTAGTCCTTCAGGGGTCGTCTGAAAAAACAAATCAATCGGCAATGCTGCCTTATTGCTTTGTGAAGCTTACAAAACGCCTTGATGGGCGGTATCGTGTCCCAAAGCGGTCAGGAATTGCGACATGCTGTATGTTTCGCCTGAAGCGGCAAACTTGAACGCATCTACGGTATCGCCGCCATCTGAGGAGTGGACGGCATCCAAGACGGTCAGGGTGTCGTCGCTGCCTTTGAGTTTGACCACCCAGTTCTCTTTGTTGTTTCCTGCTTTATTGATTTCCAAATCGATGTCTTTCAGCGTCAGATTGCCTGAGAACAATACGGTATTGTCCTCGCCGCTTGCGTTCAGTGACAATTTGTCATGCCCGCTGCCTTTGCCGAATGTAATTGTATTGGCATAGCTGCCGCCGGAAATGGTGTCATTGCCTGCGCCGGCATCAATGGTGCTGTCGTGTCCGACTTTGACGGTATCGTCGCCGCTGCCGCCGATAAAGGTGGTTTTGCCGCCGTAGTTGCCTGAAACGCTGACGGTGTCGCCGTTGTCGGTGCCGTGGATAATGCGGTTGGAACCTTCGTACAGTCGTTGGTCAAAGGTATCGCTGTCGTCATTCAGGTATTGAATAATCGTGCCGTCTTTGCGGACATGGGATACTTTCAAACCGAAATGTTCGATGATTTGTTCCGTGCTGTATGTGCCGTTGTCGAATTGGAACTCGGATATGGCGCCTTGCGAACCCATTTGGTTTTTAATCGTCAATACGTCATTGCTGCCTTTGATGGAAACGGTCCATGTGTTGCCGTTCAGACGGGGGTTGATGGTGTAGTCAAACGGATCGGGCGTGTAGTCGATGCCGGTTTTGTCGTAGCCCGGGGTCACGGAAATATTCAAGTCATCCAATGTCAAGCCGCCGGTGAATTTTACGGCGTTGCTGATGGAGGTGGGATTGAATTCTTCGTCGATATCGAAACCGAAGTCGAAAATGGTGTCGTGTCCGTATCCTTTGCCGAAAACATAGGTATCGCGCCCGTCTCCGCCTTCCAGATAATCGTCGCCCGCGCCGCCGTCGAGGTAATCGGCTCCGACCCGCGCATACAGTTTGTCATTGCCGTTTCCGCCGTACAGTTTGTCGTCTGAAGACCATTCGTTGCCCCAGTAGGTCGTGCCTTCGTCTCGGATAATGTCGTCGCCGTCCATGCCGTAAATCACGTCCCTGCCGTCTGTGCCGGAACTTAATTCGTCATTAAACTTGCTGCCGACAATCACATCGTCGTTCGGTGTGCCTTCATTTTTGATGCCTTGGTCGGCTTTTCCGGTGTTGACGGCTTTGAGCAGGGTCTCGGCTGTATAGTTTTCGCCGAGGAATTGGAATTGGTTGATGGAAATATGTCCTTTGGCGTCAACTTGGTTTTGAATGGTGGCAGAGCCGTTGGCGGATGTGATTTCCCAGTTTTTGCTGCCGTCGGCATTGTCGATGACGTTTACTTTGATGTCGCTGACACGGAGGTCGTCTGAAAACTTCAGGGTATTGTTGCCTTGGTTGTCGATAATCGTATCGTCGCTGCCGTAAATATAGGTGTCGTTGCCTGTTCCGCCTTTCAACATATCTTTGCCTGCTCCTCCGATTAAAGTGTCGTCGCCTGCGTCGCCGTTGATGGTGTCGTTGCCATCACCGCCGTCCAAGTAGTCATTGCCGTCGCCGCCGTTAATGTTGTCGTTGCCGCCCATGCCGTAAACGGTATCGTTGCCGCGGCCGCTATTGAGTCGGTTGTGTCCGTCGTTGCCGGTCAGGATGTTATTGCTGTTGTTGCCTGCCGCGTAGATATTGGCGTTGCCGGTCAGGGTAACGTTTTCAACGTGGGTTGAGGCGGTATAAGAAACGCTGCTGATCACGGTATCATTGCCTTCGCTGCTATTCTCAACGACAACATCTTTTGCGTTATCCACATAGTAAGTATCGTCTCCGATGCCGCCGCGCATCATGTCCGCACCTGCTTTGCCGTCGATGACGTCGTTGCCGACGGTGCCGTTCAGCGCGTCGTTTCCTTCCGTGCCTTCAATACGTTCGCCTGCATTGTCGCGTATTTCTACTTGCGCTTGAGTGGCTTTGATGAATTGGTTGAGGTTTAATGTGCCGTTTGCGAAAACAAACCGTTGGACAGAAGGCATATTGCTGCCTTCTTGGTATTGATTGGAAATGGTCAGGACGGATTGGGTGTGTTTCACTGCGATACGCCAGTCCTGTCCGCCTTCTGCATTGCGCACGGCGGTAACCGTCAGATCGTCTGCGCTGAGACCGTCTAAAAAGCGGATGCTGTTGCTGCCTTGGCGGTCGATTACTGTGTCTTTGCCGCTTTTTTCGCCGAACAAATAGGTATCGTTGCCTTCACCCCCTTGCAATACGTCGTTTCCTGCCGCGCCGTCTAGGATATCGTTGCCTTCATCGCCGAACAGTTGGTCGTCGCCTTCTCCCCCGTTGATGTTGTCGTGACCTGCGCCCCCGTAAACCGTATCATTGCCGCGCCCGCTATACAGGCGGTTGTTGCCGCTGTTGCCGACCAATACGTTGTCTGAATTGTTGCCCGCGCCATAAATATTATCCGAACCGGTCAAAACCAAGTTTTCGACATTGTTCGGCAAGGTGTAGCTGACATTGCTATAAACGGTATCCTGTCCTTCATTTGCCTTTTCCACAATGTTGTCTGCGGTATGGGTGGCATAATAGACATCATTGCCCTTAGTTCCTTGAAAAACCTTGGGTTCGGACGACCTTTCCAAAGATGCGGAGTGTGCGGCGGCTTCTTCAGAAACGATTGCGCGAAAGACTTGTTTTGTATCCATGATATTATTTTTTCCGTGAGCTGACGGTTGCCTATCCGGGGAGATGGGATAAATAACCAGATTGGGGGGATCGTAATTTATTGATTGAATCGTTACACGCAGTCGAACTGCGTGGCTTCCTTAGACTGCTTTATCCTCAACAAGTTCTAACTCTTTCTCAAAACATTATTTAATCGGAATTTATATTTCAATTGATTAATTTGTTTATCATTTATGCCAAATTGAATTCAAACCAAGATTAAGCGTTGGGCAACGCCGTACTGCGCCAATCCAATCCGCTATAAAACAAAAAGGTCGTCTGAAAACCACTTTTCATGGTTTTCAGACGACCTTTTATTTACAACGGGAAATTACAGCGAGCGGGCGACTTCGACGATGTCGAAGCATTCCAGTTGGTCGCCTTCCATAATTTCGTTGTAGCCTTTGATCATCAAGCCGCATTCGAAGCCCATGCGGACTTCTTTGACGTCGTCTTTGTAGCGTTTCAAAGAAGACAGTTCGCCGGTGTGGATGACCACGTTGTTGCGGATGAGGCGGATATGGGAATCGCGTTTGACCACGCCGTCGGTAACCATACAGCCTGCGATGTTGCCGACTTTGGATACGCTGATGACCTGACGGATTTCGACCATACCGGTAACCTGCTCTTTCTCTTCCGGCGCCAGCATGCCGCTCATGGCCGCTTTGACGTCGTCGATGGCATCGTAAATGATGTTGTAGTAGCGGATTTCCACGTTTTCATTTTCGGCAAGTTTGCGCGAAGAAGCATCTGCACGCACATTAAAGCCGATAATGAACGCGCCTGAAGCGATGGCAAGGTTGACGTCCGATTCGGTAATACCGCCCACGCCGCTATGCAATACGTTCACTTTCACTTCGTCGGTGGACAGTTTTTTCAGGCTGCCCGCCAAAGCTTCGTAAGAACCTTGTACGTCTGCTTTGATGATGACCGACAAGGATTGGGCTTGGTTTTCGCCCATGTTGTTGAACATATTTTCCAGCTTCGCCGCCTGCTGTTTGGCAAGGCGCACGTCGCGGTATTTGCCTTGGCGGAAGAGCGCGATTTCGCGGGCTTTTTTCTCGTCTGCCAACACCATTGCGTCTTCGCCGGCATTCGGCACATCGGACAAGCCGAGGATTTCGACCGGAATAGACGGGCCGGCTTCGTTGACGGCTTTACCGTTTTCATCAACCATCGCGCGGATTTTACCGAACGCGGTACCGGCAAGCAGCATATCGCCTTTTTTCAGCGTACCGCTTTGCACCAAGAGGGTGGCGACTGCGCCGCGTCCTTTGTCAAGACGGGCTTCGACGATGATGCCTTTCGCAGGCGCATCGACGGGGGCAGTCAGTTCCAAAACTTCGGCTTCAAGCAATACGGCTTCGAGCAACGCGTCGATATTAATGCCTTTTTTGGCGGAAACGTCGATAAATTGTACATCACCACCCCATTCGTCCGGCACGACTTCGTGTGCGGTCAACTCTTGGCGGATACGCTCGGGATTGGCGGCTTCTTTATCGATTTTGTTGACGGCAACCACCATCGGTACGCCCGCTGCTTTAGCGTGGGCAATGGCTTCGATGGTTTGCGGCATCACGCCGTCGTCGGCTGCGACCACGAGAATCACGATGTCGGTTGCTTTCGCACCACGCGCGCGCATGGCGGTAAACGCTTCGTGACCCGGGGTATCTAAGAAGGTAATCACGCCGCGCGGGGTTTCAACGTGGTATGCACCGATGTGTTGGGTAATGCCGCCCGCTTCGCCTTGTACCACTTTGGCGCGGCGGATGTAGTCCAGCAGCGAGGTTTTACCGTGGTCGACGTGACCCATCACGGTAACAACCGGCGGACGCGGCAATGCTTCGGCTTCCACAGCTTCCACGCCTTCATCCAAGAATGCTTCGGGATCGTCGGCGGCGGCAGGTTTGCCGATATGACCGAGTTCTTCCACCACAATCAGGGCGGTGTCTTGGTCGATGGATTGGTTGATGGTCACCATCATGCCCATTTTCATCAGGGCTTTGACCACTTCCACGCCTTTGACTGCCATTTTATGCGCCAAATCGGCAACGGTAATGGTTTCGGGAACCAAGACTTCGTGAACGACAGGTTCGGTCGGCGCTTGGAAGGCGTGTTGGTTCGGCTCGAGTTTGAGTTTCTTGCCTTTTTTACCGCTGCGTACGCGCTCGTCGTCGCCGTTGCGCGCATTGCGGTCGCGTCCGCCTTTACCGCCTTTGCCTTTGGCGTTGCGGCCTTGGTTGTCATCATCGCGGTTGTGGCGGTCTTCTTTTTTCGCACGGGCAGGATTGGCGGCTTTGCCTTCTGCAGGCGCGGCTTTGGCTTTTTCGGCAGGCTTGCGCTGCTCGGCAGCTTTGGCTTCGGCTGCGGGCTTGGCTTGCTGATCCGCCTGTTGTTTCATGGCTTCGCGACGCGCCTGACGCTCTTGTTTTTCTTTCAACAAGGCTTCTTGATGGGCGCGTAAAGCGGCGGCGCGGCGTGCTTCTTCGTCGCGTTGCGCTTGCTCTTCCGCGCTGACCACAGGTTGCGGAACGGCAGGGGCAGCGGGTTTGGCTGCTTTTTTCGCGTCTTTGCCTTTATTGCCTTTGTCTTGTTTAGGCTTGGCTTTGCCTTCGGCAGGTTTTTCAGACGACCTTTGGGCAGGTTTGTCTTCAGCCTGAACTGTTTGTGCAGCAGGTTCTACCGGTTTGTCGTCGGCTTTGCTTTCAGCTGCTTTCACTTCGGCAGGTTTTTCAGCCTCTTCAACAGGTTTCGCTTCTTCCGCTTTGACTTTCGGCTCGGCTTTTGCTGCTTTGGCAGCCTTCAACTTCGCAGCTTCCGCTTCGGCTTTCGCGCGCGCTTCGGCACGGGCGGCGGCCTCAGCTTCGGCTTTCGCCTGTTCTGCGGCTTGGTCTTTCGCTTCTGCCTGCTCGGCTTTTTGTGCTTCAGATGCTGCTTTGGCTTTAGCTTCGGCGGCAAGCTCTTCCGGCGAAGGAATCGTTACGGAACGGCCGCGTTTGCGTTCGACTTTGACGCCGCTGACAGTGCTGACTTCGGTTTTTTTGCGGCGGATACTGATGGTTCCGCCGTCATTGCCGTTTTTCTTTTTCAGATAGGCGTTCAGCAGTTGCTTGTCGTCCAGCGTCAGGGAATCGCTGCCGCTGCTTTTATTGACGCCGGCTTCTTTCAGTTGTTTCAGCAAATCATCGACGGGGCGTTTCAGTTCGGCGGCAAATTGTTCTACGGTTGTGTTACTCATCTGTACCCCCATTAGTTCTCTTCGGTAAACCAGTGTTCGCGGGCAGCAAGAATCACTTTTTTCGCCGCTTCTTCATCTACACCGGTTATTTCAATCAGTTCGTCAACGGCCAGTTCGGCCAGATCGTCGCGGGTGGTTACGCCGGCTTCCGCCAGTTTGCGGAGCATATCGGAATCTACGCCGTCCAGATTGCGCATGTCGTCTGAAACTTCTTCCAGCTTCTCTTCGGACGCAATCGCCATGGTCAGAATCGCATCGCGCGCGCGGTTGCGCAGGGTTTCGACGATTTCTTCGTCAAAGCCTTCGATGGCGAACAATTCGGCAGCCGGAACGTAAGCAACTTCTTCCAGCGTGGCAAAACCTTCTTCTACCAAAATATCGGCGGTTTCGTCGTCGATGTTCAGATGCGCGGTAAAGAGGTCGCGGATGGCTGCGTCTTCGGCAGCGGTACGTTCGTCTGCTTCTTCAACAGTCATGATGTTCAACTGCCAACCTGTCAAATCAGATGCCAAGCGCACGTTTTGACCGCCACGACCAATAGCAAGAGCAAGCTGGTCTTCGGCAACGATCACGTCAACCGCGTGTTTGTCATCGTCAATCACGATGCGGCTGACTTCGGCAGGAGACAGCGCGTTCATCACGAACTCGGCAGTTTCAGACGACCACAGCACCACATCAATGCGCTCGCCGGCCAATTCGTTGCTGACGGCGTTCACACGGGAGCCGCGCACGCCGATACAAGTGCCTTGCGGATCGATGCGTTGGTCGTTGGCTTTGACCGCCACTTTCGCACGTTGGCCCGGATCGCGCGCCACTTCACGGATTTCCAACAAGCCGTCTGCAATTTCAGGCACTTCCATTTCGTACAGTTTTGCGAGGAAATCGCCCGAAGTACGGCTGAGGATAACTTGTTTGCGGCCGGTGTTGCCGATTTCGTCCACACGCAAAAACAGCGCGCGGATACGGTCGCCGCCGCGGAAGTTTTCACGCGGAATCATTTGTTCGCGCGGAATCAGCGCATCCAGCTTACCCGGAACGACTTCGACGATGATGCCGTGGCGTTCCACGCGTTTTACCGTACCGGAAACGATGTCTTCTTTAACAGCAAGAAACTCGTTCAGATTTTGCTCGCGCTCGGCATCGCGGATGCGTTGCAGGATGATTTGTTTGGCAGTTTGCGCGGCTTGGCGGCCAAAGCCTTCGTTCGGCAGCGTTTCTTCGTAGTAGTCGCCGATTTGAATGTCGGTACCCGGAATTTCTTCTTGGATTTCTTCGATGGTTTTTTCCAGGTCGGGATAGGTGTAATCCTCGTCGGCAACAATCAGCCAGCGGCGGTAAGTATGGTATTCGCCGGTATCGCGGTCGATTTCGACGCGCACGTCCATATGCTCGCGGTCGGCTTTTTTCTTGGCTGCGGTAGAAAGGGCGAATTCCAATGCTTGGAACACCACTTCCGCTTCAACGTTTTTCTCGCTTGCCAACGCTTCGGCAAGTTGCAACATTTCGCGACTCATTTTTAGAATCTCCAATATCAAGTTTTAAAATTTAAATTCGGGGCGCAGGCGGGCTTTATCGATATTATCCAAGCCGATTTGCGCGGTTTTGCCGTCGAAAGAGAGCGTTACGGTATCGTTTTCACAACCCTCGATGCGGCCGATAAAATTCTTTTGTCCGTCAACCGGCAGGCGGGTTTTGATTTTTGCCTGTTGTCCTGCAAAACGCACGAAATCGGCGGCTTTTTTCAGAGGCCGGTCAAGGCCGGGGCTGGAAATTTCCAGATTTTTATAATCGATGTCTTCCACCATGAACACGCGGCTCAAATGATTGCTGACGGTCGCGCAGTCTTCGACGGTAATCCCGCCTTCTTTATCGATGAACACGCGCAGCGTGCCTTGCGCAGTCAGCTCGAAATCGACCAGTTCGTAGCCCAAACCCGGCAGGGTTTTTTCGAGAATTGTTTGAATATCCATGAATCTCCCGGAGTACATAAACAAAAAAATGGCCCAGTGGCCATTTTTCGTCAAAATTGAAAAATTGGCTTATTATAACCGCTTTCCACTCAAAAGAAAAGCGTTGATTTATCGCGGCTTTTTTTTCAGACGACCTCATAGAATGAATACACCTGACGGCATAAAACCAAACTTAAAATTGTTGACAAAAACGGTCGTTTGAAAAATCGCCATTAAACCTTACCCATTGATAATCATCATTTTATTTCCAACCTTTCTTTTTCAGACGACCCCATTTCCCTTCCATACGGCTTGCACGAAGCACGCCGTCATTCTAAAATCCAAAGCTGTTATCATCGAAACAAAAAGGCATTGCCATGTCCGCCCGCCCCATCTACAACTTTTCCGCAGGTCCCGCCGTCCTGCCCGAAGCCGTATTGCGTACCGCGCAGCAAGAAATGCTCGACTACAACGGCACAGGCTTCCCCGTCATGGCGATGAGCCACCGCTCGGAAATGTTCCTCAGCATCCTTCATCACGCCGAACAAGACCTGCGCACGCTGCTGAACATTCCCTCAAACTACAAAATCCTATTCCTGCAAGGCGGCGCGACCACGCAATTCAACATGGTTGCGATGAACCTGGCGCATGGCTTCCCGTCCGCCGACGCAGTGGTAACGGGCAACTGGAGCCGCATCGCCTACGAACAAATGAGCCGCCTGACCGATGCCGAAATCCGACTGGCGGCACACGGCGGCGAACAATTCAACTACACCGCCCTGCCGACCGTCGAAACTTGGGACATAGACAAAAACTCCGCCTTCGTCCACTTCGCCATCAATGAAACCGTCAACGGTCTGCAATACCAAACCGTTCCCAAACTTTCAGACGACCTGCCGCCGCTCGTTTGCGATATGTCCAGCGAAATCCTCTCGCGCGAATTTGACGTTTCCGACTACGGTCTGATTTACGCGGGCGCACAAAAAAACATCGGCCCCGCCGGTGCAACCGTCGTCATCATCCGTGAAGACCTGCTCAACCGCTGCCCCGACAGCATTCCCGACGTCTTCAACTACCGTTCCCACCTCAACCGCGACGGCATGTATAACACCCCGTCAACCTACGCCATCTATATGTCCGGCTTAGTGTTCCGCTGGCTGCTGACACAAGGCGGCGTGAAGAAAATCGAAGCCGTCAACAACATCAAAGCCCAAACGCTTTACGACGCCATCGACAACAGCGGCGGCTTCTACGTCAACCGAATCCGCCCCGATGCCCGGTCGAAAATGAACGTCGTTTTCCAAACCGCCTCAGCCGAACTCGACCGCCGCTTCGTCCTCGAAGCCGAACTGCAAGGTCTGTGCCTGCTCAAAGGCTACAAAACCGTCGGCGGTATGCGCGCCAGCATCTACAACGCCATGCCGCTCGAAGGCGTACAGGCATTGGCGGACTTTATGAGCGATTTCCAACGGCGTTACGGCTAAGACAAATGCGCTTTTGTGCATGGAGACACTGACAGACCTCGTCAAACTCCTGCTCGACATCATCATCGCCGCCGCCAAATTCACCGGCAACGACGACGCATAAAACCGGCCGTCCAAACCCGTTTCCGCTCCGCTGAAACCGCATTTTCAGACGACCTCGTTCCCAATCCGACCTGAAAAAACATGAAAACATTCCGACTATTCGCCGCAACGATACTGGCCTGCTCCTTTCAGACGGCCTCCGCCTACGATGTAACCCGTGGCGCATTGCAAAACAACCCTGCCTTAGCAAGCTACGGCTACAACCTAAACGCCATTCACAATAACAACCGAAACGTTGTTTATTACGGCAACAATACAAGCACCTATAACGGCGGCAATATCCTAACGCTGAAAAACCTTTACTATCTCAACGAGATAGATCGGCAAATCGAAAGGCGCAGAAGACCCGTAAATTACAACAACCCGCGCATATGTATGAAAGTTCCGGTTGTTGAAAACAGAGGTTCGCAACTCTGCATGCATCTCTTTCTCGACCGCGCGCTCCCCGCACCGAGGGCAGAACTGTATTTCAGCAACGATGACATCGGATATCAAGGCCCAGTCCTCACATACGAAAACGGCATCCTCATAGAAAGCACCGTTTACCACGATAATTTCGAGCTCCAAGAAGGCGGGAAACGTTACGAACGCATCAACGAAAAAACCTATGCCGTTACCCAATACGACCGCGAACGCACACCCGTCGCCGGTTCGTACGCCGAAATATCGGCCGAACAGGCCGCACAGGAAATCGGCGTAAAAAGCGTGTATCTACAAGATGCGTTGTCTCCGTCCCTTTACGAACGCGTCGTGAAAGCAACGAAGAAAATACGCGGCTCGAAATAAACGGCGTTTTCAGACGGCCTGCCGCCTCCAATCTTGGAAACACCCATGCAGAAAACACATAAAAAACTCGCCATCATCGGTGCGGGCGGCCACGGCAAGGTCGTTGCCGCCACCGCACTGTCCGCCGCCCGCTGGACGGAAATCGTCTTTCTCGACGACGAAGCGGAAGGGGAAATACTCGGCCTGCCCGTCATCGGCTGCACAGGGCTGGCGGGCATGAGCGTTTTACCCGCCGAATACGATTTGGCCGTAGCCGTCGGCGGCAACGCCGTCCGCTAAAAAGTGCAGCCGATTCAAAATGAACCTCAAGCGCGGATGAATGCGTACCGTAATCAGGTAAATCAACGATATTCTGTTAATACCCATTCCCTGAAAAACCCAAAAGGTCGTCTGAAAACCTTAAATCAGGATTTTCAGACGACCTTTTTTATCTGATACGACAGAGACTTGTCCCATTTAGACAAGCCCGCTTCAACTAAAGCTTACATCCCGCCGTAATTCGGCCCGCTTGCACCTTCAGGACAAATCCAAGTGATGTTTTGCGTCGGGTCTTTGATGTCGCACGTTTTGCAGTGAACGCAGTTGGCGGCGTTGATTTGCAGGCGCGGGCTGCCGTTTTCTTCGACGATTTCATACACACCAGCCGGACAATAACGCGTTTCGGGCGAGGCGTATTCTTTGTAGTTCACGTCTATCATCGTTTGCGGATTTTTCAGCACCAAATGGTCGGGCTGGTTTTCTTCGTGCGCAAGATTGGCAAGGAAGACGCTGCTCAAGCGGTCGAAGGTCAACACGCCGTCGGGTTTCGGATAATCAATCGGCTTGCACGCGGCGGCTTTTTTGAGCTGCTCGTTGTCTTTGCCGTGATGTTTCAAGGTCCACGGGGCTTTGCCTTTGAAAATCATTTGGTCGATGCCGGTATAAAGCGAGCCGAGGTAAACGCCCCATTTGAATGACGGACGGACATTGCGCGCGGCGTAAAGCTCTTGATACAGCCAGCTTTGTTCAAAACGTTGCTGATAATCCGCCGCTTCTTTGCCGCTGTCGAAACCCTCCACTTCTTCAAGGTTTTCCAACAAGGGGAACACGGCTTCTGCGGCGAGCATGGCGGATTTCATGGCGGTATGAATGCCTTTGATACGCGGCATATTGAGGAAACCCGCCGCATCGCCAATTAAAACGCCGCCCTTGAACGAGAGCTTCGGCAGGCTTTGCAAACCGCCTTCAATCAGCGAACGTGCGCCGTAAGCAATGCGGCGGCCGCCTTCGAAGGTTTTACGGATTTCGGGATGGGTTTTGAAGCGTTGGAACTCTTCAAACGGCGACAGATAAGGGTTTTGATAGTCCAAACCGACCACGAAACCGACGGCGACCTTGTTGTCGTCGAAATGGTAAACAAACGCGCCGCCGTAGGTTTTGCTGTCCAGCGGCCAGCCCGCGCTGTGTATCACCAAGCCGGGCTGATGTTTTTCAGACGACACTTCCCAAATCTCTTTGATACCCAAGCCATAAGTTTGCGGCTGGCTGTTTTGGTCGAGTTGGAAACGTTCGATGACTTGTTTGGAAAGCGAACCGCGGCAACCTTCGGCAAACAGGGTTTGCTGCGCCCAAAGCTCCATGCCGGGCTGGAAGCTGTCGATCGGCTCGCCGTCTTTGCCGATACCCATATTGCCGGTTGCAATGCCTTTGACCGAACCGTCTTCGTGATACAGCACTTCGGCGGCGGCAAAGCCCGGATAGATTTCCACGCACATATTTTCCGCCTGCTCCGCCAACCAGCGCACGACTTCGCCCAAGCTGACGATGTAATTGCCATGATTGTCAAAATTAGGAGTAACGGGCAGATTGAACGCCTTTTTTTCAGTCAGGAACAACACTTTGTCCTGAGTTACCGCGCGCGTCAGCGGCGCGCCTTTTTCTTTCCAGTCGGGAATCAGCTCATCCAGCGCAATCGGATCAATGACCGCACCCGCCAGCGAATGCGCACCCGCCTCCGAACCTTTCTCCACCACGCAAACGCTGATTTCGCGCCCGTTTTTTTCGGCAAGCTGCTTGAGTTTGATGGCGGCGGACAAACCCGACGGGCCTGCGCCGACAATCACGACATCATATTGCATACTGTCGCGGGTGATGGATTCTGTCATGGCGGTTCCTGTATGTTTATTATAGTGGATTAACTTTAAACCAGTACGGCGTTGCCTCGCCTTGCCGTACTATCTGTACTGTCTGCGGCTTCGTCGCCTTGTCCTGATTTAAATTTAATCCACTATATTGAATTGAAAACCCGCGATTATACAACGGGAACATATAGTTACCAAATACAACAAAGGTCGTCTGAAAACCATATTTTCGGTTTTCAGACGACCTTTTCATCTTTGCGGCTATTTGGTTTTGAACCAGGCAAACCACACCAATACAATCACAAAGCCAAAATAGGCGATGCTCCAATACGGCAGTGCAATACCCAGCAGATAGTCCGGTACGGCACAATCGCCAAAGCCGCGCACAATTGGTTCAAACCAGTCAAACAGCGGCCAATCCTTCAAACGGAAAGTCCACGGCGCACCGCAGGACGGCGCACTCCCCGGCGGCAGGCTTTGCAGCCACAATTGATAGGCCGCAACACCCGCGCCATAAACCGCCGGCACACTGACCAACAAGGCACTGAACAGTCTGCCAATCTTAGAAGCCTGGCGGAAAAAGGCTGCCGCCAAAACCACCAATCCGACCGCTAAAACCGACAAGCGCTGCAAAATACACAAAACGCAAGGGTCCATTCCTAAAACATATTGCGAGACGAACGAACCGCAGGCAGCCAAGATCGATAAGACAACCAGAAAAAAGATAGTTTTTCTAAAAAAATTCATAACCTTAAACTTTCCAATTATTCAGACGACCTTTTTATTCATTTCAAAACAACCGCCGCATCAGATGCGCATCGGCATCACGATGTATTTGAAGTTCGGGTTGTTCGGTACGGTAAACAAGGTCGAGCGGTTGGCATCGCCGAAGGCAAGCTGCATATCGTCGGAATGGATGTTGCGCAATACGTCCATCAGATAGCCGATATTGAAGCCGACTTCGAGTTCGCCGCCTTGGTAGGCGATTTCGAGTTCTTCGCGGGCTTCTTCCTGCTCGTTGTTGCTGCACACAACGCTCAAGAGGCCGGGTTGCAGGAACAGGCGCGCGCCGCGGAATTTTTCGTTGGCAAGGATGGCGGCACGTTCAAGCGCGCCCAAAAGTTGGGTGCGTGAAACGAGGAAGATTTTGTCGTTGTCCAGCGGGATGACGCGGTTGAAGTCGGGGAATTTGCCGTCGATGACTTTGCTGACGATGGTCGTGCCGTTGCATTGGAAGCGTACTTGGTTGTTGAGCAACTCGACGCTGATGGGTTCAGACGGATTGTTCAGCAGTTTGAAGAGTTCCAAAACGGTTTTGCGCGGCAGGATGACTTCGGTTTTGGGCAATTCGGCTTCGATTTGGCTGGCGGCGTAGGCAAGGCGGTGGCCGTCGGTGGCGACGAGGCGCAGTTGGTTGCCTTCAACCTGCATCAGCAAGCCGTTGAGGTAGTAGCGGATGTCTTGTACTGCCATGCTGTATTGGACTTGAGACAGCATGGTTTTGAAGGTTTCTTGCGACAGGGAGAACGCTGCGCTGATGTCTTCGCCGACGCTCATCAGCGGGAAGTCTTCGGCAGGGAGGGTTTGCAGGGCGAAGCGTGATTTGCCTGCACGCAGGGTCAGGCGGTTGTCCGCCCAGTCGAGCGAAACGATGGCGCTGTCGGGCAAGGCGCGCAGGATGTCTTGGAATTTTTTGGCATTGGTAGTGATGCGGAAGTCGCCTGCCTGACTTTCCGGACCGGCCGTGTTGATTTGGATTTCCAAGTCGGTCGCCAGGAGTTTGGTTTGACCGTCTTTGCTTTCGAGCAGGACGTTGGAGAGGATGGGCAGGGTATGGCGGCGTTCGACGATACCGGTAACGGCTTGCAGCGGCTTGAGCAGACTGTCGCGGTCGGCTTGTAAAATCAGCATGGTCAATTCCTTTTGAATCGGTTATTTCGGGTGTTTTTGAATCGGGTTCGGCGGACGAGATGGTTGATTCGCCGCCGTTAAAATCAAAGTGTATTTGTGTTTTCAGACGACCTTTTAAGAGAGGGGTCGTCTGAAAACCGGTTCTGGCTCAGTTTTGAATCAGAATCAGGAGTTTTTCGTAATCTTGCGCCAACTCAGGATCTTCTTCGCGCAGTTTTGCTACGGCTTTCACGCCGTGCATGACGGTTGTGTGGTCGCGTCCGCCGAACGCGTCGCCGATAGACGGCAGGCTGAGGGTGGTCAACTCTTTGGTCAGGCTCATGGCGACTTGACGCGGACGGGCAATGTTACGCGTGCGTTTTTTGCCGAGTATATCGCTGATTTTAATACGGTAATATTTGGCAGTCGCGTCGATAATGGTGTCAGCAGTAATGATTTTGTGTTTTTCGGCGATGATGTCCTGCAAAGCCGTGCGCGCCAAATCCATGTCGATAACGGGGCGGTTCATAAAGCGGCTGCTGGCGCTGACGCGGTTGAACGCGCCTTCCAGTTCGCGCACGTTGGAACGAATCAGGTTGGCAACAAACAATGCGGCTTCGTCTTCAATGCTGATGCCTGCCGCTTCTGCCTTTTTCTGCAAAATCGCCACGCGCATTTCCAGCTCGGGCGGCTCGAGTTCCAAAGTCAACCCCCATGAGAAACGCGATTTGAGGCGGTCGTCCATGCCTTCGATTTTGGCAGGCAACACGTCGCAAGTGAGGATGAGCTGTTTTTTCTCGTTATGGAAATGGTTGTACAGATAGAAGAATTCTTCCATTGTACGGTCTTTGCCTTTGATGAACTGGATGTCGTCGATAATCAGCAGATCGTATTGTTTGTATTGCTGCTTGAACACATCATAAGTATTGTTGCGCACCGCCTTCATAAAGCTGCGGATATAGTCGTCTGAATGCATATAGCGCACTTTGGCGTCAGGACGGTTTTTCAGCAGTTCGTTGCCGATGGCCTGCACCAAGTGGGTTTTACCCAAACCCGTGCTGCCGTACAGGAAAAACGGGTTGTAGCCCTGCCCCGGGTTCTCGGCAATGGCTTGGGCGGCGGCGGCGGCAAGGCGGTTGCCCTTACCTTCTACCAAAGTATCGAATGTGTAGTCGCGCGACAGATTGGTCTGTTCGTAACGTGCTTCTTCTGCATCGCGCTGCGCTTCCGTTTTGGCTTTGGCAACGGCTTTGGATTCTGCGGGCACGGCGGCAGGCTGCTTGTTTTCGTGCGGCAGGTTTTTCATGCGTTGCGCCAAAATATCCGCCGCTGTTTTCGCAACGGAGGGCTTGTCTGAGTTTTCAGACGACGTCCCGTCCGAAAAAGATTCTTGCGCGTCCGCTTTCGGCATTTCTTCCGTCAACGCGGCTTGTTCAGGCGCAACTACCCCCGCATTTTCCGACATTTCATAATGCTGCCCCGCGCCCGTCTTAAACGCAAACGCTGCCTGTTGCGGAGCCAATTCCGCACGCACCACTTCGATTTTGGCGGCAAACTGGCTTTTGAGCATATTGCAGGCAAACTGGTTTTTACCGTAAACCACCCACACGCCGTTTTCCTCGCCCACGGTCAAGGGCGCAATCCATTGCGCGAACTGCCCGGCAGGCAAAATATCGTGAAGTCGGCGGAGGCACTGCGGCCAAAATTCTGCTAGCGTCATGAATAAGCTCGAG